>NZ_FXWM01000002.1:350000-585838 GCF_900177675.1 Bacillus sp. OV166 | reverse complement strand
ACACATGTGGAATGTGTCTCGCAACTCATTTTAAAAGAAGGCAACTAATCCTTATGGGAGTTGCCTTCTGGCAGTTTTATGGAGGAAGGAGTTTGTGTATTATTTGTATAAGTTAAAAAGTTACAAACGAATGGGTTCTGGTGCAAAAAGAATTAGATAGCTAACTCAACATGAATTTTACATACTTCACGAGTAATTTTTATTCGGAATGAAAAACTTTTTAACAAATATTAACGGTATATAGAACTAAAATTCGGAATTAACCTTATATTTTTGTTTATATTTTAACAAAATTCGAGGTTTGCACCAGAACCCCCATTATCATTATGCGTTGGGTTCATCAGTATGGTCCTGAATTGGATAAACGAATCCGTCGTCATCTTAAGCCAACCAATGACTCCTGGAGAGTGGACGAAACGTACATCAAAGTAAAGGTCAATGGATGTATTTATATCGTGCCGTTGATTCAGAAGGGAATACCATTGATTTTTATCTTATTGAATCGAGGGATACCAAAGCAGCTAAGCGCTTTTTTAAGCAAGCATTGGCTGCTTTTCATGTTTCAAAACCTAGAGTAATAACAGTTGATAAGAATCCAACATATCCAGTAGCCATTCAACAACTAAAAGACGAGCAAAAGTTGCCTGAAGGCATCCAAATAAGACAGATTCGTTATCTGAACAATAATTTTGAACAGGATCATCGTTTCATTAAGAAATTAGTATGGATAGTTCGTGATGGATTGTACTTAAACTAAACCAGCTAATGGTTTGTCAGCATTTCCCAATAAGTTATCAATTAAGATCATGACTTCTGCCTAATTATTTAGGTGCGAAGTTTGAGTTTTTTAGTTTTAAAAAGTGGGAGTTTACCGCAGAAAACCTTTACGCCAGACTGCGAGAGTAGATAGAGATCGAGACCTTTGTAAAACGTAAACCTAATCAGTAATATTGTCTAAGAGCTATTTCTCTAATATCTTTCCAATCGGCTTATAAATCGCATCAATTATTTGAGTCGGGCCGGGCATGTCGGGAAAATGAAGCAACAGGACGGCAATCACCCACCCTGTTACTGCAAGGGTGACAAAGGCCGCCCTTTCTTTTTTCTCCGTTGGTTTCATTTGGGGCCATTCATATAGTGCGATAAGAGTAAAGATAGTTGTTATTCCTAACAATGCTCCCCATTTCATTTTTTCTTCACCTCATCTTCCGGTAATCCTTGCGGGGTTGTAGACAGGCCGGGCCTGCGTACTGTAGCCTTCATATCAAAGGTCACTTCCACCGAAGGAAAGATCTCATCCCAATCCTTTTTGGCCTTTTTCCATTCTTGTGGGTATTTCCGGTGAAATTCCTCAGAGAAGCCCAAAATATCGACCTTCAGCTCTTTCTGTACTTTTTCTAATGTTTGGCTTATGCGATATTTAAGGTCTTTTTCCAAATCCTTTTGAAGCATTTGAGTGAATTTCGGAGTCGTTAGGTCTAAATCGGTTCCGTTCAGGATTATATCATCCTCCGTGATAACTTTTACCTTCATCTTCCATTTTCCGTACTTTATCTCTGGGATCAGCTCAGTGTTCGCACGAAGCAGCCTATAGGACACATTCCCCTTTCCCTCTTTCGACTTAATGGTGACAGTAGCCTGCTTTATCTCGTTTCTAGTCCACAGTACACCCCTTGTCAGCTTATCACTGATTTGGCCAATCATCTTATCCTTCTTAAAAATTGCGGTCTGATTAATATACGAAACCGTCTGCAGCGGTTCTAACCCTTTTGCGGCAGGATCGATAGTGACCATTGGAACGGCCGCTGCCTGGGCGTCCCCGCTTAACATTTGTAATACATCCTTCAAGGTGATGTCCATCAAAACTTTCGATGCCGCTAATTCCCTAAGCACTTCCGAAGAGCTGCTTTCCAAAGGAGGAAGTAAGGCCATTATATCCTTGGCTTTCCCCTTAGCGACAAACACATTGCTCCGCAGGCGAGTTTGGGGAGTTCGTGCCAGGAAATCAAGAGGCTCACGTATGCCTGCTATCGCCAGTTTCTCCCCAATCACAATCACTTTTGTGTGCCCCCAGAAAACTTCGCGCGGAATTTTTTCCTGTAAGTTCGAGATGGCATCGGCAATTGTCTTTCCTTTTCCACTTCTTATTATGGTTTCGGGGGGACTACCACCGCTACCACCACCGCCACCTCCGCCACCAGCACCCAAAGCTTTGGGAATATATACTTCTGCGGTAAGCTCAATCGTGTTTTCATTCTTTTTGTCAATCCCTACTCCGGTGATTAGCGTTACATCATTGACTTCGGTACGATCCCAGCAGCCGGCTAGAAGCAAGTTGTTCGCAAAAAAGAAGAAAAACAATAGCATCTTTTTCATCCCACGGTCTCCCCTTTTTCCAGCAGCTTTCCTTTGGTGTGAATATGATCATCGCACCAAGAATTTTTATTGGATGACCTTTTCCTTGGATAAAATAGATTCAGACGATCGATCATTACTCATCTCCTCGTATTGGATCAGGTTTCTGCTCTGGAGCTTGGCGGTACTTATTATAATCACCCGTTAAATGAGGGCGGGTATTCATCATCCACCAAGGGGCCCGTATCAGGACGTCTTTCATATCGCGGAATTTCATCGGGGCCAATGGTTCCAAATAAGGAACACCAAAAGACTTTAATGTGCTTAAGTGGATAAGGATGAAAATGATCCCCAGCATCACGCCCAGCAATCCCAACATACCTGCCAGAAAGATGATGGGAAAGCGTAGCATCCGCAGGGCAATTCCAGCGGTATAACGAGGAACCGTAAAGGAGGCGATCCCTGTTATGGCTACGACCATAACCATCGGGGCCGACACTATACCTGCTTGAACCGCCGCTTGGCCAATGACGAGTGCCCCGACAATGCTTACAGCCGCTCCCACCTGCTTAGGAAGCCTGATTCCTGCCTCCCGCAGTGCTTCGAACGTGAATTCCATGATCAGAGCCTCAACCAGTGCCGGAAAAGGAATTCGCTCGCGAGATGAAGCAGCGTTCAATAGTAGCGTTGTAGGTACCATCTCATGATGAAAAGTCAGTAGGGCCACATAGAGCGACGGGAGCAGCAAGGAAAGCAGCACGAAAAAATAACGTAGCCAGCGGATCACAGTCCCAATTAAGAAGCGCTGATAATAGTCTTCGCTTGATTGGAGCAATGAAAAGAGCGTTGTCGGTGCGATCAGGGCAAACGGAGTCCCGTCTACCAAAATGACGACCTTTCCTTCCAAAAGGCTTGATGCAGCCACATCCGCCCGCTCGGTATTCAATACTTGTGGGAACGGAGAGAAAGGGTTGTCTTCGATCATTTCCTCGATATATCCGCTTTCCAATACACTGTCGATATTGATTCGCTGAATCCTTTGGGTCATTTCATCGATCAGGGTTAAATCGGCGATCCCTTCGATATAGGCCAAGACGATTTCGGTCTGACTGTAGCGACCTACTTTCATTGATTTCATCTTTAATTGTGGACTTCTAAGCTTTCTACGTAAGAGCGAGGTATTTACTCCAATCGTTTCCGTAAACCCATCCCGCGGTCCGCGTACAACCGATTCTGCTGATGGTTCTTCAATGGACCGTTTCTCCCATTTTGCCAGTCCTAAAGAAATCCCAAGGGTTTCGTGCTCGAAAAGAAGAACCGGATTGCCGATGGAAATGGATTCGATACAATCGGGAAAAGTTTTGATTTCTTTCACCTTCGAGACCGAAAGCTTTCTTTCCAGCAATTCATTTATGCTGCCCGTTTTTTCGGCGGTATCCCGCATAAGGGGGGATAGCACATTGTCATCGATCTCTTCAATATTGGATAGTCCTTCAATATAGACCAAAACCGCCTTTGTTGTTCCGTTAACCAAAAATGTTCGAAAATTGACATCGGAGCAATCGGCGTAAATGGAACGCAGTATTTGTACATTTTCTTGCAAATTTGAAGAAATAGGCTCTTTCTGTTGCTCGGGAACGTGAGAAATTGCTTTTGATATCCCATCTTTCTTGACCCATTTTCGGGATTTTCGAATCAACATGATATACCTCTTTCCTTTCAAAACAACGACTCTTCATCAATGCATAGGCTGAAATTTTCTACTATACCATTGATAACTTATCTTTTTCTATTTCTCAGACTTGAGGGTAAAGTTCACTATCTCTTTTATGATTCTGCTTTTTTTGCAAATATCTGATACCGCCAATCTTATAGATTACTTTGTAGGTAATCCAGCTTAGTGCCCAGGTAGATAGCGATGTTTCTGATCGAATACTTGTCCATACTGAATACATTTTTAGTATGGTCGTATGGACAAGTATTATTAATCAGGTTTAAAAAATATCAAAGTATTGGAGGACAGGATCGGACTTATTAATGTGTGTTGGTCTTGTCGGAAGACACTTTCAGACGAAGAAAAAGTGTTCTTCTTATTCGATGAATGTTTTCCGGACTTTTTGAACAACCTCTAATATATGAACTGTTAGGGAAGGACAAGTAAATGAGGTGAAAGAAGAGTGTTAGAGAAAGGGAAGATTTCACCGCTTCAAATGGCAATTATTATGTATCCAATGGTTGTTGCAACTGGAGATCTACTATTACCCAGGATAGTAGCCATACACGCAGGACGCGATTTGTGGATTTCAACAATGATCGGTTCAGTTACCGGTTTTATTCTCGTATATATTACATTTAAGTTACACGAGCGATACCTTGGGGAAACAATCATCCAATATAGTGAAAAAATTGTTGGCAGATTATGCGGGAAAATCTTCGGTTTCTTTTTTATCTTCATATGTATATATGGCGATGGTATTATAACAAGACAATACGCTGAATTTGTCGTAGGTAGCTTTATGCCAAAAACCCCACTGATGGTTGTGATAGCCAGTATGATTTTTGCTTGTGCTCTTGCCGTACGAGGCGGCATAGAAGGAATCGCAAGAATTGCACAGCTATTCATCCCTATCATATTAATACTTTGGGTGATAATAATTCTCCTACTTCTTCCCGATATGGAAATCAAGAATATTTTTCCCATAATGGAAAATGGAATGAAACCTGTCTTTAGAGGAGCAATTCCTCTATTTGGTTGGTTTAACAACGTTGTGATTCTCGCTATGCTTCTCCCGTTTTTATCTAATTCAGATAAAGGAATGAAATATGGAGTCATTTCTTTATGTATTGTCTTACTGACCTTGTTAGCTCTCAATATCACTACCCTGTTCATATTTGGAGGGATCACAGCCACTTTTACTTATCCGGTCATGTCTGCTGTTCGGTACATTAGTATAGCTGATTTTTTAGAACATATAGAGTCCATTGTTATGGCTATATGGGTTGCCGGGGCATTTATTAAAATATCCATCTTTTATTATATAATCGTAATCGGTACTTCCCAATGGTTAGGTCTTAGTAACTATCGCCCAATTGTCTTTCCGATGGGCATTTACATTATAATATGTAGTATTTGGGTAGCTCCAAATCTTCAAGAATTTTCTCATTTTGTAGGGACAACATATATCCTCTTTAATATAACCATGGTATTTGTCTTTCCGTTATTATTATTCATCATTGCTTTTACTCGAAAAAGAGAGGTTTCAACATGATACAATCCCTGTTAGCAGGTAGCAGCAAATAAACTTTTAAATCTTATCCAAAAACGTTCGCTCACTTTCAGTGAATGTTTCCCGGACTTTTTGAACAATCTCTTATAGACGAAACCGTTGTTTTACGATCAACTCATCACGCAAGGAGAAATTTTTCTTGTTGTCCGAATTTAGCTTTTCAGAAAATGTGGTATATGGGACAAAGCCGATGTTCAATTGCCTAATAACACTAAGGCATGTGCAGTTTCAAAGACCGGATTCCACAATCGAAAATGATCATCTTAGAGTTGTGTATGTACTCCTTTCACCAGAAACTTACAGATTTACACTTTTCATCGAAGCCTGACTCGTCCTTGATCGTATCCAGCTAAATGACATTAATAAAGCATTCGACAGCTTCCATGACTGCAATTGCAACAACGTTGGCAGAACAGTGGTTGAGTTTTCATCACAAGAACAAAAGGAACTAGCCGATACGTCTAACAGTCTATTAACTATATAAAATAAGAAAACAGACCGTCTCATGGCCAGACGGTCTGTTCTTTTATTCATCCTTTTTTAATGCATCTCGTTCTGCCATTAATTTTGCAATAATTTCTTCTATAAAAATAAAGAATACAGTTCGAGTTTTTTCATAAGGTAACAATTTTCCATTTTGAGCAGATTTGGTTAAGTAAAATATATTATCTACTTGTAAAGTTTGAGAATTGTCATATTCCTCCAAAATCAACAATATTTCAGCCCCTTTAGACTTTGCTCCGTTGAAAAGGTTTTCAAAAGAGGCGAATTTGCCGGTTACGGAAAAAACAATTAAAAGCGTGTCCTCATACACTAAATGCTTCGCATGATCTTCTCCCTGGCTCACTAAAATATGTTTTCCAGAAACAAGAGCAAGCTTATAAGCAAAGTATTCTACACAAATAAAGGATGGACCCAATCCAAATAGCACAATTCTGTTGTACTTCTTATAAAGAGTTAAAAACTCATCCACTAATGTAGGGTCAAAATTATCTATAAAGTGTTTTAATCGTTCAAGCTCACTTGAAGTTTTTTTGTCTTCCTGAATGATTGGCTGACCGCCAAAAAATTGTTTATATTGTTTAAAACTTTCAAACCCAAGTTTTCTTACAAGTTTGGATACTTTTGAAGAAGACACATTACAATACTCAGCGGCCTCTAATATTTTTAAATGATCCTTTTCTTTAATAATTTCAGAAAGTTTAATATGAACCGAAAGCTCCAGCTCATTTAATTTATTTAAATTAATATTTATGGTCTTTCCCTCTCTTCTCATTTTAGTGCTTAATGAAAGTATACCATAGTGGAAAATTTTCCACAATATAATTTTTTTTTAAAAAAAATAGAAAATTTTCTTAAGAATCCGTTTACATTTGGAGGTATTTATAGTAAATTAACGTTGTAAATAATAAAAAACATTTAAGAGGAGGGGTAAACATGACTACTCATAAAACCGATATAAAAGATTTCTCAATGAATTTTTTTAGCTTAAAAGGAAAAGTAGCCATTATCACTGGAGGAAATTCAGGATTGGGGCAAGGCTTTGCCTTAGCACTGGCAAAAGCAGGGGCAGACATTTTTGCAGTCAGCATCGCTGATGACAATGGTGAAACGAAAAACATGATTGAAGCAGAAGGCGTCCGGTACCATTTGATGATTGCAGACGTTACTCAAGAGGATGCTTGTAAAAAAATTGCAGAAGAATGTATCAAAACATTTGGAAAAATAGATATCCTCATGAACAACGCAGGCATTTGTATCAATGAACCAGATGTGACGAAGTTTACTCGACTTCAATGGGATAAAATGGTCTCAATCAATTTAACTGCAGCGTTTGAATTATCTCATGAAGTGGCGAAGTATATGATTCCACAAAAAAGCGGGAAGATCATTAATACTTGTTCCTTGTTTTCCTACCTTGGAGGTCAATGGTCACCTGCATATGCGGCAACGAAACACGGTTTAGCAGGCTTCACAAAAGCATATTGTGATGAATTAGCTCAATTCAATATTCAAGTAAACGGTATTGCACCTGGCTATTTTGCTACTGCCGTTACTGTAGAGACTAGAGCGAATCCTGAAGCCAATCAACGAATTTTAGATCATATTCCTGCCAATAGATGGGGAAATATCTCAGATTTAATGGGTACAGTTGTATATCTAGCTTCAAACGCTTCCAATTATGTAAATGGAACTCTCGTGAATGTTGATGGCGGATACTTAGTACGATAACAAAATATAGAAATCGATAAAAGGAGAAATGCTGCGATGACGAATGAACAATTATTAAAAGAAAAAACTACGAAGATTAAAGAACAATTGTTAAAAGAATTAGAGGTAATTATTTCAATCGAACAAATAAATACCGATCATGAAGCATTATATGATGCATCTTCTGACCGATATAAAAAATATGCAAAAGCTAAAAAGGTACTTGACGTTCCAATGCCAATGGCGATAGTATATCCACACTCTACAGAAGAAGTACAGGCACTTCTGCAGTTCTGTAATGAACACAAGATCAATGTGATTCCTCGTAGTGGAAAAACAGCTACAGAAGGCGGTCTGGAAAACTGGAAAGAAATCGCTATGGTTATCGATGGGTCAAGAATGAATAATATCATTAAAATCGATCCATATAACATGCAAGCAACTGTCCAAACAGGTGTAAAACTACAAACATTGGAAGATGAGCTGCGTAAAATTGGTTACACAACTGGTCACTCTCCACAGTCTAAACCAGTTGCACAATTTGGTGGATTATTGGCAACAAGAAGTATTGGACAATTCTCCACTTTATACGGTGCGATTGAAGATATGGTTGTTGGATTAGAATGTGTATTTCCAAACGGTTACATTTCTCGAATCAAAAATGTTCCAAGAAGAGCTGGAGGACCGGATATTCGACACATTGTTATCGGCAATGAAGGAACATTATGTTATATCACAGAAGTTACGGTGAAAATTTTTAAATACTATCCTAAAAACAATGTGTTCCATGGTTATTTATTAAAAGATGTTGATACGGGTATTAAAGTTTTAAGAGAAGTGATTACAAACGGCTTTAGACCATCTGTGGCACGTGTTTATTCTGAAGAAGACGCAAGACAACATTTCTCTCATTTCTATAAAGACAAATGTGTGTTGATTTTTATGACAGAAGGGCCAGCTGGTATTGTTAAGGCAACGAATGAAGCAATTGAAGAAGCGGTTGCTAAATTCCAAGATGGAATCGTTGAAAAAGTTGAAGACCAATTAATCGAAAATTGGTTTAATAACTTGAATTGGACGCAGGGACACATTGATCGTGAATTCCAAACAATGGTTGATCATCATAAGCATGATGGTTTTACAACGGAAGTATCAGCTGACTGGGAAAACATTACAAAGATTTATCACAATGTAATGAAAAGAGTTATGGAAGAGTTTGACAGAATTGAAGATATAACCATGCTTGGTGGACACTCATCCCATAGTTATCTAAATGGAACCAATATGTACTTTGTTTATAACTATAATATTAATTGTGCACCAGAGGATGAAATGAGAATTTATCATCATCCAATCCATTCCATTATTATTGAAGAAACATTGAAACTTGGCGGTTCCATGTGCCATCACCATGGTATTGGAAAATATCGTACCGAGTGGACAGAAGAAGAGCATGGATCTGCTTACTATATGTTAGAAAAATTAAAAGAAGCTTTTGACCCTAATGGAATCATGAATTTTGGTACAATCTTCCCTCAAGAAGAGGGCAAAAAATATATAAAAGGTTAATAAAAGGTGATTATATGAGCGGGTATGTAATGGGGATTGATAATGGCTCGCAAAGTACAAAAGTAGCCATTTATGATGTTAAAGGTAATGAAGTTGCTTTCGGATCTTTTCAATTAAAAGAAACTCTATCACCTGAACCAGGGGTTGTCATCCATCCCGAAGATGATTTATGGGACAGTGTGTACGGAGCTATTAAAAATTGTCTAGCCCATTTTACTGGCAATCCTAAAGACATTGCTGGAATTGGACTTTGTACCATTAGATGTTGTCGTGTTTTATTAAAGGAAGAGGGCCATCTAGCTTATCCTGTGATAAGCTGGATGGATTCCAGACTTAACGAACCATATGTACATTCTGATGATCAAGTAAAGTATGTGACGACTACCTCTGGTTATCTAGGCTTTCGGTTGACAGGGGAATTTAAAGACACTGCTTCCAATTATGAAGTTCACTGGCCATTGGACCGTGAAACGTTGGATTGGTCGAAAGACGAGGAAGTATTTGAGGCAAATGGATTGCAAAGAGACATGGTATTTGATCTTGTAAAACCAGGCGAAAAGCTGGGAATGCTGAGACAAGAATTGGTCGAGGAGTTTGGTTTCCATCATGATATACCAGTAGTAGCGACAGCTAACGATAAAGCTGTAGAGGCGCTGGGTTCCGGAATTAAGGACGAAGGTACCATCATGATCTCGCTTGGAACATTCATTTCGTCCATGCTGTTACGAAATGAATTTAAGGAAAATGCCCTTAATTTCTTTCCAACGCTTGCATGTATTCCATTTAAATATGTTTATGAATCAAATGGAATAAGACGTGGTATGTGGACCGTGAGTTGGTTTAAAAAGCTGATTGGTGAAGAACTCGTTACAGAAGCAAGAAAACTAGGTGTATTGGAAGAGGAATACTTGAATATGAAAGCACAAGATGTTCCAGTCGGCAGTGACGGTCTGATTACCATTTTAGACTGGTTATCGACACCATCTATACCATATCGAAAAGGTGTCATGATTGGTTTTGATCAGCGCCATACAAAATACCATATATACCGTTCAATTTTGGAAGCGATTGCTTTTAATATTAAAAACAATATTGATGATATGTTAGAGGAAATAGACGTACAGTTAAATGATTTAGTCGTAATAGGCGGGGGCTCCAAAAGTGATGTGATAATGCAAATTATTGCGGATCTTTTTGGATTGCCAGTTCACAGACGTGCAGGCAGCAGTAGTGCGTGTTTAGGAGCTGCTATATGTGTCTGCCAACATCTATCGATTTACAAAGATTTTTATGAGGCTGCAAGTAAAATGGTTAAAACTCAACAAACGTTTATACCGAACCAAAAAAATCACGTACTCTACAATACCATTAACGATACTGTCGTTAAAAAGGTGAGAGTTCATACCGATGAAATTTTAAAACTATCTTATCCCATTTTTAGTTAAGAAAAGAGTGATTTTGTGGCAGAGAAAAATTATCAAAGGTATTTTCAATTTTTCCTCATTGTTTTAGCAGCAGGATCGATATTTCCACTTATCTATTTAAAAACAAATTATCAAGAAACGATTTTGGAAGTATACGGAATAACTCTTAAACAATTAAATGGCATTTTTTCCGTTTTAGGTGTGGCTTATCTTGTGGGATACTCTCCAAGTGGCTGGCTTGCTGATCGATTTTCCGCAAAAAAACTTTTATTCATTTCACTTTTGGTTTGTGGACTTACCGGACTATGGTTTGCTCAAGTTCCGAGCTATTCAATGGTCTTAGTGATATTTGGTATTTGGGGATTTTTTTCCGTATTCACCTTTTGGGCAGCTCATTTAAAACTTGTAAAGTTAATTTCTAAAAAGGAAGAAGAAGGAAGATTTTTTGGTGCTTTAGATGGTGGCCGTGGAATAGTAGAGGCCATATTAGCAAGTATCGCATTATTTATTTTTACAAACGTTTTGGGAGACAGTACAGAATTGGTTCATAAGAAAGAAGCGTTACAATTTGTGGTTTACATGTACTCTGCTGCGCTTATTTTGGTATCCGTACTCATTTTATTTTTTGTTAAAGAAGACAAATCTTCTATTAAAAAAGAATCTTCTTCTAAAGCGGCAGAAACCAGTAAAAAAATTAATGTGAACGATTTCAAACAACTATTCAGTAATAAGTTCATATGGATGCTAGGCGGCATCATATTTATGTCTTATATTGTGACCTGGGCCGTATATTATCAGGGTGGATTTTTACAAACGAACATCAAAATTGATGCCGCAACTGTAGGTGAAGTGACTGTATTAATGCTTTGGATGCGGCCGATTGGCGGGTTGTTAGGCGGATTTTTAGGTGATAAATTTGGGAAAAGCAGTATCCTCATGATCGCCTTAGGGTTAGCTGCCACTTTTTTAATTGCTATATCAATCTTACCAATTACGATGCCTCTCATTTACTTTAAAATCCAAGTCGTCATGATAGGTTTAATGATTTATACCATTAGAGGTCTTTACTGGTCGTTACTTGGAGATTGTAAGGTAGATGAAAAGATACTCGGTCTAACGATTGGAGTTGTATCCTTTATAGGCTATACACCTGATATTTTAATGCCTATCGTCAATATTGTATTGTTTAAAACATACGGACCTAACGGTGGATATAATGGATACTTCATCTTCTGTGCCTGCGCGGCTATCCTCGCTATCTTCATGACGTTAATCTTTAGAATGTCAGTAAAGAAGGAAGCTAGAAAATCAATTAAACCAGATGAACTCATTGCAAAAAATGCCTGAAATCGGCGAACCTTTATCCATTCAACACGTAGAACTTAGTGAACCAAAAGCGAATGAAGTTCTAGTGAAAATTAAAGCAACAGGAGCCTCTGTGATTTAAACTCTTTAAATGATTCGACTACGCCGACACCAACAATTCTTGGACATGAGGGAGCGGGAATTGTTGAATCGGTTGGGGTATGTCACCAACGTGAAAGTAGCTTTAAGCTGGGTTCCATATTGCGGAACATGTGAATTTTGCGTGACTAGGGAAGTTCACTTATGCGAATCTGCATTGGGTCCAATGTTTGAAGGAAAGCTGTTAGATGGTAATGTGAAGCCATTCCGTGATTTCCCCATCATTGCAGAAATGTATTTAGATGGGAAATTCAAACTGGATGAGCTCGCGTTGAATCGGATTGCCTTAGAAGATATTAATCAACCATTTAAATTCTTTCCATGATTGCAATTGTGTAAATGTAGGAAGAGCAGTTATCGAATTTAACGATTAATTATTATAAAAAGCCACTCAAATGGAGGGTGTTAAAATTGAGGATTGTCAATTTAAACACTCTTTTTTTGGTGTAGCTATTACAGAAATTTTCAAAAGAGAAGTTCAGGCAAGAGCGAAGTCAATTTTATTTGTTGCTCAGTTAATAGGGTCGGCTATCACTTTATACTTTACTGGTTTAAAAGCAGATACTTGGGGCTGGCGCGTTATGTTTTATAATATTGGAGGCGTTGGTCTTGTTGTAACTCTATTATTAGCTAAATATTACAAACCGCCAAAAGTGATACAAACAGTACAAGATTGTAATAACATTCCCAAAATACTAATGAAGGGGATGTTAATGTAAAATCAAAAGACATTATGGTAACCATAACATTATTTTATTGATATTCTGCACTATACTAATATGTACCAGTCCAAAAAATTTGATAGTATGGAGAGCAACTATTATGGAATTAAGACATCTGAAAACTTTCAAATTCGCAGCAGAGTACTTAAATTTTACAAAGGCTGCGCAAAAGTTAAACTTTACTCAACCTGCTGTAACTGTACAAATTCAGACGCTCGAACAAGAATTGAATCAGGAGCTATTTATACGGATTGGAAAGAAGAACTTTTTGACACCTGCAGGTGAAATCCTTAAAACATATACGGATCAGCTTTTTTCCATAGTAGAGGAGATTGAATCATCATTCACCGAACTTTCAAATTCGTATGGCAATGTAACGATTGCAGCTGGTGAAAGCTATTGTGCGAATTATTTTCCTTATGTCATATCTGAGTACCTGAAGCTATATCCCCATGTACAGATTAAGTTGATTTCCTGTAAAAGGGATGAAATTATAAAAGGGATAGAATCAAACAAATACGATATAGGGATTATTTCGGGCGAGCTAAGTAAAAATGGAATGACAAACATCGTGATTGCAGAGGAAGACATGGTTCTAGTGGTTTCTAAAGATTTATATGCTAGGTACCCGGAAGACCAATTACTGACGAAATTTCCTTTAATTAAATATCAAGCTGATGGATATTATGAAACGATGATGAGTAAATATTTGAGACAATCGAAACTCTCATCACAAAACGTAATAGAAATTGGAAGTTTAGAAGGAATCAAAAAGGCCGTATTAAATAATATCGGGGTAGGGTTGGGAATCAGTGTCTGCATAAAAAAGGAAATTAGCAATGGTGATTTAGTCCCGATCCTAGTTACTGAGAACAAGGTAAAAGTAAAAACCTCTATCATTACGTTGAAGGAAAAAGAAAACGTAGTAACAATTCAATCTTTTATTAATGTAATCCAAAAAATTTGGAATAGCATTTCTACTATGGAGTAACAAAGCCGAACGATATTCTTTTAGTAGTGATATTACACCGTTATTAGTGGGGAGGTAACGTTATGACAGGTGGAACAGGTTCTGGTGCAATAACTTAAGAGCATTTGCAATGAATCTCTAACTCTTGGACATACGGATAATATTACTCTAAAAAAGAGGCATGGTCAGGGTGGAAAATTCAGAATTTTAAGAAAAGTACGGTTGATCCTATTAAGCAAGATCTTCCAACAGATGTTGATAGAGAAATCACAACTTCTGTTGAGAGTATTCCTTATTTTAAGATTGACAAGTTACATAAGGAAGGCATTACCGGAGAAGGCGTAAAAGTAGCTGTTCTTGATACTGGGATTGACTATAATCACCCTGATTTAAAGGATGCATACAAAGGTGGTTAGGGCCGTTAATTTCGGCAGTCACATCAAGATAGAATTCTTACTGGAGAGTTATTTGAATGGAGAGTAAAGGGATGGATACTTTATTAAAACAGGTAACAAAAGAGATAGAGGAAAAAAGAAATGAATTATTTGATATTAATAAGCGGTATGGATTTCTTCATTCCAAAACCATTCAATGTAGTCAAGAGTTAGACAATTTATTAAATCAGTTATTCAAAATAAGGCATGATGGGGTGTGGTATTAAGCCATCCTATATACAAAATTTATCAATTGCAAAGGCTGTTTGTCTGTTAATACCTATAACATGGTCTACTGCAGCAATCAGTGAACTCCATGTAGGCTAAAATTATCCGACTATCAAAAAAACAAAGAATAGTCAAAATTTAGTTAAAATATATCATTAAGTATTAACTTAGTTTGTTCTAATATTAAATTAGCTGGAAATTTGCAACATAACACATATTTTGATTATTAAGGGAGGTTTATGGGGTTTCATGAAATTATTAATAAGAGAGAGGGAAAGTGTATGAAGAAAAGGGGAAATTTAAAAGTTTATAAAAAAACAATTAGTTTATTTTTATCATTATTTATGTTTACACAAGTATTTGACTTTAATATTCCTTTTCTAGGTAAAAATGTTGTTTCTACAGCACATGCTGCTAACGTTGAGCAGCTTAATCAGTATGATTGGGAAAATCCATATGTACAAAATTTTGATGACGGAAATATTGGAGACTGGCAGGCTGTTGTTGGTACTGCTTCAACACTAGCGGTAGAAAATAATCAAATGAAAATGATAAGAGGAATGAATAATAATCTTATAGTAGTAGATCAAAACTCACCTCAGCTTGCAGATGGTGACTACGAATTCCAATTTACGTTAAAGAATGGTGATTCTAGAGTAGGTGCTATATTTAGATATACGTCACCAAGCTCATGGGCATTTGGGCTGCAGCAGCTTTTTTATCTTCTTTACCGGTAATTCCTCCACCAACAATGACAAGGTCTGGCTTAGCTTGAATGACTTCTGGAAGTGTTTCTAATTTGATTCCACCAGCAACAGCTGTCTTTGCGTTTTTTACAACACGTTTAATTGTTCTTAACTGTTCAAATGAATTTTCACCAGCAGCTTGAAGATCATATCCTGTATGTAAACAGATATAGTCAACGCCAAGTGCATCAACTTCTTTTGCACGCTGTTCAATATCTTTAACATTGATCATATCGACAAGAATTTTTGTACCTTGTTTCTTACCTTCTTCTACAGCACCTTTAATAGTTGCGTCATCTGTGCACCGAGAACTGTAACAATTCCAGCTCCTGCCTCAGAGGCTTTCATCACTTCATATCCACCAGCATCCATAACTTTTAAATCTGCTAATACAGTTAAAGCAGGGAAAGCTTCTTTAATTTCTTTGACTGCTTTCAATCCTTCGTTAATAATAACAGGAGTTCCAATTTCTACGATATCGATATGCTCCTGAACCTCACTCACGACTTTTATTGCCTCTTCAATATTTACTAGATCTAATGCCAATTGTAATTCCATCATTATTCCTCCTTAAGGTTTCTTGTATTTCTTTATATTTTCAATTATATTTTAAATGTTCAGAAAAAAAAGTACGCACTTTAAATTCATATAGTTCCCAAAAGTATACTATGAATTTAAGGGAAATTTTAATATGGGGTGAAAGTGATGAGTAGATTTGATGAAAAAACGTTTAATTGTGAGAAGGAATTAACGTTGAATGTAATTGGTGGAAAATGGAAAATGTTAATTATGTGGTATTTAGGCAAACATGGAACACTCCGTTTTAATCAATTAAGATCTATAATCCCAGACATTACACAAAGAATGCTTGTCAATCAATTACGAGAGCTAGAAGAAGATCTAATTGTTCATCGTGAAGTGTACCCAGTTGTTCCCCCAAAGGTAGAATATTCTCTAACTGAACAAGGTCATACGTTAATGCCAATACTTGAAACCATGTATGAGTGGGGAAAAAATTATCGATTAAAATATTTACATCATACTAAGTTTGAAGAAGATGCAATTAAATAACGAGAAATAATATAAGAGTGTAAGGTAATGAAAAATTACTTTGTACTCTTTTTTTTGCTTTTAGTAGGAAGAAAGGGAGCAAGAACTAAATATTCCCAAAAAACACTGTTATATTTTATGACATCTCTATTGTGCAAAGTATTGAATTAGGATAAAAATAATCAAACTCATAAAAATTTTTGATTATGAAAAAGGGATTAAAAGCATGAGAAAATCCTTTATAAAAGAGTTCAGCAAGAGTTTATATAGCAACAAGTGAAAAACTTTAAAATTTACTAGATATCATGTAATAAAGATAACTAGAGTTATCAAGAAAGAGAGGGATGTGGAGGTATGGAGCAAAAGAAAATTGTCATTATTGGAGCTGGAGTTGTTGGATGTAGTACTGCCTATTATTTAAGCAAAATGGGCCAACGGAATATAACAGTTATTGAACAAGGGCCATTATTTGAAACAGGAGGATCAACATCACATGCTCCTGGGCTTGTGTTTCAACTTAATTCGTCAAAAATTTTAACTACATTAGCTAACCAAACAGTGGAGGCTTTCAAAGAGCTAAGCAGTGAGGAACAACCTTCATTCTATACGGTAGGTAGTATCGAAGTTGCACAGACCCCTGAACGTTTTGAGGATTTGAAACGAAAAGCAGGAATAGGGAAGTCATGGGGAATGGATGCATATATACTTTCTCCAGAAGAATGTGCACAGAAGTGTACACTAATTAACCCAGATAATATTTTAGGCGGTCTGTATGTACCATCAGATGGAATTGCTAAGCCTCTTCGTGCTGTTGATAAGATGGCTAGTTTTGCTGAATCTTGTGGTGCCAAGTTCCTCGGACATACCGAAGTGACGGGTATAGAGGTTGTAAATGATGAAGTAAAGGCAGTCGAAACTAGTGCTGGAAGATTTGAAGCTGATTTGATCATTTGTTGTGCTGGTTTCTGGGGACCACGTATCGGTGAAATGGTGGGAGTGACTATTCCTCTTCAAGCAATAGCCCATCAATATGTATATTCGAATGATCTACAAGAACTTGCTAATGAAACAGAAGAGGTAACAGCCCCTCTTATCCGCCATCAAGATAGTGCTATGTACTATCGTCAAGTATTCAATGGATTAGGTATTGGTTCTTATCAACATCGACCATTGCCTGTCGAGGTCAGCGAAATCACTAAATATAGTGAATCCAAAGAGATGCCATCCGTTAAAGAGTTTACACCGGAAGATTTTGAAAAGCCATGGCAAGATGCGCTTAAACTCATTCCAGGTTTAAAAAAAGCAGGATGGAAAAGAGGAATAAATGGAATCTTCTCGTTTACACCTGATGGTATGCCTTTGTTAGGAGAATCACAAAAAATACATGGATTTTGGGTAGCAGAAGCTATTTGGGTAACCCATTCTGCTGGTGTTGGTAAAGCAATGGCTGAATGGATTGTGAATGGAGCACCAGCCCTTGATTTAGAGTTATGCGACATTAATCGTTTTGACACATATGCTCAAAGCCCAGCTTATTATAAAAAGCGTTCTATTGAAAATTATGAAAAAGTATACGATATTCATCATCCATTTATGCCTCCAGAAACTTCACGTGATATGCGAGTAAGTCCTTATCATAGTCGCCAAAAAACATTAGGTGCCTATTTTAGTGAAAAATCTGGATGGGAACAACCTCAATGGTATGAAGCAAATGATTCTCTTGTTGCAAAGTATGAAAAAAGTATATTGAAGCGTGAGGGATGGGTAGCTCAATACTGGTCTCCAATTACTGAAGCAGAACAGCTTCATACAAGTCAATATGCCGGACTTTATGATGTGACAGCAACGAAAAAACGTTTAAAAGTTAGTGGTGAAGGAGCAGTTGAGTTTTTACAGACACTCACAACAAGCAATATCGATATTCCAATCGGTCATTTGACAACTACACTTATGCTGCATGAATTAGCTGGTATAAAAGATCAGATAAAAGTAATCCGTTTAAAAGCCACAACATTTTTTGTTCTTTGTACAGGAGCCGTTGAAGCAAGTTGGATTAAAAAACACGTCTCAGCATCAGGCCGGGTTTTGGTTCAAGATCTTACAGCTGGAATGTGCGGCCTTAGTTTAATAGGACCTAAGGCAAACCAGATAATGCAATCTCTTGCTCCGGATACTTTTGCAAAAAGTAAATGGGAGATGGCGAGAGCGAAAGAATTATTTATCGGCAATGTTCCAGTTTTAGCAGTATATGACTCATATTTAGGGACAGAAGGATGGGAGTTGTTTACTACTTTTGATCAAGGCTTACAATTGTGGGATGTGTTAATTGAATCGGGACGTCCATATCAGGTCATAGCTGCAGGTGATCGTGCACTTGAAAACCTTCGAATCGAATCACTTTTAATTAGAAGTGGTAAAGACTTTTGGAGTGAACATGATCCTTATGAGGTAGGACTTGAAAATATGATAGATCTAAATAAATCAATTTTTATTGGAAAAGAAGCATTGATTGTTCGAAAGGAAAAGGGATCTAGTATAGTGTTAACAAAATTAATGATAGAAGCTCCATCTAGGGTTGTAATGGGGTATGAGCCAGTTCTTTGTAGAAATAAGGCAGTTGGATTTGTGACCAGTGCTGGATATGGATACAGCATAGGTAAGGGAATTGTGTATGCACTATTAGCACCTGAAGTTGTAAATGAAGGAAGCGAATTAAGTATTGAATACTTTGGAGAACGCTACACAGCTCAAATAATAACCGAATCAGCTGTATTTTCACAAAATAATAAAATCAATAGCAGGAGGATTGTACATGTCAAAACAATATGATGTTATTGTTATCGGGTTAGGAGCTATGGGTAGTACAACTGCTTATCAATTAGCAAAGAGGGGGCAACGTGTACTAGGACTTGATCAGTTTGGTCCTGCACATGACCAAGGATCAAGCCACGGCGGTTCACGAATCATTCGACAATCTTATTTTGAAGATCCTGCCTATGTTCCATTATTGCTTCGTGCATATGAATTATGGGATGAGATAAAGAGAGAAAGTGGAGAAGAGGTTATGACTGTTACAGGAGGCCTCATGATGGGACTACCTGATAGTCTAACTGTATCCGGGAGTATTAATAGTTCGAAACAGTGGAATCTGGCTTATGAGGTTCTGGAGGCGGAGGATATTCGCAGGCGTTTCCCGGTGTTTAACCCTTCACCTAATACTATAGCTTTATATGAAGAAAAGGCTGGATTTGTCAGACCTGAACTAAGTGTATATACCCATCTTCTTCAAGCAGAGAAGCATGGTGCGGATCTTCGATTCTTTGAATCTGTTCAATCTTGGGAAGCACATCCTTCTGGTGAAGGTGTACGTGTTGTTACAAGTAATGGAACATATGAAGCTGGAAAAATAGTTATTTCGGCAGGAGCATGGGCACCACAGTTATTAAAAGATTTAGGGGTAAGCTTACAAGTAGAACGACATATTCAAATGTTTTTTGAACCAACGGGAGGAATTGAGCCATTCCGTATTGGAAAACAACCAATTTATATATGGGAAGCAGATGACAATGTGCAATTATATGGTTTTCCTTCTACAGGTATTGGGGCTGAAGGGGCAAAAATTGCATTTTTCCGCAAGGGAGTAGCGTGTACACCAGAAACAATTGACCGAAACGTATATGACTATGAAGTGGAAATGATGAGAGATTATATAGCTAAAGGTATTCCACAGTTAAACGGACGCTTTTTACAAGGAAAAACATGTATGTATACAAACACACCTGACGAACATTTTGTTATTTCTCCGTATCCTGATCATCCTCAGGTGGCTGTTGCAGCTGGATTCTCAGGACATGGATTTAAGTTTGCTAGTGTTGTAGGAGAAATTTTAGCAGACTTAGTGATAGATGGAAAAACAAAACATCCAATTGATTTATTTAGTCCGCAACGCTTTGCATATCAATAAAATATCTATTAATTCGTATAGATACTTATCCATAAATAAATCTATTCTTTTAGAAGAAGAAAGAAGGGAGAATGAAAGGTTATGGAACATGTTGTTATAAATAATGTAGGTAAAATCAGATCAACATTAAAAGGAGAACTATATACATCCCCTGATATTTTTGAACTAGAGAAAAAGAATATTTTTGGAAAATCATGGATTTTAGCTGGATATGAATATGAAGTAGCTGAGCCAGGTGAGTATATCACAACAAAGGTTGAGGGAGAAAATATTTTGATTGTTAGGGGCAAAGACCGTGTGCTACGTGCCTTCTTAAATGTATGCCGTCATCGTGGAGCAACACTTTGCAGTGACCCTTGCGGAAAGACGGGAGTGATCCGCTGTCCATACCATTCCTGGAGTTATGGTCTTGATGGGTCCTTACTCGGAGTTCCGAATACAAGTGAATGCCGTCAAGAGTTAGTTGAAAATGAAAATTACGGCTTAGAGCCTGTACACCTTCAAATATGGCATGGAATGATTTGGCTGAACGTATCGGAAAATCCACTGCTGGTTGAACAACAATTAAACACGCAAATATTTGAACGTTTTGGTGAGCTTGAGACATTCTCTCGATATCAAATTCAAAATTTAAGAGTGGCTCATCGCAAAGAGTACGATGTAAAGGCGAATTGGAAGATTATTGTGGAAAATTTCCAAGAATGTTATCACTGTTCTGCCATTCACCCTGAATTAACAGCAACTCTTCCAGAATTTCGTTCAGGAATCGGGACCCAAAACGGGGGCGGCGGGGGAGCGAAGTTTAATGATGAGCTGGAAGCTTTCTCAATAAGCGGCAAAGGAAATCGTCCAATGCTAAAAGGGCTGTTTCCAGAAGATGACCGTTTATATTATGGAATGACCATTCTCCCGCTCGTATTCATCAATTTAACGCCAGATCATGTCATTGTTCATCGTATTATTCCAATTAGTGCGGAGAAATCTAAAGTTATTTGTGAATGGTTATTTGATCCGGAAGAAATGGAAAAACCAGACTTCGATCCAATGAACGCGGTTGAATTATTTCATCGTGTAAACAAACAGGATTTCGATGCTTGCGGGTGGTGTCAAGAAAACATGAAATCAAAAGCATACAAAAATGGTGGAATCTTAGTTCCAATTGAACAGCATGTTTCTAAGTTTTATAGCTATGTATTAGAATCAATTGATTTGAAAGCTCAATAATAACTATTCAGGTTTGGCACGTACTATCTTCTAGATGAGCTATGCATAATTGTGTCAAACCTTTTATCAAAAATCCACTTCTTACATATAAGAAAGGAGAAATGATATGAGAAAAAATTCTAAATCGCTAGAGCCAATTATTCGTGTTTCCGATGTTTCAAAAGTGTTTGGGCGTCAAAAAGAGCAAGCGCTTGAACTTCGAAGGTCAGGAATAAGCAAGGATGAGGTAGAACAAGAAACAAAGACAACGGTTGCCATATTTAATGCTAATTTCGAAGTGAAAAAGGGAGAAACGTTTGTTTTAATTGGATTATCTGGCAGTGGGAAATCGACGTTGCTTCGATGTTTAAATGGTCTTATTAAACCAACAGAAGGCATGGTATTTCTCGAAAATGACGATATTGCACATATTGCCAAGAAGCAGCTTCAGCAAATACGAAGAAATAAAATGGGGATGGTCTTTCAAAATGTTGGACTTTTACCAAACCGTACCGTCATTGATAATGTGACATTTGGGTTAGAAATACAAGGTGTGCCAGCAAATCAAAGAGAGAAAAAAGGGAAAGATGCGCTTGAAATGGTTGGATTAAATGGTCAGGCGTATAAGCGAATTTATGAGCTTTCAGGAGGGATGCAGCAGCGTGTCGGCTTAGCAAGAGCACTTGCATCTAATCAAGAAATTTTACTGATGGATGAACCTTTCTCAGCCCTTGACCCACTTATCCGTCGCGAAATGCAAAAGTTGTTCCTTGATATTCAAGGAGAAATACAGAAAACCGTTATTTTTGTGACCCATGATTTAGATGAAGCACTCACTTTAGGGCACCGCGCGGCAGTCATGAAAGACGGAGAGATTGTGCAGCTTGGAACAGCAGAAGATATTCTAAGCCAACCTGCAACAGAGTACGTAAAACAGCTTGTACAAGATGTCGATTACAGTAAAATTCGTCTGGCAAAGAGCGCCATGATTCCTGTTGAAGTCTTTGCTTACGAAAATGAATTACCACAAGTGGTGTTACGGAGAATGAAAACGAACAATCTTTCTACCATTTTTGTTTTAACTGATCAGGGTCATCTATTAGGTTTATTGCATATTCACCAAGTTGTGGAACTCATTGAATTTCATAAACGGGATTTAAGAGGAAAAGTAGTTGACCACCAACAACATCAAGTTCATCCAGATATGTCTTTACGAGAGGTTATCCCTTTATTTGTAAATAATAATCTTCCGGTAGCGGTGGTTGATCGTCAAAATCACTTAATAGGAATGATCTTACAAAGTACGCTGATTGCTAGTTTAACAGAACGAGTAGAAGTGGCTGCGGAGAAGGATGTTGAATTCTTTCAAATGGAGGTGGAGCAAAGATGACGATGGTTTCCTCAATTATACCTCATATTCCTCTAGATCAATGGGCTAATTCTTTTGTAGATTATATAACTGATCGTTTTTCAGGGCTATTTAATGTAATAAATGACATCATGACAAGTGTAATTGGTGGTCTTGAATGGATGTTAACGACACCTTCTTCACTGGTTATGGTGGTGATTCTTGTAGTACTTGCCTGGTGGTTAACGGATTGGAAAATAGCCACATTCACAACTTTGGGTTTACTTCTCATTATAAGTTTAGAATTATGGGAGGCAGCTATGCTGACGTTATCTCTCGTTCTAGCTTCCACTATGATTTCTCTTCTATTTGGTGTTCCTTTAGGTATTCTTTCTTACCGTCTTGATAGAGTGAGAGCTATTGTCATGCCTTTGCTCGATATTATGCAAACAATGCCTGCTTTTGTTTATTTAATCCCAGCTGTTCTTCTGTTTGGTTTAGGTAATGTGACAGCTCTCATTGCCACTTGTATTTTTGCGATGCCTCCGGCGGTACGCTTAACATTACTAGGACTTCAACAAGTTCCGCAAACGACTTTGGAGGCAGCTGAAGCTTTTGGGGCGACTGAATGGCAAAAGTTAATCAAAGTCCAGCTGCCATTAGCTTTACCAATGATTATGTCAGGTGTGAATCAAGTGATTATGTTATCCCTTTCGATGGTTGTTATTTCATCGATGGTAGGAGCTGGCGGACTGGGAGCTGAGGTGTTAAGAAGTATCAGTATGCTCGATGTTGGTTTAGGTTTCATCGGTGGTATTTCTGTTGTTATTATCGCAATTATTTTAGATCGAATGACAAACTTTAAAGCTCAGAAAAAAAGAAGTATTCAATCGTGAATTAAAACAGATAGGAGTGAGGATATATTGAAACAAACAAAAAAACTTTTCATTATTATTTCAAGCATATTAATGATGGTGTTGGTAACTGCCTGTGGAAGTAATAGTACAACGAGCAGTGAAGAAACAAATATAACACAGGTGGAGCCAAAAGAAGGGGGAAATAAGGGGAAGGAAATAACCATTGGTTACATACCGTGGGATGAAGATGTTGCTGTTACCTTTTTATGGAAGACGTTATTAGAGGAAAAAGGGTATAAGGTTAAAGTGGTTTTGGCGGATGTTGCTCCTATCTTCTCTGGGGTGGCTCAAGGAAATATTGATTTATTTCTAGATGTTTGGATGCCATCTACACATTCTACCTACATGGATAAGTTTGGTGATAACTTAGAAGTACTTGGTACGTGGTACGAACAAGCCGATAACGGACTGGCAGTGCCGGATTATATGGATGTTCAATCAATAGAAGATTTAAAAAGCCTAAAGGATGAACTAGAAGGAAAAATCATTGGAATCGAACCAGGGGCGGGTTTAATGCGTCTAAGTAGAGAAGCGATACATGGTTATGGATTAGATGATTGGGCATTAGTTGAAAGCAGCACACCGGCCATGATGGCAGAACTGGACAAAGCTGTATCAAACAAACAGCCGATTGTTGTCACATTATGGCGTCCTCACTGGGCATTTGAAAAATATAATCTGCGTTATTTAGATGATTCTAAAAAACTCATGAATCCAAACGGAGCAGAAGGACTTCAAATGATCGGCCGCCAAGAATTCTCAACCGATTACCCTGAAGTCGCTAAATGGCTTGGAGAGTTTACGATTACCTCCGATCAATTAGCAAAGCTAGAATCCGAGATTAATAATGAAAAAAATGAAACGGAAGGTGTGAAACAATGGCTTTCTGACAATAAAACGGTTGCAGATGCCTGGTTGAAATAATGGTTGTAATCGTTAAATGAACCAAAAGATTATAGAAGATAACCAAGTTTAAAATAGCATTGCGGGAGGTCAAAATGGATGAAACTAAGAGAACAATTACCAGAATTAACAGGTGCAACTGCATGGATTAACGAGGTAGTATCAAATGAACAATTAGTTGGGGAAAAGGCAACCTTAATCCATTTCTGGTCTGTAAGCTGCTACTTATGCAAAGAGACCATGCCAGAAATAAATGAATTGCGAGATGAATACGTTGATGATTTAAATGTTGTAGCTGTTCATATGCCTCGTTCAGAAGATGACCTAGATATAAATGTAATTGAAGCAATGGCAATGGGTCATGACATTACACAACCTATATTCATAGACAGTGAACATAAATTAACGGTTGCATTCGAAAATAAATATGTTCCAGCTTACTACTTATTTGATAAAGAAGGAAAACTCCGTCATTTTCAAGCTGGAGGAAGCGGTATGCCAATGCTTCGTAAACGTATTGAACGTGTATTAAATGAAAATAAACATAAACTAAATTACTAACCAAATAGGTTCCCAATATTAATGATAGAAAAACAGATAAGAAGATAAGAAGATAAGAAGGATCCTACTAGAAACATTCGAACTCACTAGCAGTAAGGTCTTTAATGGGTACTATCAGGACGGCGCGGAAACGCGCCTCCTACTTAAAGAATATGCCAAACAAGTCATCGATAATGCTAAGACACTTGGTGAAGTATTAAAAGGAGAAGGTGGATCCCTAGTTTCAGGTTGAACAGATAATCATATTGTACTAATGGATGTGCGTCCATTGGATTTAACAGGAAAAGAAGCAGAGCAGTTACTTGAAGAGGTCGGTTTAACTGTAAATCACACCACCGTCCATATAGGGTGAAAGAAATAGTGATGGAGGGATCATGATGGAAATTCGGTCTATGAATGAACTGATTGATATTTGTATACAGGAAAAGAAAACAATTGGTGAAATAATGCTAATGATTGAAGTAGCGAAAACAGGGAAAGATCAAGAGACGATTACCAGCATGATGGAAGAACGATTAATCAAAATGAAGGAAGCTGTTGATAGTGCTATTGTAGATACCTCTACTGCACCAAGTGGAATTTCCGGCGGTGATGCAGTAAAAATGAAGGATTATGTAAATCAAGGTAAAGCCCTGACCGGACATTACATAAGGGATGCAATGACTTTTTCGCTTGCGACTTCTGAATGTAATGCACGGATGGGGGTCATTGTAGCAACTCCAACAGCAGGCGCAGCAGGTATTTTACCTGGAGCATTGTTTTCGCTTCATAAGAATGATGGCACTTCTTATAAAGATTTAGTTATGGGATTGTTTACCGCAAGTGCACTTGGTTATATATTTTCTGAGCGGCGTGGACCAAGATAACAGGAGTTATCATTAATGTTAATGCGTAGTGTTAATTTTAGGGTTAATATTACCATTAACTAATTTATGTAACCTCTGTACATAGGTAGGTAACGTGTTAGGGTGAAGGTATCAAATTACACATTACACAAGTGCTGGGAGGTATTAGATGTATAGTAGAGAACGTAATTAACGAGTACATGGGCGTTAATTTTATGATTAACATTAATATTAATATTAGCATTAACTTCATGGGGTGACTACCTGGGAGGGCGTACAAATCATATGGAGGATGATACAAATGGCAAAATTGTCCTTGTTGAAGTGAAATTTAAAAATCAATCGACCGTGTTCGCAAAAGACGAACATATGCGTGAGACTTCATTGGAAAAATTGGCTAGCTTAAAACCAGTTTTCAAAAAAAATGGAACCGTAACCGCGGGAAATGCCTGCGGACGAAATGATGGTGCAAGTGCCATCGTTTTGATGACCAAAGAAAAAGCTCAAGGATTGGGGTTAAAACCTCTAGCCAAGGTTAAGGGCTGGGCAACAGTAGGTGTCGATCCACAATATATGGGAATCGGTCCAGTTCCAGCCGTTTCATTACTATTAAATAGGTCTGGACTGCAAATGGTCGACATAGGGCTGATAGAATTAAATGAAGCCTTCGCTGCCCAGGCTCTTGCTGTTGCTGTTATGAACTACAGGCGGCTCCAGATCTCAGGACGTTGTTCTGGTTATATCGAATGGAAGTTG
The DNA here is from genome assembly GCF_900177675.1 of Bacillus sp. OV166. GTDB lineage: Bacteria > Bacillota > Bacilli > Bacillales > Cytobacillaceae > Neobacillus. The sequence continues at coordinate 558,881 of NZ_FXWM01000002.1, read as the reverse complement.
TTCACTACAAGTATTCTTAGGATACGGCTTTTGTGTACTTGTGTACACCTCCGACTGTCTTTTCCCTACCAATATTTTAATAATAGTTTCAAAATATATTTCAACATATATGTCATTATATCTTATATGTTGAAATATAAATTATCTTTAACCTTGTTGACTATATCATCATTATTATTAAAATATACTTTTATAGATATTTACTATTGGAAAAAGTTAACGTTATTGTTTCTTAAACATCTTTATTTTTCATATACTGATTAGCTATAAAGACATATCTTGGGTTTTATTTGGAGGCCAACTCACCAAGTTTTGTTCAAAATTATCAAAAAACCAAAGAAAAAAGCCATTCGTTTCTCTATTAGAGGCGAATGGCTTTAAATAATAATTGTATGTTCTCTGATCATAGAGACAATCTCTTCAAAAGAATATTTATGGTTTACTACATCAACTGTAAAATCTTGTTCTTCTTCAATCCCCATTGTCCATCTATAATGATTAATCTTTAGAAATACAATGAGTGAAGCAAGTGCAGTTCGTTTGTTAGCATTGTGAAAAGCATGATTCTTTGCTATTGATTCGAAAAGTGCAGCAGCTTTTTCATAAATAGTTGGATATGCATCCATTCCAAATGCAGATTGCAAAGGACGATTAATGGCGGAATCCAATAAGCTCGGATCTTTTACGCCTACAGGTTCTAGTGGTGAATAAAGATGAATTTGAACGGTATTAATGGCAATAACTTGATTTGTCGTTAGGTATACAATATTGTCATTTATCACCTGTCTACAAGCCCTTTAAATGCCTTATCATGTTCTTTTATCACATCATTTAAAATATCCATAAATTCAGCATCTACACCATCTGGGAGTTCCAGTTGTTCTTTCTTTCGTAAAATTATTTTTCCATCCTTTACCTCTATTTGTACATCATCACCTTGTGCCAACCCAACTTGTCTTAATAATTCAGGAGGTAATGTGATACCAAAACTATTGCCGATCTTTGTAACCTTTCTTTCAATTTGTTCCAATCATACCACCCCTTAAATATAACTGTTATAACGATTATAACGTATAAACTATAGTAATTAATAGCACTTATTAAGTCAAATTGGATGATATCTGGTAAATTAATGGAAAAAGATAAATAAATCCAACTTTTTCCAAAGTTTATTAACTACTTGTTGCCTATAAGCGATGTATATCTTAGAACTTGAAAGGATAAACGAGTCACCCTCGGACGTTGTTAATTGGGAATAAAAAGGATTAAAATAATTTGATTTTGTTTTGGGGGTTAGGAGGTAGGTGGGTTAATGGCACATAGGATAAAACCTTCAATCACATATGTTTTTACCTCACCTGTTTCTTTCGCTTCCTTTTACTAGGTTTTTGACCACCTTATGACCAATTACTGTAATAAAAACCATTTTTATGCCACTTTCATTTATCGTGGGCGTGTAGGGAATGAATTTTGATCATATGCCAGAGTTACATTGGAAATACGGGTATTTTGTCACTCTTGGGGTAATGGCGATCATTGTCATAGTCATGATTTTTTGGTTTAACAAAAAAGGCTGGCTATTTAAAAAGTAACGAGTATAGGGGTCAGACCCACTCAGCTTGTTTGTTTTAAGGAAAGGTCATCAAGTAACTGGGGATAACTGGCATCGGTCTTTTTGACCGCGAATCACTTTAGTCACGTTCCCATTCCCACACGGAGGTTTTATACCATAGAGCGTTTCTATTGGACAGTTCCCCGGTTTCCCGTGGAGGTATTGGTCCTACGTCAAGAAAACGGACAAAATAAATTGGAATTTCTTTATTAAAAACACTACCGCGCTTCGCTTGCTAACCTGCTGGAATAGTGACACTTTTATAAGTGTCACTATTCCAGCAGGAAAATGGGCACAATTAAGCTTTTTGTACCTTTAAAAAGTATTGATTTTCAAACATATTTGGCGAAACATATCCCAAAGTAGAATGGATACGTTTTGAATTATAAAATCCAACCAAGTAATTAAAAATACTCATTATTGCTTCGTCACGAGTTCTATATTTCTTTTGATAAATTAATTCTTTCTTAAGTGATAATCAATAGATGCATATTGACTTCCGCGATTTGAATTTGTTGTCGCTTTAAACTTCTTAACAATCTTTGAACGTATTGATCCTCGCTCATAATACGTTGAACCGTTCTTTCAGAAGTGATAATCCCTTCATTTTTCAATTGTTTATGAATTTTAGGACTGCCATAAATCTGAAATGAATCTCTATGAACACGTATAACCTCTTTAGTCAACTCTTGTCGTCGCTTTGCCTGGTTACTAAGAGGGCGTTTGAGCCAGTCATAATAACCACTTTTTGATACTCCTAACACCTCGCACATCTTCACCACTCGAAACAAATTATCATGTTCCTTAATAAACTTATAAATTACTTCGGGTTTTTCGTGAAGATGTGCATCGCCTTTTTAAAATTTCATTCTCCTTTTCAAGATCCTTAATTTTTTTTCTAAATCTTTTTGTAACTTCAAATCGGGATGTACATTTCCACTTCCAATAATTCCAGTTTCTTTCTGATCTCTATAAATCCTAACCCATCTTCTTCTATTGGACAGTTTCCCGGTTTCCCGTGGAGGTATTGTCCCATAGAGGATTGCCCTTGGATTCACCAAACCTGTCCGAATGAGTCTTTATAGTATTCAAAAATTAGTACAGAAAACACCAAAGTTTACGAAAAGAGCCATTTTTTATAAGCCTCTGTAGGTTTTATTAGTTATCATAGCACTTTTGGATGGCTTCCGGAACATCTTGGTTATAAACCAGTTTCCAAGCGTCAAGGAGATTTTCTTTTGTTACTTTTAGAGCAGGGACAGCTACATAGGCTGGTGCTTGTTTGCCAAGCAGCGCATACCCTGCCAAGATTGCTTCGGCGACTCCCTGATGGTATGGCATTTGGGCGCCCAATCCCTTGATAAGTCCATCTTTGGCCATTTCTAAAGCTGCAGTAGCACCTAAATCAATCGTCGTGATGACCAAATTATCTCTTCCTGCGGCACGGGCCGCAGCCAATGCTCCTTCATTTCTTTCATCCGATATTGATTTTTCTCCTCTGAAAGCTAAATTTGATCCTTACAGACTAAATAGTAAGTTTTTTGGCTCTGGTGCAAAAATAAATTTTCGAAAAGAGAAAACGGTCACCATGAAAAGAGGCCGACTTCAGCGTGAATCCGGCCTCTCCCATAAAAAAATTCATATACGGTAATATTGGGGTTGATGACTCTTGTCACCGGTATAATCGAACTAATTAAAAGTACTTTTGAATCGCATCCGGAGGATCTTGACGATAAGCCAGTTTCCAAACCTTTAAGACATTTTCTTTTGTTACTTTCATTGCTGGTACAACATAGAATGGAGCTACTTCCTTACCAAGTAATGAATATCCCGCAATAATTGCTTGAGCAACTCCATTTTCATAAGGTAATTGCGCTCCAAGACCTTTTATATTTCCTTCAGAAGCAATTTGAAGTGCCACATTACTTCCCAAATCAACTGTAGTAATGACTATATCATTTATCCCTGCTTTACGAGCTGCAGCTAGTGCTCCTTCCGCTGGTTCATCCCAAATTGCAAAAATACCATCTAAATCTGGATTTCTTGCTAACATACCAACATATTATTATATTAATGGGATTTCAGAGAGAAGGAATTTTTAGGCGATATATTCATCAAAATAGAGTATCATATGCAGACATTTGTATTTAAGAAAAAATAATATAAATATTCTTATAAATACATTGAAGGCATAAACATTATTTAATAAAATAAACCTAAACAATTCGGGAGGACCTAACGCTAAAAATTGTATCGATCTAACAAAACAGGAATACATGACGGAAAAACAATTTTCGTTAGCTTACCTTACTGTTTTTGGTTGTCCACCACCCCAAATACTTACATCTCTGCAAGTACTGGCTAAAACCTTGTTAGCTTTAGAAAAACACCTGCGAGATAAAAGTAACATTTGTTCGCTTTAAAATTAGATCAATCTAAAAAAACAATGGGAGGTTACTGGGATGTCATTTTATGATAAGATGTTCAGCACGTTTGGGTATATGGCATTGGAATTAATATTCGGAGTTGATGAAGCATCTTTAAAGGAAGAAGAAAAAAGACAATTGATTCATCTAAGTATTATGTTGGAAAAAAATGCAGCTCTAGGAAGTAAGGTAAGTGAAATTATGAATAGTAATTTGGAAAATGAAGAAAAGTTGGCTTTGTTTTTTAAACTTAAAAATAGTGTAGGAATAGAATAAATTTTAGACAATAATTCTTTAGAATATTACGTAAATTTAAACTATATTAAAGAAATATTTGTTATGATCGTGTAAAGAAAATTACCTTTAGAAAGAGTGTTTTAATTTATGAACAATAGAGGATCAATAAGGGAGAAAAGTATTGTTATTATAGGATTTATGGGAGTGGGAAAAACTACCGTTGGAAAATTGGTTGCGAAGAAGCTCTATAGGGATTTTATTGATATAGATAAGGTTATTGAAAATAGTTTTAATATTCCTATTGTGGATGTTTTTAAACTCATCGGTGAGCAATCATTTCGTGAAAAGGAAAAAGAAATAATTAAGGAAAACTGTACCCAAAAACTAAAGGTAATTTCTTTAGGCGGAGGAGCGTACCTTCAAGAAGAAGTTCGTAAAGTTACATTAGAAAATTGTATAGTAATTTTTTTAGATATTACATGGGAATCATGGAAAGAAAGGCTAAATATTATAATTGATACTAGGCCAGTATTGCACGGGAAAACCACCGAAGAAATCGAAAAGTTGTTTTATCAGAGACAAGCATTATACAATATTCATCATTCCAAACTTGAAACCGACAATCTTAATCCTAACGATATAGCAGACTTTATTGTTGAATCGTTGAAAGTTGCTTATGATATCTATGATCGAAGTTCAAATGGCATTTAACCAAGAATTAAGGCTGCTAGTTGTAGGATCACAAATGGCTGTAAACCATTTAATTCCAAAGGAACATCGAGGAATCGCATTTCTTGGCGTTCCTCGGGATCATCTGCACGGTAGAAAAGAAAGTAAGGGTATAGTAATACACTAATATAAGCTGGTATCGAGGTAGACAAATCATTAATTATCATGAACGATGTAACCCGGGAGGGAGGAGCGAATGCTATCCGCCAGGTTCTCTTGCGGATGCACCTCCTATAGTCTTTTACTTTAACGATTTCGTGGCCCATGGTGTCATGTTGGGATTGATTGATGGAGGAAAAATACCAGGGAAAGATATTACAGTCCTCAGATTTGATAATGTATCAGAATCATATTTATATAATCCTCCCTTGACAACTGTTTCTTCTTTTGCCCTGCAGATCGGTTTTGAAGCTGCCAATCTTTTTCATCAAAGAATTATCGGCCTTGATCGAGACTGCAAAGAATCATCATTAAGCCGGAATTGGTTGTAAGGAGTTCCTCTTAAATGTATATCTGGAGTGAATTCAAAAATATCACCGCAGGATATACATTTCGTTGCTCCTAAAGTTTTTTAATGCCTTGAAATTTAAAATGAGAGAATAGTCACAAAAATTTAAAAAATATGTTCAAACTAATTCTTTTATTATATAATAAATTAAAGATTCAGTAGATCGATCTACTAGAAAAATTGGATCGGTCTAATTTTTAAAGCGGGGGGTGAAAAACAAAAGTGAAAGGTTTTATTCTTGGGTAGTGAGCGTAATTTAAAAGATTGGATATATCAAATAAATATCTATGAAAGTTATCATTGAATTTTGTAAGCGTTATCCGAGTCTTTGATATTCTAGTTTACAAAATTTATAAATTTGATCCCTTTACTATTTTATTTGAGATTCAGTCTAATTACAGTTTACATTTTAATTAAAATGTAATCGCTATCATGTTGTGTATTAGCAAGAGGACAAAAAAGTAGGGAAACCGATAAGGGGGATTTAAATGGCACAAGTAGCACGGAAATCAATGACAATACCATTGAAGAAACCAACGCGCGCTCGCTTCTCAATTTTGGCACTTCTTTTTATCATTACAGCAATCAACTATCTTGATAGAACTAACCTCTCAGTTGCAGCATCTTCCATTCAGAAGGATTTAGGCTTAAATCAGGTTACACTCGGTTTGATCTTTTCGGCTTTTGGCTGGTCCTATGCCTTTATGCAGATTCCAGGCGGCTGGATTTTAGATCGATTTGGTCCTAGGTTAACGTATGCCGTATCGCTTTGTACATGGTCAATCACTACCCTATGCTTAGGGTTTGCAAAAAATTTTGCAGGATTCTTTGGGCTCCGTCTGGCATTAGGTATCACGGAAGCACCTGCATTTCCGACTAACAGTCGTGTTGTAGCTGCTTGGTTTCCAAAACAGGAACGTGCAATGGCTACGGGTGTTTACACTGCAGGTGAATACGTAGGCTTAGCATTCGCGACACCAATTCTATTTTGGCTATTATCGAATTTTGGCTGGCAAATGATCTTTATTGTAACGGGTATTGTGGGAATTCTATTTACATTTGTCTGGGTAAAGTACTATCGTGATCCAAAATACAGCAAAGCTATTAATAAAGAAGAGATGGATTACATACGTGAAGGCGGTGGACTAGCTGAAAATGCTGGTGAGAAACACAAGATCACATGGTCAGAAGTTAAACAACTGCTAAAATACCGTCAAATCTGGGGAATAAGTTTTACACAATTCTCTGTGGCGTCAATGCTGTACTTTTTCTTAACATGGTTCCCAACCTATCTTGTTCAAGAAAAACATATGTCCTTTATCAAAGCCGGCTTTATGGGGTCTCTACCGTATATCGCCGCATGTGTTGGTGTTTTACTGGCGGGAGCTTGGTCGGATAAAATGGTCAAAAGTGGTAAATCCTTAACAGTTGCTAGAAAAACGCCAATCATTACGGGAGCATTAGGTGCATGTTTAATCGTTCTGGCCAACTACACCCAAGTACCTGGCTTAGTAATAGCAATCATGTCTGTTGCCTTTTTCTCACAAGGTATGGCAGCAACTGGGTGGGTTATGGTTTCTGACCTGGCTCCAACTAAACTAGTAGGTTTGGCAGGTGGTATTTTTAACGTCGCCGCTAACCTTTCAGGGATCCTTACTCCAATTATTATCGGTATCATTGTCCAAAAAACACATTCATTTACAGGTGCTTTAATCTATATGGCCGTTCTTGCACTTTCTGGTGCATTATCACTTCTGTTTGTTGTTGGTAAGATCCAGCGTCTGGAGTTAAAAGAATAGTTATTAAGTGGTGAAGAGGATTTATCTACATGTTTTTTCGATAACATTCTTTTAACCAGCATAAAAAGGACTTCCCTCTTGATGGATATGGATTACAATCCTTATCTGATAAGTTGGTGAAGTTCTTTTTTTCGATAATCCTTCATGGTGTCTATAGAATTGCCACCATGAAGTTATACCCTCATATGATTGACATTATTTCTATTTCAAAATTATAATTTAGTTGTCTTTTATTTTTTAAAATTTTTTAGAGAATGTGTAGTTTCTTTTTTCAAGTCATAACTTGTTAGTACACAATTTATAAATAGTTAGAGGGTGATTTTTCATGGAGGAAAAAAAACGTGTTACCCTGATGGATGTTGCCAAACATGCAGGTGTATCCCGAGCAACCGCTTCACTTATAGTTCGAGGAAGTCCCAAGATAGCTGAAAAAACGAGGAAAAAGGTTTTAGCGTCAATGCGGGAACTGGGATATGTTTATGATCGTGTTGCTGCAAATATGAGATCCCAAAAAAGTTCGACCACTGTTGGACTAATTATTACCGATATCGCCAACCCTTTTTATACTGAGCTGTTAAGGGGGGTTCATAATGCGTTGGAAGAGGCGGGTTACGATGTCTTCCTTGGCACTACGTTTGATTCAGATACCAGGCAAGAGCAGCTGATATCGAGAATGCTAGAGCATCGGGTAGGGGGAATCATTCTATGCCCTGTGTCAGACAGTTCAAAAGCAACAATTGAACGAATAAAACAAATTGACATTCCTATCGTTCTTGCCGTTCGAGAATTGGAAAATGTGATGTGTGATTATGTAGGAATTGATTATGCTGCAGGAGCACAAATGGCAGTAAACCATTTAATTCAAAAAGGACATAGAAGAATTGCTTTTTTAGGAGGAACGTCAGAATCATCCGCCTGGAAAGAAAGAAGGCGAGGGTATTGTATGGCATTAACACGAGCAGGGATTGAAATTGATGAGTCGTTGATAATTCAAAGCGCTGTCTCACGAGACGGTGGAACAGAAGCAGTTCAACAAGTACTTAATAATCCTAAACCACCCTCTGCCGCTTTTTGCTTTAACGACTTTGTCGCACATGGGGTACTGCAGGGTTTGAAAGTGAATGGAATAGAACCCGGAAAAGATATTGCGGTTGTCGGATTTGATAATAATAATGAAGCCCCTTTATATAATCCACCCCTAACTACTGTGTCTTCTTTTGCAAGACTTATCGGATCACAGGCGGCAAATCTCTTGCATCACAGAATTTTAGATCAGAATCGCGAAAAGCAACGAATCATTTTACAACCAGAACTCGTCGTCCGAAAATCATCATAAAGGCTAACACCTTTGAAAAGAGAGAGCACTTGAATGCTCTCTTTTATTTTAAGATGAATTAATTTTTAGATCGATCTATTTTTTGAAGGAAATGTATTGCAAATATCAAAATTGTAAGATAATATAGTGATAACGCTTACTTATCATGTTTTTTAAATTCTCAAGTAATGGGGTGGTGTTCAATAATCTTTAAAGCTTGGCTATTTTTTAGATCGATCTATTTTGTTTGAAAAAAATTTTAACGATAATTAGATCGATCTACAAAACTATAAACTAGGTAATTATTTTTAAATCAATTAAATAGATTGGCGGTGAAGAGAATGTTGGGGCTATATATAAAAAATCCTGGTGAATTAGAATTAAAGAAACTTCCTTCCGTAACAGATATTAAGGAAGATGATGTAAAAATCAAATTAATATATGGTGGGATTTGCGGTTCCGACATTGGTGTATTTAAAGGAAAACTTGGTCACGCCAAGTACCCTCTAGTTCCTGGTCATGAATTAGTCGGCGAAATTATCGAAGTTGGTGAACATGTACCATTTACTGTAGGAACTAGAGTGGTAGTTACACCAAATACATTCTGTGATGAATGTGAAAATTGTTTAAACGGTAGAAAAAATATTTGTATGAATAAACTTTCCCTTGGTGTTAATATTTCTGGAATTTTCTCTGAAGAAATTACCATTTCATCAAAGTATGTGTTACCAATTCCTGAATCATTACCAAATAAAAAAGCAGTACTGATTGAACCTTTTGCAGTAATTGTTCATGCCTTTCAAAAAGTTAAAATATCAAAAGATACTTCTGTTTGTGTGATTGGGTGCGGGACGGAAGGTATGCTTTCAATTGCATTAGCAAAATATTTAGGGGCACAAGTTACTGCTGTTGATATTAACGAAAAGAAACTTGAGAAAGTACGTAATGGGTTTGCAGGAGTTAAAATAGCCCTCCCTCAAGAAATACAGGGAGAAGCGTTTAATATTGTAATTGAAGCTGCTGGAGCAAGAGCTTCTGCCGAACAAGCGTTACAAATTATTAAACCAGGCGGAACAATTGTATACATAGGGTTGGCTCCTGAAGCTACTTTCCCAATTATGCATATTGTTCGAAACGAAATTACTATAAAAGGTTCGATTATTTATAGTTTTCCTGAGGATTTCGAAAAATGTGTTGAATACCTAATGGATGAAGATTTTAATATTAAACCAATAGTTTCAAATATTTTTCCATTAAGCCATTTTGAAAGGGCTTATGGTGACGCTATTTCAGGTCAATATGGCAAAATTTTAATTGATTTTAGGGAGGAGCAAAATTAATGAAAGAACTTATTTCTCGCCAATTAGTAAAGTACCTCGAAGATAGAGGAATCGAACACATCTTTGGACTATGTGGACATACCAACATTGCTGTCTTATCAGCATTGGAAACGAGCTCCATTAAATTTGTAAATGTAAGACACGAGCAAATTTCCGCCCATATGGCAGATGGATATGCACGAGTAAAAAAACAAGCAGCTGTTGTTTTAAGTCACGTAGGTCCGGGTCTAACTAATGCATCAACAGGGGTGGCTAATGCTGCTTTGGATTCCATCCCAATGGTTGTTATTGCCGGGGATATACCAACCCATTATTACGGAAAACATCCACACCAAGAGATAAACTTACATGCTGATGCAACGCAATATGAGATTTATCGTCCATTTGTAAAGCGTGCATGGCGTGTGGATAGTCCACATTTATTCCCTGAAATCTTAGAAAAAGCATTTCAATTATCGGAAAGCGGAAATCCTGGTCCAGTGTTAGTATCTGTTCCAATGGATATTTTTTCAAAAGAACTCGAAACTTCTTGGTTTGAAAAAGTAAAGCATAATACAAAAGCGTTGCACAAGCCTTCAATTGACGATGAAACAGCTAAGAAAATTATTCAAACATTAGCAGCTGCAAAAAATCCTGTGTTCTATGTTGGCGGCGGGATCATGCTTGCAGACGCCTCCGAAGAGTTAAGAGAGCTTGTTGATCACTTAAATATCCCAGTCGCTCATTCTTTAATGGGAAAAGGTGCTGTTTCAGATGACCATCCATTAACATTAGGTATGACCGGCTTCTGGGGAACAAAATTCATCAATAATAAATGCAAAGAAGCTGATTATATTTTAGCATTAGGAACTCGGTTTGGCGAAGCAGACAGCAGTTCTTGGGAACCAGAATATACGTTCAATTTCCCGCCAACAAAACTTATTCAAATTGATATCGATCCAACTGAGATTGGTAGAAACTACCCTGTTGATATCGGTGTTGTTGCGGATTTAAAAAAAGCATTGGCTGTATTAAATCGTGTTGCTAAAGAAATGTATCCACATGGGTTGCAGCCGGTATACCTGGAATCTCTAAAAGCAGAGATTGAAGCTTATCGAAAAGAGTTCAAGGAGAACAATCAACAATTTATTCACGAAAATTGCTTCCCAATGATGCCTCAACGAATCTTGGAAGAGGTACGTGAGGTGCTTCCAAAGGATGCAATTATTACGACTGACGTTGGCTGGAATAAAAACGGTGTCGGACAGCAATTCCCAATTTATGAAGCTGGCTCGATTCTTACACCTGGTGGCTTCTGTACCATGGGATTTGGGGCACCAGCAGCCTTAGGGGCAAAAATTGCTGCTCCTGACAAAGTTGTTGTTTCTTTAGTTGGTGATGGAGGATTTGGTCAAAATCCAGCATTGCTTGCCACAGCGTTTGAGGAAGATATCCCGGTTGTATGGGTAATTATGAATAACTTCGCGTTTGGAACAATTGCAGGCCTGCAAAAGGCTCATTTCGGAACTACTTTAGGGACAGTGTTTACAAAAGATGATCAGCCATACTCACCAGACTTTGCAGCCATTGCAAGAGCATATGGAATTGAAGGAATTAAAATTCAAGCTGCTGAAGAATTTAAGCCGGCTTTAGAAAGAGCCATCAAGGCTAATAAGCCAGTCGTTATTGATGTTGCAATGCTGAATAATCCTGTACCAACAGATGGGCATTGGAATATCATGGATATCTATTCGCCAGGTAAGAAAGTACACCACGTTACTGTGTGACCATGGAATAATCATTCCAATATTGCTGTTCTCTATAAAGAGAGAAGTGAAATAGATTAATAGAAAACTTGGTTTTATATGTGATTCTAAAATGGAAGTGATAAGATGAGTTTTTCAACTGACCTGAAGCTGCCTTCAAAAGTGATTGTTTGTGAAGTGGCACCACGAGATGGCTTTCAAGCTGAAAATGAATGGATTCAAACCGAGAATAAGATTGCAATTATTAAAAAATTAGCAACAACAGGAATCCAATCGATGGAAATCACTTCTTTTGTTCATCCAAAGGCGATCCCGCAGTTAAAGGATGCAGAAGAAGTAGTAAGACATTCACAAGAGTTGACCGGAATTAAATTTCGGGCTCTAGTTCCTAATGTTCGGGGGGCAGAGCGAGCAATTGAATCAGGAATTAAAAAGTTGAAGCTGATGTTATCTGCATCGGATTCACACAGCTTATCTAATGCTAACTGCTTAACGAAAGAGGCACTGGATGGCTTTGCTCCAATTATTGAATTAGCCAGTAAACATGATGTCAAAGTTGGAGGATCTATTTCAGTTGCTTTCGGCTGCCCTTTTGAGGGAAAAGTTCCAATCGACCGGCTCGACACTATTATTGAACGATACATTGGTTATGGAATTGAAGAAATCTCTCTAGCCGATTCAACCGGAATGACGAATCCAAGACAGGTTTACAACACTGTTGGTCATCTTCGAAATAAATTTCCGGATATAACTTTTACAATGCACCTCCATAACACAAGAGGAATGGCGATTGCCAATGCAGTTGCTGCAATGCAGCAGGGAATCATCAATTTTGATAGTTCAATTACAGGCTTAGGGGGCTGTCCATACGCTCCTGGTGCAACAGGAAATGTTGCAACTGAAGACCTTGTTCATACATTGTCTGAGATGGGGATTGAAACTGGTATTAATTTAGAAGCACTCATTAATGTTGCAAAGGAAGTTAAGCACATAATAGGCCATGATGGTGGCAGTTATATGCTGCAGGCTGGACCATGTTCACAATTACATGCGGCACCAAAATCACAACTAAAGCTTGGATAATAATTAGATCGATCTACCAATCTCTTTGTATCTACAATTCTTCTAGATCCTTTTTGGATATTTAAAATTCATTTTAAAATTTTAGGAGGTAATTATTTTGTCAATTACTGCTGTTAAAAAAACAAAAGAAATAACACCAGAACAAGAAGAACTACTGGATGAAGCGTTTGAAAGAGCTCAAAAAGCTTTCGAAGTTATTAAAAGCTACAGCCAGGAACAAGTAGACCGCTTAATCCGAGCTGTTGCTTGGGCTGTTGCAAATAAAAAGACTTTTGAACGTATTGCAGTTATGGGCGTTGAAGAAAGCGGCTTAGGTGATCCTGTTAATCGTGTCGGAAAACGCATGAAAATTCGTGGGGTACTTAGAGATGCATTACGTGAAAAGAGTGTTGGTGTTATCGAAGAAATCCCTGAAAAAGGTATCAAAAAATATGGGAAACCAGCAGGTATTATTGCTTCACTCATTCCAACAACCAACCCGGAATTAACACCGGTAGTTACAGCCATTTATGCGATTAAAGCTCGTGATGTTGTGATCTTCAGTCCACATCCACGTTCAAAAGGTACTTCGAACGAAGTAGTTCGTTTAATGAGAGAAGCTCTTCAAAGAGAAGGCGCGCCGGCGGATATTCTGCAATGCTTACCAACTGTAAGCAAAACCCTAACAACCGAATTAATGTCTCGTGCTGACTTAGTTATGGCAACAGGCGGTCAAGATATGGTTCGTGCAGCTTATAGTTCCGGCACTCCTGCATATGGCGTAGGTAAAGGTAACGCGACAGTTATCATTGATGAAACTGCGGATGTAAAAGATGCAGCTCACAATACCATGTTAAGTAAAACAAAAGACTTTGGCTCCGGTTGTTCCGCAGATGGTAACTTAATCATCCATGAATCTATTTATGATCAAATGGTAGAACAGCTTCAAGCAGAAGGCGGATATTTAGCAAGCAATGAAGAAAGAGAAAAACTTCGCGTAGTTATTTGGGATGAAGAAGGACATCGTTTACCAGATACGGTTGCGATTTCTCCACAAAAACTTGCTGAAGCTGCTGGCTTTAGCATTCCGGAAGACCGCAAATTCATCATGGTAATCAGTGATGGTGTAGGAAAAGGTAAAGTATTCGCAGATGAAAAATTAACTACTTTACTAACTCTTCACAAATATGATGGCGAATTTGAAAATGCATTGAAAGTGGCTGAAGGTGTATTTGAAAACGGAGGGATTGGTCACTCTTGCGGGATCTACTCATTTAACGACGAACATATTAATCGTTTAGGTGAGTGGGGTTCATTTAGCCGGATCATGGTTCGTCAACCTAATTCCATCGGTAATGCGGGCTCATTTACTAATGGTATGCCCCAAACCTCTTCAATGGGCTGTGGTACTTGGGGCGGAAATGCTACATCTGAAAATGTTTCTCTAAAACATTATATGAATACAACTTGGGTTTCTAGTCCAATTCCGGAAGACAGACCATCAGATGAAGAATTATTTGGCGAATTCTACGATCCAGAATTAGAAAAATAATAACTAGCTACTGGCAAACGTTATCACTATTATTTTCATATAAAAAGACACAAAAGGATAAGAATATCGCCTTCTGTGTCTTTTTTATAAGGGAGAGGTACGATGAAAAAACAATATTCTTTAGCCTATCTTACAGTACTTGGTTGTCCGCCACCTGAGATGATTTATATCGCTAGTCGAGTTGGATATGATTATGTTAGCTTACGTCCTATTTATATGAGTCTACCTGGAGAGCCAAACTTTTCACTTGAAAATAAGGAATTAATGAGGAAAACGAAAAAGGCGCTTGCTGAGACAGATGTTAAGCTTCTTGATATTGAACTAGCGAAGATTTACGATGGCGTGGATTTGAGAAATTATCTTTCTGCTATGGAAGCAGCTGCGGAACTGGGTGGAAAACATGTTCTCAGCAGCATCTGGTCGGACGATCACAACTATGGTATCGAGCGATTTGCTGAACTGTGTGAATTGGCAAAACCATTCGGGCTTACAGTCGAATTAGAGTTTGTTCCAATCGCAAGCGTCCACAATCTTGCAGGTGCCCACGACGTTCTTCGAACTGCAAAACAGGAGAATGCTGGTCTTATGATCGATATCCACCACTTTCATCGTTCAGGTGATAAAGTGGAGGACCTGGATTCTGTACCACGGGAATGGTTCAGATTTCTCCATCTTTGCGATGCTGTTAAGGAAATTCCTACTTCAATGGAAGAAATGACACGAATTCTTCGGGAAGAACGCCTATATGTTGGAGAAGGTGGTATTGATGTTGCAAGTATTATAGATCGAATTCCAGAAATTCCATGTTCGATAGAATTGCCAAACATCAAGCGTGTTGAAGCATTTGGCTATGAAGAACATGCGCGGCGATGCTTACAATCAGCAAACAAATATTTTGATCAACATTCTAGTTTAGAGTTATGCAGTTAAGAATACGAAGACAGAAAAACTTCCAACTATAATCATTACTTACCGCACGGTGATTTTTTTCACTGATGCGTTTTTTTGTACGGCTTTTTTTTAGAGTTAACCTATCATTATGTTGTTACGAAAAGTAAGTGGTGCCATGCTTTGTGCCCAAATTTTAAAAATTACAAATCACAAGAAAACACTGGGAATAAAGAAACCTTGATTTATCAAGATGTCTGGGTACATCGAGATACTAGAAAAACAGGTGCCAGCAAACTTCAAAACTGCTTGAGACCTGCGTGCCAGGTCTGGTGGGTTCGATTCCCACGCAGTCCCGCCAACCATTGATATATAAGGATTTATGAGGGGTTTTTAATGAAGTTAGAAGAGGGTTAAAATTGTTCGCGAACAAGTGAAAATTTCTTCTTTGGTCACACTTTGGTCACTACATAGGTTATTTAAAGAGTTGTTCAAATTGATGGACAGCTTCTTTTTACATGTTTGGTAACACGTGAGTATACGTGTCCATTGTAATTCCAATTGTTGTATGACCCAGACGTTCGGACACAACTTTAGGATGAACTCCTTGTTGAAGCATTAACGTTGCATGGGTATGTCTTAAATCGTGAAATCTAATATAAGGCAAGCCACTAATTTCAACCAGCTTACGATACGCCCTTGCCATTTCAGTGGGCTGAATTGGTTTTCCATTCTGTTGTGCAAATACCAAATCTAAATCATGATATTCTTGACCGAGAAAAAGCTTATTTTCTAATTGCTGTTTGTATAATTTTTTTAGTTCCTTTGCTAGGGTAGGGGTAATTGTAATAGACCGACTTTTGCCTGATTTTGGTTTTTTAAATGTCAGTCCAATCTTTTTTACTTCTTGCAACGATTGACGTACATAAAGCACAAGATTATCAAAATCAACATCCTGCCACCCTAGCCCTAAAACCTCACCACGCCGCATTCCAGTAAATATAGCTGTTAGAAGATAGAATAGTAGACAGAGGATTTAGATGCTAAAAGGTCTAAACCTGCTCATCATCCCAGGTTTGCATTTCGACTTTTTAAACTTTTGGTGGAGTAACGGCTTCAGCTACATTCCTTACTAAGAACTGCCATTTAACTGCGTCCTTTAAAACTTTGTGTATGAGTCTGTGGTGATGTTTCACCGATGTAGGTGATAGTCCTTCTCCATCAAATTTTCCACTTGCAAGTTTTTTAGAATAATATTCTTGTAAAATGTGAGGGATGGAGCTTTGCAATTTTAATGCTGCCCAGTGAAGGCTTAAGATGTTGAGGAATCATGTACTGATAATTCTCAAGGGTATCCATGAAAATTTTAAACCAGTTAAAGCCCCAGAAGATACACTGGAATCATTTACACCAGCGGAAATAAAAAAACTACTAGTGGGGAATTTTTTAAACGTTCGAGAGGTCTGGTGAGGTTGACTTAGTTTACACAGGAGCCACTTTATTTATAGAGGGACTTTTAAAAAGAGTTGCGGTTCATTCTATAATGAAGTAATAAAAATAAACTTTTCGATAAAATTTTTTCTAGGATATAGCTGTTATTATAAAATTAATTTGTTTACAATAAGTAAAACGGTTTTCGCTTTAAGGGGGAAGGACTTTTTGAATTTAGACTCACTCCAATCTATTGAATATGAAATTGCTTTGTTGGTCAGGCTTATAACAGCTTATAGTCCAAAACTAGGTGACTTGGATCGTTCAGAGTATCTTATATTAAGTGAAGTTAATGAAAATGAGCCGCTAGCAATTAATGTTATAGCTGATAAATTAATGTTAAGCATATCAACAGCTAGTAGACAGGTTGGTACTTTAGAATCCAAAGAATATATTAAGCGCTTTCCCAATCCTGAGAATGGAAGGATTAGTCTTATAGAAATGACGAATAAAGGACAAGAAATCCTGAATACTGTTCAAAAAGCTCGTTATAATTTTTATTCAGAGATACTCCAAAACTGGTCGCAGGCGGAAATAAAACAATTGGAAGATAATTTAATTCGATTAAATAAGGATTTTAAAGAACGAAAAAGATGATTTTTTTGTGGTTTATTTAATTCCAAAAACAAGAACATACATAATAACAAAGGATTGTGACAATGTGTCATAATCTTTTTTGTTTTACTAACTCTTTATGATAAAATTTTACATTGATTTTTTTAAAAATTATATTGTATAATACAACTTGTAATATACAATATATTAATGATGAAAATGTTAATAAGGAAAATTTTAGAATTGCTTCTTTTTAACTGATCAAATTAGAAATATTCCAACTAATGAAAGGAGGAAAATGGATGAGTCAACAAGTTTATACTGCGGCTTCAAAAACCGAAAAGGTTGCTGTCCCGCAATACTTGATTATATCCATCTTAACGATACTTGCTATCGGTTCACAGTATTTTTCTAATCTGTCATACATCCTAAACCAAGGTGTTATTCAGAACGGGCTGGAACTAAGTTCGAAACACTTACTATACCCATCTACATTATCGAATTTGGCATTTGCGCTAGGTGTGCCATTTGGTCCAGTACTTTCGAGGAAATTCGGGTTAAGAAGAAATTACTTAATGCTTATTTTTATTTTTTTATGTGGCTCCATCATTTCTGCCCTATCTCCTGTATTGGTCATTTTAATTGTCGGGAGAATCATTCAAGGCTTGAGTGCAGGTGTTCTTTTCTTAACCATCCTGCCGGTTAGCTTAAAATCCTTCCCAAATGCAATCCGAAATACCTTTTTGTTTATGGTTATTACAGGATTATTTGGGGCAAGTGCCATTGGAGCTTTATTCGGTTCCATTTCCTTAAGAGCTGATGCATGGCGGTGGTTGTATATTCTAAACATAGTCGCGTCATTATGCTGCTTAATTATTGGTTTTCTCGGTTTACCTAAAAATGAAGAGCATGGACATGACCATAGTCCTGTCGATAAAACAGGAGTATTTTTGTTAAGTCTATTAATGATAGTCCTTGCTTTTCCACTATGTAACTTATTAGATAAAGGATTTGCTTCTTTATATGTTTGGCCATTTCTTCTTATAGGACTCATTTTGTTAATTTTGTTTATTTATGTGGACGTAAAAGCGGAGACTCCATTAGTTCCCTTTCGAACATTAAAGGCAACAAAACCTATTTCTGGTACCATCATGGCTGTCGCATCGCATGTCTCCCTTATTGTTGCAATTGCGGGGATTAACGGATTTTTACGAAATAATATGAACCTTCCATTTGTATATCTTAGCCACTTTTACTTTTGGTTCTTTGTAGGAATTGTGTTTACTGCCATATTCAAAACCCTATTCTATGATAAATTAGGGGCCGGCGTACTTGGAATAATCGGATCACTTGTAGTTCTATATGTAAGTATCAAGTGGAGGGTGATTGGCCCAGAAACTTCCTTACATTCCTTGTATTTTCAAGTTGCATGTCTTGGTGGCGGAGTCAGTATGACTCTCGTTTCAGGTGCTCTTGGAACAGCATTAGCTGGTGATATTCATAAGGCTTCCATGAGGTCAGTAACCCTGCACTCCATTCGAAATTTTATTGGTGCTGTTATCTCACCAGTAATCGGCTGGTTTATAACTACACAAAATGCGCAAAACTTTGAAGACATTAGAGGGCAATTGGACCCAAATAGTTCAGAGTTTAAATGGGAAATGACAAAATTAATTCGGTCCTTCATGGGAAACCACTTATCCTTATCAGAGGCAAAAAGTAAAGCTGCTTATGAACTAGTCGCAAATTCTAAAAAGTCTGCGGTATTGGGTGCCTATCATGATTTATTTACGATATTGCTTATACTAAGTATCATCATGCTTATTGGCTCGATAGGTAAAACTTTGACTGGAAAAGGGCGGTCATTGGTTCAGAAACAGACGAGATTGCTCCTGCCAGCTCCGAAAGAGAAAGATGGAATGGAGACATCAGCTTAAATTAAATAACAAAAAAAGTTAGGAGAGATTTGAAACATGAGTAAAGGTCGTTTAATACTAATTAATATTGTAGGTATGGTCGTAGTTTTAGCATTAATTGCATCAGGTGGATACTACTACTATGAGAATCAGAATTACGTTAAAACAGAGGATGCTATTGTCTCGGCGGATATTGCACAAGTTGTAGCAACAAATTCTGGCTTATTGACAAATTGGAATGGTAAAGAGGGAGAGATTGTCTCTGAAAAAGAAGAATTAGGCAAAATTACAAATGGACAACAGGCTCTTCCTATTGACAGCATGTCAGAAGGAACCATCATCAAAAATGAAGTAAAAGCGAACCAAATGGTACAGGCTGGTCAGGTTTTAGCCCAAACAGCTGATATGAATAATTTATATATTACAGCCAATATTGCAGAAAATGATTTAAACAATATAGAAGTTGGCGATAGTGTTGATATTACTGTCGACGGGGAATCTGGATCATTATATAGTGGGAAAATTGAAGAAATTGGTTATGCGACAAATTCAGTATTTTCTGCTCTTCCATCTCAAAACTCAAGCGGAAATTATACAAAAGTAACTCAAAAGGTACCAGTAAAAATTTCGATTCAAAATCCATCAATCAAGGTACTGCCCGGAATGAATGCCGAAGTCAAAATTTCTATATAATTATTTATTTACCTTTATGAATTCCCCTTTTGCTCATGCAAATGGGGATTCATCTGTTAGATGTGTATCATTTTTGAGGAATTAAATCAGATTTTAATACTGTTTCAACAATAAGGAGGAATTGAAAGATGAAGATTTATGTCATTTATGATAGCGAAGGAGAGCATACCAAAACACTTGCGCAATCGATTGCTGAAGGTGCTCAAAGAGTAAATGGGGCGGAAGTATACATTGATCATGTTAATCAAGCGGATATATATAAGCTTTCAGAAATGGATGCGATCATCTGGGGCTGTCCAGGTCATTTTGGGACGATTAGTTCTGGGCTAAAAGCATGGATTGATAGATTGGGCTATTTATGGGCAGAGGGAAAATTAGTTAATAAAATTGGAGCCGTCTTCTGTACAACAGCAACTACCCATGGCGGTGTAGAAGCAACCATGCTTAACCTGATTACCCCGATGCTTCATCAAGGTATGATTATTGTTGGATTACCTGGAAATATACCAGCAAATGCATTATATGGTTCTTATTATGGTGTTGGGATTACCTGTCCTGTAGAGAGTTCCGCGATTATTCCAAAAGAAGGTTTCGAATTAGGAAGAGCCTTAGGGGAACGGGTTGCTCAGGTTACAAAATCTTTTACCAATGAAAAACACGGAGAGGATAAATAATGTTAGTAATCATCTCATTAGTTGCCATTGCAATCGTAATTATAGCCGTTTTAATGATGTTCAACATGAACGCAGTTACGAATGAAAAGACTTTAAAGCATGGTTCACAGAATAAGGGGCTAGAACCAAGTAAAGAAGAGGTCGAACCATCTTTGCCAACCGCTAATCCTGTTGAAACAAAGGGTCAAGAAAAAATAATAATTAATGAATTGGAACAGCCCAAAACCTCTAGTATAAGTGACCAAGCCTACCGGCAAGCTCTCCAATCTTTTAGTAAGGCAGATCAAGAGGATTCTGACATCAACTCAAAAGAGAAAATGAATGATGATGTTTTTAGAAAAGCATTACAATCGATGTCAAACAAAGCCGAAAATTTTAATGGTTAACTAATTATCTAACAATCGGATCATTTCAGGAACTCTCGCGGTAGAACGTATTACGGAAATTTATTTAGGTCATTCATAAATGGACCATTCATTAAAAAGAGTAACCAAACCAATTACTAACGGCCTATCGATATGTTAGAAGTTATGGACAGACCAAAGCTAGAAGAGACCAACCGAGACCAACTTGATGTGCTTGATCAGTTGTTGAAGCAAGAAGTTCAGAAATCATTGACTACTTTAGTAGAACAGCTCCCAAAATTAAACGAACTTGTGAATTTGTTAACAAAGTCCTATGACTTTGCCCAGTCAGTTGCAACGATTGAATTATTAAAAAATGATACGATTGGTGCCATAACAGAGATTGTAGAACCTATTAAAGAAACCGTGAAAAACGTAGCTGCGACTGATATTGAAGCAAAAGACTGCGCTTGGCTGGATGGGACTAATGGCGATTCCTATGAAACGGAAAATCACTGCACAGACTCAAGAAACATCTAGCAGCCAATCAGATTCATTTCATGGGAATAATGGCGCTACAATGACGAGGACTCAAGCACGGATCTGCTCACCCAATTACCATCTGTTTAAGCCTACCTAGAAAAAGGAGCTTGTTCTAGTTGAAAATAAGGGGTAGAATCAGTAATCTTATTTTATGTCTGCTGGCAATAAATCTAACTGTCAGTGTTTTGAAATAGATGCAATTGCAGGAGGCCCGATACCCCTAAATTAAGTCAGCAAAACACGAATTTACAATGCTAAGGAAATTACAATATAAAGCCCAATTTCTCAATTTTGTACTGAGAAATTGGGCTTTTTTGTTATTCTTGAAAAGCAACCGATCGTGGAAGAATATTGCTTAATAAATAAGCACCCAGGAAAAGGTTGATTCATTATTCTTAAACAAAATTCCCCAATAGTTATTCAAAAAACTTTGAAAATAAGATGCAGCACCTTTTTGTCGCTTTAGCCTCTTTTTTTCGCTAACTTTGAAAAGTTACCGGATAGTTCTTTACACCAAAAACAAATGGGCTTGGAATAGATTCAAGCTCCGAACCCGTTTTTAAAACAAGTTTTGAGAAAAGCTTAAGCAATATTTCAAGGGATATGTTTGCCTCTAACCTGGCTAATGGGTACCAAGGCAAAAATGAATACCAAATCCGAAACTTAAATGAGGATTGGGCTTACGATCAATGATAAATTTTGAAGCATCCGTAAATTTACGCTCATCACGATTTGCTGATGCCACCCAGCTAATCACCTAGGATCCTGCATTTATGGTCTTAACCTCGATTACAACTTCCTCTTTTGCAATTTGTCCTATCGCGTGCACAGGCGGATAAAAACACAAGGATTCCTCTATAGTTTTGTTGTAGCCAATATGGGTTCTTGCGTTGTTCATTCCGGTAATGAGTTTGAATGGATAGGAACCTTTTCTCAACAAAAGCAGAAACTTTTACCTATTAAGAGGTGTATTTTCTTCTTAATAAACGGGCCGGAAATGGAACAAGAACATTTAAGAAAGAAGATATCAGTGTTAAAGCTTAGTGAGATTGTTAAGGTGTGCACTTAAATCAAGGACAGGATAGTTTAAAATGGAAAAGCCAATTCTCTGAGAGAGACATCAAGCTCAATTGGATCAAAATCTTGGTTTTCAATGACTTCTTTAATTTTTTCCAAAGAAAAATCTAACTGTTTAAGTGACATAATTTGTTGAAGTTTGGCAATATCAATTTCGTTATAAATTCTATGACCTGACTCAGTATACATTGACGGGGATAAAAGCCCTATTTGGTCGTAATGGTGAAGTGTTCGGATCGAAAGACCCGTCTGTTTCGCTAATTCCCCTATTTTCCAATTCTTTTTACTAATGTTCACAACCTCCTTTCGGATGGTTAATTTTCTTACAACTTTACTATACAACCTAATGTGGCGTAAGGTTCAAGGGGGAAGTGAAGGAATGTACTTAGAGTAACGTGGACTACGATACTTACGAGCAGTATGAATTGAAAATAAAGTTAATAGTGACATTTAATACGTTAAAAGATTGAAGAGGATTTTCTGTTCCCCTATATCACCATTTTTCAACATAATTCTTAAATACTCTGCATAAATCTTTTACTTCAAACAAAAAATGAGGAAGAAATACAAGAAAGTTCAATATATTTTGAGGTGCATACAAATGGATGTTGCTTGGATTAAAAATGAATGGATACATATTTTAAAAAACAAAAAACAAATGGCTGCCATTTTTGTTATATTATTTGTACCCACCCTATACAGTGGAACCTATTTGTGGGCCAATTGGGATCCGTATGCCCATTTAGAGCGGCTTCCCGTTGCTGTAGTAAATGAAGATGTTAAGGTCCATTATAAAGGAAAAACATATGCAATTGGAAATGAACTTGTAAAGGAATTAAAGAAAGACAAGAGCTTCAATTGGAGATTTGTAAATAAGGAGAAGGCGGATACAGGATTAAAAAATAATCAATACTATTTTGAGATTTTTATTCCAGATAATTTTTCAAAACGAGCAACAACTTTAACTTCTCAAAAACCGATACCACTTAATCTTTATTATAAGGTGGATGTAGGAAGCAACTTCATCGCTTCCCAAATTGGCACAACAGGTGTTGATAAAATCAGAACAAAATTGTCTCAACAATTGAGCAAAAATTATGCCGAGGTGGTTTTTGGTGACATTGCCTCGATAGGAAATAGCATTGAAGATGCAAGCAATGGTTCTAAGAAGATTACTACAGGAATCAGCCAATTATCTTCCGGAACCAAAGATATTGTGAACGGAATGCAAACACAGGTTGGTTCTATAGGTGGATTTTCATCCGGTGCCCAAAAATTAAGTAACGCTGCTACCCAAATATCCAGTGGTGCGGGTCAAATTCAAGTGGGGATGACACAAGTAAGGAATGGATTTAGTTCATTAGGAACTGGATTGTCGTCTTTGAACACTAGTTCTGGTCAACTCGCCTCAGGATTACCGACTCTATTAAATGGTTCGAGGTTATTTTTAATAGGGTACTTGCACTACCAGTGTAGTTGAGAGAATTTATAAGTCTACATTATTATGTGGAACCGACCGTAAATGGACCATCTCAATTGAAAAATATAATAATCATGAAAAAATAAAAAGCCTTCCTTCAACGGAAGGCTTTTAGCAGAAGATCTATTTTCTTACTTCTGTGCAGGAAGAACAATGCTGTAGATTTTAACGATATCTTCTACTACTGCTTTACGAGGGTTGAAATGAACAGTACCATGATCGTTCATTGCATCTTCTGCTAATTGAGCAATCTTGTCCTCAGTAAATTCAACTCCAAGATAGCTGAAGTTTTCAGGAATATCTATAGAACGCAAGAATTCTTTTACAAGAAGTACAAGCCTTTTTGCTGCCTGTGTATCAGTTTCCAAAGCTAATGCTGGATCGAACATGCGGGCAATATCAGCGTATTTCTTGGGATTAGCAGGGATATTATGTTCGATAATATGCGGCAAAATAATTGCATTCGCAAGACCGTGTGGTACATGATATCTTGCAGACATTGGGTGGGACAATGAGTGTACCATTCCCAGGCCGGCAATGCTGAATGACATACCAGCAAGTGTGCTTGCAAGGTGTACCTGCGCACGAGCTTCAACGTTTGCTGCGTGTGCATAAGTCTGAGGAAGATTATCCCAGATCATGCGAATTGCTTGCAATGCAAGGGCATCAGTAAATGGATTTGCAGGTAATGAAACATAAGATTCAATTGCATGGACAAGTGCGTCTGCACCAGTTGCTGCCACATGCTGTCTTGGAAGTCCTAGAGTCAATGATGGATCCACAAATACAGTTTTAGGGATGATGTATGGTGACGCTAGAACTAATTTTCTGCCAGCATCTGTGTCAGTAATAACACTTACACGAGTAACCTCGGAACCAGTACCGATTGTGGTACCAATCGCAAACAATAATGGAAGCTTGTCTTCAATAGGCTTGCCGCCAATACTGTAGTCAAGAACAAATCCTTCATGTGTTGCTCCGACAGCCAATGCTTTTGCATAATCGATTGCACTTCCGCCACCAATTGTAATAATCATGTCAGCTTGTTCCTCATTGTACTTTTCTACTCCAGCCATAACAGAGTTTGCTGGCGGGTTAGCCTCCACATCAGAGAAAACGTAATACTCAATGCCTGCTTCAGTTAAGGGAGCCGTCACTTTTTCGATGACACCTGAAGCAACTAATCCTTTATCTGTAACAATAAATGCTTTATTTTTATTAGCTTGTCTCACGCTATTTGCCAGTTCTTGCTGAACAATATTCAGACCAAATTTCAAGTCCACATTAAGATTAAGATTGAATGGTTGATTGATTAAATCCATTTTTTATAACACTCCTTGTGATCTTATGATATAGAAATAAAATTGCTCAAGATGCAATTTCTTATTTTTTAGCCTGTATGAATACGCCTTTTTCATGGGAGAATTCTCTGAATCCATAAACCCCATGATAAGAACCCATACCGCTTGTATTTACTCCTCCAAATGGGAGGTTTACATCAGTGAAGTGAACAACTACATCATTTACTGAAGCATTTCCGGATGTTGTGTTGTTCAATACTTCGTCAATGACCTCTTGATTTTGGCTGAATACATACAGCGCCAGTGGTTTGTCACGGTCATTTATATAATCAATCACTTCATCAAGCTGATCGTAATCCAAGATTGGAAGGATTGGCGCAAAGATCTCTTCCTGCATGATGGCCATATCTGGTGTGACATTAATCAAGACTGTTGGTGCAATTGTACGGTCGCTTGCATCGAATTGACCACCGAATGCAATCTCTGCACCTTTTCTAATTGCATCGTCAAACAAAGATTTTACACGATTGAAGTTGCGATCATTGACAATTTGTGTGAATTTATTACGGTCAACAGTACCATCTTCTGCCAGGAATCCTGCTTGGACAACCTTTTCCATGATGCCGGCAAACATTGCCTGCTCTTCTTTTTTTATGAAGACGTAATCCGGAGCAACGCATGTCTGTCCCGCATTGATAAATTTGCCAATTGCAATCTTTTTGGCTGCATCCATTAAATCATAGCCGTTGTCAATAATTGTTGGGCTCTTACCGCCTAGTTCAAGTGTGACAGAAGAAAGATTCTTCGCAGCAGCTGCCATAACGATTTTTCCGACATTAGTGCTTCCAGTAAAGAAGATATGATCAAATGGCTGTTCTAAAAGCTCTGTCGCCACATCAACTTCACCCTCAAAAATTGCTACATCACTCTCATCAAATGCTTCACGGATAATCTTAGCTGCAATATTACTCGTCTTCATTGTAAAATCAGATAGTTTCACAATTGCAGTGTTTCCAGCGGCAATTGCTGAAGCAAGTGGAACCATTGTCAACATAAAAGGATAGTTCCATGGTCCGAGGATCAAACAAACCCCTTTAGGTTCATACATTAAAATTCCTTGAGCATCGGGACTAATGGATGATCCTACTTCTTTAGAAGCCATCCACTCGTCAAGGTTTGCGATATTATGTTTAATAGATTTAACTGTACCAACTACTTCAGCTAGTTTTACTTCAATATAAGGCTTGCGGACATCATCGCGAATCGCTGCAATGATTTCTTCCTCATTGGCCGTAATTACATCCAAGAAACGGTTTAGCTTAGCTTTACGCTGTTCTGCGGTAGTCACACGCTTACTTTTTTGATTCTTTTTCTGAAGCTGGAACACACGCTGTATATCCTGTTTTGTTTGTACATCCATGTTCTTTTCCTCCTTAAAACAAGTTGAGTAAACCTATAAGTTGTTTTCAATGTTTGCTTTCTTTATCCTGCAAATCTATTATAGATGTGGAATGTGTCGAAAAAAAGACAATCATAAATCGTTTGTACTTTATCGTACATATTAAGTTAAATTGTTCAATGTCCGCCTTTCATGCTTATTATTTGATTAACCAGGGGAGGAGATCCTATGTCATCCATGAAAGAAAGCCACGCTGAATCTGTTACAAGGAAAATTAAAGATACATTATTGAATTTGCTAGCAGAAAAAGACATCCGTCAGATTACTATAAAAGAAATAACTGAAGAGGCGGGTGTCAGCAGAGGTTCCTTGTACTTTCACTACGAAGATAAATTTGAAGTGTTCGAAGAAATTATTGAGGAAAAAAAGGAAGGCTTGAGAAAAGCCATTCTTGATTCCCTGAAAGACGGGTCCTATATCAATTTGCATCATATGAACCTAAGAGTCCATCCGACCTTATCGTTTGTTTCCGAAAATAAAGCTTTCTTCAGAACAATGATAGACCGAAATAAAATGCCCTATGTTAATTTTCATAGATTTTTTATCGATATCTTTAATAAAGAAGTAGTCTTATCACCTTTAAATGTTCCTTTGTCTCCATTAGAGCAGGAGCTTTATACCCATTACCGGGCATTGTACACATATGCAATTATTTTATATTGGATTAATGAAGGCGTGGGGTTTTCACCAGAACAAATCAGTCAAGAATTCTGGGAGCTAATTTCTGAGAAGCGCTTTTATTGGATATTTGGCAATTCTGTTAAAGAAATGGAAGATAAGGAGCATGTAGATCGGAGGGTTTTACGGACAAGGCAAGGTTTAAAGGAAGCATTATCGGAATTGATTCTAGAAACAAAGAATTATTCGGCCGTCACGATTTCGAATATCACTCGTAAAAGCGATATTCGCAGGGCAACTTTCTATGACCACTACACTGATAAAGATGCCCTGTTTAAAGAAATCATTGAGGATTTTTGCCGTAACCTTATCAATATTTTTACGATTGAAGAACGGACAGAAAACTATACTGTTGCAGAATCAGAAAAAGTCCTTGTCAAGTTGTTTACTTATCTGACCGAGCATTTGTCAGTTGTCCACTTTATCAACGCTGATTATGGTATTCCTGATCCGATACCTGAGATTATCGGCTGTCTTAGCAAGTTTTACCTTAAGCAGGATATTACCCTTAAAGCGAGCAAGGACATGTATGCCTATTATGTGTCAGGAATGATCATCGGTCTTGCTATTTTCTGGACGCACGAAGGTAAGAAGCATTCCCCCGAATTTCTGGCCAAAGAATTCATACAATTTCTTGATCTAAAAAAATACAAAATTACCTTACTGTAAGTAATATAAGATCTTTGCTTGCCTAAAATACCATTATGAAAGGGAAAGACATTTCTTAATGGGTAACTAACAGGAGGAAAAAAAATGGTGGTTTAACCGGCTAATACACCTCAGGTGATGGAAGAACAAATAGGGAGATTGCTTGAGAGAAATCTTCCTATTGAAAGTGTTCAACTCAAATTTAGTGAGGAATAAGAGGGGATTAACTTGGAAGGTACTTTTGCATACAGATTTTGAAGGATTGTACTGTGCGAAACGTTTCCTTATAAGTGTAAATAATAGATGTTAAAGCAACGGTCGGCTTAACAATAATAACAATTAAATAAAAATGTGTAGCTGGTACAAGTATTAGGGTGTTATGTGCTTGGTAATAAGAAAGGGAGAAGAAATCACCCTTATAGACCAAGAAATTGATGAACAAAAGGCAGTAGGGGTTTTGGGAGAATTAGTTTGGAGGGATACTAGGGTTTTATATGAAAGGAAAATAATATACCTTTCAATTAATTTTTTTATGATTGGAAAACAGGTCATTTTAATTAAATAATATTAAAAACTGCAAATCCTTGTGAAAAGGAGGATTTGCAGTTAATGTCGGTAACTATAAATAAATAGAAGAAGTACTGTGTTTCCGAATCTATACTATCTTGGTTCTTGGCCACCTACTGGTCACGAATTAAAAATATTTACTGATAATTAGAGGTAACTAAAATATTAAAATTTGACGAAGCCTCTTTATAATTAAGGATTCCAGATGACGAATGATAACTAATAATAAATAGAAATAACGCCTACCTCTAACTTCAAAACTGCTTGAGACTTGCGTACCAGGTCTGGTGGGTTCGATTCCCACGCGGTCCCGCCAACGTTCTTACTCCCGAAAGGGTTTGACGATGATTGACTCGGTGATTGTTGCCGTTGATTGATCCGTTAACTTACACGGTTTCCGCCCAGTCTCATTGCAAGACTGTTTAAGGCTGACGGTTAAAACTGTTTTGATAGTTGCCTAAAACTGTTCGTCCTCTTACGCTATTATATTTGCGGAAGGGGATTTTTTATTTATGATGCGGAAAAGTTTACCCGACGAAAACGGCCTGTTCAGGCTGAGGTCATAAGACCCATGTAATCCCCGAGTTGAAGGCTTGCACAATTAAAGTGGCGTGTGATGTGAACAATCCTCTTTACGGACCAAACGGAGCAACTTATGTTTTTGGCCCCCAAAAAGGAGCGACGGCAGAGATGATAAAAGAGCTCGATAAAGGGCTGGAAAACTTTGCCCAGATTGTTCTCCAGGAGCTAGGGACAGATATTCATAATATAGTTGGTGCAGGAGCTGCCGGCGGCCTTGGAGATGCGTTTGCGGGCTTGTTAGATTCCCATCTCCAATCAGGAATCGAATTAGTATTGGAAATTATTGAGATGGAAAAGAACATGCAAGGGGTCGATTTTGTTATTACAGGTGAGGGGAAACTTGACGGTCAAACATCCATGGGAAAGGCGCCCGTTGGGGTAGCGCAACTTGCCAAAAAGTATAAGATTCCTGTCCTTGCACTGGCAGGCGGTATAACTGAAGAGACAGAAATATTAAATGAACTTGGTGTTACTTCCTATTTTTCGATAGTCAATGCACCGATGACACTAGAAGAAGCTATGGATTCAAAAGTGGCATATAATAATTTAAGGTCAACGACAAAACAAATATTTCGGTTACTTCAAACAGTTCAAGTGAGGTTTCACGAGAAGTGACTTTAAATGAAGTAAAATCAGTCTTTAATGGAGCTTCAAATAAAAATCGATTTGTCCGAAGGAATGCGGATCGGAGGGGGAATAGCAGGTAGGTTTTTTTTTGACGGAATAGAAATAATATTTTGACATATAAAAAGCGTTATGATAAACTGTATATAATCGATAATATATAATCAATAATCATATAAATCAAAAAAAGGTGTGATTACATGAACTTTTTAGTCTGTATTAAGCAAACTTTTGATACAGAAGAAAAAATTGAACTTAAAGAAGGAAAAATAATCGAAGAAACAAGTCAGTGGATTGTAAATCCTTATGATGAATATGCCATTGAAGAGGCGCTTCGATTAAAAGAGGAGCACGGGGGAGAAGTTACCGTTCTAACAATAGGTAAGGAAAGATCGGAAAGCGCATTACGCCATGGACTTGCGATGGGGGCTGATAATGCTGTTTTAATTGAAGAGGTTGATAGTGATGAATTTATCATCTCCAAAGTCATTGCTGCATACGCAAAAGAAAAAAAATTCGATCTTATCTTAACGGGGAATCAATCAATAGATAATGGTGCCGGCCAAGTTGGTGTAAGAGTTGCTGAAGAGCTTTCGATTCCTCACATTACATCCATAGTCAAACTGCAAATCGAGAATCAAAGGGTACTTGCTGAGCGAGATGTTGAAGGTGAAACCTATAAAGTGGAAACTCCATTACCCGTTCTAGTTACTTGCCAGCAAGGGCTTAATGAACCTAGATATCCGTCTTTACCGAATATAATGAAAGCAAAACGCAAATCCCTGGAACATGTAGGTGTAGCCGATCTAGTTGAAAAGAGTGTGCATCTTACTAAAAAAACAAATGTAGTAGAAAGATATCAACCCAAGAAACGGGAAGCTTGCACTCGAATAGAAGGAGAGCCTAGCTTGGCTAGCCAAAAATTGGTCAAGCTACTCTTTGAAGAAGCTAAAATATTTTAGGAGGTAAATTATGGACAGAAAAGTTCTGGTTATCACAGAAATGAAAGGGCAGAAAATACGTAATGTTTCCTTAGAAGCCCTAACCGCTGCGAAGCAAGTTGCAGGGGCAGGGAAGGTCATTTCCGTTATTATGGGAACGCAAGCTGCTCAACAGGTAGATTTACTTTCACAATATGGTGCTGAACAGATATATAAAGTAGAAGATTCCGATTATGATGAATACCTTCCTGAATTATATACTCATGCTGTGGTGAAACTTATACAAGAAACTCAACCTGATGTTATTATTATGGGCCATACTGGAAATGGCAGAGACCTTGCTCCCCGGGTGGCGGCAAGATTGGAATTGGGTTTGGCTAGTGATTGTATTGATATCAATTTGGATGCTAGCAAAGAGATTGTGGTTACACGCTCTATTTTTTCTGGGAAACTATTTGAAAAGAAAAAGTTTAATAGTGGTCCTATATGTGTAACTATTCGTCCTAATAATATAACACCTATCCAGCATGCTACTGAGGCGTTGACCATTTCGTATGCAGTTGAGAAGCCTTCTCTTACCCTGCTAATCAAAGAGATAGTTCGAAAGGCAGCTGAAAAAGTTGATTTAACGGAAGCCAAGGTGATTGTCTCAGGCGGGAGAGGAGTAAAAAGTGCTGAAGGCTTTAAAGTTTTACAAGAATTGGCAGATGTACTAAACGGAGCTGTGGGAGCTTCACGTGGAGCTTGCGATGCTGATTACTGTGATTACTCGTTGCAGATCGGTCAAACCGGGAAAGTGGTAACACCTGATTTATACATTGCCTGTGGAATTTCAGGTGCAATCCAACATGTTGCTGGCATTTCCAATTCCAAATTTATAGTTGCCATAAATAAAGACCCGGAGGCGCCAATTTTTGAAGTGGCTGATTATGGGATCGTAGGAGATTTATTCGAGATTGTTCCACAATTGACAAATGAATTTTCCAATATATTACTAAGTCAAGTCAAATAATAATCCTATAGATTTAATAATTGTTTCAAGGGAAAGGAAATAGCTTAAGTTTTTTACTGATAACTATAATTTAACAAATGTGGACCGTATTACATATGGGGTGAGTTGATTCCTTCTCCTTTACAATGCGTCTCATTGTTTACTTATATTATATAAAGTACAGAAATAGATTTCGAATTATTGATGATCAAATGGTCTAACGGGTCATAAAGGTAGAGTTGTTGGCGTGACTCTCCCTTTTAGACTACGCTTGGGTAGAAATTCGTTCATTCTGGGACAACTAATCTCGTCGACTTTCGGACTCTAAATCTATCATTAACATTTAAGTATTTTATCCTTAAACTTTATCAAAATTAAATACTTTAAAAACATAATTTTAATAACAACAATATAATATAAATATTGCTAATTTCCACTCTCCATGGTACCGTAAAGTATATATTATCGATTATATTTTTATTTAAAAGATGCTTTTTATATGTTTTTTTATTCAATATTGAAAGCGCTTCAAAACAGAATTCCTATTTCACCTTAGGCAGAGACACAGATAACCACGATTGTTAAAAAAAATAATAGGGGATGGTTTGGTATGTTTCGTAATTTCAGATGGTATATTGTCTTTATGCTCTTTCTTGCAGCAATCATTAATTATATTGACCGTAGTGCCTTATCTGTAGCAATGCCTTTTATATCAAAGCGATTTCATCTGGAACCAGCTGAAATGGGGCTTATTCTCAGCAGTTTCTTTATTGGATACGCATTGTTTAATTTCATAGGAGGATATTTTTCGGATGTTTACGGACCAAGGAAAGTTTTTAGTGTATCCATGGTGGTCTGGTCCATTTTTTGCGGTTTAACAGCAGTTACTTTTAACTTTTTCTCTTTGTTTATTGTCCGTTTAATGTTTGGTGTTGGAGAAGGTCCTTTTTCGTCTACTGCGAATAAAGCGGTTAACAATTGGTTCCCGATTAAGGAAAGGGCACGTGCTATTGGGATCAATCAAGCAGGTCTTCCATTAGGTGGTGCAATATCGGGACCCATTGTGGGCTTAATTGCACTGAATTTCGGTTGGGAGTGGTCATTTGTAATCATTACTTTGATCGGGTTATTATGGACTCTTCTCTGGGTGAAAACAGTCACAGACCGTCCGGAAACGCATCCAAAAGTGACCAAAGCTGAACTGAAAGTGATTAGAGAAGGACAATTACAAGGAGAAGCGTCATCCTCAACGAGTCTTCCACTTTCTTATTATATTAAACAACCTACTATATTAGTAATGGCGTTATCCTTCTTTGCTTATAACTACATCATCTTTTTCTTCTTGACCTGGTTTCCAAGCTATCTAACTATGGCTAAAGGTTTAAGTATTATGAAAATGAGTGTAGTAACCATGATTCCTTGGGCTTTTGGTGCAGTGGGATTGATTGGCGGAGGTATTCTTACAGACTTTTTATACAAGAAAACAGGGAAACTTATGCTTTCACGAAAATTGGTGTTAGTCACATTTTTGCTAGGTGCAGCTGTATGTGTTGGTTTAACAGGATTAGCTTCATCTCTGAACAGTATTGTTGCATTAATGGCGCTCGGAATTTGCTTCACATACTTAACCGCCTCGATTTATTGGTCCATTATTCAGGATTTAGTCACCGGTGATAAGGTCGGGGGGGTCAGTGGATTTGTTCATGGTCTGGCCAATATTTCCGGAATTATAGGTCCATCTGTGACTGGATTTATTGTCCAATATACTGGACATTTTACAAGTGCTTTTCTCCTTGCGGGAGGATTGGGTGTTATTGGTGCACTTGCTGTAGCCTTTTTTGTAAAGCCGATACAAGCAAATGTGTCCAATAAGGAACTTACACAAAGTGCGAGTGCCCAATAAAAAATATAAAAAAGGTATGCATAAGTTTGTATAACAAACAATAATAAAATTGGTATAAACTGCAGACAAAAGAAAAAAGGCCAATCTCAGGTTTATGAACTTAAAATGTACCCGATAGTGTAGACACTTATAAAAAAGTCTACCTATCGGGTACTTTTTTGTATAATTAAGAAAAAATGGGGATTGGGGAATAGCTAGAAATGAGTAAAAAAGTATTTACAGAGAAAGAGATTAATTTACTTTCAAATAACCCTTATGTTAAGTCAGTTAGTCCAAAGGGGATTACTTACACCGATGAATTTAAGCATATTTTTATTGCAGAAAATGATAAGGGGAAATTACCTAGACAGATATTTGAGGAATGTGGATTCGATATAGACGTTATTGGAATTGACAGAGTTAGATCATCAGGCAAGAGATGGCGTGCAACCTACCGAGAGAATGGTGTATCTGGGCTGCGTGATACTAGAACTGAGAACTCAGGAAGACCTTGTGAAAGAGAACTTACATTAGAGGAGAAATACGCCAAGATTAGAAGCTCAACACAATTTATTAAAGGCGGAAAATGATCTTTTAAAAAAGATACGATTTGCAGAAAGGGGGCTGAAGAAAAAGAAATATCTTTATCAGCTGACCAAAAGTTTATCCTCATTCGTTCAATTATTGAGAAGTACGAATTAAAAAATATGGTGAGCTATTTATGTGATGTCGCTGGAGTCTCACGTTCTGGCTACTATAATTATTTCTCTGCAAAATCTCAAGAACGAAAAAAACAAAAAGATGAACAGGATGAAATCGTAAAAGAAGTAATATTGAAAGCCTTTCATTTTAAGGGCCGTAAAAAAGGGGCACGTCGAATCAAAATGACTTTGGCGGGTCAATTTAATGTTGAGTACAATTTGAAGCGGATTCGAAGAATTATGAATAAGTACGCCATTATCTGCCCCATTCGGAAGGCAAATCCATATAAACGTATGATGAAAGCCACACAGGAACATCGAGTTGTGCCGAACCTATTGAACCGACAATTTAGGCAGGAAGTCCCAGGCAAAGTCCTCCTAACTGATATTACATATTTATTTTACGGAAAGGGCCAGAAGGCCTTCTTATCGACAATTAAAGATAGCTCCACTAATGAAATCGTGGCCTATCATGTGTCAGACCGTATCACGATGGATTTAGCTACAGACACCCTTCTTAAGTTAAAGAAGAATCGAAACTTTAGAAAAGCAGAGAATGCATTGATTCACTCCGATCAAGGTACTCACTATACACACCCTGACTTTCAAAAATTAGTGAAGAAGCTTGGATTGCGTCAATCTATGTCAAGACGAGGAAATTGTTGGGATAACGCTCCGCAGGAATCATTCTATGGCCATTTTAAGGATGTGGCCTCTATTAAGCCATGTTCGAATTTAGACGAACTAAAGTGTGAAATTAAGCAATATATGATCTATTACAATAACTACAGATACCAATGGAACTTAAATAAGATGACCCCTGTTCAATACGAGGGCACTGAAAAAGTCCAATATTTATAAAAGGCAGTTGAAAGTTCAATTGAATCGAACTTTCAACTGCCTTTTTATTTTATAATTAATAATATTAATTGTATGTAGGTGATTTCCAAAATGATTTCAAACCAAGAATCTCTCAATCTTAGTCCATTTATGGCAATTTACGATATTGTTGTGCCAAAGGATAATATGCTTCGTCAAATCAATGAACTTGTTGACTTCTCTTTCATTTTAAAAGAACTAAAAAATAAATATTGTCTTGATAATGGTCGTAATGCAGTGCCACCTATTCGTATGTTTAAATATTTACTATTAAAATCAATTTTTGATTTATCCGATGTAGATGTGGTTGAACGTTCTAAATATGATATGTCGTTTAAATATTTTTTAGATATGGCACCAGAAGAACCTGTTATTAATCCTAGTTCATTGACTAAATTCCGTAAGCTCCGTCTCCAAGATGTGAGTTTATTAGATATGCTTATTGGCAAGACCGTTGAGGTTGCCTTAGAAAAAGAAATCATTAAGAGTAATGAAATAATCGTGGATGCCACACATACAAAAGCACGCTACAATCAAAAATCACCTAAAGAATTTATACAAGAGAAGTCAAATAATTTGCGAAAAGCTGTTTATCAAATAGATGAATCAATAAAAGAAAAATTCCCATCGAAACCGACTTCTAACGAAGT
This sequence comes from Bacillus sp. OV166, assembly GCF_900177675.1. Lineage (GTDB taxonomy): Bacteria > Bacillota > Bacilli > Bacillales > Cytobacillaceae > Neobacillus. Next base: position 522,992 of record NZ_FXWM01000002.1, on the reverse strand, counting down.
AAAAGATGAAGTAGATTATTGTCTTCAAGTTATCCAGGTAGTTGAATCCCAACCGCAAATTGAGGTAATTCCAGCTGTAAAAGATAAACTAAATGTCTTAAAAGAAGTCATAGAAGATTATAATGAAAAGCTGAGCTATTCAACGGACCCTGATGCTCGTGTTGGACATAAATCAGCTGAGTCCTCTTTCTTTGGCTTTAAAACACATATTGCGATGAGTGATGAACGGATCATTACAGCTGCAGTTGTAACAACCGGAGAGAAAAGTGATGGAAAATATCTTGAAGAATTAGTTAAGAAAAGTAAAAAAGCAGGCCTGGTAATAAATACAGTCATTGGAGATACAGCTTATTCTGAAAAAGATAATATCCAGTATGCAAAAAAAGAGGCATTTCAACTTGTATCTAAACTGAATCCACTAATCACACATGGGAAACGTGCGAAGGAAGATGAATTTGATTTCAATAAAGATGCGGGAATGTATGTGTGTAAAGCTGGTCACATGGCACTTCGTAAAGCACTGATAGGGAAGAAAAATAAAAGTAACAACCAACAACAAGTTTATTATTTTGATATTGAAAAATGTAAAATATGTCCTTTCCGTAAAGGATGTTGAAAGGAGGAGCGAAAAGTAAAACGTATTCTGTTTCAATCAAATCAACTGAACATAAGGAACAGGAAGCATTCCAAAACAGCGAAGAGTTTAAAGAACTCTCACGTTCACGGTATAAAATTGAAGCAAAAAATAGTGAATTAAAACATGGACACGGGTATAATACGGCATCAGCCTCGGGTCTATTTGGTATGGAAATACAAGGTGCAACAACTATATTCGCCGTCAATTTCAAACGAATCATTACGCTTTTAAAAGAAAAAAATAGTAAAGGAGAATAGAAATAGGCAAATTCTTGTTCGAAATCGTACAAGAAGTTGCCTATTTTTTTTGATGTAAACACATAAATCACTAAAAAAGTAATGTTTTTCAGTGCCCTCGTTCAATACAGAGATCATCTTCTTGAAACTGACTAGGTCTTTTTTTAAAATGTCCTTTACAACGGGTACACTTTAACTGAGGTAAGCCTTTTTTCTTTTCATTCTTGTATTAATTTTAGGTTATTGGATTAGTCTGCTGAACTTAAAGGTAGGGAAGCTCTTTGCTTGCGCTCATAGTTAACGTGTTGATGAAATGCCTTTATGCAGCCATTCAAATCCCTGTTCTGGAAAGCCTTTAATATGGATTCGTGAATGCTGGCTAATTCGGACAGATCAGTAAAATACACTTGACTGTTAAGGTACCATATCCGACTTAGTTTGGAGGACAAGGATACCCAAACATTAAACAGGAATTTATGGTCTGCCGTTTTATATATTTTAGTGTGGAAGTCTTCATCAGCAATCCTAATTTTTTCTAAATCATTGTTTACTCCAGCATTAACCATGTCATGATAATAATTTTCGAGTTCTTCTATATCTTTGTCAGTCAATCTTTCAAAAACTCTTTTAATAGCAAATTCCTCCAGCGTTAAGCGAAAATCATATAATTGATCAATCTCATCAGCTGAGAAATTCGAAACAAAGGTGCCTTTGTTTCGTTGAGTTAGGACCAAATCTTCATCGGCTAATTTTAAAAACGCTTCACGAACAGGTGCTTGACTGACACCATAGTTCTTAGCCACTTCTAATTCAACTATTCTATCCCCAGGTTGAAGTTCTCCCTTAATAATTTTTTCTCGTAGCGATTCATAAATCTGTTCTGAGAGAGTTTTATTTACAATGGAATTTTTCATTTATATCCATCCTTTTCACTCATTTATAACCGATAATCGTTAATCATAAATATTTTATTGTAGTTTACCACATTTTTTGATGAATATCCATTCATTATTTCTTTATTCGGAATATGAAGGAGAATGATGTTTTAAAAATATATTCATATAAATTAAATCTTAATAAGAGGCCGAACAACTTTTTCCGAAAATTAATAAATTTTTTGACGATTTCTAACCCTTGTGCTATTATTTATTATAGATTATATATTATCGATAATCAAAGAACTGTTTTAGACTTTATTTTAAAAAAAGGAGGCGTATATGAAGAGTTCTATTGTAAACAAATCGCTTTCAGACCAGATTCATGAAGCGTTGCGGGATTTAATCATTAAAGGGGAACTTTTGCCAGGAGACAGGATCCTTGAATTGGAAGTAGCAAAGAACTTTGGTGTTAGCCAAGCCCCTGTTCGAGAGGCATTATTGAAGCTGGCTGATGAAGAGTTGGTTGTAAGCATACGATATAAAGGAACTTTTGTATCCAACATCTCTACCGTCGAAATGGATGAATTGTATTGTTTCCGTATCATGATGGAGGAATTAGCCATTAAAAGAAGTTTTGAAAGAATGAAAGACGGAGATGTAAGTACCCTTGAAAAATTTTACCAGGAGATGGTTCGAGCTGGTGAAACCAATGATTTGGACTCCTTGATAGCAGCCGACATCAATTTCCATTCAAAAATTTATGACATGGCAGAACATAAATTCATGTTGAGTGTATGGGAGACTTTGGAATCGAAACTGAATCGAATTTGGTACCTTACAAGCCAAGTGTACTTCATTAATCTTTCTGAAGTTGCTGCCATTCACAAGCCTTTCTTAAACGCTATTAAAACACATGATTTGAAGGGGTGCATAAAGGCGTTTCATGAACATGTCTACTATGAAAAAAAACAAAAGTTTTTAATTACCCATTATTAAAAGTGAAATGTCGTTGTAGAAATTAGTAGTTTTGAACTCTATTCTTTTTTAAAGAAGCATGGAACACTGGAACGATATAACTCAATTTTTTTAATTATAAATTATCGATAAATGATAAATTTGTTTTGACAAATCAAAAAATCAATGCTATTTTTAAAATATATTATCGATAAACGATAATAAAACTATTAAAAACCAAAATGGAGGAATGAAACACATGAACCTGCTTATCGATTCATTTGAGTTTGGCCTACTCACTCAAATTCACTACGGAGTTGGGAAGCTTAATCAATTACCCGAAATTCTAAAGGATCAAAACTATCAAAATGTACTAATCTGTACAGACCCAGGCATTGCTAACTCTGGATTACTGGAGCGTTTAGAAAATATTTTAGCTAGTGCAGAAATTCGCTATACAATTTATAAAGAGGTGCAGCCGGATCCAACACTTGAAGTGGTGGATACGGTTAGACAAATATTCGTAGACAATCAATGTGATGCTTTAATCGGCATTGGTGGAGGAAGTTCCATTGATACCGCAAAAGGAGTATCTGCAGCGGTCGCTAATCCTGGAGAGCTTAGCCAATATGAAGGAAAGAATAAACTTCCTAATCGCGGACCGGATATTATTGCCATACCAACTACTGCAGGAACTGGATCAGAGGTTACCCATGCAATGGTGCTGAAAGATACCAAACGTAAATATAAAATGGGAATCCTTAGCCAGAACTTGCATCCAAAAGCAGCCATCCTGGACCCACAGTTGCTGACGACGCTTCCTAGGGGACTTGCAGCTATTACTGGAATGGACGCACTGAGTCATGCGATTGAATCCTATACGTCCAATCAAGCACAGCCAATCACAGAAGCGCTTGGATTACACGCTATTCGATTGATTGCAAAATATCTTAGACCTTTTGTAGCTCGACGCACTGATTTGGAAGCGGCTTCACAGATGATGTTGGCCAGCACCATTGCCGGAGCTGCATTTATATGGGGAAGGGTAGCAGCTGTGCATGCTTTATCCCATCCATTAGGAGGTCGCTATAAAGTCCCACATGGGTTAGCAAACTCCATCCTCCTTCCGGTTGTTATGGAATTCAATGCCAGCACCAATCAAGAAAAATTTAAAGAGATTGCCATTTTACTAGGGGAGAATGTTGAAGGTTTAAGCTTGAGAGACGCAGCTTTACGGTCCGTTCAAGCGGTAAAAGGACTAATTGCCGATTTGGATATTCCGCCAACACTCGGAGCAAACAACGTCAGCTTATCTCCGGAAGAAATCCAAATTGTTGCTCAGGAAGCATTTGATAGTGGGGTTGCATTAGCCAATCCTAAGGTAACCACGGTAGATGATTTGAAAAATATTCTGCAGCAAGCGCTTTAAAAAATAAAGTAAAGGAGAGATTTTCATGGAAAACGAATTTCCTATAAATATTCAAAACTATATTGATGGACAATGGGTTCCTTCTTCAAATATGAAAACGTTTCAAAGAGAGAATCCGGCAAATCCGCAAGAAATTGTAATAATAGCACCTAAATCTACTGTAGAAGATACGAATAATGCCGTGGAGGCAGCACAAAGAGCGTTTGCTGATTGGTCCCGTACCCCAGCTCCTATGCGTGGTGATTTGCTGTATCGTTTCACTGAACAGTTACACGCCGAACGTGAATCGATAGCTCAAATCATTACTAAAGAACAAGGGAAAACGTTTAATGAGGCATTAGGAGAAATCAATAAGACGATTAGTGAAGTACGCTATACCGCGGGGGAAGCTACGAGAATGGCCGGTCAAACCCTCCCAAGCGAAAGAATGGATATCGAGATAAAGACAAAAAGAGTACCAAAGGGAGTCATAGCCGCGATTTCCCCATGGAACTTCCCGATTGTTACACCACTTCGAAAAATAGCTCCAGCATTGGCAACTGGAAATACTGTAGTGTTTAAGCCTGCAAGCATAACTGTGGGAACTGCAGCTAAAATCATCGAAATTTTTGAAAAAGTTGGTTTGCCTAAAGGTGTTTTAAATCTAGTAATCGGATCTGGCAGAGAAGTTGGTACACCTCTAATCGGCCATCCGCTGGTCAAGGGAGTTACCTTTACAGGTTCCACTGATGTTGGTAGGTCGATTTATCAAGTGGCAGCAGAAAAATTAATTCCGGTCCAATTGGAAATGGGTGGAAAAAATGCCGGTATTATTTATGACTATAAGGATTTAAAGGGAGCCGTTAATCAAATTGCCGGTGCTGCTTTTGCAGCAACAGGCCAAAGATGTACATCGATCAGTCGTATCGTGGTGCAACGTTCGGCAGTGAATGAAGTAGTCAGCTACTTAAAAGATCGGTGTCAATCCTATGTCATCGGTGACGGATTGAACCCGGAAACGACATTGGGACCGGTGGTTTCAAAAGACCATTTGGAAACAATCGAGAATTACGTCCAAATCGGGGTGAACGAAGGAGCAACGCTCGTTCAAGGTGGTAAAAGGATAGAGAGCCAAACAAATGGGTACTTCTATGAACCTACTGTTTTCACTGATGTTTCACCAGATATGCGTATTGCTAAAGAAGAGATATTTGGTCCAGTATTAACAGTAACTCCTGTAGATAGTTTTGACGAAGCTATTCAGATAGCCAATGATGTTGAATACGGACTTGCATCATCCTGCTTTACCAATAACTTGGAGTACGTTGAACAATTCGTCAACCAAGTACAAACTGGGATGTTACATATCAACAACGGAACCATTAGTGAATCCCATGTTCCCTTTGGTGGCTTGAAAAATTCAGCCGTTGGTCCATACTCCATTGGTGTAACCGCAAAGGATTTCTTTACTGATCTTAAAGTAATTTATTCCGCTTCAAAATAATATAGGGGGATGAAAACATGATCTTAACAGAAACAAATCAATCATGGAAAGATGTAGCACGTGACTTTGCTTCTCGCAAATTACAAATGGGGACACATTGGCTGGAAGGTGAGGAATATTGGGCAAATGCCCGATTGTTGGCTGAACAGGGCTTTTTGGGGTTAACGTTACCAGAAGAATATGGAGGCATGAATCTATCTTTATTTGATGCCATCCTAATCATAGAAGAATTGTGCAAGGTTTGTCCATCAAGTGGCAGGCAGGTATATCACACGAGTATTGGAATCGCTTCCTTTATCAATCATCTGGGTACAAAGGCGCAAAAAAAATTATACCTTCCCCAAATAACTTCCGGGAAATTGTTAGTAGGTCTTGGCATGAGTGAGCCTGATGCAGGGAGTGCAGCCACAGACATGAAAACAACGGCAATCGATGAAGGGGATCATTATCGATTAAATGGATCCAAGATTTGGGTTAGTGAGGCACATTTGGCTGATCTGTTTGTTGTCTACGCTCGTTTCGGAAACACCGGAAGGACATCGGATATTGGAGCCATTTTAGTAGAACGCGGAACGCCTGGCTTTACAGTAGGTGTTCCTGAAGAAAATATGAGTGGTGAATTTCAATCAGCTCTTTATTTCGATGATGCGATAGTACCAAAAGAAAATGTTTTGACGGAACGCAATGCATTCAAAGCCCTAATGGGAGTGTATAACGGGGTACGTTTAGGGTTCGCTGCCCAAACATTAGGGATTACCCAAGCTGCATTCGATAGAACCGTTCAATATATTCAAGAGCGGAAGCAGTTTGGTAAAGAAATATGCGAATTTCAAGGTATTCAATGGATGGTTGCCGATATGTTTATGCAATTGGAAGCCGCACGAACTCTACTGTACCGTGCCGGTATGGCGGCATCCAATAATAAGCCTGATAAGCATGCGGCAAGTGTTGCTAAGGTTTATGTAGCAGAGGCGGCTAAAAAGATTACAGATGATTGTTTACAGCTCCATGGTGGTTACGGATTCTCCAAACAGTATCCGTTGGAATGGTATTACCGCTGCGTGCGCGCTGCATCCATTGCGGGTGGTACTGTTCAAGTTCATCGAACGATGCTGGCTGCTGAAGTATTAGGAAGAAAATTTGACCAAAGGAAGTAGTTGAAGAGGATTGTTTTACCTTTAATCTTCCCGGGACAGCCCTATATATCACTGTGGCTGTGTCAAAAGCACAGCCAGGGGATGCCCCTATTTGGTTCATAAGCAATCACTTAACCTAGCAAATTATAACATATAGAAAGGGGAAAATCAGAATGCTTACTACTACTTTGAAATCAAAGGTGATCTCTTTCGAAGAAGCCGTCAGCAATGTACCAAATGGTGCAAACGTAACAATCGGTGGGCTTATTTCTGTTCTATGTCCGGAAAAAGTAGTAGCAGAGTTGGAAAAGCGTTACCTGTCCACTGGAGAACCAAGGGATTTAACTGTCATCACACCAGTGCGTGTCGGCTGGAGCAAAACGCAAAGCACTGGATTAGAACATGTTGCGAATCGGGGAATGCTGAAAAGATTGATTAGTGGCAGTTTTAATGTAAAAGAAGGACCGAGGCTCACTCAGATGATCCGCGAAAATGAGATTGAGGCCTATGGTTTTTCTATGGGAACGATCTTTCATTGGATTCGGGCAATGGCTGCAGGTGAATCAGGACTTGTTACGAAAGTGGGACTACATACATATGTAGATCCACGCTACGATGGCGGACGCCTGAATGAGAATACCAAAGAGAATTTATCAAAAGTTATTGAGATTAACGGCGAGGAGAATCTTTTTTACCCCTCTATTCCTATTAATGTAGCGATTATCCGCGGTTCAACGGCGGATGAGAGCGGAAATATCACGTTAGAAAATGAACCGGTTACGTTAAGCGGATTGGAAATGGCGATGGCAGCCAAAGCAAGTGGAGGATATGTAATTGCACAGGTGAAACGGGTCGTGCCAAACGATACGCTGAAACCTCATGATGTAGCAATTCCTGGCATTCTGGTAGATGCTGTGGTTATTGATACCGACCAAAAACAAAGCTTGCTTGATGAGGACGATCCGAGCTGGACCGGTGAAATCAAACTTCCTTTAGAGCAAGTATATAAGCCGCTCCCCCTGAATTCCAAAAAGGTGATATTAAGAAGGGCGGCCAAGGAACTGAAGCGGGGCGATGTCATTAACCTTGGAGTTGGGATTCCTGTAGGTTTACCGCAGTTAGCTTTAGAAGAAGGATTTTTTAATGATGTTACTTTCTCATTGGAGCACGGGGCTATCGGTGGTGTTCCTATGGGTGAAGAGGTCTTCGGCGCCCACATTAATCCTACAGCTATCGTAAGTTCTCCTCAGGTGTTTGACTTTTACCATTATGGGGGATTATCAGCAACTTTACTGGGTTTTGCCCAAATCGATCGTTTAGGAAATGTAAATGTCAGTATGTTTAACGGTGTTTTTCGAGGATCCGGGGGTTTTATCGATATCGTTCATAAAACCCAAAAAATTATGTTCTGTGGAACGCTAACCAGTGGAGGGCTCGATGTTGCGATTGAACAAGGAAAAGTGAATATTTTGAATGAAGGAAAACATAAGAAATTCATTCCTGAGGTGGAGCAATTAACCTTTAATGCTCAGATGGCTCTGAAAAACAAACAGGAAATCCTCTATTTAACGGAACGGGCTGTATTTAGATTGGAAGAACAAGGGATCACATTAATTGAATATGCCCCTGGGGTTGACATTGAACGTGACATCCTTTCACACATAGATTTTAAAATAAATATTTCACAACAACTGAGAGAGATGGATGCAGATATTTTCAATAGCAAAAGGGAAGAAGGTAGGGTCAATGGGGAAATGGGAAATAACAAGGACGATTACATGTGATGTCTTAGTGGTTGGAGGTGGTGGTGCAGCTGCGAAAGCTGCGTTAACCGCATATCAGGCTGGAGCACAGGTTCGGATCGCTGTTAAATCCCCTTGGCTTAAAGGTGGATCAACAGCAACAGCGTTTTCGGAACTTCTTGCAATTGCTGCCGCTATTGGCCATGGAGACGAGCGAGACGAACCAGAAATTCATTATCAGGACACAATGGATGCGGGAAGAGGTTTTATCAATCCTACATTAGTGCGAACGTTGGCTGAAGATGCTCCAAAAAGGATAAATGACCTGATCGAGTTAGGGCTCAATTTTGATAAACAAAAAAATGGCAAACTTGTTCAAGGTATGAGTGATTTCGCTACTTATCCCCGCACATGCAGGGTGAATGGTGTGACGGCAAGACATATTCTAAACATCATTGCCAAGGAATTAAAAAAGAATGAAGTTCCAATTGATGAGCAGATGATGGTTTTTCAATTAGTAACAGATAGCGAAAAGAGAATCGTTGGTGCACTCGCATTGGATGTTGCCCAAAATGAATTTGTATTCTATCAAACATCATCTGTCATTTTAGCGTGTGGCGGAGCCCACTTCTTATACACTTATGGTGTAGGTACGCCGGATATGACGGGAGATGGGTATGCAATGGCCTATCAGCAAGGAATCCCCCTTGTAAATATGGAATTCGTACAAATCGGGCCAGGAGTTATCAATCCTCCGGTAACATTACTTTCGGGACCCGTTTGGAAGACACATCCCATTCTTTCCAATCAAAAGGGTGAGCGATTCCTGGAGCGAAATCTCCCTCCAGGTGTAGATGTGAAGGACGTAAATAACCAAAAGGCCTTTCCATTTACCGTATCCAATCATTCCTTCTATTTGGATACATTGATCCAAAGAGAATCAGAGGCCAATCCATCACCGAACGGAGGCGTATGGTGTGAGATGGCTCCCGGATCAGAAGCTATTGTTGAGCAGAAAATGCCGAAGACAAAACGTGTGTTAAAATCCAAAGGAATTGATGTACACTCAGATAAATTTGAAGTGGGTCTTGTGGCTCAATGTATGAACGGCGGGGCACAAATAACCACTCCAGATGGTGAAACTGACATAAAGGGTTTATTCATCTCCGGAGAAACGGCTGGAGGTTTACGCGGCCCGGATCGTCCCGGTGGGAACTCTCTCGCAGAAGGGCAAGTATTTGGCTATCGAACAGGAAAAGCAGCTGCACACTATTCACTAATGCACGGCAAGGAATTATCTTCCAAAGGATTCTACATCCAAGAATTTCATTCCATCAAAAAATGGATTGAAAATAGCCAAAATGGAACAAAAGATGTTCTTGACAGCATTCGTGAACTTCGCCGAAATATGTATCAGAATTGCCTGGTCATTCGCAATGAATCCCGTTTGAAGGATGCGTGGGATTATTTAATGCAGACAGAACAAGACCTTCAGCAGGGTAACTATGCTTTGAGATTGGATAACATCAAGTCTGCACTTGAGTTGCGTAACATGATTATTACAGCTAAATCGATCGTGTTGGCTGCTTTACTTCGAACAGAAAGTCGAAGTTGTCATTATCGCGAAGACTTCCCGGAAAAAAATGATACCAAATGGAAAAGAAGTATTCGAATTAGGAAAGAGGACGGAATCATGATTGCGGAGGAATATGAGTGGCCCGCAGAACAAAGCACGATAGGAGCAAAATAGGCAATGACAGTTGATTTTTCTATTCAAAATGGGATTGCCAAGGTAACACTTGATCACCCTCCGTTGAACATACTGTCTGAAAAAGTGAAGGAAGAGTTGACTGATACGTTCCGTGTCATTACACGTCATTCTGGTGTTCGTGTGCTCCTTTTCGTCGCCAAAGGGAATCATTTTAGTTGTGGTGCTAACTTAAAAGAGTTCCCAGATCGCATTGCAAAAAAATCGGCAGGTGAGGTATGGTTGCGTGGACATGAGATGTTGGCATCGATTATGAATGCGCCTCAGCCTACAGTTGCCTACATTCAAGGTAATGCTTAGGGGGTGCGGAACTTGCCAGTGCCTTTGATATACGTATACTTTCATCCACTGCTCAAGTCTCGTATCCTGAAGTATTACGCGGTGTCTTACCTGGAAATGGGGGATTAGAGCGATTAATTTCCCTGGTGGGTCCAGCTAAAGCGATGAACCTAGTATTGACCGGTAAACCAATTTCCGCAGAGAAAGCTCTTCAACTCGGATTTGCTTCTGAAATCGTTGAAAGTTCGGAAGGACTAAACAAAGCCGATGAATTTGCTCAATATATAGCGAATTTGCCTGGCGTAACCTTACAAACTATAAAAAAAGCGATCTATATGTATGCTAATGAGTCTTCAGCATTTATGGAAAAAGGTAAAGAGCTTTTCTGCATGTTACATGAAACTCAGGATGTGAAAGAAGCTGTAAGTGCTTTTCTTGAGAAGAGAAAAACTTCATTTGTACACAAGTAACAGTAATCTTTATTAAAGAAGTATGCTCACGAGATGTTTGAAAGGAGAAACTTATATGGTGCTCGGTCTTATAAATTTTATAGCTTTCCTGAGTATCACAGGATACGCGATTTATTTGTTCGCAAACATTGTATATAGCCGAGTAACGTTCATTAGATTGGGGAAACCATCAAACTTGAGGAAAGACACCCCGAAGCGAGTCAATGAAGTACTGGTGAACGTCTTCGGCCAGAGAAAACTTTTTAAGGACCCTAAGAGTGGGTTAATGCATGTGATTATGTTTTATGGGTTTATTATCCTGCAGTTTGGGGCCATTGAACTGATTATTAAAGGTTTTTTTAAAGGGTTTGAATTCCCGATTGGCACAGCCCATAAGTTTTTTACCTTGTGTCAGGAAATAACTACGTTTCTTGTTTTATTAGCAGTCATATATGCATTTTACCGTCGGTATATTGAAAAGCTAAAACGTTTAAAGCGTGGATTCAAATCTGGATTGGTAATCATTTTTTTAACAACTTTGGTATTATCTATCTTTTTAAGTCTGAGTTTTGAACATATATGGTTGGGGAAAGCTGGTTACCTTGCATACGCACCTATTTCCAGTACGATAGCTGGATGGTTTTCTGGCATGAGCCAAGCGGTGGCTGGCGAAGCATTTTATGTTTTTTGGTGGCTTCACCTTATTACGTTACTTAGTTTTCTTGTTTATGTACCGCAGTCAAAGCATGCCCATGTTTTGTTTGCTCCAGTTAACGTGTATTTACGTGATACGAAACCGCTGGGAAAACTATCATCGATCAATTTTGAAGACGAATCTCTGGAGACTTACGGGGTAGGTAAAATTGAAGATTTCCGTCAAAACCAGTTAATTGATCTTTATGCCTGTGTAGAGTGTGGGCGTTGTACCAGCATGTGCCCGGCATCTGGAACGGGAAAAACACTATCTCCGATGGATTTAATGAAAAAAATGCGTGATCATTTGACTGAAAAGGGGGCGGCAGTTACCTCCCGAACACCATGGATGCCTTCGTTTACCTTTCCGGGTCATCAGGCAGCGGCAACCTTGGAAGCTGTATCTGAAAATCTAATTGGAGATGTGATTACAGAAGAAGAATTATGGGCTTGTACCACATGCAGAAATTGTGAAGATCAATGCCCGGTAGCCAATGAACATGTTGAAAAAATTATCGATATGCGTCGTTATCTTGTGTTGACTGAAGGGAAAATGCCGCATGAGGCCTCACGCTACTTTCAAAATGTAGAACGTCAAAGCAACCCTTGGGGAATGAATCGCAAGGAACGGATTAAATGGCGTGAAGGCAGGTCTGATGTTAGTGTGCCAACAGTAGAGGAGACGGAAGAATTCGAATACTTGTTCTTTGTTGGTTCTATGGGTTCTTTTGATAGTCGATCTCAAAAAATTTCCCAATCGTTTGCAAAGATTCTCAACCTTGCGGGTGTTAAGTTTGCGATTCTCGGCAATGAAGAGCGTAATTCAGGTGATACAGCTAGACGATTAGGAAATGAATTCTTATTTCAACAGCTTTGTCAAGAAAATATAGCAAACTTTCACGCTTACAACGTTAAAAAAATTGTCACCATCGATCCGCATGCATATAACACCTTTAAGCACGAGTATCCGGAATTTGGGTTGGAGGCAGAGGTCTATCATCATACGGAAGTGATTTACCAGTTGATCAAAGAAGGTAGAATAAAGCCTACCCTTGATGTTAATGAAACTTTAGTATACCACGATTCATGTTACATTGGCCGTTATAACGGAATCTATGATATTCCGCGTGAAATTCTAAAAGCGATTCCTGGATTAAAAGTAGTAGAAATGGAGCGAAATCTAGAAAATGCTATGTGCTGTGGGGCTGGGGGCGGAATGATGTGGTTAGAGGAAACACAGGGAAAACGAGTTAATATCGAGCGGACAGAACAGGCCTTGCAGTTAAACCCCACCACGATTGGAAGCAACTGCCCATATTGTCTAACCATGCTTAGTGATGGTACAAAGGCTAAGGAAGTAGAAGAACAAATTAAAACTTTGGATATTGCGGAGATTGTTGAGCATTCTTTAGTTGGTTAATCGTAGTAGTAATGTGTTTTTGTTAGCAGTACCAAGGAGAAAATTATTTGGAGGCGAAACTATGAATCTAGGATTTTGTATCTATCCCATTGAAACCCGTCCAAGCAAAGAATTAATACAGGAGTTTCAAAATGTAGTCACCCCGCATATCAGTGATAATTTAAACCGTATGCACGCCATAGCTTCCGGACTCAGACCTTATCATAAAGAAGGGAAACTGGTAGGTACCGCCCTTACGGTGAAAACGCGACCCGGGGATAATCTAATGGTACATAAGGCTATTGATTTGGCAGAACCTGGGGATGTGATTGTTGTCGATGCCGGAGGAGATCTCACAAATGCAATTGTAGGAGAAATCATGCAAAAGTTAGCAATTAAAAAAGGAATTGCAGGTTTTATCATTGATGGTGCTATACGAGATACAGGGGCCATTGGATCTGAGACTTTCCCGGTATATGCGAAAGGAGTAACCCACCGCGGTCCATATAAAGATGGCCCTGGTGAAATCAATGTACCTATATCAGTTGGCGGGATGGTTGTAAATTCAGGAGATATCATTGTTGGAGATGAAGATGGCCTTGCGGTTGTTCCTCTTGAACATGCAGTAGAGCTATTAAAATTAATAAAGGAGCAACAAATTCGAGAGGAGGATATCCTCCTGTCAATCCAAAACGGAACGGTTAACCGTTCATGGGTAGATCAATCACTTCAACAGAAAGGTTGTGAATTAGGTAAAGTTAATCATCTAATGAAGAATTAGTGTTCCTAAATTAGACTGTCTAAGAATAGCTTAAGCCAATAAACAATTGGAGAGGAATTGATAATAATGAATATTTGTATTTTAGATGGGTATACGTTGAATCCCGGTGACTTAAGCTGGAACGAATTGTCGCAGATAGGTAAGACAGAGGTCTACGATCGGACTCCAGAGAATCTCATAATAGAACGGGCTGCAAACGCAGAGATTATTTTGACAAATAAAACACCACTAAGCAGGGCCACTCTTGAGCAACTGCCCAACCTTAAGTATATTGGGGTCTTGGCAACAGGCTTTGATGTAGTCGATACGAAGGCTGCAGAAGAACGGGGGATTGTAGTCAGCAACATTCCGACTTATGGGACAGAATCGGTGTCCCAAATGGTATTTGCACTGCTGCTTGAACATTGCCATCATGTTCAACGCCATAGTGATGAAGTTATGGAAGGGCAATGGGGAAGGAATCCTGATTGGTGCTTTTGGAACTACCCACTTGTTGAATTAGCCGGTAAAACGATGGGAATCGTCGGTTTCGGGCGAATCGGGCTTCAGACGGCACGCATTGCTTCCGCTTTTGGTATGCGCATTCTAGCATTTGACGCCTATCATCGCGATATTGACCTGCCCGATTTTCAATGGGCGGATCTGCCTGATCTAATGAAGCAATCGGATGTTGTCAGCTTGCACTGTCCGCTAACTCCGGAAACAGAAGGTATGATTAACGCTGAAAATTTATCCATGATGAAACCTTCCGCTTTCATTATCAATACCTCGCGCGGGAAACTTGTCAATAACCAGGATTTAGCGGAGGCTCTCAATGCAGGAGTTATTGCCGGCGCTGGATTAGACGTTCTGGCGGTGGAACCTCCAGAAGATACCAACCCTTTGCTGCAAGCAAAAAATTGTATTATCACGCCTCACATTGCTTGGGCTACTAAGGGAGCACGGAGTCGTCTTTTGGATTTGGCAGTGGACAATATAAGAGCGTTTGTGGCAGGAAGTTCAAAGAACGTGGTATATTCCTTTTAGAGCATGGCAGCCGTTTATCTTTACAAGAGGGATGCTTAAATCAATGCAACGACCTTATTTCATCTCAGATTTCACGGAATCGTCGTGCCTAAACGTGCGGAATATTATTTCATTTCCGCGGAATAACATATACATCTCGCAGAATACCGACCCAAATCCGCGGAATTGAAAAATATTTTTCAAGAAACTGAGGTGGTATTATGAAAAATCCAGTATTTGTCTTGGCACCTGATTCATTTAAAGAAAGTATGACAGCAAAAGAAGTTTGTATTGCAATGGAGAAGGGAATTAAAAAGGCATTGCCTGAAGCAGTCTGTATTCAAGTTCCAATGGCCGATGGCGGTGAAGGAACGGTTCAATCGCTTGTCGATGCAACGGAGGGAAATATTTACTATCAAACTGTAACCGGACCACTCGGTCAGCCTGTTACTGCTCATTTCGGAATTCTCGGTGACGGTGAAACCGCTGCAATTGAAATGGCTTCGGCAAGCGGGATTCATCTGGTAACGAAAGAAACAAAAAATCCGCTCATTACCACTACATATGGTACGGGGGAATTAATAAAAGCGTGTTTAGATAAAGGTGTAAAAAAGATCATTATCGGCATTGGCGGAAGTGTGACAAATGACGGCGGCGTAGGAATGGCTCAAGCGTTAGGTGTAAAATTTCTCGATGAAAATGGCGAACCGCTTGGCTTTGGTGGGGGATCACTGGGAAGATTAGCGAAAGTTGAAATGGACAATCTCGATCCCAGATTAAAAGAAACGCAGATTTTTGTGGCTTCGGATGTAACGAATCCTTTATGCGGGGAAAATGGCGCTTCGAATGTTTTCGGTCCGCAAAAAGGGGCAACACCAGAAATGGTGCAGTTTTTAGATCAAAATCTGGCCCATTATGCTGCAATTTTGCATAACCAGCTTGGTAAGGATATTAAAGAGATCCCGGGTGCCGGTGCCGCCGGCGGATTGGGTGCAGGCCTCCTCGTATTTACCAATGCCCAATTAAAGCGGGGCATTGACCTAGTGATTGAGTACACAGGATTGGAACAAAAAGTGAAGGAAGCCGATTTTGTCCTCACTGGTGAAGGTGGTATTGATTTCCAAACGCAATTTGGAAAAACCCCCTATGGAGTGGCCCAGACAGCCAAAAGACATGGGAAAACCGTCATTGCAATTGCCGGTTACGTGGGAGAAAATATTGATATCCTCTATGATAAAGGTATAGATGCCATTTTTGGAATGCTTCCACAAGCAATGAGTTTAGAAGAAGCATTAATAACCGGTCAAAAAAATATCGAGACAACCTGTGAGAACATTGCACGACTTGTAACAATTAACAATGGTGCCGGCAAAATGGCTTAACCCTAAGAAAAAGGCTAAATAATTGTGACAACGACGGAATGATTGGTTCTTACGTTTATTGGGTAAAGGATATTATTTAGGCAAAATAAAGGAAAAAGGAGATTTTTCCAATGAATCAAATCTCTTTTCTTCCTCTCCCCGACCCTAACCTCGAAGTCCTTTACTCTCAGTTTTTGGATGTGAAGTATCCTTTTCTGTTTGTAACACTTAACGATTTATTTTCATTATGGCAGAAAGCCTAAAAGATATACAAAGTACCTATACAAAGTACATAGTCTTAAAAGGCTTATTTTTAAAATTGTTATTGGTTCCTTGACTTTAATTGAAATAGCAAGGGAATCTCTTACACGCTTGCCAGTACTAGATTGAATCCAATTGTTTGGATCTAGTTCCACTTTAACCTACCTAGATATTATAGGTTTTGAGCAAAAATAATTTTTATTGATAATTAGATTGTAATTAAAATGGTTTCGTTTTATTTGTGAATAACAATTAAGGTAACCACTACTACATCTAATTTATCTGAGATTACCACTCAAGCCAATTGGAGTGCTGTGCGTTGCTGGAGAAGATTAAAGAATAAGCAGAGGGGTTCGAAAATCTGTAAAAGATTCTCGGACCCCTTTCTGCTTTTACTTCAATCTCAAATCTAAGAAGGAGTCTAAACATAGAAAAATGTTTGTTCGTCTGTAACTCCTTATAATACTGAATGCTTTTCTCTTCACTGGCTCGTTTTTTCTTAAAAAATATCTGGTGCCACTAAGGGTTCTATCTATCCCATATAATTCCACCTCAAATTTTTTAAAAAATGAGTATACCCTTTACTCAGAATGAAGTTTATCAAGAACCAATGTTTGCCATACTGGTTAAAAACAAACGTTTCTTGAAAGGGTGTTTAAAATGTCCAAATACTAACAAATGAGTTTGATTTCTTTCCAAAACCAGTTTTCAACTCAGGAGGCTTGTCATGACCATCTATTTTCATTGAAGTGGTCGAACGGCTATAATTGTGAGAAATGCGGTCATGATGCTTATTTTGAGACGAAAACACGTAAGCACAAGCTTTATGAATGCAAAAAATGCCGTTACCAATCCACCGTTACCGTTGGAACCGTGATGGAAAAAACAAGAACGGACTTAACTAAGTGGTTCTTAGCCATTTATTTAATCGCTCACGATAAACGCGGTGTATCTGCGACAAGGCTTTCTGAAGAACTTGAAGTGACGTATAAAACCGCATGGCTCATGCTTCATAAAATCCGCCAAGCCATGAGAAAACGTGATGCAGAATACACATTAGCTGGCATAGTTGAGCTAGATGATGCTTTCTTTGGAGCGCCTTCCGAAGGCGGAAAACGCGGGCGCGGCACAGACAAAACCAAGGTTTTAGTGGGTTTATCCTTGAATAAAAAAGGACATCCGCTTTACCTAAAAATGGAGGTCGTCCCTAACATCAAAGGGGAAACCTTGATTGATTTTGCCAAGAAAAGCATCCAACCAGGTTCGACGATTAATAGCGATGCTTACCGTTCCTACCGTGCACTTGAAGGAGCTGGTTTTAATCACGAGTATCAAGTCTACAATGTCAAAGAAAGTCCAGACCATTTACACTGGCTGCATACTGTTCTTTCGAATGCAAAAGCATTTATTGGTGGAACGTACCACGGTCTTGATTCAAAGCATCTACAAGCCTATTTAGACGAATTTTGTTATCGATTTAACAGAAGGAAATTCAAAGGTGAATGGTTCAGCCGTTTAGGGACACTTTGTGCATCAACAAAGACGATTACTTATTCTGAGCTAACGGCATAACCATTTTTAAAATTAAGGAAATTTCAAACATAGGGCGTGGTGGTTTGGAAAAAAATACGCCGAAGAAACTGGGAGATTGAAACCATTACGAAGCATACTCTCGATATCATTAATCATTGTCGACCAAAACAACTGGTATAGTTTGTTAAACCTTCCTTCGAAACTATAATGGGTTGTAGATCCAAAGGTGATTTCCAAAGAAGTATGTCGAAAGTATTAGTCTAAAAGACTCTTGGAGGAGATTACTATGAAGATTGTGAAGGTTGTTATTTTATTCATTTTTTTAACAGGATGTAGCAATGCAAATGTTTCTTCAAATCCTCCAAAAAATGTACTGCTGTTACAAAGACTATTGAGGAGAAAAAGAATGTAATAAAATTTACAGATGTTGAACAGGCAGAAGCATTCTTATGGGATGCGATCCGAAATGATAAACCTTACTCCGAAATAACTAAAATATTTAGTGAACATCATTTTGTATCCGGTACCGACTTTAATTCGCTTGAAAATGTTGGAACAAAAAATCTGTAAATCAGTTTTTAGTAGGAACAACAGTCGGAGCAATTCAATAAAAGCTCTTCATTCGTCTTTTCGGTACCCGATGACAATCACATTTGTATATTGGTAGTTAATCACATTGAGCCAAGAGTATGACCGTTTTCCTATTTCTTAGTGCTGTCTTTTTTCTTCATTACAATTTCTTCAAGGTTTTGCTCTTTGATGAGATTAAAAAGGGGAATGCCGTTACCGTCAATACTCAATACTTTAAGATATTATGGGAGAAATAACATGTATGAGTCGATCGAGTATATCTTTTGGTTCATATAGAGGTAAATGAGTTATTTCTCTCCATTATGATACAAGACATTGAATACCATTAAAGATACTGGTTCATGCTTCGCCGCAGCTTCACCCTATCTGAAAAAAACTGAAAACCTGCTAATAACAGCCTAAAATCTGGTTTCCCAAATACATCTGTGATCACCACTTCCCCATCGAGGACGGTTCCTTTTGGAATGTTTAAATCTAATAGCCCAGGAAAACGATTGGTGACATCGGTTTATGGCGGGTATAAAGTTTTTTATCTTCTATATTGGAATAGATGAGGAGGAACACATCCATTTTAGCTCCGAAAAATAATCATCATTATTGGACAGTTCATCCGTTTTATGGAGTAACATTGCGCTAATAAACATTTTTTACCTCTATTCTATGATACTACGGAAACGGTTTACAGAAATCAGGCAGCACCGGAATAGAAATGGACAGAGATATCTGATGTTAGCGCAATAAAAGCAACAAAGAACTAGAAATATCACTTTGCTAATCGATCCCCCAATAGTCACAAAAGCTCCGCAATTAATCCTAGTCAAAGAGCGATTTACTAATTTTAATTTCTTCTTGATTTCATCATATGCTACATCTTTTTAAGGATGTAGCATATGTATATTTTATAATATTAGGTAATGAAGAGGAAAATGAATCTAGTAAAACCTTATTCAGGTGTTTTTATTTTTAGATAATGAGTATAGTCAATGACTATACTTCAGCTGCAGATGATACATTTCTCCTTCATCTTACAAATTTGTTTTTCAAATTCATTCCCGCACTGGCATTTCCACCAGACAAGCTTTCCTGAACAGCTGGTTACATCATAGGGGGTCAGTTGCCCATTCTTAATTGCATGTGGATGCCACTGTTTCGCAATTTCAGGATTAGAATTTGCAAGACTGTTACTTGGCAAGAGCCGTTTATCTGAATCGTATGGACAACCAGCTCCTCTTTTACGATGGTCAAGTCTCGCAGGCCGTTGATGTCCGTTATCACAGATCCACCATAATGTTGTTTTTGCTTATACATTTAAATTTCTAGGGTCTAGTCCAACATTTTTTTCCCAGTTCCATTCCTTGATTAAATGCTGATTTAATTTTTGAAATGCCATTTTTCAGAACTCCTTTTAGAATAAATGAAATGATAAGTTTTGTCGGTAACTATAAACAATTTCATATATCTAAAAGCTAAATGTTTGTGATTGTAGGACCACGATTTGATTATGATTAACGCTAATTTATCCGGCTGCGTAGTGGTAACATTTTGGTCACATACATAAAATAATTATCGATAAGTAGAAATCACAAATGAGTATCTAAATGACGATAACCTCTTTAATATCAATAATTTCCGATAATTTGTGATCCTGAAGAATAACAAGAAATAACACGTGCCCTCTAACTTCAAAACTGTTTGAGAGGCGCGTGTCGTCTCTGCTAGGTTCGATTCCTAGTCAATCCCGCCAAACTGAATAACATAGTGGATTCCTTATAAATAAAGATCAAGCAATACCTGGTCTTTTTTTTCGTATAAATAATGACACTGATATTATGAAGACAAACAAAAGGCAGGTCGCATTGAATTGAACATAGGCCTCCTAACTCGACGCCCTCTGATTATCTATGGGAGAAGAAAGGCATTGTGCCTTTTCTGAAAGTCGATCGATGCTGTCCAAATCCATCCACAAAATTTATGAAGCATCGATCAAATAAAGGACAACCGAAAAACGACCACGGGCTTGATTAAGAGCTTGCGGTCGTTTTTCGTATGAGTGGAACAAATTATTAACTATTAAAAAGGGCTAAAAGAGAGTGGAAATAAACTTGAGCAGAAGTAAAAGAATTAAAAGTGACTATTTTTCTTGATGCATACGATATTTTGTGGTACAGAAGAATGCTCATCACTCAGTATTGATGGAACTTTAAGTCCAAGAAATGCCAGTAGGACAGTAAAAAGAAATTTTCGAGTAAAATAGCTTGCTAATTATCTCTAGCTTGAGAAAATACAATCTGAGATAAATATCAGGCAACATAAAGGATAGTTTTAAATAAACATATTAGTAATGAAAAAATAACCGCCCAGCATCAGAATTGCGGATCTTGTCTCAATATTAGTTAGAAAAGGAGGGATTGTTTGATGGTATGGACTATTTTTATCTTTCTATTGATTGTGTTTATTGTAGGACCGATTGCCTTGCTTTTGTGGTTAAATTTTTTAGCAAAGAAACCACAGCATTCGATTATCAGAGCACACCCTTATTTGGGATGGATGCGCTACTTGTTAGAAAAGATTGGCCCGGAATTCAGGCAATATTGGTTTGATGATGACAATAGTGGCAAACCATTTTCACGAACAGATTTTTTAGGGATTGTTTTTTCTGCCAAATATCGAAGTGACCTTTTAAGCTTCGGTTCCAAACGTGACTTTGATAAGCCTGGTTATTATATTGCGAATGGTTTGTTTCCCCTATTAAATGAAGAATTAAGGGTTGACAATCAAGAAAAAGTCCATTCCATGAAATATAAAATTGATCATGAAGGGTTGTTTACTCGTCACGAACAGCTTGAAAAGGACCAAACAACACGTTGGCTTTACCATGAGGAAGATGCCATAATCGTTGGCGGTGATCGGAAATTTCCATGGAGACTTCGCGGTCCATTTGGTGCCTCTGCCACATCTTACGGAGCAGTCGGCGAAAACTATATACTTTCAACAGGTCATGGCAGCCGTTTGGCAGGCGGTTCATGGATTAATACGGGGGAGGGCGGAGTCGCACCAGAGCATTTAGAAAGTGGTGTAGATGTGGTCGCTCAAATTGGCCCTGGTTTATTTGGTTTTCGCGATGATGAGGGGAATTTTTCTATTGATGAATTTAAGTTTAAAGCCCAGGAGCCGAATATAAAAGCATTTGAACTTAAATTCGGCCAAGGAGCAAAAATCCGTGGCGGACATCTGGAGGGGTCAAAGGTTACAACGAAGGTAGCAAACATTCGTAAAGTTCCAGTGGGGAAAACCATTAATTCACCAAATCGCTTTCCATTTTTGCATAATGTGCTCGAAACGTTGCAGTTTATCAAAATGATGCAAGATGAAGGTGGAAAACCTGTCGGAATCAAAATTGTCGTTGGATATCCATCCAGCTTGGATAAATTTTTCGAGGCCATGAATAATCTTAGGATTTATCCGGACTTTATTACGGTTGATGGCGGAGAAGGTGGAACAGGCGCCACTTACAAATCAATGGCAGATACAATGGGGCTTCCTTTATATCCTGCTTTAATTGCGGTTGTTGATAAGGCCTATCAGTTTGGTCTACGAAATAAGCTGAAAATTTTTGCTTCAGGAAAGTTAATTTCAGCCGATAAAATTGCTATTGCCCTTGCGATTGGTGCAGATGCCGTGAACTCTGCGCGAGGATTTATGATTGCTAACGGCTGTATAATGGCTCTTCAATGCCATACTGGTAAATGCCCTACGGGCGTAACGACCACCGATCCAAAATATCAAGAAGCACTTGTGCCAGAGGAAAAGAAATGGCGAGTCATGAACTACATCATTAATGTACGTCAAGGTTTGTTTGCCTTAGCTGCGGCTTGTGGCATTGATAGCCCCCGTAAATTCACTCGTGATCACATTGTATTTAAAGATGTCGATGGAAAAATAAAAAGGTTATCAGAACTGTTTCCAATTCCTGATTCTTCGGATGAATTATTAAAAAGAACTTTATAGTTTAAAAGAAAATAAACGGGAAAAGTTAACCCTGTATTTATATTATCTGTTGATGGATAAACAATAGAGGTTTATCAAAAGGTAACAAAAATATTTGGATAACTCCAAGAGGACCTTCAACATAAGTATTTCAAAGCTAATTTTTCCCATACAGATAGAAGAAGTCCGTTACCATTTTAACTAGTTTATAATATAACTTTTTCAATCCTATCTTTTGTAAACGTTTGACTTTACAACCTTGACGGGGTAGGGGTAGAGTCCTACACATTGCATCATAACATAGCCTTGGTAACGTTTATCAAGGCTTTTTTTAGTGGTTTCCCGGCATAGGTGCTGCTTCAGGATGCAAGCCAGAATAACCTTTATGAAGAATTTTTCCCAAACCATAACTGAAATGGCGAATTAAATTGACTTGTAAGTTAATAAAATAAATAAAAACAATATTTGAAGTCAGTAAGAAAAGAAGAATCGGCATCTGCATAAATAAGAATAGAAACCGGTCTTGCAGGAAATCTCCTCACAATACTGCCCCATCAGCCCGTTCGGATCCTGGGACCTTAAAAATTGGCTTCCCCAAAACATTGCCTTTGGACGAAAGGGAAGCTCCAGCCGTTAGTCGATAAAGGGGTTTTCAATTTTGATCAAGTAAAGGAAGCACATATTTTACTTGAATCAAATAAGGCAATTGGAAAGGTCGTATTGACAAATGAATGGTAAACTATTGGTTATATGGGCCTTTGGAAAGGTTAGGAGAGTTTGGTTTTTATCTGTATTGCGGTTTGGGTACTTGGAGAAAAGTGGAAAAGGAAGGAGAGCAGACAGGCGTTAAATTATAAGCCTGTTATTACCTCAAATCTTGGACTTCTCCAAGATGTTATTTTAAGTGGTTAATTTTTATTTTTTCTCCGTATATTTCTCGGGCTAAATAGAATATATGATCAAGTAATTGACATATTTTATTATTTTGTTATGTTATTAAATATTAGTGCAAATAAATGTATTTTTGTTAAGCGCTTAATTAAAAGGGGGAGAAATTATGAAAATTACGCAGTACAAATTAAAGATTCCTAAATACTATCATCTTTTTTTTATTGTCGTAACGTTTGTTTATTGGTTTTCAATGTATATTTATGTGCCTATTTTTGTACCTTATATTTATCATCTGGGTGGAACAGCAGCACTGGCTGGATTGATTGTAGGGAGTTATGGAATAATGCAAATTATTTTAAGATGTCCAATGGGTATTTTGTCAGATATATGGGGGATTCGAAAGCCATTTATTATCTTAGGGCTAGCAACAACTGTTATAAGTTGCTTGGGGTTTGCTCTTAACGAAAGCTTAACTTCTGCCTTGGTTTCTCGAGTTATTTCAGGAGTTACGGCTTCAACATGGGTAGCTTTTACCGTTTTATATGCGAGTTACTTTGAAAAGGAAGAGTCAACAAGAGCAATGGGGAATATTCAATGTATTACAGTTTTAGCCCAATTAACAAGTATGGGACTAAGTGGTTATCTCGTTGGAAAGTGGGGATGGAAAGCACCTTTTTACTTTGGAGCGTGTATTGGAATAATTGGCTTCATCATGTCATTTTGGATAAAAGAAATCAATAAAAGGGAAATAAAAAAACAAAAGATTCAGATAAAAAAATTAGTAAAACATTCTTTGATTTTAAAGGCTTCTTTGCTATCGGCAATTGCTCATTCCGTACTTTTTATTACTATGTTTGGTTTTACTACAAATCAAGCGTTAAACATTGGTGCAACAAAGGAGAGTTTAATGATTCTTGTATTTAGTTTTATGATTCCTCATGCTTTTGCACCAATTGTTACTGGTCGGTATTTGCTTACTCGTTTCAATAGATGGCATATTTTGTTTGCGGGTTTTTTAGGTACTGCAGTGTTTTCAATCCTTATTCCACTAGTAACGGATTTACCATTGCTCTATGTCACACAGGTATTTAATGGATTTGCTCTTGGACTGTTAATTCCACTATTAATGGGTATTGCAATCCAGGAAATACCAAATAATAAGTATGCTACAGCAATGGGATTTTTTCAGTCCTTTTATGCGTTGGGAATTTTCTTAGGTCCTTTTATAGCAGGTAAGTTTACTCAAAGAAACGGATTAGAAAGTGTATTTTATTTAGCTGGGTTTTTAGCTTTATTAGGAACGGTGTTATCAATAGTCTGGTATAAGTTAGAAATACTAAATACGTGTCAAAAAGACAATAGAAGTAAGGCTATTCAGTAGTTACAAGAACAAATGGAAATGGAGGATTGCTTTAAAAAAGGATTTTAGGTTTTCTGAAAAAAATTTGTTGCATTCTAAATTTTCTTATAATATACTCAAATCAAGAAATGTTAAGCGCTTAAGTAAAGAGGCAAATCAAGTTAATCATGTTTAATAATAAATTAATATTAGATTAAAGTTGATTTTACTATTGTTTTCTGAATTTTATTATAATATAATTCAGAAAGAAAGCGTTTCATTTGGTCTGTTAGTTAGTTAAGCGCTTTAATATTAACTGGAGGTAAAAGGGATTTCTGTAAAAATCATTATTCCAATGAGAAATTCGAGATGTTTATAGAAATCTAGTTTAGTAATTAAGCGGAAGATTCCGAGTTTTAGTAGCTCGTAATAATTATTTCGCAAAAAAATTTGTTCAAACGGTTAAGCGGTTAACTCTATTGATTTGATAAAAACAGTTAAAGGTGCTGGTGGAACTATGAAGGAAAAAATTAGATGTGCTGTCTTTGGAGTTGGAAGGTTAGGATATTTTCATGCTGAAAATCTTGCAACACGCATAAAAGGTGCTGAATTAGTAACAGTAGTTGCCTCAAGAAAAGAGAGCGCCGAAAAGGTAGCTCGTGAGTTGGGGGTGAAAAAGTGGACGACAAATCCACAAGAAGTGTTTGATGATCCAACGATTGATGCAGTTGTAATTGTTACCCCTACAAAAACACATGCTGAGTTAATTATTCAAGCAGCAAGAAGTGGCAAGCACATATTTGTAGATAAACCTTTGACAGAAACATTAGATGAAGCAGATCTAGTTATCCAGGAAATTCAGAAGAATAACGTTTATTGCCAAGTTGGCTTCATGAGAAGATTTGACCCAGCATACGCAGAAGCACGGCGGCGAATTATGAATGGGGATATAGGGAAACCCATCTATTTCAAAGGAGTTAGTCGAGATCCAGGCTCACCTCCAGAAGAATATATTAAGACAAGTGGAGGCATTTTCTTGGATTTAGCTATTCATGAATATGATATTGCTCGTTTCTTAATTGGAGATGATGTTCATTCTATTAAAACATTTGGCAATGTATTAGTGCATCCATTTATGAATAAATACGGAGATGTAGATCAATCAATAACTTTTATGAAATTCCAAAATGGAGCATCGTGCGATATCGAAGCCAGTCGTAATTCGACATTCGGTTATGATATCAGAGGTGAAGTGGTTGGAACTGAAGGATCTATTCAGATTGGTTCTCTCCAATATCACGACATAAAGATCTTAACTAATAAAGGCAGCGTTTATGATAATATCCCAAATTTTCCTGTTAAGTTCAAAGATGCTTTCTTGCATGAATTGGCTCACTTTATAGAGTGTCTACAAAAAAATGAACGACCACAAGTTACAGAGATAGATGGAAAGATTGCATTAGAAATTGCTGCTGCTGCTACTAGGTCTTTTGAAACAAAAGAAACTGTACTTCTTAAATAAAAATACTAAATAAATAATCTATTAAGTAATTGGAGGGATACTGAATGGAAACAATTCGTTTAACAATGGCGCAGGCGCTATTAAAATTCTTAGATAATCAATACATTGAATTCGATGGTGAAGAAAGGAAATTTATCCAGGGTGTCTTTGGAATTTTTGGTCACGGAAATGTGACAGGGATGGGTGAAGCTTTAGAAACACATACCGGGGGACTAACTTATATTCAAGGGAAAAATGAACAAGGGATGGTACATACAGCGGCAGCTTATGCAAAGCAAAAAAACCGACTTGAAATTTTTGCTTGTACTACATCAATTGGACCGGGTGCTTTAAATATGGTTCCTGCTGCAGGCACTGCAACAGTGAATAGAATTCCAGTCTTGTTATTACCAGGTGATAACTTTGCTACTCGTCAGCCGGACCCGGTTTTACAACAAATCGAAGATCCGACAGATTATACAATTGCTGCAAGTGATGCATTTAAACCAGTAAGTAAATATTGGGATCGTATTCAAAGACCAGAACAGCTAATGACTGCAGCATTAAATGCAATGCGTGTATTAACCGATCCTGTAGAAACGGGTGCGGTCACCTTAGCCTTACCTCAAGATGTGCAAAGCGAAGCATACGATTATCCAGTTGAATTCTTTAAAAAGAGAGTTCATTTTATCGAGAGAAGAAATCCTGCTCCGAAAGAGATTGAACGTGCTGTTGAGTTAATATCAAGAAAGAAAAAACCAGTTATTATTGCAGGAGGAGGAGTCCATTATTCATTCTCAACCGAACAATTGAAAACGTTCTCTGAGGTCTTTCAAATTCCTGTTGGGGAAACACAAGCTGGGAAAAGTGCTCTTTCATGGGATTACGCTTTAAATATGGGGAGTATTGGATCAACAGGATCACTAGCTTCAAACATCTTAGCGAAAGAAGCCGATTTAGTTATTGGGGTAGGAACTAGATTAACTGATTTCTCAACATCGTCGAAATCAGCATTCCAAAACCCAGATGTTGAGTTTTTAGGTATTAATGTCAGTTCATTTGATGCTCTAAAATTAGATGGACAATCATTTGTAACAGATGCAAAGGTAGGACTTGAAATTTTAACAGAAGAATTAAAAAAACAAGGATATAAAACATCTTATGAAGAGAGTTATCTTCAAGAATTGAAAGAGAATTGGAATGCAGAAGTAGATAAATACTTTGCTGATAAAAGAGAAGAAGGACTTTCACAAACTCAAGTTTTAGGTGAAATCAATAAAGCTATAGATGACAAAGATGTTATTATTGCCGCAGCTGGTAGTTTGCCAGGGGATCTACACCGTTTATGGAGAAGTTCAAATCCAAAAACTTATCATATGGAATATGGGTTCTCTTGTATGGGTTATGAAGTAGCTGGTGCATTAGGAATTAAGATGGCAGAGGAAAACCAGGAAGTATATGCCATTGTGGGGGATGGAAGTTATTTAATGCTCCATTCAGAACTAGTAACAAGTCTTCAAGAAAATAAAAAGATTAATATTCTTTTATTTGATAATCATGGATTCCAATGTATCCATAATTTGCAAAGAGGACAAGGAAGTGACGGTTTTGGTAACGAATTCCGCTATCGTTCTAACCAGGACAACCGTTTGACAGGAGATTATATGCCAATCGATTTTGCAGCAAACGCTCGAAGCCTTGGAGCAAAGGGATATACAGTCCATACAGTAGAAGAATTAAGAGTGGCATTGGAACAAGCTAAGAAAGAAACAGTATCAACATTAATCGACATAAAAGTACTACCTGGTACTTGTACAACTGGATATGAATCATGGTGGCGCCTTGGTGTAGCTGAAGTTTCAACGAGTGAAAAAGTTAGAAAAGCTCACGATAATATGGCAAAAAAAGTTGCTGAAACTAGAAAATATTAAAATATTATAACTAGTAAAAGGAGAAAATAAAATGA
Organism: Bacillus sp. OV166; assembly: GCF_900177675.1. Taxonomy (GTDB): domain Bacteria; phylum Bacillota; class Bacilli; order Bacillales; family Cytobacillaceae; genus Neobacillus. The sequence goes on along the minus strand of NZ_FXWM01000002.1, from coordinate 494,693 downwards.
GTAATTTACTTGCAAGTAATCTACTTGTCACACCAGAACAAAAAGGTGATAAAAACGGTAAAGTGATATCCGTAACACCTAAATCTGCAGGTTGGAAATATGTTGGATTCGATGTATACAAGCTAAAAGAAGGTCAAACTATACAAAATGAAACCTTGGACCAAGAAACAGTTATTGTATTGGTATCTGGCCGTGCGAATGTTCAGACAAAACTAAAATCCTGGGAAAATATCGGAAAAAGAATGAGTGTATTCGAAAAAACTCCTGCATATTCCGTATATATTCCAAACGACGACCAATATAAAGTAGAAGCATTAACAGAGCTTGAAATTGCTGTTTGTAAAGCACCGGGAAAAGGAACATATGAAGCTAGACTGATTGCTCCAGATGACGTAGACGTTGCGAAACGGGGATCGGGCAGTATGGAACGTGAAGTCCAAACTATTTTATCAGAAACAGATCCAGCAGATAGTCTATTTGTGATTGAAGTGTTTACACCAGCTGGAAACTGGTCAAGCTACCCACCACATAAACACGATGAGGATAATTTACCTCATGAGGGATACTTAGAGGAAACCTATTATCATAAAATGAATCCTGTTGAGGGTGGTTTTGCTTTACAACGGGTTTATACAGATGATAAGTCGTTGAACGAAACCATTGTTGTAAAGGATAGCGAACTTGTACTTGTTCCGAAAGGATATCATCCAGTTTCAGCACCTCCTGGATATGAATTATATTATTTAAATGTGATGGCGGGTCCAGTAAGAACATGGAAATTCACGAACGATAAAGATCACGAATGGTTAATGAAATAATTGCTAAAGAATAAAAGAACTTTATAATGCTAGATTTTGAAAGTATGAATTTCAATAGAAGATAAATTTGAACCATTATTGGATTGAGAGGATGAGTACAATGAAAGAGACAATTCGTACAGCGGTATTAGGGTTAGGAAGATTAGGCTATTGGCATGCAGAAAATCTTGTTTCCAAAATTAAAGGAGCACAATTAGTAAGCGTTGTTGATCCTCTTGAGGGAAGAGCGGAACAAGTAGCAAGAGAATTAGGAGTTGAAAAATGGTCACAAAATCCTAATGATATTTTTGAAGATGACACGATTGATGCAGTAGTTATTGTAACACCAACGAGTACTCATGCAGATATGATTAAACGTGCTGCAAAGCATGGTAAACAAATTTTTGTAGAAAAGCCATTAACACATACATTAGATGAAGCGGATGAAGTGATCCAAGTTATTAATGAAAGTAATGTTTTTTGCCAAGTTGGATTTATGAGACGATTTGACCCAGCTTATGCTGAAGCTAAAAAGAGAATTGAAGCTGGTGATATCGGGAAGCCAATTTATTTTAAAGGTGTAAGCCGTGACGGTAACGTTCCACCGGAAGAATTCATTAAGCATAGTGGCGGAATCTTTTTAGATGTAGCGATTCACGATTATGATATTGCACGTTATTTAATGGGACAAGAGATAGTGTCTATAACATCAACCGGCAATATTTTAATGGACTCAAATAAATTTATGGAAAAATACAATGATGTGGATCAAGCTATGACATATTTCACTTTTGATTCAGGTGCTGCCGGAGATATTGAAACGATGAGAATTGCTCCTTACGCATATGATATTCGGGGAGAAGTGGTTGGCACAGAAGGTTCCATACAAATTGGTTCGATGAGATATCATGATGTAAAAGTATTAACTTCTAAAGGAAGTCAACATAATTTAATTCCTGATTTCCCAACACGATTTAAAGATGCATATTTACTAGAAATGGTTCATTTTATTGATAGTTTGCGGAAAGGTATTAAACCGATTTGTACAGAAGTTGATGGAAAGGCAGCACTGGAAATTGCAGCCGCAGCGACTAATTCTTTTAAAACAGGCAAGACAATTGAATTAAACAGTAAATGCTTAACATTACAAAATTAAAATTAAACAAGCCAAAGAAAGTTCTTTACCCATTAAAGCTAACAAGACTCCAGAAGGAAAACTAAGGACAGTTAGTGAGGGTAAAGACTTTCTTTAGAAACAAATTACGGAATATTTAAAATACTTTATATACTTAATTATAAGATATAATGAAAATAATAAGATAGAGAACTAGAATTAAAAATCACTTCAACAACGTTCATTATAGTATGGCTGATTTAAAATAGTTAAAATGGTATACATTGAAAGCGTTTAATTTACAAAGAAAATAGGAGAATCCGACATGAATAAACAGGTAAATCCAAATTCATTTTTGCGTACCATTATTGTAATTTCGACTTTTGGCGGGCTTCTTTTTGGATACGATACTGGTGTGATCAACGGTGCCTTGCCTTATATGTCTGAAACCCTAAATCTCAACTCCTTTACTAAAGGTCTTGTTGCAAGTTCACTACTTATTGGAGCAGCCATTGGTTCGGTGTTTGGCGGAAGACTATCAGATTATAATGGACGTCGGAAAAATATTCTTTATCTTGGAGTATTGTTCTTTTTTGCAACACTTGGATGTACCCTTGCACCGAATCTTATAGTAATGATTATCTTTCGATTCTTATTAGGGCTTGCTGTAGGAGGAGCGTCAGTAACCGTTCTAACCTATTTAGCAGAAATGTCACCCGCAGAGAGCCGGGGCCGAATGGTTACACAGAACGAACTAATGATTGTTACTGGACAGCTATTAGCCTTCGTCTGTAATGCCATCCTTGGAAACACAATGGGTGATCACCCGCATGTTTGGCGTTACATGTTGGTGATTGCAGCACTTCCAGCAATATTATTGTTTCTTGGTATGCTTAAAATGCCTGAGAGCCCACGTTGGCTTGTATCAAAAAGGAAAAATGAGGATGCTCTCGTTGTTCTCAAAAAGATTCGGAAAGAGGATCAGGCTAAATCTGAATTAAGAGAGATCCAAGCAGCTTTAGAGGAAGAGGCAGAGACTAAAAAACCAAGATTTAATGATTTGATAGCTGTGCCATGGTTACGTCGCATTCTATTTCTAGGGATCGGAATAGGTGCAGTACAACAAATTACAGGCGTAAACTCGATTATGTATTATGGTACTGAAATTCTAAGAGATGCTGGCTTTGAAACAAAGGCAGCACTTATCGGTAATATTGCCAATGGTGCAATATCAGTTTTAGCAACTTTGGTGGGAATCTGGCTTCTTGGTAGAGTCGGACGTCGACCATTGCTGTTGGTTGGCTTAATTGGTACGACGACAGCACTTCTGCTCATAGGAATATTTCCAATTATATTTGAGGGTTCTGCGGTACTTCCATATATTGTGCTTACCCTGACAGTCACGTTTCTTGCCTTTCAGCAGGGAGCTATTTCACCCGTAACATGGTTATTGCTCTCAGAGATATTCCCATTACGTTTGAGAGGTATCGGTATGGGTATTAGCGTGTTTGGCTCCTGGGTAGTGAATTTCTTTGTTGGATTGACATTCCCAATATTACTTGACAAGATAGGTTTGTCCACAACATTTTTCATCTTTGTAGCCCTAGGCTTCGCTGCAATTACATTCGTGAAAAAATTCTTACCAGAAACGAAAGGGCTTACACTTGAGCAGTTAGAACATTACTTCCGTACTTATAATGATAGTGATGACAAAGTTTCAAGTAAAAGTAAAGCTGTATAAAAATTATTATAGATATGTATTCTACTTTTTATTAACAATTTAATTACTTCTGAGAAAAATAATTAAAAGGAGAAATAAATATATGAAATTATCCTTCAATCAGACCCTTAGACAATCTAGTCTAGAAAAAGATTTACAATTTTGTGAAAAGCATGGATATGATGCAATTGAATTACGTTTAAATTTTATAAAAGACTATTTGGAAGAACATTCAATAGATGAGCTTGCAGCCTTCTTTCAAAAACATAATTTAAAACCACTTGCATTAAATTCACTTGAATTTGTGACTTTCTGTAATGAAAAGGAATATAGCCAAATAAAAGAAAATTTAACATTTCTTTGTGAAGTAGGCAATAAAATCGGTTGCGACACCATTGTTGTCGTTCCTTCGTTTAATGTAGGTGATTATACAATTGAAGAAATTAAAAATGAATCAGTTCGAGTGTTAAATGATTTAGCAGATTATGCAGAACAAGCTAATATGCGGTTAGCTTTTGAATTTGTAGGGCATCCAGATTGCTGTGTCAATACATTTGATCAATGTGATGCGATTTTAAAAGAAGTAAACCGAGCTAGTGTTGGAATGGTGTTAGATATTTTCCATTTTCATTCACTAGGTTCAAACATTGAAGACCTTAAAAATTTTGATCCAAACAAGATTTTTGTCATACACATTGATGATGCCGATGATTTTCCACGTGGATATTTAAAAGAGAATATACATCGTCTATTTCCTGGTGATGGAGCAATTGATCTAGATCGAATTCTCTATACACTAAAGGACATTGGTTATGATGGTGCAGTGTCTGTTGAGCTGTTTAGAGATGAGTATTACGAATGGGATGTAGAAGAATTTATAAAGGTAAGTAGAGAGAAAACTTCTAAAGTTGTTGGAAAACATTATAATATTTCTAGTTATTCTCTTAACCAATAGACAAGAAGATTATTATCGAAATTCTGGACAAGCTCCATGCCTCAAAAACATAATATGACTCCGTACCGAAGGGTACTTAGAAAAAATATCTTTTCACCAAATTAACCGAGAGGGGGGGATTGTCTTCCCTCGAGTTTGCAAGTAGTACTCCTGCCAAAAGTATATCAACCTGTTTAAACATCTCCTGACTAGGGTTTCCATTATTTAAAAGTTATAGCTAGTCAACTAAACTAGAAAATCCACAAATGAAACAGAGCATGAATAGTCGAAACACAACCTAAGCCAATATTAGCTATATAAACAACATTTAATTGTTATATTTTTCTCGTTTTGTTAAGCGCTTCACTTAAATTTTATAGGAAAAGCATGTACCATAGTGGCTATTATCTTTTCCTTTTCAAAGTTTGCTGCAAATTCAATATTAAAACAAGGAAAGTGTGGGATTAAAATGGTCAAAAAATTATTTCATTTTCTTTTCGTAAGTCTCCTAATTTCGTCTATTTTTTTAACTGGGTGTACCGCTATAAATACTGGTAAGAATACTCAGGAAGCTACAACGAAGAACAAAAACGAAAAAATTGTGGTTGGGTTTTCCATAGGTACTACTAAACAAGAAAGATGGCAGAAAGAAGTAGATATAGCTAAAAAATTTGCTGCTGACCATGGGTTCACATTACTAGTTCAATCCTGTGAGGAAGATCCCAACAAGCAGATACAGCAAGTACAAAACATGTTATCACAAGGTATTGATGCCCTCTTAATCTCCGCACAAGATGGTGATTCATCAGGTGTTGTGGTAAAGATGGCACATGATGCTGGAGTTCCTGTTGTGGCTTATGACAGATTAGTTAGAAATGGGGATTTGGATTATTATTTAACTTTTGATAATGAGAAAATAGGAGAATTACAAGCAAAGGCTCTTGTAGAAAAGTACCCAAAAGGTAATTATATTTCGATCTTGGGTGGTCCTGAAGATAACAATGCACATTTAATTAAAAATGGACAGGAAAAAGTATTAAAACCGTACATCGATAAAGGTGATATAAAAATTGTTACACAGCAATGGTCCAAGGGGTGGGATCCGACGGAAGCAATGAAGAATACTGAAAATGGATTAACCGCTGCAAATAATAATGTGGTCGCTGTACTAGCATCTAATGACGGAACAGCAGGTGGGGCAATTCAAGCTTTACAAGCTCAAGGTTTAGCAGGAAAGGTAGGAGTATCAGGTCAAGATGCAGACATTGCAGCTTTACAAAGAATTGTAGCAGGCACACAGACAAGTACCGTATATAAACCGACACAAATTTTAAATACAACTGCTATGGAGCTTATCTATAACTTAGCTAAAGGTGATAAGAAGGCAGTACAAAATATGGTATCAGGTAATATTCAGCATGGACATGTTGGAAAGGTTAATAATGGTACAAAAGATGTAACCACGTTTCTCATGGATGTAACAACAGTTACAAAAGACAATATCATGTCGACTATCATCAAAGATGGATTCCACACAATGGATTAGGTTTACAAAGATGTTCCAAAGGATCAACGGCCAAAACAATAATTAATAAATAAAAATGAAAACGCTGCCTAAGGATTGTACTTAGTGCATTCAGGCAGCGACTTTTTCACAATGGGATAGGGGTGACAATATGAGTGATTACATTTTGGAAATGAGACAGATTACAAAGGAATTTCCCGGGGTCAAAGCGTTAAGTAATATCAATATTAAAGTGAAAAGGGGAGAAATACATGCCCTATGCGGAGAAAATGGTGCTGGAAAATCAACGTTAATTAAAACGCTATGTGGCATATATCCATATGGATCTTATAGTGGAGATATTGTTATTGATGGTAAAGTCCAACAATTTCAAGAAATTCGTGACGCAGAAGAGAAAGGTATTATTTGCATTCATCAGGAGTTAGCACTTGTTCAGGACTTATCCGTTCAGGAAAATATTTTTCTCGGAAATGAACCCAATCATTTGGGTGTTATTAATTGGGATGAAATGTATAACAAAACTGTAAAACTATTAGAACAGTTAGAACTTCGTGTGGACCCGGAAGAAAAGGTGGGCAACCTTGGCGTTGGACAACAGCAGTTGATTGAAATTGCAAAAGCCCTCTCGAAAAATGCTAAATTATTAATCCTCGATGAACCGACATCTGCTCTCACAGAAAAAGAAAGTGAAATATTAATTGGTATTATTAAAAAATTAAAAAAACAGGGTGTTACATCCATTTATATTTCTCATAAACTTGATGAAGTTTTGAGTCTGGCAGACTCTATTTCAGCAATAAGAGATGGACAGTATATTGGTACGGAGATTGCGGAGAATATCGATAAAAATAAACTTATTTACATGATGGTTGGTAGGGTGCTTGATAAACTATTTCCTCGTGTTGAACACTCTAGAGGAGAACTTGCATTTGAAGTCAGAAATTTCACTGTATATGATCCAAATAAAACAAATAAGAAGATCATTGATAATGTTAATTTTCAGGCGTATCGTGGTGAAATTGTTGGGATTGCTGGTTTAATGGGTGCTGGACGAACAGAATTTGTTTCTAGTATTTTTGGAGCTTTTCCTGGAAAAGTAGATGGTGAAATATACATTGAAGGAAAAAAAGTGACCATTAATAACCCATTTGATGCGATAAAAAATGGAATTGCTCTTGTCTCTGAAGATCGTAAAGGTTCAGGGCTTGTATTAGGAATGGATATTAAACAAAATATTTCAATGGCAAGTTTGGATGCAGTTAGTAAGTTAATTATTAACGAAAATAAAGAAGTAACCATTTCAAATAAATTTGTTTCAATGTTGAATATAAAAACATCCGGCGTTGAAACCATTGTCAATAATTTAAGTGGAGGAAATCAACAAAAAGTTGTCATTGGAAAATGGTTGATGACGGATCCGAAGGTATTGATTTTGGATGAACCAACACGCGGGATCGACATTGGAGCAAAATACGAGATTTATAAAATCATGAATGATCTTGTGGATAAAGGGGTCATTGTGGTTATGGTATCTTCTGAATTAGAAGAAGTGCTAGGGATGAGTGACCGGGTATACGTGATGACGGAGGGCAACTTTTCAGCAGAATTTAGTTTAGAAGAAGCTAGCCAAGAAAAAATTATTTATTACGCAACGGGGGGTAAGTAATATGGAAACTGTCACGAAAGCTCCACAGGGACTTGATAGTGAAAAATTGGCAGACATAAAAAAGAAAAAGTATGATATTAGGGCTTATACAATGGTAATCGGTCTTGTAGTTATTATGATCCTGTTTTCCTTTTTTACCGACGGGGTTTTTTTATCGGCTCGTAATCTTTCTAACTTAGCAATGCAGATGTCCGTTGTATCTTTACTAGGGACAGGTGCGGTTCTTGTTATCGTAACAGGGAATATTGACTTATCTGTGGGTTCCCTCGTAGGTTTATCAGGTGGGATTGCCGCAGCCTTTATGGCATGGCAAGGTTGGGGAACACTCCCGACAATCGCTTCAGTTTTAGTTTTTGGTGTAATTATTGGAATTATACAAGGCTTTGCTACTGTTTATCTTAATATCCCTGCTTTTATTGTTACACTTGGCGGGATGATGATCTATCGTGGAATTTTACTCGGTATCACAAAGGGAGTAACGATTGCTCCTATGAATAATAGTTACCAAATTTTGGGGCAAGCCTATATAAATAACAATGTAGGACTATTTGTAGCGCTAATTGCGATTGTTACGTTAGTGGTGTTAGCTGTAAGAAAGCGTCAATCAAGAGTGAAATATAATTTTAGGTTAGAATCACTGCCACTGTTTACTTCGAAGCTTATCTTAATAGCTGGGTTAATTGCAATTTTTGTTTTATTTATGAATACGTATAGAGGCATTCCGATTCCAGTATTTTTTATGTTGGTGTTTGCTATCTTGTATACGTTTATTGCTGAAAAAACAAAATTCGGAAGAAGTATTTATGCTATTGGTGGAAACATACAAGCAGCGACTTATTCTGGAATAAAAGTTAAAAAAGTGGTTTTAATTGTATTTGCTTTAAATGGTTTAATCGCCGCTTTTGCAGGTATTATATTGTCAGCACGTTTAAACGCTGGGGTGCCAGGTGCAGGTAATATGATGGAACTTGATGCAATAGCAGCAGCGGTAATTGGTGGAACAAGTTTGGCAGGCGGTCGGGGAAGAGTGTTTGGTGCCATCTTAGGTGCTTTAATAATGGCGACTCTTGATAATGGGATGAGTTTATTGAATATAGATGCTTTTTGGCAATACATTGTCAAGGGATCGATTCTTGTGTTAGCGGTATGGTTCGATAGTGCTTCTAAAAATAAAAAAGCGTAGGTATCGAAAGAAGAAGTAAATATTATAAAATCATCATTTGAAATGTGACAATAAAACCATTTGGTAAAGCGCTTAACGCTCAAACATCTTTTGTATGTAAATCAAGTATTTCATAGATTGAATGGTTGAGTAGCAGTTAGGAGGGAAGCTAATGGAGTTACTGAAAATGAAAGATGTCAGTAAATCATTTTCTGGAGTTCAAGTCTTGCATAATATTAACCTGGATATTCAAAAAGGTGAAGTTCATGTGCTCTTGGGGGAAAATGGCGCTGGGAAGTCGACAATTATTAAAATTTTGACTGGTGCCTACTCTAAGGATACAGGGGAGATAAACTGGGAAGGAAAAAATGCGAACATAACGGAACCTAAAGATGCTATCAATATTGGAATTGCCACTATTTATCAAGAACTAAACCTTATACCTCAACTTTCGATAGCAGATAATATCTTCTTGGGTCATGAACGAAAGAAAGGAGGGCGTTTTTCTCTTCTTGATCGTGCCCAAATGAAAGAAAAAGCAAAAGAACTAATGGAAAGACTCGGTCAAAAAGTAAATCCAGATGAATTAGTAGGTAACCTGGGTATTGGACAGCAGCAATTAGTCGAAATTGCAAAGGCGCTTTCTTTGAATGCCAAACTAATAATTATGGATGAACCTACTGCCAGCTTGAGTGGACAAGAAGTTGATCAACTGTTATCTACTGTTGAAAATTTACGGGAAAAAGGAATGACGTTTGTCTATATTTCTCACCGGCTAGAAGAAATCAAGCGTATTGGTGACCGAATTACGGTTTTAAGAGATGGTACTAAAATTACTACCGTACCTGTAAAAGACACCTCTGTCGATCAAATGATTGAATTAATGGTAGGACGTTCCCTTGATCAAAAATATCCAAAAAAAGCATTTAAGCGAGGGAAAGAAGGATTAAAAGTAGAGAATCTTAAACTGAAAGACTCACCTCACGAGATAAACTTTACTGCCTATCAAGGAGAGATTCTTGGTATATCCGGATTAGTGGGAGCAGGACGATCTGAATTAATGAGAGGGATTTTCGGAGCTGATCTCATAGACTCTGGAAAAATCCATGTATTCAGTGAACAAAAGATTATTCGAAAGCCGAAAGACGCTATTGATGCTGGAATTGCCTTTATTACAGAAGATAGAAAAGGAGAAGGACTTTTCCTGGATCAAACTCTAATCTTTAATAAAACAATAACTAAACTACGAAGAGTCAAGGAGAAGGGGTTAATTAGCTATAAAAAGCAAAAGGAAGTAGCAAATAAATACGTTAAAGATTTAAAAATAAGACCGAATAATATCAATTTTATGGCTCGAAATTTAAGTGGGGGTAATCAACAAAAAGTTGTTATTGCAAAATGGCTGTTTACTGAAGCTAGAGTTTTCATTTTTGATGAACCGACTCGTGGCATTGATGTTGGTGCAAAGGTTGAAGTATATAACCTCATAAATGAATTGGTCGAATTGGGAGCTTGTGTCATTATTGTTTCTTCCGAGCTACCCGAAATTCTCGGTATGTGTGACCGCATTCTTGTTATGCACGAAGGAACAATTACAGGTGATTTAGCACGAAGTGAAGCAAATCAAGAAGTTATTATGAAAGCTGCAACGGGAGGATGATTAACGATGGAACAGCGTTCACTAGAATTAGGAACAAAAGCAAACCCTGCTTTAAAGGAGAGAAGAAATTGGAGATTTATTATTAATAAGTTTGGTGCACTTTTTGGTTTAGTCGGCCTATGTGTAATTCTTTCAATTCTTACACCGAGTTTCTTGAAAGCGGACAATTTAATGAATATTGCACGACAATCATCCATTAACGCATTGTTATCTTTAGGAATGTTATTGCCTATTTTAACTGCCGGAATTGACTTGTCAGTCGGATCTATCCTTGCATTTGCGATTATTAGTGCAGGTATAGTAACGGTAACTTGGGGAATAAGCCCAATCTTAGCGATTATTGTTTGTCTTGGAATTGGGGCATTGGCAGGTTGGCTAAATGGAATCCTGTTAACGAAATTGCGTTTGCCGCATCCGTTTATCTCAACACTGGGAACAATGAACATTTTCCGTGGATTAGCTTTAATTGTCACAGGAGCTTCACCTATCTTTGGTTTCTCTTATGCCATGAACTTTGTAGGTCAAGAAAATGTTGGAATCATTCCTGTAAGTTTCCTGCTGGTAATTGTAGCTTGTATCGGTTTTCATATTTTTCTGAATCGTACATCAACCGGTAAATATATTTATGCAATTGGCGGTAATAAGGAAGCGGCAAGACTTTCAGGTATTCCTGTTGATCGGATTTTAATTCTTGTTTATACAATAAGCGGGGTTATGGCAGCTCTTGGCGGGCTTGTTTTAATTGGAAGAACGAATTCAGCATCGCCGATTGCCGGTTTATCGTACGAATTAGACGCAATTGCAGCAGTAATCATTGGTGGAGCAAGCTTTTTTGGCGGTGTTGGCACGGTATGGGGAACACTAATTGGAGCGATGATTATTGCCGTTTTACGTAACGGTCTAAACTTATTAGGGACCTCATCTGATTTGCAAACAATCATCATCGGATTAGTAATTATTGCGGCAGTATATGTCGATGTGCTTCGTCGTAAAGGAGACAAAAAATAAACTATGAACTTTTAAAAAGGTAAAAAAGGAGAGCTAGTATATGAGAAAGATTGTTCGATGGGGTATATTAAGCACTGCCAAAATTGCACAGGATCATTTGCTTCCAGCCTTTGTAGATGCACAAAATGCTGAAGTTATTGCAATAGCAAGCTCAAACAGTCAAGTTTACAATGTGGCGGAAACATTCAAGATTAAAACTATTTATCCAACCTATGAAGAGCTTTTAGAAGATCCGAATATTGATGCAGTGTATATCCCATTGCCAAATGGGCTTCACCGCGAATGGGTCGAAAAGGCCGCTAAAAAAGGAAAGCATATTCTTTGTGAAAAACCGGCGGCATTAAAAGCAAAAGAAGCACAAGAAATGATAGATGTTTGCAAGGAATATGGCGTTATGTTTTTGGAAGCCTTTATGTATCAATTTCATCCGCAGCATCAAAGAGTCAAGGAGATTATTGTTTCAGGTGAAATTGGCGAGGTCAAGTCAATGAGAGCCAGCTTTTCGTTTTTTCTTCACGGACTTGAACATGATATTCGAAGAAGTACTGCTTTAGGAGGAGGCAGTTTATATGATGTAGGTTGTTATTGCCTTCACTCTATTGGAAATATCCTTAACGCTACTCCTGAAGAGATTTTTGCTTCAGCACAGCTGCATCCTGAATACAGGGTAGATATGTCTGTGCAAGGAATTGTAAAACTCAATAACGGGCTTACTGCATTATTTGATGCTTCCATGGAACAAGTATTGAGAAATCATTATGAGGTAATAGGAACGAGAGGTAAAATTGAGGTCCCTCGTGCATATTTGCCGAATCTTTTTAATGGCGAAGGGTTGGTTATCGTTAGTAAAGAAAATGGGGAGTCGAGAGAAGAGAAAATTGTGGGACAGCAATATGTCCTTCAAGTAGAAGCATTTTCTCAGTGGGTGCTAGATGGAAATTTTTCAAATGATTTCGCTCTAAAAACGATTCAAAACATGCAGGCGATTGAAATGTGTTTACAATCGATTGAAAGAAATTCATATGTAAAAATTCCATCATAAAAGTCCAGAAAAGCTCCTAGGAAAATAGTAAATAATAAGGGGGAAGAAATTAAGATGAAATATTATAAACATATTCTATTAATTTCAACAATGTTTATTCTATCCATACTATCTGCTTGCTCTAGCAGCAGCTCGAGAGATAGCGCAACAAAGGCTAATGGTTCGGAAGATAGCTATAAATTTGGCGTTGTTTTAATGACGCTGAATAGTGAATATTGGAAAATCGTAATGGCCGGTGCAAAAGATGCTGCCAAAGAACTCGGCGTGGAGGTGCAATTTTTTGGACCACCCGAGGAATCACAATATGAACAACAAAACAAAATGATAGAAGATCTGGTTGTTTCTGGTGCAGATGCCATAATAGTAGCGCCAAGTCAGGCTGAAGCTATTCTCCCTGCTTTGAATAATGCAGACCAAAAAGATATTCCTGTTATACTAGCGGATGCCGATGCGAAATTTGAAAAGAAAGTTTCATTTATCGGAACTGAGAATTATAAAGCAGGGAAGCTTGGAGGAGAATTTGTAAGCAAGCAACTTCAACTTAAAGATGGTGACAAAGTAGCCATTATCCGCGGGCAATTAGGGAGTAAGACACATGATGACCGTACAAATGGTTTTAAGGAAGCATTAAAAGGTAAAAATATTGAGTTTATTATTCAAGATGCGACAAGCGATCGTTTAAAGGCAGTTAGCGTTATGGAAAACATATTAACGGCCAATCCTGATGTTAAAGCTGTGTTTGCAACCTCAGATGAAATGGCGTTAGGAGCTAGTAAAGCTCTAGAGAATAAAGGTAATACAAATATTCCAATTATTGGATTCGATGGTACGCCAAATGGACTTGACGCCCTTAAAAACGGCAAAATGCTGGCAAATGTTGCGCAGCAGCCTTATCAAATTGGTTATCAGGCAGTCGAAGCAGCTTATAAAACAAAACAAGGCGAAAAAGTTGAAAAAAGAATCGATACGGGTGTAAATGTGGTCACAAAAGAAAATGTAGAAGAAGAAATTGAGAAAATTAATGGGTATCTTGGAAAGTGATAGAGTAAAGTGACCAAGGTGTCGGAATATAAAATTTGAGGTGGAAGTTGGATGGAGTTATCAATTTGTAGCTGGACATTCGGAGAAGAACCTATTGAAAAAGTTGCGAAATTTGTAAAAGATACTGGCTGGCCCGATGAAAATAAAGATTTAGCCAATCGAAATCCTGTTAATAGAAAAAAGGCGATTGAATATTTTAAAAGGCAAATTGAAGCAGTTAATAATGTAAATGGAAGATATTTAATTGTTTGTCCTTCCGCTGTCGGCAAATCTGCTCCTATGGGAAACGGAAAAGAGGATTGGGAGTGGGCAGTCGACTCAATTCATCAATTAACTGAAAAGGCTTCTGAATTAGATGTAAAGCTCATTATCGAACCATTAAATCGTTATGAAAGCTGTATTGTAAATTCAGCTGATGATGCTTATCGATTCGTAAATGAAATTAATCACCCTATAGTTAAGACGCTCTTAGATACATACCATATGAATATTGAAGAAAAAGATATGGTGGAACCTTTTAGAAGAATATTTGAGATGGTAGAAGTAGTTCATGTTGCAGACAATAACCGTCAAGGATTGGGAAGAGGCCAACTGCCTTTTCAACAAATTTTTTCTGAATTACAGAGCTTGAAATATGATGGCACCATTGTGGTTGAATGCTGTACTCCTGGTGCCAATCCTTTCAGCGCCGATAAAGGAAGAGACAACATGCAATGGATGTATAAATATGCAGAGGAGTCTCTCGTATATTTGAAGAAATGGTTTCAATAAATCTTATAGAACATAGTTGAATACTATAACATTAGCATAATTATCAAAATTATACTTATGTCAATTTAAAATTTTTAGAAATACATCAGTTAAAAAATAAATGATACTTTAAAATGGAGGAACATGTATGTTAGCAGGAGTATTCGAAAAGATAGGAAATTTAGCTTTACAAGAAAGGGAAGTACCAACTTTAAAATCTGATTTAGACGTAAAAATTAAGGTATTGGCAGCTAGTATTTGCGGAACGGATGTTCACATTTTATCAGACCCGCCAGGTCATCCAGCGACACCCGGTATTATTCAGGGGCATGAATATGTGGGGGAAGTAGTTGATACCGGTAAAGAAGTGAGAAATGTGAATATCGGTGATCGGGTAATTGTAGATCCTACAACTACTTGCGGGTCCTGCCATTATTGCCAAATTGGCAGACCAAACTTGTGTAAGAATTCTTCTACTCTCGGGATTTTTCTTGATGGCGGTTGGGCTTCCTATAGTGTTGTTCCTTCGAAAAATGTGTTCAAGATTTCAAAAGATATCGCTCCTGAAATAGCTGTTTTAGCTGAACCGTTATCATGTGTTGTCAATGGCAGCGAAAAAGTAAATGTCCAGCCTGGTGATAGTGTTGTAATTATAGGAGCAGGTCCAATGGGACAACTGTTTACGCAAGTATTAAAAGCTGCGGGGGCAGCAAAAATGATCTGTGTTGATTTTTCGGACTATCGACTAAACTATTCAAAGCTATCTGGGGCCACTCATGTTATCAATCCAAAGAACGAGGATCTCGTAAAAGCTGTAAAAGAAATAACCGAGGTTGGTGTAGATGTTGTCATCGACTGTGTAGGTGTATTATTTGATCAGTGCATAAATCTTGTTCGCAGCGGGGGACAGATCCTTTTAGTTGGAATGAATGAGCATGCAAAGCCGCAAATTAAACAATACGATCTTACAAGAAATGAAATCACTGTAAAAGGAACATTTATTCAAAATTATGATTTTCCTAAAGTCGTGAAAATTTTAGAGTCGAACATCCTAAATTTAAATAGTTTGATTACTCATAAAATTACGTTAGATAAACTAGAGGAAGGAATCGAAACAATGAGAAAGGGAGAGGCCATTAAAATAATAGTCTATCCATTGTAATGATAAATACAAACAATAGATTTACAAAATATATAAATCTACATAAATTCTTCGGCATGGGTAAAAACTGCCCAAGTCAAAGAATTTACGCATAAGCTTCCGCCCATTTCTCTTATGGGGCCTTGCCGAAGGCTTATAAAAGGGCGTTTGAAAGCAAAGTCGGGATGAGGGTTAGCCCTAAAGGCATAAAGACGAGAAAGGCCATGTCTTGTGTCGGAAAATTAAAGGGAATTTATATAGAAAAGATAAACGCTACTGGGGGGATAATAATGAAAAATCGATTGATGATAACTGCTATTACCTTGCTGACAGCTATGTTACTACTAGCTGGATGCGGAGGACAGGAAAGTAGTAATGTTGCTTCTGATGAAAGCGGAAACAAGACGGAAAAGGATAGCGGCAAACCAAAAGTTGCGGTTGTACTAAAAGGCTTAGATCAAGAGTATTTTAAATTGGCAGAAAAAGGGGCAAAACAAGCATTTAAAGATTTAGGGGTAGATGGGACTTTTCTTGCAGCTACAACGCAAACAGAAACAGAAAAGCTTATTAATATTTTGGAGGATTTAATCAATGAAGATCCGGATGCATTAGTTGTCATGCCAAGCACTGAAGCGGCCATCCCAGTTCTTGAGAGATACAGGGAAAAAGATATTCCAGTTATTCTTATCGATACAGACTTAAAGTGGGACGGAAAAACAACGTACATTGGTACTGACAACTACACGGCAGGACAGGAAGCTGGTAAATTTTTAGCTGAAAAACTATCAAAAGGTGATGAAATTGCCATTCTTGAAGGCGTGTTAGGAACAGACGTAAATGAGCAACGGGTAAAAGGTGTAGAAGATGTTATGAAGGAAAAAGGCATTAAGATTACGGCTTCACAAGCAGCTGATTTTGACCGTGTGAAAGCTGTTACTGTAATGGAAAATATTCTAACGGCCAACCCGAATATTAAAGGCATTTTTACAGCAAATGATGAAATGGCTATAGGAGCTTTAAAAGCAGTCAAAGCCCGTAACTTAAATATTCCAATTATAGGTATTGACGGTACAAGTGATGTGTTAGAGTCGATTAGTAAAGGGGAAGTAACCGCCTCTGTAGCCCAAGAACCATATGATATGGCATATAAAGGCGTTGAAAATGCATTGAAAGTACTTAAAGGAGAAACTGTTGAGAAAAGTATTGACAGCAGTATAGAAGTGATCACAAAAGAAAATGCTGGAGAAAAATTAGAGGAAGTCAAAAGCATATTAGACAAGTAATCTTTAACATTACATGTGAAAGAGCGGTTGATAAACAAAGGCTGCTCTTTCTATCTATATTATGGAAGCCCATTAAAGATAGTACAATTTGTTAAAAAGAAGATATTGAGAGCAAATTGGTATGGGTTCACTAATTTCGTTATTAAATAGGGAGCTGAGAGTATATGAAAAAAATTCAATGGGGTATTTTAAGTGCAGCAAACATTGCTTATGATCAACTTCTGCCTGCTTTAAGGCGTTCAGATCGTGCTGAAGTAGTGGCGATTGCAAGTAAAAGCGAGGGACGTGCAGAGAGGTTCAATATACCAACTATTTATAAGGAATATGATCAGTTGCTTGATGATCCTGCCATTGACGCCGTTTACATTCCCTTACCAAATGCGCTCCATGTAGAGTGGGCTATCAAAGCAGCAAAAAAGGGAAAGCATATTTTACTAGAAAAACCTGCTGCATTAAACGTAGCAGAAATGAAAGACATTCAAAAGGCTGTATTGGACAATGGTGTGATTTTTATGGAAGCTTTTATGTATCAATTCCATAAACAGCATCAGAGAGTAAGAGAATTGCTTGAATCTAATTATATTGGAGATTATTTACATATTAAGGCTCATTTTTCCTGGATGTTGGAAGATTGTAACAATATCCGATTAAACCCTGAACTTGGTGGAGGAGCCATGCGTGATGTAGGATGTTACGGTGTTCATGCTATGAGTCAGGTAATTGGAATGAAACCAACAAAAGTAACAATGGCAGGCAAAATCCATTCGGAATATAAAGTAGATACACTTTCTACTTGTATTTTTATAGATGAACAAGGACGAACAGCGGAGATTACAGCCAGTATGGAGCTACCAATGATCAATCGGTACGAAATTATCGGGTCAAAAGGATCAATTCTAGTAGATTCAGCCTTCCGTCCGGATGCATCGCTAGATAAATACGGAAAAGTGATTGTTAAAGACCTTAATAATCAAACGGTTTTATATGAAGCTTACGAAGATGATCAATATTTAAATCAAGTAGAACATTTACATGATTGCATTATTAATCGCTGCAACCCAAGATATTCAATTGAAGATTCAATAAAGGTGATACATTATATTGAAAAAGGGTATGAGTCCTTAAATTGCTCTTCTGTTACACAGGATGTAATAAACAATTAAAAAAGTTTTCTCATTTATACACCTTTTTCTTAAAATCATATTTAGAACAAGAAAATGAAAAAAAGCATAAAAAATGGCGGTTGCAAATCATCTTAGATAGTCAACCGCCATTTTTTAATCTTTATTTATCTTTTGGAATAAAAACTTTTAAAAAATAGATGTTTTTTCCTCTTGTAAACTATTAAAAATATCTTCAATGTATGTTTTTGCCTTTTGTGCGTATTGGTATGGATTACATATTAATGGATCCTGTTCTCCCTCAATTAGAGCCCAGCCATCATATCCATGTTCAAATAATTCTAAAAAAATAGGTTTGAAGTCTAAACAACCATCTCCGGGTACAGTAAACATACCATTTTGTATACATGATCTTATACTATACTTATTTTGACGTGCCTGATTAAGGATTTCTTGTCGGACATCTTTTAAATGAATATATTTGATTCTATTGTAATACTTTTTTAATAATGACAACGGATCATTGCCACCATAATACCCATGGCCAGTGTCAAATAACAAATGAACTAGATTTGGATCACTCATTTCCATTAATCTATCAATTTCTTCTGGTTGTTCCACCACCGTACCTGCGTGATGATGATACACAAGGTACATGCCGTTATCACGACAAATTTCGCCGGCTTTATTTAATCCCTCTACCATGTACTTCCAACCATCTTCATCTAAACGTAAAACCTCAGTTTCATCCTGCCCACGTCGTGGATCCTGATTAAGGATGGATCCGCCGATTTCCGCAGTACTTACAACTTTACAGTCAAATTGTTTTAAAAATTTAACATGTTCCTGATAGGCTTGTAATTCATTTTTATGGTTCTTTGGATCAGAAAACAATACAGATTTCCACTGAGTAGTTAATTGGAGATTATAATCCAATAGGGCCTTTTTCAGCTCCTGCGGATCTTTCGGAAACTTTCTACTTACTTCAGTTCCTTTGAAGCCCAGAGATGAAATTTCAGACATTACTTGTTGATAGGAATAATGATCACCGTGTTCTAAGACATCTTCACCAACCCAATTTATTGGATGAATACCTAAATTGAATGGAATATGCGTCATTAGATTTCCTCCTCTTTTAGTTAATTTATCAAGAGTATTTTTGTATCCTAACTGGAATAAAAAATTAAGCGCTTAACCTATGTTATATATATTATACTAGTTGATTTGGTTATGCAATGAAAAATTTAAGTTTAAAATGTTTCAATAATAAAGAGAGATTAAGGGGTTAGTGTTAGGGAGAACTTTCAGAAAAAAATAAAGAAAACACTTTCAAAAGTAAATAATATAGTCTATAATAAACTTATTAAGAGAAGCGCTTAACTAAATTCAATTAATGTAATAGTTATAGAAAGGAAGATTTGTTATGGGAAAAATCACAATTGGTATTATAGGTGCAGGTAGAATTGGACGTTTGCACGCAGAAAATATTGCTCCGCTGCACAATGTTAGAATTAAGACAATTTCAGATATTTTTGTTGAAAACGTAGAAGAATGGTCAAGACAAATTGGAATTGAAACAGTTACAACGAATTATCAAGACATTCTTAATGATCCTGAAATTGATGCAGTCTTTATTTGTTCTCCAACAAGCACTCATATTTCCATTATTCAAGAAGCAGCCCAAGCTGGGAAACATATTTTTTGTGAAAAACCAATCAGTTTCTCAGTGGAAGAAACACAAAGAGTGCTTGAGATTGTTAAAGAAGCAGGTGTTAAATTACAGGTTGGATTTAACCGACGTTTTGATCCAAATTTTAAAAAGGTACATGATACTGTAAAAAATGGTGTAGTAGGAGATCCTCATATTTTAAAAATCACATCCCGTGATCCAGAGCCGCCTCCAGCGGATTATATTAAAAATTCTGGTGGATTGTTCTTCGACATGGCTATTCATGATTATGATTTAGCTCGTTACGTTGTGGGGAGTGAGGTTGAAGAAGTTTATGTCCAGGGTGCAATTTTAATTGATCCTATATTTGGTGAGCTTGATGACATAGATACTGCCTTAACTGTCTTAAAGTTTGAAAATGGTACAATTGGGGTGATAGACAATAGCCGTAAAGCGGTATATGGTTACGATCAAAGACTTGAGGTTTTTGGTTCTAACGGCAGTGTAACAGCTCAAAACGAACACCCTACAAATGTAGAAATCAGCACATCAAATGGGGTAGTTAAAGATACGTTAAAACATTTCTTCCTCGATCGTTACAAAGAAGCTTACATGATAGAAACACATGCATTTATAGATTCAGTAATAAATGATAAACCCCTTGTTTGCGTGGGTAACGATGGGCTTCAGGCTGAATTAATTGCAAATGCTGCAAAAGAATCTCTTGAAACAGGCAAACCTGTCAAAATTAGAAGAGAAGTTTTTGAATTGAGTGTAGAATAAACTGCGGGTGAATACGTACACATATCCAAACTAAATATTCTCTTTTTTCTTATCTGTGGGCTGCTAAGATATTAGCATCCACATTTATACACATTTAGTTAAGCGCTTAGGTAAAAGCGTTCATATATATTAAGGAGGAATTCAAATGAGTATTTTAATCAATCAAGAAAAAGTGTCTATGTTAAAGCAAAGAGCGTCTGAAACAAGAAAACTTATCCTTAAAACTGTTCATCATGCTGGAGCGGGTCATGTGGGGGGCCCAATGTCCGCTGTGGAAGTCCTAGTTAGTTTATATTTTGAAGAAATGAATATCAATCCTGCAGATCCTTATGGGGTAGATCGTGATCGTTTTGTTTTATCAAAAGGACATTCAGCTATAGTGCTATATTCTGTACTTGCACAACGTGGTTATTTCCCAATTGATGAATTAAATACATTTGATGAAATTGACTCTCGCTTGCAAGGACATCCAGATATGAAGATTTTGCCTGGTGTTGACATGTCGACGGGTTCTTTGGGACAGGGAATTTCTGCTGCGGTAGGAATTGCGCTTGGTGGGAAATTGTGTAACAAAACTTTCCGCACTTACTGCATGATTGGAGATGGTGAATCACAAGAAGGGCAAGTATGGGAAGCTGCAGATGTGGCATCAAAATATCAGTTGGATAATCTCGTTGTTATCATGGACTATAACAAACTACAGCAGTATGGGTGGGCAGGTACAATAACAGAGCGAGAAAACCCTGCGTTTTCTGCTGAAAAGCGTTGGGAGGCATTTGGCTGGAATGTAATCAGCGTGGATGGTCATGATGTTGAACAAATAAATATGGCATTTAAAGAAGCGAAACAAATAAAAGGAAAGCCAACTATTATTATTGCCAATACAATCAAAGGGAAAGGTGTAAGTTTCATGGAAAATAGTTATTCATGGCATGCACGTGTACCAAATGATAAAGAACTAGAAGCAGCTATCACAGAAATCGAAATGGGGGTTTAATAGGATGACAAACTTAAAAACTGTAGAAAAAGTAGCAATGCGTGATGTGTTTGGAGAAACTTTACTGAAATTTTCCTTTGATGATCCAAGAGTTTTTGCATTGGATGGTGATTTAGCGACATCAACAAAAGTAAATGTTGTTGCCGAAAAAAATGCACCAAAATTTTTACAAATGGGAATAGCAGAACAAAACATGATGAGCGTTGCAGCTGGTCTTGCTACCACTGGTTTACAGCCATGGGCTACTACTTTTGCAGCATTTTTATCTAAACGATCTATTGATCAAATCCAAGTACAGATTGCTCAGCCAATTCTAGACGTCAAAATGATTGGTGCCTATAGTGGTCTATTAACTGGCTTAACAGGTAAAACACACCAAGCTTTAGAAGATATTGCGATTTTCCGCAGCCTGGCCAACATGGTAGTACTAGCACCGGCTGATGGTGTGGAAACAAAGAAAATGATGGAATTTGCTAATGATTATTATGGACCTGTGTATATTCGCCTTGCAAGGGATCCACTGCCAGTGGTTTTTTCTGAAGATTACAAGTTTGAACTTGGTAAAGCAGTTAAATTAAGAGAAGGGAAAGACGCGACTATCATTTCAACGGGCACGCAAACAGGCCGCTCTCTTGAAGCGGCAGAAAAACTTGCTGAGGAAGGAATCGATGTAGCTGTTTTGCATATGCCATCCATTAAACCTCTTGATAAGGAAGCCATCATTAAAGCGGCAGAGGATACCGGTGCCATCGTAACATCAGAAGAACACAGCATCTATGGGGGCCTAGGAAGTGCTGTTGCAGAAGTACTTGTAGAAGAAAAGCCAGTGCCAATGCTTCGAATTGGTGTAAAAGACCGTAATTCAGAGTCTGGTCCGAACGAGGCTCTACTTCAAAAGTATGAAATTTCCGTAAATCATATTGTGGCTCGCGTCAAAGAAGTTATAAAGAAGAAATAATACTTTCGTTGAGAAAGCATCCCAATTGGTTAAGCGCTTAATAAAAAATACGTTAGGAGTAATCTGATGGTAAAAACAATGGAAAAGCAAAAATTGTTTATAAATGGCGAATGGGTAGCTACTGAAGAAACGTATAAAATTTATAATAAATATTCAGGAGAAGTTTTTTCTGAAGTGTCTTTAGCAAGCCCGGATCTTGTAAATAAAGCTGTAGAATCAGCGGTTTATGCTCATAAAAAGGTATCTTTTTCACCAGAATCTCGTCATGCGGTTTTAATACGTGTTGCAGAACTTCTAAAACAGAACCGAGATGACTTCGCAAACACTATCGCACAAGAAGGTGGGAAACCAATCACAGACGCATTAGGGGAAGTAAATAGATCGATAGCTACTTTTGAGATGGCTGCTGAGGAAACTAAAAAATTAGTGGGTGAAATTATCCCTAATTACAATGTTCAAGGCCGTTTTCTATATACCATAAAAAAACCAGTGGGTGTTGTTGCTGCAATCACACCGTTTAACTTTCCGCTAAACCTTGTAGTTCATAAAGTAGCACCTGCATTAGCAGCTGGAAATCCAGTAATTATTAAACCTGCTTCAGATACAGCAACTTCAGCTATAAAATTATGTCAATTATTAGAAGAAGCAGGTGTGCCAAAAGGTTATATTCAATGTTTAACTGGTGGTGGAGGTACCGTTGGTGAACAGCTTTTAAACGATGAACGAATTGCCCATTACACTTTTACAGGTTCACCTGCAGTCGGAAAACATATTCAAAAAACGATCGGACTACGTAAGGCAACATTAGAGCTAGGGTCTAACTCAGCCACTATCGTTCATGGTGATTCAGAAGTTGAAAAAGCAGCAGAGAGGTTAGCAAAAATGGCATTTGCTAATGCCGGGCAAATTTGTATATCGGTTCAGCGCATTTTAGTTCAGAATTCGGTAAAGGAACAATTTATGGAGGCATTTTTACAATATGTTTCAGAACTTAAAGTGGGTGACCCGCTAAATCCTGAAACGAATGTCGGACCAATGATCAGTGAAAAAGAAGCAAACCGTATTGAACAATGGGTAAATGAGGCCCAACAAAATGGTGCATCTATTTTAACTGGTGGCAAGCGTATTGGTAATATTTATTATCCAACAGTATTAACAGATGTGAAAAAAGGCATGAAGGTTTTAGACGAGGAAGTATTTGCACCTGTTGTATCAGTACTGTTTTATGACTCCATTGAAGATGCGATAGAACTAGTTAATGATTCGAAATATGGACTGCAAGCAGGAATCTATACTAAAGATCTAAATTTATCCTATAAAATTCCTCATTTACTTGAAGTCGGTGGAGTTATCATTAATGATACTTGCTGTTTCCGTACCGATCAAATGCCATATGGTGGTGTTAAAGAAAGTGGAAATGGTAAAGAAGGACCTGCATACGCTATCCAAGAGCTTCTTGAAACGGTGACAGTGGTGGTAAACGTAGAAGGGTAAAGTTTACTTACGGAACTCGTAAAAGGGAAAATCAAAAATTTACTAATCGGTTTTATCAGTGAGATTCATTGTATTTTTACAATGAATCTTTCTGTATATAACTGTTTTCGTAAAGCGTTTAACTTTTATGATGTATTGTGTTCAAATACTGCTATACTAAATAGGAGAAGATGAATTTTTTGAAATGAGGAAAGATTATGCAACAACCAACGATTTATGATGTAGCCAAAAAAGCAGGTGTTTCAATTGCCACTGTTTCTGGCGTGATTAATAATAACGGGAAATACAGTGAGAAAACGAAGAAAAAGGTATTGGATGTAGTGAAGGAATTGAAATATTATCCAAGTTCCGTTGCTTCCTCACTTTCCGTTAAACGTACCCAATCAATTGGTTTAATTATTCCGGATATATCGAGCCCATTTTATGCTGAGTTTGCAAGGAGTGTTGAAGACTGGGCGGATGAGAAAGGGTACAACATAATTATTTGTAGCACAGATTATAATGAGAAAAAGGAAAAAAAATACGTGTCTCTATTGCTCCGAAGACGAGTGGACGGAATTATTATAACTTCTGGTTTTAATAATGTAAATTTAATAAAAGATTTAATGGAGCAAAAAATACCTATAGTTTTGGTTGCTTATAATATAGATTCATTACAACTTAATACAGTTTCAGTAGATGATTATAGAGGTGGATATGAAGCAACAGCTTACCTAGCTGAACTAGGTCATAAGCGTATTGCAATTATTACAGAAACGGTTCAAAGCAGTGCAGAACGAATTCGTGGATATCAAAATGCACTAAATGATTATCACTTAATATATGATGAAAAGCTTAAAACAGAGTCAAGGGCTACATTTGAAGAGGGTGAAAGACAAGCAGAGAAACTTCTTGATTTAGAACAACCTCCAACAGCTATTTTTGCTTTTAATGACATCTTGGCAATTGGGGCCATGCGGGCAGTGCACAAGAGGGGACTAAACATTCCTGAAGATATATCAATTATAGGGTTTGATAATTCAGTCTTGGCAACTATATGTAGTCCAACTTTAACTACAATGTCACAACCTCTCAGTGACATGGGAAAGGCTACTATAGAGTCACTACTCTCAGAAATTGAAGAAACGGTAACAAGGAAACAACGGAAGCTATTATTACCTGAACTGGTTGAACGAAAATCAACAGGACGAGTGAATATAAACGTAAATTAAGTGATCCCAATTTTTGGCTTCCATGTAATACAAATTTAACAGTAACTATTCTTTTTATAATGTTAACTAAAAAGTGGGGGAAAAAATGAAAGTTACTATATATGACGTTGCAAAAAAGGCGGGTGTTTCAATTGCAACGGTGTCTAAAGTTATTAATAATACAGGGAATATCAGTGAAAAGACAAGAAAAAAAGTCTTAGGTGTGACAAAGAAATTAGATTTTCATCCCAATGTAATGGCATCTGCTTTGACGGGAAAAAAGACAAAAACAATTGGATTGTTAATTCCAGATTTGGCTAACCCCTTTTTTTCTGAACTAGCACGAAATATTGAAGATAGTGCGACCAATTGGGGGTACAATCTAATTATGTGTAGTACAGATTATTCGTCTGAAAAAGAAAATAAATATTTATCACTTTTAAAACAAAAAAGTGTTGATGGTTTTATTCTAGCGTCCGGATTTGAGGATCTAACAAAGGTACAAGAATTGATAGAAGAGAATATTCCTGTATCAATTATAGCACGTGATTCTCCAATGATTCCTATTAATACAGTAGCAATAGACGACTATATGGGAGGATATCAAGCTACGTCATATTTAATTAGCTTAGGTCATGAAAATATAGGAATAATCGCTCTTGATGTATGGAGTAATCGAGAGAGAGTAAGAGGGTATAAACAGGCTTTAGAAGATCACAGGATAAAGGTACCAGGAAATTTTGAATATGCAAAGGAGATAAGTATAGTTTGGGGGAAAAAAATTACACAAAACTATTTGAATAGTGCTAATCCCCCAACGGCTATTTTTACTTGCAATGACTTATTGGGGATAGGGGCGATTCATGCTGCTAGGGAATATGGTATTTCCGTTCCTGAACAATTATCGGTCATTGGTTTTGACGACACGATGCTTGCAACATTAATTGCTCCTACGTTAACTACCATGGCTCAACCTATACAGATTATGGGGAAAGAAATTATGGAATTAATGGTAGGTATGATTGAAAGAAATGAGACAATAAAACGAGTTACATTAATGCCTGAACTAGTGAGGAGAGAATCAACTGCAAAAGTGGTGAAGAAAGGAAATTCCTAAGCCATTTCATTTTATGTTCTTGTAACATGTTGATTTTCTGAATAGTTTGAAATATAATAAAATCAAAAAGTGAAGCGCTTAATAATAACGATGACTTTAAAACCATAAATTTACAATTTTTAGACTTTTAACAATAATTTAGGTTACCAGATATTCTTAATATATATCGATAATTATATTAAGATTGATTTTTCGATTAATGTGAAGCGCTTAATTAATTAGCATGAATTATCATAGATACAAATAATCTAACTTCTAATATTATTTAAGTTAAAAGTAAAATCGTTATTTAGTCAGGATTGTAAATTTATTTTTTTGTCTTTATTAAAGCGTTTACTTTCATGGGGTGGAGGTGATACATCAAAAAGTATATCGTACTTTTCACAATACAAGGATCTTGCTCATTACTTACAAGGGGGATGGCTATGAGAAAGCTTGCAACTGTTTCAATAATTCTCACAGTGATAGTACTTTCACTTGCCGGATGTGGTAACAAAGATAATACAGTAATAACAAGCACTAGTTCTAAAATTAGCGATAATGGTAAAAAGAAAGTGTATGTTGTATTAAAAAGTCTGGATTCTGAATATTTTAAATTTATTGAAGCAGGTGCGAATGCTGCGTTTAAAGATTTTAATGTAGATGGTACCGTTATTGCACCCAATGATCAAACAAAATATATGGAACAAATCAACATGCTTGAGGATTTGTTAAATCAAAATCCTGCGGGTGTAGTTTTAACTCCGAGTCAACCCAAAACCGTCATCCCCATTTTAAAGGAATTTAAGAAAAAGAATATTCCTGTTGCTCTATTAGACAGTGATGTAGATTCAGAAGATAAAATTACATTTATCGGAAATGACGATGTGAACGCAGGTAGGGAAGCTGGTGAGATATTAGCTTCTAAATTAAAGTCTGGTGACGAAGTAGCAATACTCGAAGGAATTTCAGGAACACCAACAAGCGCCGATAGAGTTAAGGGAGCAAAAGAAGCCTTGGAAAAGGCTGGTCTAAAAGTTGTTGCTTCCCAAGCGGCAGATTGGGACCGGGTAAAAGCGACATCTGTCATGGAGGATATTTTACAGGCACATCCAGGAATTAAAGGCGTTATTGGTGCAAATGATGAAATGGCACTCGGAGCACTTAAAGCGAGTAAAACAAGAGGAAAAGAAATTGTTTCTGTGGGAATGGATGGTATTACCGAAGCGGTTGACTCCATTAGTCAAGGTAACTTAAGCGCCACTGTTGCCGTCAAAACATATGATATGGGCTATAAAGGTGTAGAAAGTATCGTAAAATCTTTAAGTGGAGAAAAAGTTGATAAGAAAATTGTTACAGATCTTGATGTTGTAACAAAAGAAAACGCAAAAGAAAAATTAGAGGTTCTAAACAAATTGCTAGGAAAGTAACTTTTTAGTTATACGTAATAGGCGTGATTTGACATAGAGGATGTCCTAAAGAACTAGGGCATTCTCTATTTGTTTATTAAGAATCTTTTGGGAGAGTGAGTTAGTGCTTGTTGCTAACAACTGTTGTTAAGGTTTAGGAAGAAGCATACCACTTTATATACATAAGATGAAGGAATAAGAAAACTATTATAAAATGCAAGCTTGCAGTTAACAATTTTTTAGTAATCAAGTTGATTTTCAGAATAGATAGACATATAATAGAAATAGGTAAAGCGCTTAATAAAAGTATAATTAAATTGCATTAGGATGTTATTAGAATTGGACAGAAATGCATTGGAATCCCAAGAAAATATGATTTTATTTTTTTTAACAAGAGAGTGAAGCGCTTAACTAAAATTAACCGAGTGGAATAACGAAAGGAAGAAAAGCTTATGAATGGGAATTGTCTAATTGTTCAATCTGGGGGTCCCACAGCTGTTATTAATAACTCATTAATCGGAATCATAAATGGAGCGCTTGATTCATCTTTTAAGGGACAGATTTATGGAGCAGTAGGAGGATTACATGGATTGCTAAATGGATCTTTTGTGAATTTAAGTAACATGTCTAACGAGGATCGTCATCGTTTACGTTGGACACCTGGTGCTGCGCTTGGATCGTGGCGGTATAAGCTCACTGTCACAGATATCGAAAATATATTAAATGTAATGAAAAAAAAGGATATTCGATACTTCTTTTGTATTGGCGGAAATGGTTCCATGAATGTTGCTCAAATGATTAATGACCAAGCAAAAAAAGTCGGTTATGAATTAATTGTAATTGGTGTCCCTAAGTCAATAGATAATGATTTAATGGGTACCGATCATTCACCTGGTTTTGGAAGCGCTGCAAAATTTTTAGCCACTTGTATGCTTGATATTAAGATGGACATGAAAAGTTATATGGTAAGTAACCGTATTACAATAATAGAAACAATGGGTCGTCATACTGGTTGGTTAGCAGGAGCTTGTTCATTGGTCGGAGATGTAGGGGGCAATTGTCAAGATTTAATATATATTCCGGAAGTACCGTTTGATGAGAATGACTTTATAAGTAGAATTCAATCTTTAAATCTAGAAAAAAAGAGTGCAGTTGTAGTGGTCTCAGAAGGGATTAAAGATCATAAGTGTAACCTAATTTCAGGAAATGACCTTAACTTTGATATCCTTGGTCGTCCTAAGCTTGGGGGGGTTTCTTCATATTTAAATAATATTATCAAAGAGGAAACAGATATCCATTCACATGTTATTTTACCTAGTACTTGGCAGCGAAGCAGTATGATATTTGCTGCAAAAACAGATGTATCGGAAGCCTACAAGGTTGGAATAGAAGCCTGGTCTTTTGCAAAGAAAAATTATACAGGAGTTATGATTGGAATAAGTCGAGAAGATCTAACAGAGTATAAAATTTCTTATAAAACAGTACCGTTAAGAGAGGTTGGAGGAAAAGAACGCTTTGTACCAATAAGTTGGTATGATCAAGAAAACTGTTCCATGTCCCAAGAATTTATTGACTACGTACGTCCGATTATCCAGGGTGAATTGTTGCTTCCTTTGGAGAACGGTCTTCCTGTTTATGGGCGTGTCATATAAATAGTTGGTTTTAAGGTGATAAAGACATTGCATTAGGGTTAACAATTAATTTTGATTTAACTAACATTGAAGGGATGATCAATTATGTCAGTTTCAGAAAACACATTAGTACTAGGTTCTATTATTTGTGATAAGTGTGGACGCCTCTTGGATACATTTAGTTCAGAGAAAGTTGGATTTTACTATTCTCGTTGTAATGAAAAAAGATGTAATGATGACAAAGGTATTGAACAAGATTCTAAACTTAGAAATTAGTACTCTGACTTTAGTTGAAAAGAAGATGGGAAGGTGAAAATAGTGTCCAATTTAGCAGTTATATTCGATATGGATGGGGTAATTGTCGATACTGAGCCAGTGTATAGAAGGTATAACCAAGAGATATTTAAGAAACTGGATATTCAGGTAGACGAGATTACACAACGTAGCTATATGGGTGGAACGGCCAAAAGAAAATGGTCAATTTTAAAAGAAAAGTATTCTTTGTCGCAAAGCGTTGATGAGCTTATTGAATTGCAACATAAAATATTTTCACAGAAAGAATGGGATTATAAGCAACTGTTGTTTCCAGGAGTATTACCCTTATTAAGATCTTTAAAGAAACATGGTATTCCTACTGCTTTAGCATCCTCTTCTGAAATGAGAAGAATACAAACAGTAATGGATCAATGTGAATTAAGAGAATATTTTGATGAAGTTATTTCAGGTGAAGACTTTGAAAGGGGAAAGCCAGATCCACAGATTTTTCTACATGCAGCTGAAAAACTGGGGGTATTTGTATCAAACTGTATAATTTTTGAGGATTCCTTTAATGGTCTAACAGCCGCTAAAACTGCCAATATGCATTGTATTGGAGTAAGACATAAACAAATAAACATGGATCTTACACAAGCAGATAGAGTTGTGGCTTCATTAGCGGAAGTAAACGTTGCTGAACTTAAAGAGCTATTTTCTTTAAGGCATGTTTAACTTTAAGAAAGTACGAAGGATTATTTAAAATATAGTTTGTTTTTCAATAACAACATTGAAATGGAAAGGCTTTTTTAGACTTCACTTACAAAATAAGAAAAAGGAGATAAGGATATGTTGTTGAGAACGGCACTAGAATGTCATAAACGTATAGGTGAATATCGCAAAGATTTATATAAATTAGCAAAAAATAAAGGGCTTACAGATACGAGTACCATCGATCTTAGTAAACAATTAGATAAAGAAATTACGATGTTACAAAAAATGATGCAAGAAGTACGTTCTATTCCGTATTGAGAGAACAATGCCACACTGATGCAAAAAACTACTAGTTTAGAAAAATACGAGTTCAAAAGCCTTTCAAAAATTATCTATTAAAATTGCTTTGAGCGTCAAGAAAATAAGAAAAATAAAAACAAAAATTAATAAAGTGCCGTTTTCAGCAACTAAATAATAAATTTAAATCAAAAAAGAGCAGATACGAATATTTCACCACACATTCCTTTCGGGAGGTGATACATGCAATCATCGTGATGGAAAAATTCATTTTCAGACAAAAAATAAGTTTTGCGATTATGACTTCCAATTCTTTTTGCCATAGAAAATTTATTACGAAAGAGGTTATGACATTGACATTACGGGAACAGTCCCTAGAAATGCATAAGAAAAATAAAGGGAAACTTGGTATCTATTCAAAAGTAGAAGTACGCAACGGCCGAGATTTAAGTCTTGCTTATTCACCTGGTGTGGCAGAACCTTGTATTGAAATTTATCAAGATGAGGAAAAAGTCTATGATTATACGAGTAAGGGAAATCTTGTTGCTGTTGTTTCAGATGGTACAGCGGTACTTGGTCTTGGAAATATTGGGCCGAAAGCAGCTATGCCTGTGATGGAAGGGAAAGCATTACTCTTTAAATCATTCGCAGATGTGGATGCGTTTCCAATTTGTCTTGATACAACAGACACCGATAAAATTGTTGAAATGGTTCAATTATTAGAACCGACTTTTGGTGGAGTGAACTTAGAAGATATTGCTGCCCCTCAATGTTTTGAAATCGAGGATCGCCTGCGGAAATCCTGTAATATTCCCGTTTTTCACGATGATCAGCACGGTACAGCCATTGTAACAGCTGCAGGACTAATCAACGCTCTTAAGCTGGTAGACAAAAATATAGAAGATATTCGTGTGGTAGCAAATGGTGCTGGGGCGGCCGGAGTGGCGGTTGTAAAATTGTTACTTAATATGGGTGTAAAAGATGTCATTTTATGTGATACAAATGGAATTATTTATGAAGGTCGCTCTGTTGGAATGAATTCATTTAAAGATGAAATGGCAAGGATAACTAACAAAGAACACAAAAAAGGAACTTTATCAGATGCACTTGTTGAAGCTGATGTTTTCGTTGGTGTTTCGGCTGCAGGTGCTGTTACTCAGGAGATGGTTCGGTCCATGCGTCATAGCCCCATTATATTTGCAATGGCCAATCCTGTACCAGAAATTATGCCAATAGATGCAAAAGAGGCAGGAGCGTTTGTTGTAGGAACTGGTCGCTCAGATTTTCCAAATCAGATAAATAACGTTTTAGCTTTCCCTGGGATTTTCCGTGGGGCACTGGATGTTCATGCTAAAGCAATCAATGAAGAAATGAAATTAGCTGCTGTTTATGCGATTGCTGAGTTGATTTCAGAGGAAGATCTTAACCCTGAGTATGTGATTCCAGATCCTTTTGATCCGCGTGTGGCAGCACATGTTGCATCTGCAGTTGCTAAAGCTGCAATGGAAACAGGTGTTTCACAACGGAATGTTAATACTGAAGAAATAAAAAATCGTCTTTTGAAAAACGCTAAAGATAATCACGTTCTGGTATAAAACATACTACTTTTCATTCGGTTCGTATAATAAATTTTAATACTATTAATCTTTCTTAATAAAAGAAGATTGGAGGAAGAATGATGAAATTGGCCATTGCATCTGACCATGGCGGTATGTTTATTCGTCAAGAAATTATTTCATTAATGAAAGAAATGAAGATAACCTATGTTGAATTAGGTTGTGAAAGTTGCGAATCAGTTGACTATCCAGACTATGCTTTTCCGGTAGCTGAAAAAGTAGCCAACGGAGAAGTAGACCGTGGTATTTTAATATGTGGAACAGGCATTGGAATGAGCATTACTGCTAACAAGGTAAAGGGGGTCCGCTGTGCGCTTGTGCATGATACCTTTAGTGCGAAGGCTACCAGAGAACATAACGATACGAATATATTAGCTATGGGTGAGCGTGTCATTGGTCCAGGTTTAGCTCGTGAAATTGCAAAAATATGGTTAACAACCCCATTTGAAGGGGGAAGGCACGCAAATCGTGTCAATAAAATAGCAACATATGAAGCCACTAATGAATTTAACAATAACGAATTCAATGCAAGGAAGGCAGTATCTTTAATAAATGATATAGTTGCAAGGATGTATTAAAAAATACGCTTATAAAGCTTCAAATTTATGAAGCTAGAATAGATTATCAGTTCTAAAAGGGTTTAAATAAAATTGATAATTGATTTACATAAAGATCCTTAAATGGATAAAGTCACTTTGTATTTTGGATCTTTTACTTAGGGAGGGTTCTTATGGGTTAACTTAAATGAAGGAGATGTTAAATAAGGCATTAGCAGAAGGCTATGCAGTGGGACAATTCAACGTAAATAATCTAGAATGGACACAGGCCATTTTGGCTGCGGCCGAAGAAGAGAAATCACCCATTATTCTTGGTGTTTCGGAAGGAGCATCTCGATATATGGGGAGCTATAAGGTGCTAACTGCTATGGTGGAAGCCCTGATCGATGAAATGGGCATCACAATTCCTGTAGCTATTCATTTGGATCATGGGTCAAGTTTTGTAAAATGTAAAGATGCCATTGATGCTGGATTTACTTCGGTTATCATTGACGCTTCTCATCTTCCATTTGAAGAAAATGTGAAAATAACTAGACAAGTAGTTTATTATGCATATGAACGAGAGGTATCAGTAGAAGCTGAATTAGGAACGGTTGGAGGACAA
The DNA here is from genome assembly GCF_900177675.1 of Bacillus sp. OV166. Lineage (GTDB taxonomy): Bacteria > Bacillota > Bacilli > Bacillales > Cytobacillaceae > Neobacillus. The sequence continues at coordinate 461,462 of NZ_FXWM01000002.1, read as the reverse complement.
GATGACGATGTAATTGCTGATGGTGTCATTTATGCTGATCCGAAAGAATGTAAGGAAGTTAGTTAGACTTACTGGTATTGATTGCCTTGCTCCGGCATTTAGGATCTGTTCATGGTCCTTACAAAGGGGCGCCAAACTTAGTTTTTAAGGAAATGAAAGAAATTTGTGAGACTATTGAGCTACCGTTAATTTTACATGGAGGTACGGGTATCCCGACTGAACAAATTAAAAAATCAATTTCATTAGGAACGGCAAAAATTAATGTCAATACTGAAAATCAAATAGCTTTTACTAAAGCAGTTCGGACGAAGTTGAATACAGATTTTGATGTATATGATCCACGTAAATTCATTGGTCTAGGGCGTGAAGCGATTAGAGAAGCGGTTATTGATAAAATCCGTGAATTAGGTTCTTCAAACAAAGCATAATGTTCTGATTCAAAAAATCAATTAAATCAGAACAAAAAAGGTTATCGAACTAAGGTTAAGTTTAGAAGTTTCTAAACATGGTAGTCTTTCATATATCTTCAATTACACAAAAAAATATTTAGAGTTAGTAGAACAAGCAATAGAAGAATCCATTTAAATTAAAATTTAAATGCGAAACGAAATTGGAATTGAAAGGGGAAAATTATGAAAGCGTTAGTTAAAAAGGGAGAAGGATTTCACAATGTGGGGCTTGTTGAATTAGATGAACCAATTGTAAAAGCCTCCGAGATAAAAGTAAAAATTCATGCAGCTGGGATATGTGGAACCGACCTTCATATCATTGCCGATGAATATCCTGCCAATTATCCAGTGACAATGGGACATGAATACTCTGGAATTGTTGTTGAAGTTGGGGCGGATGTAACTGATTTTAAAATTGGCGATAGAGTAGTTTCCTTAACAGCAGCAAAAAGCTGTGGAAAGTGTAATTACTGCTATGAAGGATTAGTAATGCTTTGTGAAGAAAGAAAGTCAATTGGTTCAGGTGTGAATGGGGCGTTCTCGGAATATATGGTCATTCCAGCTCATTTAGCATTCCGCATTCCAGAAAATGTAACGATGGATGAAGCAGCGTTATGTGAACCTTTAGCTTGTATGGTCCGATGTGTAGTAGAGCGTGGTAGTGTCTTAGCAGGAGACTTTGTATTAGTGTCCGGTCCAGGTGCAATTGGATTACTTACAATGCAAGTTGCAATAGCTTCTGGCGGAAATGTCATCGTGATAGGAACTTCGGTGGATCGTGAACGGTTACAATTAGCAAAAGACTTGGGTGCATACGACACTATTATTATAGACGAAGAACACGTCGAAGAGAGAGTAAACCAGATAACAAAGGGTAAGGGGTTTGATGTTGCATTTGAATGCGCTGGAATTGAGTCATCCTCACGAAATTGTTTGAAATTATTAAAGAAAACAGGATTGTACGTTCAAGTTGGATTATATGGAAAAGAAATAAAATTTAATTTAGACATGGCACTCACAAAAGAAATTAAGATTTCAAATGGTTTTGCATCTGAACGAACATCTTGGATTCGTGCACTAAATCTGCTAGAACAGAATAAAGTTAATGTTCTTCCTCTAATCTCTACAAAATTGCCACTAGAAAAGTGGGAGGAAGCTTTTGAGATGGTTCGTTCCAAATCTGCATTTAAAGTTTTATTAGAACCGAATCCAAGTAAATAATTTATCATAGTGACTTTTAATGATAATCTTTCAAACCATTTATCCCACCATAGACGGTTTTTCATTTATACCTTCTTTATATTTTTCTATTGTTTAAGAGCAGGAATGCAAACAACAAACCTTAAGTGAAAGGTCTATTTTATTACATGGATTTTTTTAGATATTTTTTCTTTAATAAGATTGAATTTTTGATTTTAATATTTACGGAGGTACTGAGTTCCGATAATATATAGTTATCGGAACTTAGAGCCAGAAAAACCAGCAGTTAAGGAGGTTCGATTATGTTAACTGAAAGTGGAAAATTTTTTCAGATTGATAAAGAAAAACTGGAAAAAACTAAATTCTACATACAAAACTCTAAAAGTAAAAACACCCAGAAAAGTTACGCGTCGGACTGGAAGAATTTCACTGAATGGTGTGAGTTGAATGCGCGAGATCCTATTCCTGCATCCGCAGGTACACTATGCCTTTATTTATCTGAATTGGCAACGACACATAAATATTCGACTATAAGAAGACGAGTTTCTTCTATTAATATGGCGCATAAATTCAAACATCATCTTCCACCTGCCAAACAAGTTGAAGTTCAAGCCTTATTGGAAGGGATAAAAAGAGAAATCGGTACTCGGCAAGAACCGAAAAAGGCACTAATGCTGCAGGTCCTTCCTTCCCTAATCGCTAAGATTGACACCTCAACTCTGATTGGTGTAAGGGATAAGGCGATCCTATTGTTAGGTTTTGCCCTTGCAAGCCGACGTTCAGAACTTGTGGCTATTAATATAGAAGATTTACAGATTAACGACTTTGGTATGGACGTACGAGTTCGAGAAACCAAAACAATGAATGATGATCTTATAAAAGGAGTCGTTTATACATATAGCGAATTTTGTCCAGTTAAAGCAACTCAAGAGTGGATTAAGCTAGGGACAATTACTTCCGGTGCTTTGTTTCGTTCAATTGATCGGCATGGAAATATCAAGGAAAGGTTGAGTGATAAATCCATAGCACTTATTATAAAAAAATATATCGGGGAACTCGGGATGGATATAAATGACTTTGCAGCACATAGTTTAAGAAGTGGATTATCAACAAGTGCAGCAATGATGGGAATGACAGAAATTGCGATTATGAAACAAACAGGTCATAAAACCAGGGAGATGGTTGATCGCTACGTTCAGGCAGGCTTACGATACAAAAACAATGCGAGCAGCATTTTGAAGAATTTATAATTTACAATTTTTAGTGCGTTGAAGATTTGCATTTAAATGAAATTATCTTTTCTATTATGTACCACTACTCATCTAATTTCGTCGTATGATGGTAGTCAGAAAATCCAATTAGGAATATTTGAAGTTATTGGAGGATACATTGAAAGCATTTTTCAAGGGCTTCCTGAGAGGTTAAGTTGCCTACTTCATGTGTATATATGTTCATAGTTTAAATCTCCAGTAAAGTGAGTTATTTTATCAATTTTAAATACCACGATAATTATATTTGGATATTTGAAATACATCAAAAGCAAAGTATGGTTAAATCGTATCACTTCCTAATTATTGTCTAACTTATAAATTAGACAATAATTGACAAATACCTAGTGAAAGATTTGCGAAATAAAAAAACCTTCTCATTTTAGAGAGGGCTTAAAATTAAGATGATTGATAAACTATAGTACAATGTTCAGCTAGTTTCCTTGCTTGAGAAGAGGTTAAAGAGACCTTTTCAGGAGAATTATGAATTTCAGCGTGAAACTCATTATCATCTTCGGGTTTATAAACTAAATAAGTACCAATATCCATACAAAAGGAGGCATCAACCAAAGCTAATGCTCGGATATCATCAATACCAAATCTATTTATAAAGGAATCTACAATATTTTCTCTACTTCTTCCTCCATCACGATCACCAAAAGGATTAGCGGTCGACGGCAGCAAAGCGGCGAGATGTCCTTGTGCGAACATCCCTGCATGATTGACCGGTTGCGCCCAAGGGAGGGGCTGTTTTTGGGAATTGAAACCCGCATGGCCAGCTGATGGAGCCCAACTTGCCGGATGTCCTTGTGCGAACATGCCCGCATAATTGATTGGTTGTGCCCAAGGAGTGGGCTGTTTTTGGGAGTTGAAACCCGTATGGCCGGCTGCACCTTCGCCTCCAAATCATCATGCTCAACCGGCGGCATCGAATTCCCGTTGTGTCCATGGGGTGTAAAGCTCTCATGGTCAGCCGGTGTTGTCCAACCGAAAGAAGGCTCTTGTACTGTCAAACCCATTTGGCCGGCGGGAGAAGTCCAATTAACAGGTTGTTCCATACGATCAAACACCTTAAATACCCGGGACTCTTCCAACCAGCCGGATAGACTCGACCACTCCAACCCTCGGAAATCCCAAGACTATTTATTCCTCCAAGTTTGGGTGTTTGGGGCTGTGAATATAATGGTGGTACTGAAATTTGGTTATTATATAGCTGCCCGCTCCCCTTTGAATTCACATACCAATACTGGTGCATACGCCTATTCCCCTCATTTTAAAAACATAATGTTAGATTTAGCCTATGTAATATCCCTTTTTGTGAATGGTTAAATAACTAGGTCTACAAGCCCATATTTAAAAGAATGAGTGCGTGGTCTTGTTGATTTATTATCAAGAGCAGCAAAATATCTCTAAACTTTTACTAAAGACTTATAATATATTCTTCTAGCACTCTTTCCGTCTCTTAACTTATATGACGAGTTTAATGACCTAAAAATCATATTAAATTGGGATAAAAAATAACATTATATGACGGGTTTAACATGGGTTTTTGATAGTTTAAATGAATAATATAATGTATATTATTCGCCTAGTTAAATTTAACACTTTTAGTGAGATATCTTCGTGAACGAACTCTGGCTGCCTGAAGGCAGCCAGAGTTCAAAGTTGTAAAGGTGACCTAAGATTAATCAGAAAAGTTTGAATTAGGTCGTTTTCATTTTAAATTAAAAATCCTAATTCCTCAGTGATATAAATGGGAAATTGGGATTAAGTATTCAACAATTGCGCCCTTTACTAATACGTGCCATAGCAATATCAATTTACACTCATACATCGAAGGAAGAACACCAGAAAAAGCTAAATGAAATGTAAACAAGGGCCTAAATTAGGTCCTTGTTGTTGTTGTGTGTAATTTTAATTTCCCTTAAGGTAATCTGAGTAATATGGGTCACTAGGGTTTATTATTCCCTTAAGGTAATGGGAGTAATATCGGTCACTAGGGAGTCGTACTGGGTTTTGTTTGGAAGGTGAATGGTTAACACCAATTTTCAGTTTATCACGGTGTGCATACATAAATAATCGTTTTTTAAGGTATTGATCGAAGAAGTATTCTGGATCCCCCAAGTTTCTCATACCACTGTCAAGAGGTTTGTATATATTCCAAGTGAGGTTTTGTATATGACTCACATTTGTCCGAGCTTCTTCAGGCGGTTTATCAACATCAAATTCAAATTCCCATTCACAAACTATTTTTTTCGTATGTGGATGTTTTGTAACTCCCTCAATTTTATAATGTATTCCTGTAGATGATTTATTAATCCATGCATAATCAACTGCATAATAATACAAATTCATTCCCACCTCATATGTTTATAAAGTACTATATGTCCAATTATATGGAAATAGACGGTAAATTAATAGAAAAAAGTACTAGTAAGCAGCTATAATGAATGGATTCAATGAGTCTTCAACCCTACTGGCTAGCTGTCTTAAAACTCTGGTAAAGTCAGAAAAATGCACATTACAACGATAAGTAGTGTGCAGACAAGTCTTATAAGACATTGAGAAATTCTTTAATAAGGTGATTCAGTACAAAGGACCAGAATTTAGAGCGGCAGCTGAAAGAATTGAAGAATTTTGATTTTGAGCGAATTTACCAAGAAAGACAATCGGGGAAGGATTTTGCAAGACCTGTTTACAAAGAAATGCGTTTTGGGGATGTGCTGGTCGTTCACGATCTGAGTCAGTTTGGTCGGAACAAAGAAGAAATTCGTAACGAGTGGAAAAACTAATTGATGAAGAAATTGACATTGTTGTTTTGAATATGCCGATTCTTGATACAAGAAAATATATTTGGGGGTAAACCACGAACTAGAATAGGAAAATGGCTTGATGTTCGAGGAATTTCTCAGGAGTGGTTGGTGAGTAAAACGAAGATAAGTAGGACTACAATTAGTAAAATTTCATCCGATAATGATTATTCGCCTACACTCCCCACGATTAAAAAGATTATGAGGGCAATTCGTGAAGTGGATCCAGCTGCAAGGGCAGACGATTTTTTTGATATGTAAACTCCTCCGAAACAAATCATAAGTATTAGCCTTAAGGCTTATATTACAGGCTTAAGCCTGTTAGTCGTATAGATTAACCATCATCACAATTCCAAATGGATTTCTTAAACACAAACCGGAGAAACCTGGTTTTTTATTTTATTTCAAACGGGTGCATTTTGCTAAACAAATACATGCACTTTATGAAAGGAAACGTCAAGGAAGGCAGGGTCCTAAATAAGTCACAAAATCTACCAATATGGTAAAATAGTAGTAGCATAAAAAGGGGAAAGTAGTCTTAATTTATTAAACAAAAGTCTAAGAACAATAATAAAATTTGTTAGGATTGGAGTGCTGTATTTGGAGATTCATTTTGAAAAATGGATAAAACAACAAGATGTCTCTGAGGATGCTTTAACTCTCTTTGATGAATCAATAATATGTTATCGAGTAGGTGCATATCGAGCTTCTTTTTTAATGTCTTACTTAGGTTTTATGAAGACTCTAAGAGATCGTTTACTAAGAAGTCCTATGCCATCTTTGATACCACATGAATCAGTATGGCAAAAAGCTAGAAATGACTTAAAAGATGATAAAAAGTGGGAAGAAAAAGTATTTGATCTAACGCAAGAAAACTATAAAATTCAAGAGGAAAATCGTAGTATAGGGAAAGTATTTTTAATTAGTATGGATTTAATTGATGAAATGCCTTATTGGAGAAAGAAAAGAAATGAATGTGCGCATGCAAAAGATACAATCATCGGATACAGTCATGTAGACACTTTTTGGCTTTTTTTAGAATCTAATCTTTCTAAATTCGTTGTAAATGGTGGGAAAGAAGCTCTTTTGAACAAATATTCATTGTATCTTGATAAACGATTTACTCAGCCAGGCACTGATTTTAATCATCTTATTGAAGAGATACCACTGGTTGTGAAAAATAATGAAATACCGGAATTTTACAAAGAAATTGAAGATAATTATATTCCCTTAGATGATCAAAAAAGTAAAATTGGGTTTAAGTTTTGGCATGAAATAGCTTATTCCCCAAATCGAACATTGAATGATGCTTTTCTTGAGTACATAATTTCTGATAATGATGTGCTTGTAAGATTTCTAGAAGTATTTCCAGATAAATTATTGTTATTGAAAACTCAAAGTACATTGATTCGTCATTTTTGGACTGAATTACTATTTAAGGTATATCGACTTTCAAGTGAGAGCTTTTGGGAATTATCAATTATACTATTACGAAACCGGAAAATTTGCGTAAGTTTGTTTCGAATGAGGATATAGCTGTATTTAATGATAATCTTGAAGAAGATATAGAAAAGATTAATAAATATAATAAAGAATTAAAGCGATATAATACGATTGGATTAATGGGTGTTGACCTCGATATTCTTATTTCTAATGATGGGGAAATGAAGGCAAATAATATCTATGTTGAAATTAAATTCCCAAAATCTGTTTTGGTTTTAAGCGTTAATAAAGAAAAATTTAAAAAGCCAAATAAACCATCTTTAACAGAAAATCCAATAAAAAAAGCAGAAAAGCAAAGAAATGCGATTACGGTTCATTATCTTGATGGTATTACTAAATTAATGGAATCTCCAAATTCAAATATAGTGATGGGTGATAATTTTTCTCTTACTGGACACCTTATTTCTGATACTTTCTATAGTTCTAACAATAAGAATATGATTACGGTATATTGTAAGGAATTAATTCAAACAAGGAAAAGAAAATGTATTGAATCATATACATTAGTTCCAGTAAAATCAGGCGAATTTGAAATAAAGGTATCTGTTATATGTGAACAATACTCAAAAAGGGATGAATTTACTATTCCTTTAGTTATTAGTGAACAATTGTAAGTAATTTCGCAACAAATATAAATTAGGATGCTTTTTTGTGATTAGGTATTGATGGAAATGATTCAGCAATACGTGGTAATTTCCGATCTATAAGTTTTTTCCTTTTGAAAATGTCTATAACCAATGTTTCGAATATAATACAAACAAAAAGACCCCGTAATGGGGTCTTTTAATTTAACTGATGCTTCTTTATTAAAATATAATACCTGTTAACAAAAAATCTATTATTTTTTCAAAAAAATAGATTTAGGTTATTGACTACAAACCTAAAGTTGGGTTGGATGGCAAGCGCGGCCATCAGTGGTATCAAGCGTAGGATAGGGCTGATACTAGGGGTAAGAGCTATAAGGCTCTTTTTATTTTGTCTTTTTTAGTCAGTTAACAACGAAAAAAAGCACTCTTAAGAGTGCGTTCCACAAGCTATTTACTAGTTTATATTACTCATTTACTAATTCATTTTTTTACTTCCCATACAAACCCAAGTTCATTTAACCGTTCAATTCTTCCTTGTGATAACTTGTCCTTTATATAGTCATTTCTTTGTGTTCCTGCCCACCTACCTAACGATGGATTTTCTTTATATCTATGGGGAACTAAACAATGTCCAGTTTCGTTTCGAAATTCTGTCAGCTCCCGGAATCTTTCTTCCCATTGACTTTCAAGTTTGTCCCAAATAAATCCCAGTTCATTTAACCGTTCGATTCTTTCTTGAGATAATGTCCTATCATTATAGCTTATTCTTTGCTTTGCTATCCAATTAGCCAATGCAGGGTTTTCTTTATATCCTTTGGGAACTAAACTGTGACCATATTTATCCTTAAATGATATCAACTGTTGGAAATTTTTTTCCCATTGATTTTCAAATGCTTCCCAAATAAACCCAAGTTCATTTAACCGTTCGACTCTTTCTTGAGATAATGTTCCAGTTTTATAGTACGTTCTTTGATTTGATATCCAACTAGCTAAGGAAGGGTTTTCTTTAAATCCTTGAGGTACTGAGCAATGACCATGTTTCTCTTTAAATGCTAACAATTCTTGATACTTTTCTTCCCACTGTTCCTCCAAATTTATTTTCTTGAGATCCCCCCGCCCCCATACAAACCCAAGTTCATTTAACCGTTCGACTCTTTCTTGAGATAATGTTCCAGTTTTATAGTACGTTCTTTGATTTGATATCCAACTAGCTAAGGAAGGGTTTTCTTTAAATCCTTGAGGTACTGAGCAATGACCATGTTTCTCTTTAAATGCTAACAATTCTTGATACTTTTCTTCCCACTGTTCCTCCAAATTTATTTTCTTGAGATCCCCCCGCCCCCATACAAACCCAAGTTCATTTAACCGTTGAATTTTTTCTTGAGACAAATCTCCTTGGCTATAATTTTGTCTTTGTCCCAATACCCATTTAGCTAATGAAGGATTTTCTTTATATCGTTGAGGGACTAAACAATGACCTTTTTCGTCATGGAATGTTTTTAATTCTTGGTACATTTCTTCCCATCTGATGGAATTCAACTCTAATCCCAGTTCATTTAACCGTTCAACTTTTTCGAGAGATAATACCCCGTTTTTGTAGTTATCTCTTTGCTTTCTTACCCATATACCCAGCGATGGATTTTCTTTGTACCTTTCAGGTACTAAACAATTTCCATGACGATCATTATATAGAATTAGTTCTTCGTACCGTTCATCCCAATTATCTTTTAATTCTTTCTCAATTTTTTTAAATAAATCCATTATTTCTTTTGTTTCGTCAAAGATTAAATAGCTATGTGTGCTTGTTGATAAACCAAGAAGTTTTCTTATTTCATTTTCTTTTTTTCTTTCTTTTTCCAAATCATTTGTAAAATCATTCGCCCTTATATTTCTAAAATTATTAACAAGATCAAAAATTAATGGATTATTAACTTTTCCAGTCTGTAGTGCACGTCCTAATTGCTGATAAAAGATAATCGGTGATTCGGTTGGTCGAAGTAAAATCACGCCATCAACATCATCAACATGAAGACCTTCATTCAACATATCAATAGCAAACAACAAGTAAAAAGTTTTCTTATTTTTACCGTTTTGAAATTGTTGCAATTCTTCTTTAGCCCAAGATTCTCCACTGATTACTCGATGCTTTTTTATCCTTTTGTTAAACCCGGCTTCCTTAAACCATTTTTCTACAATCCATTCCATCTGTTCAAGATGAGCCTTGTCCTCGCAAAACACAATAAATTTATTAACATCCATACGTATGTATTTTTTTAAAACATTGGGGATTCCGTTACTCTTCTCCCAATCCGCCTTAAACAAATGAATTTCATTAAGCAAATCTTGTTTTTCTTTAATCGAATTTGTTGACTTATCAATTTTTTCTTTCAAATCTTCAATCTCTTCATCTAGTGTGTAAAGCGCTGATATATATGTTGGTTTGGGTAGTATTTCTTTTATGATTGCCTGTGGTAAAGATAATTCATTAGCTACATTCCCATCAAACAACTCAAGAGACATGTCTCTTGAACCATCCAAATATCTTATCGGTGTTGCTGATGTACCCAATACCTTGAAATCATGATAAAAGTTCAAAATTCGATTGACACCTTTTCCCCACTGTTCCGCCCCGCACCTATGAAATTCGTCCAAAACCAATAACGAAATATTGAGCTTCCTGATTTCACCATCTGTTAACCCCATTGCTTTCGAATAGGTCATAAACAATGTATTGCCCACCGCCCAGGCTGCATTTTTCTGTATCTCTTCTAAAATAAAATGAGAAGGTGCTAAAACAAGCTTATTCTGTTCTAAACTTTCAGACAGACTTTTTATTATTAAAAAACTTTTACCGGTACCTGTAGCTTGAACAACAGCAACCCTGTTTGATTCAATCCACATCTTTTTCATATTTTGATAAGCTAACTGATTATGATTATATAAATCGATCTCAGGCTCTTTTTTATTGATTGGGTCATACCCATTAATTAGTTCCTTCACTTTCTCCCAGTTGTCCAAACGCATATTGAATGGATTCAACTTTTCTGCTTCTGATACAAATCCATTGATTGATATCAATGCGTATTGTTTGCAATCATACTTTAGAGATGCTTCTTCCTCAAATTTTCTTAATTCGGTACGTGTGTCATCAAATGAAAGTGGGCGGATTTGATTTTTTCCTTGAATGACCATAGAAACTTCTAGAGGTGTTTTTGGATGATACAATAAAATGTCAGCACCAGCATCGTTTTTACCACCTTTTCGCACTGCGATCCAACCGTTACCGATGTATAATTCTTTTAAGTACTCTTCAAATATTGCACCTTTTTTGTTTTTATCTATATTTTCAAGATAATGCTTTATTTCATCGCATTTCTTTTCCTTTGTAAGTTTTATCAAATTTTTCATATTTTCCCTCCCTTTTTGTTATATCAACAACGCATACGCTTTTACAATCCTTAAAGAATAATGTTCAAAAAAATATGGTTAAGGATTATTGATAAGACCTTCCATTTAATGAACCCCCTTAATCATTCTGATAATGTAAAAAAGTCCCTTTCATTAATTTGCCTGATTTATTCATTCGATTCTTAATATTTGAACCAATAACCTTGAAGGCTATGAAGGCAGGCTTAAGCCTGCGGGCGATGCTTAAGCAAATAAAAAGTCATGGAGTCAGTCTAAAAGTTGTAAGTTTTGGACATTGCATAAAATTTAGTACATTACACTTTCTTATGTGTATTAATCGTCTAAAAATTAGTATATAATTAATGTGTAAGAAGTTATATATCTTTTAGACGGGAGTGAGAACAATGAATGAACCAGTTGGATATGCAAGGGTAAGTACCTTGGACCAGGATTACTCTCTCCAAGTTGAACAACTAAAAAAGCATGGTTGCACAAAGATTTTCTACGAAAAGAAAAGTGGCAAGAATATCGGGCGGCCAGAACTCAAAAAAGCGTTGGAATATTTAAGGCCAGGTGACAAGCTTGTCGTTTACAAAATTGACCGCTTGGCCAGATCAACGAGAGACTTACATAATATCGTTCACGCCTTGCAAGAACAGGGGATAGGTGTTGTTTTCATTAAAGAACAGATTGATTTTTCAACTGCTGCTGGGAAGCTAATGTTTACCATGTTGGGCGCTATTGCAGAGTTTGAAAGGGATTTGATCAATGAACGGACCAAAGAAGGTAGAGAGAGGGCAAAGGAACAAGGTAAACATTTAGGAAGGAAAGGGCAGGACACAAAAGAAATAAAAAGAGCATTAAAGCTATTTGCGGAACGTGAAAAGAATGGATTGAGCGTAAATGACATATCAAAACAAACAGGTGTACCACGGTCAACTATTTATTCAAAAGCAAAGGGAGAGGCTGAAGCAGAGGATTAATTGTATATTAAATATTGAGCTTGTAGAGGGGACAGAGCAGCCGGGGTATGGGTTCTGGCATCTGGGGAAAGATTTTCAGAGATAACGACGGGAAGGTCCTACTTCAAATTGGAAAGGTACTAACCAATAAAGACCTATCATATAAGAGGCTAATAGAAAATGGTAGGATGATTTAGGATTGGCGCATGAGGTCGTAGTAGCAATTAGGGGAGGGTAATGCCTTCTTAAGTGTAAGGAAATTACACTTCTATCAAGGTAACACCTTTGATAGGGCAAAGGACCTCTGGGCACTTGGAATGTTTGAGCATTATAGACTCTGAGCTATAAAATATGTTTAAACTAGCTTACAAGTAAACCTACAAATGATGGGGGAATATGTGTACCGACATTTAATCCTGCGGTTGTATGGGAAGGCTTGTAGGTGATTAATCCAAGGTCAGAACCGGACTCGGGAAAACCGACCGTCCGGGATCGTAGGGGGGCTACAAGAAACGTGAATCATAATTGATTGCGCGCGCTTGTTTTCTACCCGACGGCGGGCCGAAAGCCAAATGGTTGAAGGGATTGAGCTCCATAATGTTAGTAAATCGAGAGGGCTGATGCCTTACCTGCAGCAGAAAGCTACATTTTATCCTTCGTTAAGGGCAAGATGGATAAAACCTCTCTGGAGTCAGAGACCTTGGCACGTTACACATCGATATGATACGGCAACTCGGGAGACCCTACCGGTCTTTTCTTGTTAGAAGAGTATGGTGTACAAGCGATAAAAAGCAAGGAAACCAAATGCTGTGTAGGGAGTCGGATAGCAGCGTAGTACCAATGAAGTTGGGTAATGCCGATGGAGGAAAGGCTAGCTACCAGTTATCGCCCTTACTAGGGAAACATTTACTACACTCAGAGGTAGGGATAAATGGAAACAAAACTACTAAGGATAGCAGAATTAGCAAAATCTGAATCTAAGAGATTAGCTACATTTTATGAATGGTAACTAGGAGGAGCCGTGTGCGTGAATAGCGCAAGCACGGTTCTGTGAGGGTTGCGCCTTGAAAGCTCAAGGAATACATACGACTTGAGATAGTCGTCTAGATAATGCTTAGCCAGCAGTCTTGTACCGAGTCTTGCGTGGTACACGGTAACGTGTACTGCGAAGCGTAGACAGGAAGATGGCAGGCCGGAATAAAGTGAAAAGGATAATTAGTCCCGAAATTAAACGTGATGTGGAGTAGCCGACCTTTTCTCTCAATGGGGAAGGCAACAATGAAATAACCGCTATAGGCAAGGGTATTATCGTTACTCCCGGGATTCGTACCTACGGCATGTCATCAATGGATTCCTTTGGGAACAAGGGAGATCCAATAAACTTCTATAACATATAGATAAGAATTCAACAAGCCCACAAAGCAAGGAGAATTCGATGGTTTATTGGAAGTCTTACTAACTGATAGTACTCTGAGATAGGGAGAGCCTATTACATGGGGAAGCGGTTAGCGGAAATTGAATCAATCTAAGGAAACATGAGCTTCATTCAATGGAAGATTTCGGTCCTTAATTCAAAGTAAGGAGAAACCAATCATGACAACAGGATTAGAGAGAATAGCAGTAAAAGCTCAACAAGATGAAAAACTACAATTTACATCATTAGCACATCACATTACAAAAGAGTTGATTTGGACTAGTTTAAACCATATGCCAAAGAACACTTCACCTGGCATTGATGGTACCTCAAGGGATATGGCTATAATTGAGTTTGAAAATTGGGTTGGAGATATGATGAATTCAATCTACAGACATAGCTATAAACCTCCAGCAGTAAGAAGGGTCTGGATACCTAAACCTGGGAAAGTAGAAAAACGACCGATCGGAGTACCTTCGGTGGCAGATAGAGCTTTACAAAGAAGTACAGCAACGGTACTTTCATCAATTTATGAACAAGACTTTCTAAATTGTTCATACGGTGGTAGGCCAAATAGGGGAGCACATAATGCCTTAGCTACCCTTAATGAGATTATTTCAGGGAAGAAAGTTAGCTGGGTGCTGGAAGCCGACCTGAAGAACTTCTTTGGAACCTTAGACCATGATTGGATAATTAAATTCGTGCAACATAGGATTGGTGATCCTAGAATTATTAGTCTGATTAAAAGATGGTTAAAAGCAGGTGTAATGGAAGGTAAGGATATTTATGCCAGTGAAACTGGAACACCGCAAGGTGGTTCAATTAGTGTACTATTAAGTAACATTTATCTTCACTATGTATTGGATTTGTGGTTTGAGAAAGCAATAAAACCAAGACTCAAAGGAGAGTCATATCTAATAAGATATATCGATGATTTTGTAGTGTGTTTTCAATATCGTTCAGATGCAATAAGGTTTGGGAAAGTCCTTGTGAAAAGATTAAGGAAATTCTCATTAGAGCTTGAACCTAATAAGACTAGGTTAGTAGAGTTTGGACGGTTTGCCAGTAAACATGCCCTGCAAAAAGGAAAGAAATTAGAAACGATCTATTTCCTAGGTTTTACACATTATTGTACAAAAAACCGTAAGGGTAATTTCATGGTAGGTAGGAAAACCGAGAAGACCAGATTTAAGCGAAGTGTAAATAAAATCCAAGAAGTACTTCGTACTATCAGACATTGGTCTATAAAAGACCAAGTTGAGAAGATAAATCAAATTCTTAGAGGTCATTACAATTACTATGGTATGGCTGGCAATCTTCGGTCAATAACAAAAATCTATAAAATTACGGAACGTTATTGGAGAAGAATGTTAAGTAGTAGAAGCCAAAAGAGCTATATAACGTGGGAAAAGTTCAATAAGATTAAGTCGTTTTTTCCTCTAAAGCGTCCTAAACTTTCAATTCCATTTTCGGAATTAAAAATGTACGCGAAACTGTGAAGCAATTTCTGAAGAGCCCGGTGCGGGAAATCCGCACGCCGGGTTCTGTGGGGGTTTGAGTCGCCAATTGGGCAACTTTTCTACCCGGAGGGTGGAGTACATCTACCGCAAGGTAGAAAGGCTCCCTTCTACTCGACTAGTTTAAGAAGGACATGCGAAATATACATTAATGTTTAAATAAATAGAGAAACCTGATAATACTAGTTAACATTATTTAACAGGTATTGATCAGGCAATTAATTTTTTGTTTCAAATAATATTGTGATTACTCAATCTTAATTCCTACATCAAATACATATGGCTGCTTTGGTGCAGCAATTTTTGAAATCTGCTTTATATTAATAGTTGGAATAGTACCCCCATCATATTGGGTTTGCTCAATCGTTCCAGTTACTTGTACCCATTTATCTTTCGGTAAGGTTGCTACATTACCACTTGCCATAATTCCATAGACTGATGCATCTGCAACACAACAAGAAATTCCAAATCGAGCAACTATGATTTGATTTTGCATGAAATTCTTTTCTCTATAAACAAACCCTTTTGTGGAAACAGTTTTACCAATCATACTTGGAAGATTGTCTTGAATGATAGTCATCATTGGCACATAAAGCTGATCATTAATATTTATTTTCTTTGTCTGGACCATGTCATTTTTTAATTTGTCGTATTCCTTTATAGTTAAAGGCTCAGGTTGATTATCGAGATTATTTTTGGTATCTGCTGTGAAACTGGTTTTATTGGTATCAGAAGTAGATTTTGTTTTTTCTGATTTTTCATTGCCTTTAACAGTCTTGATTTGATTAGTGTCCTGTGAACTCGATCCAAGTTTGATGGTTCGGTTCATCGCCACAGAGCTATCCAACACATTGTTTCCGAAAAGAAAGCCCGTGGTTATAGGGATAATAAATAATAGATATAGAAATAGACCTTTCCCTATTGAAGTTGGGTAGGAATGTTCACCGTCACATTCACAATGATAAGAATGTTTCTGTTCCGAAGTTGCTCTAATGATCAAAAGAATTCCTAAAATAAGTAATACAAATAGAGTGAAGTAAATAAAACGAAGCATTTTAGGTGCGATCAAAAGAGAGATGTTATTTGTAAGAAGCAATTTAAATAAGAGTAACATAAACCCAATTAGAATGATTCCCCTGATAAGATGATGGAAGGAGAAATCATGTACTGCTTTTGTCTTTTTCATCGTACACCCCCTAGATAAAAAATAGCTGAAAGATATAGACAGATAAATAAACAACAATTGGCGTTACCAACAGTAAAAATAAGACAAATCTTTTCTTAAAATAGGCGAATAACATTAAGGTGTTTTTTATGTCAATCATTGGTCCAAAGACTAAAAAAGCAAGAAGTGCTCCTTCCGTAAAGGTAGAACCGAATGAAGAAGCTACAAAGGCATCTGCTGAAGAACACACTGAAAGGACATAGGCAAAGCCCATCATAACTCCTGGTGCCAAGCTTGTGCTTGTCCCTATGGATAAGAGGATATTGCGGTCTAAGAAAGCCTGAAATAGACTTGCAAGGAACGCTCCTATGAATAAATATTTTCCAGTATCAAATAATTCATCACTGGCATGGTATAACGTTTCTAGGAATTTATTTCCTTTTGGATGATGGTGATGGTGTTCATGATGATGACCTTCTTCTTTTGTTTTTAAGATATTTTCCCCCTTAAATTGTCGGTAAATGATTAATCCAATGATGATAGAACTAATAAACCCTACAAGCATCCTGGCATTTGCAATATAGGGTGTACTTTTAAAAGCGAAATAGGTGGAAGCATAGACGACAGGGTTTATAATCGGAGCACTTAGCATAAAGACAACGCCAACATGCGAAGGCATTCCCTTCTTAATTAACCTGCGAACAACAGGAATGATGGCACACTCGCAAATAGGAAAGATGACCCCTAACAATCCAGCTGGTATGACGGCTAGATAGGCATTACGAGGCAATATCTTTCGGATTGCATTTTCGGAGACAAATGATTGAATAATTGCTGATACAAAGACTCCTAACAAAATAAAAGGAATTGCTTCTAAAATAATACTTAGGAAAATCGTATTTATATTAAAAAAAGAACTTGGGATTCTATTAAAAAAAGATATGTTTTTTATTTCCTCTCCAAAAAGAAAGAGCAACATGAAAAAACAAAATAGTAGTATACATAAGCAATCCTTTAGCAGCTTATTTAAATAGGTCATACAAATATACCTCCTTAAATCTATCGTCCCTATCATATTGATATGCACCTCAGTGAGATAATTTCATTAAATTTGATATTGACATAAATAATTAATCGTTATAAGATACAATTCGTAACAATTACGATTTGTTAAATCTAATAAACTGTTATTATACGAAATAATTATTCATTTTAAATCGTAATAATTCCTAATTAAAGAATATTTTTGGAAGGGGAAATAGACCATGAAAAGACTACTATGCCCTATAATTATTTTTCTGATGGTGATAAGTGGCTGTTCCAATGCTGCGCAGACAAAGGGTGAAAAGGCTAGTGAAGGAACAAAAAAATTACAAATTGTCACCACGTTCTATCCAATGTATTATTTTACCCAAAAAGTGGCTGGTAGTTCAGCAAATGTTGAGTTATTAATACCGAACGGTGCAGAACCACATGATTGGGAGCCAACTGCAAAGGATATGGCTAAAATTCAAGACGCAGATATGTTTATCTACAATAGCCGTTACTTTGAAAGTTGGACTGAAAAAGTACTTAAGAGTATTAATGATTCAAATTTAACTGTTGTAGAGGCTTCAAAGGGGATCGAATTGATGAATGCACTAGAATCAGAGGATGAAAATCATTCTCATGCATCTTCAAAAGATCCACATGTCTGGCTTTCTCCTGTGTTAGCCCAGCAGGAGGTCGATACTATTGCTAAGGCTCTAGAACAGCTAGATCCAAACAATAAAAAACAGTATGAAAATAACGCAGTAGATTTTAAATCCCAACTTGCTGATTTAGATCGCTTATACAAAGAGACAATTGATAAGGCGAAGAAAAAAGAATTTGTGACACAACATGCAGCATTTGGATATTTAGCAAAACAATACGGTTTAGCTCAAATCCCGATAGCAGGATTATCCCCAGATGTAGAACCAACCCTAGGGAAATTGAAAGAATTAGCGGAAGTAACGAAGAAGAAAAATGTAAAGGTAATTTATTTTGAGGGACTTACTTCTTCTAAAGTGGCACAAACGTTAGCTAATGAAATAGGTGCTAAAACTGAAGTTTTAAATCCATTAGAAGGATTAACTAAAGAAGAGCAAGAAAAAGGATTAGACTTTATCGATGTTATGAAAAAAAATCTTGAGGCCTTAAAACTATCTATTTTAGAGTAATACTCCTATGACGCTAGGGTAATATATCCTAAGTAGAAGTCAAACGGGACAAGAAAAAAAGCAGTTTCTTACTCGCTTCTGAAAGTATTCAAAAGGAAGTAGATAAAGGTCAGCTTGGTTTCAAACGCAAATATGTAAGATGTTAAACAATAGCCTCGCATCGCGAACTATCTTCAATTATCGAGCGAGATTCTTAAATAAGGATTGCTTTTCTTATTGAACTAAAGGGTGCTTTAGTTATAGAAGAGCAGTTTTTGACGCCTAACCAGGCGTTTTTTATTTTTGTATGATACAGAACATTTGTTTGTGTATAATAAGGGTGATGAAATGAAGGAGGTAACCTAAATGGCAATACGTGACCGAGGAAAATTAAATTGCAGCCGGCATCATTCATGCCGTTAGCATTTGAAATGCAGCGAGAAATGTTTTAGGATCAAGAGCGTATGGCAAAGCTGATTTTAGATGAATTCGAAACGGAGGAATTTGACCATAACATTGCATATGCAATGGAATACTCTTGGCAGTGAAACTAACGGTATGGTCGGATGGCTTTACAAAGGAAATGACTGGCCAAATTCATTCCATTAATCCGATAACGCATCAGCTCCAGGTCGAGGTGAAGCCAGGCGAATTCAAACCGGTGGCATTTGAGGATGTAATCGGAGTGGCTGTTTTAGATTAAAAGGAATAATCCTAACTGAAAGCCCAGTATAGAAGAAAAACTGTTGGTATCTGAATAATTTTGGGCCGGTAATATTCCTTATTCAATGTGGTAAACTAGCGGTCATATCAGTAAGCTAATGGCACACTCTTTTATTATATAAAAAGTAAGTTTGTGAAGAATGTACTTAAACTATAAGGTGCAAGAGTTGAAGATCCCGGTGCCACTTTGCGGTGGCTTTTTCCTTATTCAAGTAACGGAGTAGCATCTCTATATAATATAAAGACTTGAGAGAAGTAGTTTATAATTTAATACTAGAAACTAATGATGGAGAGAGTAGCAAGGAAGCTTTTATAATATTTTCTAAATATGAACATAAAGCGTTTAATAAGTATGAATTTAAATGTTAAACCGCTATTATAACGGGATGGCGCGGATACTTTGCCTTAGCCAATACACATAGTAAAATCAAAGATTTGATCAATGGATAAGAAGAAGGTTTCGAATGTGTATTGAAACAGTCGAAGAAATTTAAGACGAGAGTTTAGGAAACTAATTGGACTAATGTGTTCCCGAATCCAAAGCATACGAAAGGAGGAACTACAAAAAGAAATATTGGAGAATCGCCTGTAGCTCAATCTTACAGAAAACCCTCGATAACTGATACTCAAGTTATCGAGAGCCGTAAAGCCAATATATTAATTATGAATTTCTGCCTTAATCTGAATGGAACGCTGTATACAGAACGGTACGTAGGGTGCTGTGAGAGGTCGGGTGTAAATCACCTTCTCCTACTCGATTTAGTTTTTATCTACTAAGCACAATATTTACAATAACCATAAACTTCAAATTTATGTCCTGTAATCTCAAATCCATCTGGTACATTAAATATAGTATTCATGGGACACCCCTCATAGGATATCGTTTTCCGGCATATGGTACAAATAATATGATGATGGTGATGTTCATCCGAACAAGCAAAACGATAAAGTTTTTCGCCTTCAAATTCCGTCGATTCCAATATCCCAAGTTCCTCAAATAGGGATAGATTCCGGTAAATGGTATGAAAGCTTAGGTTTGGATAATCATTTTGCATAACTCCCAATACTTCCTTTGCAGACATATAGCGTTTTTTATAATAAATACGATGTACCATCAATTCCCTTTTACCAGTGTACCCTTTACCCTTAACAGGTGTAGAGCATCATTCACATTTATTTAACCATCTCCAAGTTACTTTTTGTCTAGTACCTTAGCAACATCGTCCAATTGATCCATCATCCATTGCAGATAATTTTTCCCTTTTGGCTCAGTCTCCGTTACCTTTACAATTGGCGTACCATTGGAATTTGCAAGTTTCACTATATTATCTACCACCGGGGTGGAATTTTGAATATTATGGACAAATAATTGAACTTTCTTTCCTTTTAAATCGTTTTGTAAAGAAACAATATCCGATGGAGCAGGATCGGTACCCTCATCGATTGCTCTAGCAAACTTTGAATTATTAACCTTTAGGTTTAAAGCTTTAGCCATATAGTCAAAGACTGGTTCAGAAACATCAATATTAGTTGCAGATTCTTGCTTTAGTTTTTGCACTTTCTCTTTTAATGGATCAAGCGATTTTATATAAGATTGTGCTCTTTGATTAAAAGCTTCCTTGTGAGTTGGATCCAGTTTGGATAATTTATCTGCTATTTTGATTGCTAATTTAGGCATGGTTGCTGGGTCATACCAAACGTGTTCATTTTCTCCTTCTTTTACCCCCATGATGTCCTCAGCCACTAGGATTGAAGATTTTGATTTGGCAGAAGATGAAGATTTGATAACCTTATCCATCCACGCATCATAACCAGCTCCATTATACACGATTACTTGCGCATCATTGACTAACTTGGATGTATCAGCAGTAGGTTCATAATCATGTGGATCAACGTTAGGATTATCCAATATCGACGTGACTTCTACACGATTTCCGCCCACAGCTTTTGCTACTTCCCCGTAAAAGTTCTCAGCAGCAACGATTTTAATTTTGGTATCAGATGTAGCTGGTGCTGAAGTTGTTGTTTTTGAATTATCAGCACAACCTGACAGAAGTAGAAGGGAAGCAGAACACCCTACAGCTATGAGTGAATACCATTTTTTTTGCATAATTTTGTTTTTCATGTTATTTCTCCTCTATTTAAGATATTTATTCCTTAATTAACTTATTTTAGATGTTAATTTCTTTTGACTGGTCT
Source organism: Bacillus sp. OV166 (assembly GCF_900177675.1). Lineage (GTDB taxonomy): Bacteria > Bacillota > Bacilli > Bacillales > Cytobacillaceae > Neobacillus. Next base: position 440,077 of record NZ_FXWM01000002.1, on the reverse strand, counting down.
CATTTAATGACTCTTTCGTCCGTATCCGCTCATGATAGTTTCTCCAACCTAGTGCAGCAAAATAAAAGATTGCTTGTATAGCAGTAATAAAGAAACTGACTGGTAGATTTGTATAATATCCAATAACTAGCCCCAACCATAATCCAACCACAGCAAGGAGAACAGAATACAGTATCATACGAGATACCTTTTGGCTTAAATGACGAGCTGCTGCTGCGGGCGTGGTCATCAGGGTGAATACAAGAAGGGCACCTACAATTTGTACAGCGCCAACCACTGCAATCGAGAGAATGAGCAAGAAGGAAATTGAAATTCCTCGAACAGGCAAACCTGCAGCCTCAGCCCCCACAGGATCAAAGGAATCAAAGGTTAACATCTTAAACCCTATTAAAAGCAAAACCAATACCCCGATGGATAAACCTAAGACCTCTAAAACTTGCTGGGTGCTGATACTTAACACACTACCAAAGAGAATAGAAAATGCAGCTGAAGCATTCTTTGTGGATAAGGATAAGAAAAGCAGTCCAAGTCCAAGAAAAATACTTATAATTACATTTATGGTGAGATCTCTTCGGAACACTTTAGTACCCAATTGCCCAATTGTCAATGCACTAGCAGTGGTAAAAAGCAGTAAACCGTTTAATGGGTTCCAACCCATATAAATTGCGAACGACGCTCCTGCGAATCCAATTTCTGAGAACATGTGGGCAATGAATGATACGCCTCTTGCAATGACATAGACCCCAATTACACCGCACATGATCGCAACTAACGTTCCCGCTACAAAAGCATGTTGCATAAAATCATATTGAAACATCGTTTACCTCCTAAGAAACTTCCGGATGTGGATGAACGCAGATGGGGGTGACAGGTTCCATTATATTAGGAGAGGACATCAGAAACTTTGTTCCGGGCCTTGTCACTTCAACCGGTACACCATATAACTTCGTTAATACTTCAGGTTGCATCACATCTTCAACTGTTCCTTTTACATATTGTTCCCGTGTTAAGTACAAGATTTGATGAGCATATTTAGAGATTAAATTCACATCATGACTTACAAATACCACACTGATTCCGCGTTCCCGGTTGACTCGTTCAACGACAGCTGCAAGGTTTTCTTGAGCACCGGGATCAAGGTTAGAGGTCGGTTCATCGAGTAATAACACCTTGGGGTCTCGAAGTAGTGCTTGTGCTAAAAATAGTCGTTGTCTCTCGCCACCTGAAAGTTTACCAAGTGGTTTATCTGCATAATTTTCTGAATCTGTCAAATGTAAAGCTTCTTCTACCAGTATCCGGTCTTGCTTTGTTAGCCATGGCCTATATTTATGCTGCAATCCGAAGCTTACAAAATCTCTCCCTTGAATGGGAGTTTCAGGATCAATCTGACGCGATTGAGGAACGTACCCAATCAAAGGAGATCCCGCAGACTTAATATTTTTCCCACCTACTTTCACCGTTCCATCCTGTGGTTGAATCATTCCTAATAACACCCGCAGTAATGTTGTCTTACCTGCTCCATTTGGACCGATAATTCCCATAAATTCTCCAAAGGCCACGTTGAATGACAAATTTCGAAGAATCCATTCTCCTCCAAGGTGGACATTCACGTTTTCAAGTGTAATTGCATCTTTCACTTAATCCATTCCTTTCAAACACTAGATTCAAAGATTAGAATAAAAGTTATTCGTAACGATTACGATTTATACTTTAATAATAGTAATGATTACGAATTAGATTGTCAACAGTTTCTGGAAGCAAACCCAACGATTCTTTTCCTAACAATAAAGTAATGTTTTTCTCCTAATTTCCCGCTTATTCTTAGATTTTCTTCAAAAATATGTAGAATTGAATAGGGGAGAATGCAGAGATATTACTTTCTTAAGGGGCGGTGGCAGGGAGAGCTTTAAATCTCTTCGAAAACTGGAAATATAACAATAATCGAACATTTGATCTCCACAATTACTCTTGTATCTAAAAATTTGTTATTAAAGCACTTAGCAAAAACACAACACCACGTTTTGCCTGGGAATAAATACGGCTAAGTAAGTACAAAAAGTTATGATAAGGTGAAAGCCTTTTTTGTTTGGCTCAAAAATGAAAAACAAGAATGTAACAAAGTAGACAAGCATAAAATTAAATCGTAATTATTTCGGTTTAAAGGAGCTATATATGACAATTTCATCTCACATAAAGGACATATTCCTATACGGTCTATTTTTGTTAATTGTGTATCTTTTTTTCTTTGGAAATGATGAATCCCTTCAAATCATAGGTGTCATTTTTCAAGGTGAATGGAGGACTGTATTTGTTGTTTTTCTTGGTATTTTACTTGAAGCACTTCCTTTTATAATTATTGGTGCATTAATGGCATCGGTTATTCAAATATTTATAACCGAAGAAATCATACAGAGATTTATCCCCAAAAGGCCTATTCCGGCAATGATTACTGCGTTAATTGGAGCTGCCATCCTTCCTGTGTGTGAATGCGCAATCATCCCGGTGGTCAGAAGGTTGATTCAAAAGGGTATGCCAGTGCATGCCGGTACCGTACTTCTGATTGGTGCACCCATTTTGAATTTTGTGGTATTCGGTTCTACGTTTTATGCCTTTCAACGGCAGCCTGAAATTTTTTACGGGCGATTTATTTTGTGTGTAATGACAGCTCTTATTGCAGGAACAGTAATTTATGTTAGTTTCAACAAAACAAATATTCTGAAATTTAATACGGAAGATTTGACTCTGCAGAGGCCATTAAATCAAAACAGAGGGGCTTCAAAGTTAAAGGGGGTATTGCATCATACTTGCCAGGAATTTTATGCAGTGAGTAAGGTATTTATAATCGGTGCATTTCTTGCAGGTATTGCTCAAGTGTATGTTCAGCAATCCATGCTTATTGAAACGGCAAAAGAACCTGTAAACTCAACGATTATGATGATGGCGTTTGCCTTCATTCTGTCACTTTGTTCAGAAGCGGATGCATTTGTTGCGGCTTCTCTAGGTCATGTATTTCTTCCAGGTGCAGTATTAGGTTTTTTAGTTTATGGTCCAATTTTGGATTTAAAGAATGTATTTGTTATGTTATCTTCGTTCAAAGTTCGCTTTGTACTGCTCTATTTTCTTGTCATAACTATAACAGTATTTGGCCTCTCATTGTTGGCTGGCCACCTAATAAATGGAGGTTAAAGAATGAAAGAAAAGCAGGTTCCTATTTGGCAATTCAACAACGAACTACAGGGAATTCTTTTAATTGGTTTTAGTTTAGTGATTTTTAAGCTATATGTATCAAAAAAAATCTTGATAATACTGGAACCCAAGATGATTCTTTTTATGTTGTTTGCTATGGTAAGTCTTTTTATAATCGGTTTTTTCCGTCTTTTAAATAGTGATTTAAATGGGGCGGACTGCGATTGTGATGTTTGTGATCCATCTTCTTCATTGTTCATAATCATCATGAAATCTTCTTTTTTCATTTTTGTGATCATACTATCTCTTGTCCTAAATGATTTTATTGATACCGTTCATGTCCCTTTCAAATAGCATGACTCTCCTAATGAGCAGAGAGGAACAGCATTATTAAATAACAAAAAAGCTGATTCCATAGACTGGCCTAGTCATTTGAGACAGAGATAAAACACCCTTATTAGGCTGCCATACTCCCAAATTCAATGGGGGTTCGGTAGCCTAATTTTTCTTGAATGCGTTCTTCATTATAATGTTTAACGTAATCATTTACATGATTTCGTACGTCCTTTAAGCTTAATGAGTTGAACTTAATATATTGGAACTCCTCTGATTTCAAGTTGGAGTGAAACGACTCAATAACTGCATTATCCCAACAATTTCCACGTCTTGACATACTACTAATCAGGTTACTCTCTTTCACAAACTTCTGAAAAGCATATGATGTATATACACTTCCTTGATCAGAATGAAGGATGACTCCGGATGGGTTTCTACGTGCAATTAAAGCTGCTTTAAGTGTATCCAACACAAGTGGAGTCTGTTGATGATCATATATCTTATATGCCACAATTTGATTGTTATACAAGTCCACAATAGTCGACAAATACAACGTAGATGGACCATATTGTAGGTAAGTAATATCGGTGACCCACTTTTGATTTGGAGCACTGGCTGTGAAATCTCGTTCTAAAATATTGGGTGCAATAACAACGGATTCTCCCTGCGATTTCCACTTTCGTTTCGGCTTTACACGACATTGCAAATAATGTTTTTGCATAATACGTTGAACAGTATTACGATTCAATTTAATCTTATAGTCACGATATAACATAGCCTTTATTTTACGGTGCCCGTATCGATATTTTGTTTCCTGGCATATAGTTATGATGATTTCTTCCTCTTTAGTTAATACGTCCTTTCCCGCTTTTGCCCACCGATAGTAGGTAGCACGCGGCAAGGATAGGGCAGATAAAATCGCCGTAACCGTGTACTTCTTACGGAACTTTTCAACGATCTGTAGGACTACTTGTTTTTCAACTCCTTTACCATCTCCAAATACTTTTTTAAGATTTCATTCTCCTGTTTCAAGTGAGTAAATTGCCGATCTTTCTTTTCCTCTTCACTCACATTATCTGGTCCAAGCCCGTACGAATATTGTTTGCCAATCGGCTAATCAAAACGATGTATCTCATTCTCTCGGTACCATTTCATCCATGTCTTTATCTGAGAGACATTTTTAATTCCGTACTTCTCCATAATCTCTTGATTAGTTAACTCCCCTGACATCTTATCCTTCACCACTGCCCATTTTGTTTCACTAGAATATACGTTTTTGCCCATGCAAAAACACCTCCGATTTTAGTACTTAATTTCAGTGTACCATTTCGAAGGTGTTTTATCGTGTCTCATTTTATTAGGTTAGTCTACCAAGGAATTAGCTTTTTTGTTCATAATTAGAGATGGGCATTCATTTCTAAACTGAGTTTTCTTTTTATATTGTCCTAATCCCGGAAATGGTTAATGACAAACAAATAATACCGGTGATGCATCTTCAGCATTGTGATAAAACTTTTTTGTGGTTTCTAAACCCTAAGGCCACATCTCAAAGGCATTAAGTCATTTAAATAAGAAATAGCTGATTTGTCATGTCATGATGAAGAGTTCTGTTAATTTGCGCCATACATGAATAAATTGCTGTTCTAATTCTTGTTTATTCCAATAAAAACAAGTTCACTTAATCTTGTTTCATTCTCTTTCCATTGACGGTCCTCACCCTGAAAACAACATATGTAGTGCATGCTGCACAGAAACAAAATACTGAAATGCTATCTGTATACAGTACAAGGAACAAATATTTTTAATATTTTTAACGAAATGAACTTGCTCATTAAATAAAAAAGTGGTACATTATCAATTATTCAAGTTCAAATCGTAATGATTACGATTTTAAAGAGGTGAGGTGTATGTATAAATGGATCATTGTAGGTGGCGGCATACAAGGTATGACGATGGCTACATTTTTGCTTAAACGACATAAAGCAACCATTAATCAGCTTGCGATTATTGATCCATATGAGGAGCCACTATCCAGGTGGAAGCATTGTACAAATATTATTTCCATGCCGTATCTGCGTTCCCCTTTTGTTCATCACTTGGACATCGACCCGTTTAGTCTACAGGCATTTGTCAAAACAAATATGTATGAATGGAACACAGCCTTTTACGGGCGGTTTAAACGTCCTTCTCTCCAAGCATTTAATGAGCATTGTGATCATCTTATGGATGATTTGCTAATCAAAAATGCATGGATTCAAGGAAGGGTGGAACTTGCTGACCAAACTCCTGATGGATGGAGTGTTCAATTACAAGATGGGCGAAAAGTGATGGGCCAAAACTTATTACTGGCTATAGGCATTAGTGAACAACCGATTTGGCCTGAGTGGACTGAAGATTTGAACATGAAAAAAGCGTCTTATGTCTATCATGTTTTTGATCCTAACCTTCCAAGCTTCGATCACTTTAATCCTCCGATAACCATTATTGGGGGCGGAATTACGGCTGCTCACTTGGCTTTAAAGTTAAGTGCTTTATTTCCAAACGATGTAACGATACTAAAGCGGCATCCGTTTCGTATACATGATTTTGATAGTAATCCTGCATGGCTAGGACCCAAAAACCAGGTGTCATTTCGTAAGGAGATAAGTTATAAAAAGAGGCGTGACAAAATAAGGGATGCGCGCCATAAAGGCTCTATTCCACGTGACTTACATGTAAAACTATTATATCGCATAAGACAAGGTAAATTACATATCGTGGATGGGGAAGTGGACCTCGCTACAGTCAGCAACGGTCTGGTTTCGTTATATGGCCAAGGAAACCATTTTATTCACAAGGCAGGCACGATATTATTAGCTACAGGTTTTCAGCCCGGATTGCCAGGTAAAGAGTGGTTAGCACCCATGATTCAGAAATACAAGTTACCATGTGCTGAATGCGGATATCCAATCGTTTCGAATTCATTAAGGTGGGGACCCAATCTTTTTGTGGCTGGCGCTTTGGCAGAACTTGAAATTGGACCCATTGCTCGCAATATCTCTGGGGCACGCCAGGCAGCAGCACGGATTGTGAGTAGTTTATAAGTGACGGATTACAAAAAAAGTGGAGTTTTCCAGGAACAAATTGTTTTAGAAATTTTGGATTTATTGCCTTTTTAAACATAATTTTTATAAATGCCGTCATTATGCATTATATGGAGAGCGGTGCATATCTGTTGTTATATAAGATAAAATCTTTACATTTTACTGAAAGTATATGTAGACGAGGAGGATTACGATGAAAAAAATACCCACTTATATTATTTCAGGATTTTTGGGAAGCGGAAAAACAACATTGCTGCTACATTTATTAAAGTATTGCAAATCTCAACAAAAAAAAGCTGCCATTCTATTAAATGAGCTAGGCAGTGTGAATGTAGAAAGTTACTTGTTTGAAGACGAGAATGTATTTGAGTTATTAGATGGATGTATCTGTTGTTCAATTCAAGATGATTTAAAAGCAACATTAACATCACTTTTAGAAACACACACTGAAAAACCTATAGATGCATTATTCGTTGAAGGGACAGGTGTTGCGAATCCGTTGGAAATCGTAGAAGTAATGGCTAGTCCTCCTTTTGTGCACTCTTTTGATATTCAATCCGTCATTAGTATGATTGATGCAAGTTCATACTTAGAAAATCAAGATATTTTTACTTCGAAAACAGTTCGTGACTTGCTTAAAAATCAAATTAAGGGAGCTACAACTGTCGTTCTAAATAAAGTGGATCTGGTGAATGAAAAACAATTACAAAAAATAGATGCTAAACTCATTAAGTTGCTAGATAACAATACACAAGTAATGAAGACTTCCTATGGAAACGTTGATATAGGCGAATTACTACAAAAACGGTCAGACACAACCGTCGTTTCACATAAACACCAAACAGGTAGTTGTGATGATCCTCGTCATTCTACTTGTAATCATGAACATGCACACCAGCATGATCATGTACAGCATGCGAGCATTAAAACCATAACGATTCAAGATGTTCCTTCTGTAACTAGAAGACAACTAAAAAAATGGCTGAAATCATTACCAGAAGGGGTTATGCGTGGAAAAGGATACATATTCTTGAAAGATAAACCGGGTTTGTATCCATTTCAGTATAGTTCTAATCAAGTGCATATAGGTGATTTTCCGCAAAAACTTGGAGCAGATCCTTGTATTGTCTTAATTGGGAAAGATATAGATATTACGACTATTCAAAACTCTTACACTACCCAATTTACCTTATCCTAACTATGTGTGGACTAAGTAAAATAAAGACCGACTCTTTGTTAACAGCTTGTCCTGCAAAGTAAGCGGGGGTAGGGATGCTATTAAAATCAGATGTACAGGTTTATCACCTAAATCGTAATCATTCAGATTAATAAAGGAGAAGTAAAAGTGAAGAAAATACCGGTAGCCGTATTAAGTGGGTATTTAGGGGCAGGAAAAACAACATTATTAAATCACATTTTAGCAAACCGGGAAGATAAAAAGGTTGCTGTGATTGTTAATGATATGAGTGAAATTAATATTGATGCGTCTTTAGTAAAACAAGGAGGATTTTCACGTACAGAAGAAAAACTGGTGGAAATGCAGAATGGTTGCATTTGCTGCACGCTGAGGGAAGATTTAATAAAAGAAGTGGAGAAGCTTGCTGTTATAGGGGATATTGATTACATTGTCATTGAATCAACCGGCATTAGTGAGCCGATACCCGTAGCCCAAACGTTTACCTACGTTGATGAAAATTTAGGAATTGATTTATCGGCGTTTTGCAGGCTCGATGCCATGGTGACTGTTGTCGATGCGAATCGTTTCTGGCATGATTTTGCTTCCGGGGAAAGCCTGCTAGATCGGAAACAGGGGACAGATGAGTCGGATACGCGTGAAGTGGTCGACTTATTAATCGACCAAATTGAATTTGCGAATGTGCTGGTCTTAAATAAAATCGATTTAGTGGGTAAAAAGAGTGTACTTGAGCTAAAAGCAGTCCTGCAAAAGCTGAATCCAGATGCAATAATAATTGAAAGTGCTCACTCACAAGTAGACTTAAATGAAATATTGGATACAAAATTATTTGATTTTGAAGAGGCAAGTCAAGGGGCAGGCTGGATCAAGGAATTAACGGAAGAGCATACTCCAGAAACAGAGGAATATGGCATTTCATCCTTCGTCTATCGCAGAAGGAGACCATTTCATCCTGAAAGATGGATGCAATGGTTAGAGGATTGGCCAGTGGAAGTCGTTCGAGCAAAGGGATTCTTTTGGCTGCCTACCCGAAATGATATGACAGGTCTGTTATCACAAGCAGGACCCTCGATTATGCTTCAGGGAGCTGGCGAATGGCTTGCGTCATACCCTGAACACGAAAGAAAGCAAATCCTTATGGAAGAACCAGAGCTATTGGAGAATTGGGATGAAGAATTTGGTGATCGGTTGACAGAACTTGTTCTAATTGGGGTTGATATGAACCGCGATGAAATCGAGGCTTCTTTAGATCGATGTTTATTGACCGATGAAGAAATGAAAATGGACTGGAATTTATTCCATGATCCGCTTCCATCCTTTACAGTTACCGCGTAATAAATACCCACAAGGAGGATATAAAAATGAGAGTAAAAATCACGTTAGCATGTACAGAAACAGGAGACCGCAATTACATTACCACCAAAAATAAGCGAAATAATCCAGACCGTATTGAATTGATGAAATATTCACCGCGTTTAAAAAGACGTACGTTACACCGAGAAACAAAATAATTACTAAAGATCAGTCAAAGGGATTATGAGATGTTATTTCTTTTGATTATAAAAATTAAAATAACGAATGACGTTCTGTATTGTATATGACTTTGTATTCCCTGGTTATTACAATAGCTGTTGCCAGAGAAGATTGATAAGAATATGACAGAAATATAACGTAAGAGCTCCTTATTATTTTAGAGGAGCTCTCACTTAATGAAGCTATGAATTAGCTAGCATTAAATTTATTGAACAATCAATAGTACTTATCGTAAATAATAGTGTAGTAATTTGTTTTTTTTTTAATAGGAATTGTTACGATTTATTTCAATAATTGTGATTTGAAAGTAGATTATATTTTGGCTAGTAAAAATATGTCATTCAAATTAAGTAAGACTAAAGGGAGAGAAATACATTGTTAATTAAAAAGTTTAAGTTAGTGGCTCTAGTTTTTTTTGTCTTATCCATGCTAGTTGCCTGCTCTGCAAATTCGGCAAGCTCCGATAGTGAGAAAGAGGAAGATAATGATTCAACGAATGACAAAAAGAAAACAGAAATAGTTTATGCATCAGCCAAAGACATTAATGATATGAACCCTCATTTTTATACCGGTTCAATGCCAGCTCAAGGGATGGTATATGAATCATTAGTTGAAAATACAGAAAGTGGGATCAAACCTCTACTTGCTGAATCATGGGAAATTTCAGAAGATGGAAAAGTATACACTTTTCATTTAAGAAAAGATGTGAAATTCCATGATGGAGAACAATTTAACGCAGAGGCAGTGAAGAAAAATATTAATGCTGTGCAAAATAATGCCGAAAAGCATGCTTGGATTAAACTTTCAACGAAAATAGTAAATTGTAATGTAGTAGATGAGTATACCGTTGAACTAGTGCTATCAGAACCCTATTATCCAACTTTGGTTGAATTATCTATGACTAGACCTTATGTATTTATATCACCCAAAGATTTTATTAATGGCGAAACAAAGGATGGCGTAAATGGTTTTAACGGTACAGGACCATATATTCTCACTGAACATAAAACCGATGAGTACGCCACTTTTGAAGCAAATGAAAACTACTGGGGTGGCTCACCTGAAATTAAGAAGATTACCTCTAAAGTTCTTCCCGCAGGGGAAACGACACTTTTAGCTTTACAAAAAGGAGAAGTGAACTTTGTTTTCACTGATGACCGAGGGGCAGACAGTATTGATATAGAAGCAATGAATCAATTGGTTGATTCAGGTGATTATCAACTTGTTAGAAGTGAAGCAATGAATACGAAAATGATCGTAGCTAATGGTAGTAAATCTGATAATCCAGTAAGTGAAACAGCTGTTCGTGAAGCCATTTGGTACTCTATCGATAGGGAAACAATTACTAAGGATATTTTAAATGCTACGGAAACAGTAGCCAATACACTTTTTTCACCTAACGTAAATTATGCAGATGTCAATTTGAAGAAACGGGGCTTTAATTTAGAAAAAGCGAAAGAGATTTTAGAAGAAGCAGGCTGGAAATTAGAGGATGGTGCTGATATTAGAACGAAAGACAGTAAGAAATTAGCAATAAGACTCTATTATGACAGCAATTCTTCTTCCCAAAAAACACAGGCTGAATTTATCCAAGCTTCAGTAAAAGAGATAGGTATTCAGCTAGAGCTTATCGGTGAAGAATCAACTTCAATTGCAAATAGAAGATCAACAGGTGACTATGATTTATTATTTAATCAAACATGGGGACTAGCGTATGATCCACAAAGTACAATAGCTGCTTTTACTTCTGAGGCTTCTTATTTACATACTACAAGCGGTATCGCGAAAGCAGATGAACTCTACAAGAAAATTGAAGAAGTCATGGTGTCAACCGATGAGGAAACACGAAAGTCGTTATATGCTGATATTTTGACAATTGTTCATGATGAAGCAGTCTTTATTCCGATTTCAAATGGAAGCGTCACGGTAGTGGCCACAAAAGATTTAAAAGGTATCTCATTTAAGCAAACACAATTTGAGTTGCCATTTGAGCGAATACATTTTGAATAGAAATAAAAATAAAAAGGGGGATTTACCCCTTTTTATTTTATGAGAAAGTACAAACGTTTAAGTATTGATATTTCAATAATAAAAGGAGTTTTTCTATGGGCAGTTACATTATTAAAAGGATATACATATCCATCCCTTTACTTTTGATTATTTCGTTTTTTACGTTTGTTTTAATTAATCTTTCTCCCCTAGATCCTGCCGAATTGGTCCTACAAGCACAAGGTGTTCCAAAAATAACAGATGAATTAATTGCTGAAACGAAAGAAGATTTGGGACTGGATAAACCATTTATCGTCCGATACTTTCATTGGGTCATTTCCTGCTTACAATTGGACTTTGGCGTTTCATACGTGACAGAAAAACCAGTTTGGTCAATAATAGGGCCTGCTTTTCTAAATACGTTAAAGCTGACGTTAGTATCATCCGTTGCCATTCTTGTGTTTTCCATTCTATTAGGCGTGATCTGTGCGTTGAAAGAAGGAAAAACCATCGACAAAACTGTAAGAAGTTTTTTATTTTTCCTAACGGCAATGCCGTCCTACTGGCTTGCGTCTCTTTTGATATGGTATTTCTCTGTAAAATTAGATCTATTACCAACAAGTGGGATGGAATCATATAAAAGTTACATTCTACCGGTTATTGTGATCACGATAAGTTATGTAGGCATTTATTTTAGAAATGTTAGAAGTTCAATTCTAAGCAATTTAAATGAAGACTATGTCCTGTACGGAAGGGCATGTGGCTTAAAAGAGATGAAGATCACCATACATATTTTAAGAAATTCATTGCAAGTCTCCATTTCAATATTTTGTATGGCTATACCCATTATATTGGGAAGTACAGTAGTGATAGAAAATGTTTTTGCTTGGCCAGGGTTAGGAAGTTTAAGTGTTAAATCCATTCTAAGCAGAGATTTCCCCATTATCCAATCGTATGTTCTTTTAATAGCAGTGGCCTTTGTACTGTTTAATACGATTTCTGATATTATAAATGCTGCGATGAATCCCAAATTAAGGAATGATCTCTAAATGAGAATAATGAAAAATTTAGGTAAAGATAAGTTAGCTATTAAATCTTTATTCGTCATTGTTGTAATAATTATTGTTGGTTTATTTGCCCCATTATTTGCTCCACATGACCCAAATGAAGTAAATATGAGCCTTCGTTATGCATCCTCATCCTGGGAACACCTATTAGGTAATGATCACCTAGGGAGATGTATTTTGTCTAGAATAATATATGGAATTCGTCCCAGCGTTTTATTAGTTTTAGTTGCATTGTTCATTTCTGTTTTGTTTGGGGCTGTTTTAGGATTTCTAGCTGGATATTTTAGAGGAAAAGCAGATGCTTTAATTATGAGAATCTGTGACATTATGCTTTCTTTCCCAGGATACGTTATGATATTGGCGATTGTTGGTATTTGGGGCGTGGGCCTTAAGAATATTTTAATTGCGTTTATTTTGGTGAAATGGGCATGGTTTGCTCGAGTAATCAGAACGTCTGTTATGCAGTATTCTGAATTAGAATACGTGAAATTTTCCAAAGCAGCTGGAATTAGTGATTTAAAAATAATATATAAGCACCTTGTTCCTGTTACATTTTCTGATATCGCGGTTATTTCAAGTAGCTCTATTGGCTCGATGATTTTGCAAATATCAGGTTTTTCATTCTTGGGTTTAGGAATTCAAGCCCCGAATGCTGAATGGGGAATGATGCTAAATGAAGCAAGGGAAGTTATGTTCTCTAGACCAGAGTTAATGTTAGCACCTGGCCTAGCTATCATTATTGTCGTATCGGCATTTAACTTTCTATCTGATGCACTCCAGATTGCTTTAGATCCTAAACTATTTACCTCTAAAGGTAAACCTCATGGAAAATTAGCAATAACTAAGAGTAACCTTCAAGAAAAAGAGGTGGCGAATTAATTTATGAATATATTAGAAGTTAAAAATCTGAGGATATGGGATGTCAAAACTGGTAATGAAATTATCTACAATAGTTCATTCAATCTAAAGAAAAGAAGCTGTCTGGCAATTGTAGGAGAAAGTGGAAGCGGGAAGTCTGTGACTTGCAGGTCCATAATGAGATTGAATAAATCTTGGCTTCGCCAATCAGGAGACATTCTATTAAAAGGAGAAAACCTAAACCATCTTTCTGAAAAAGAGATGAGAAAGAAAAGGGGTAGAAACCTTTGTATGATTCTACAAAATGGTATGAGTGCATTTGATCCATCTTGTGTGATCGGTGTTCACTTGAAGGAAACACTTGCCCAACATTTCGGCTGGAGTCATAACGAGATAGAAGGAAAAATGAAAAATGCCATGGAAAGCGTAATGCTGAAAGATCCGATAGAGATTATGAATAAGTATCCACACCAGCTATCGGGTGGAATGTTGCAGCGAATTATGATCGGATTGGCATTAGTATTAGTGCCAGATATTATTATCGCTGATGAACCGACAACATCGCTGGATACAATCTCACAATACGAGGTCGTTGAACAATTAATTAAATTACGGGAAAGAATGGGCTGCTCGATGATTTTTGTTTCTCACGATTTAGGGGTTGTTAGAAAAATTGCGGATGACGTTTTGGTCATGAAGGATGGGGAGATTGTCGAAAGAGGGAATATTCAAACCATTTTTTCAGAGCCGCAACATGAATATACTAAATATTTGATTTCTACTAAACAAGCGCTGAGTAATCATTTTAAGAAAATAATGGGGGAGAGAGTTATCATTGCTGAAAGTTGATTCTGTTGAGAAATCTTATAAAAAAGGCGGATTGTTTTCTGGAGAAAGACAGCAAGTTATAAGAAATGTTAGTTTTGAATGCAGGAATGGGGAATGTCTTGGTATTATTGGAGAAAGTGGAAGTGGAAAATCGACATTAGGGCGTTTGATACTAGGCATTGAAAAGCCTGATCGTGGAACCATTTTATTCGAGGGACAGAATGTAGAAGATAGAAGGGTGAGATTAGGTAACATAAGCGCTGTATTTCAAGACTATAAATCTTCCATTAATCCATTTTTTACTGTTGAAGAAGCCGTTATGGAGCCCTTAAAAATAACAAAAAAGGTTCAAAAAAATTATCAAAGCAAGATTGATAATCTACTAAATCAAGTTGGATTAAATCCGTCTTTTAGAAAGAAATATCCTCATGAGTTATCAGGAGGAGAGGTTCAGAGGGTATGCATTGCAAGAGCCATTTCAACAGAACCAAAATGTATTTTATTAGATGAAGCCATCAGTTCTTTAGATGTATCTGTTCAAATACAAGTACTTGAATTATTAAAGGAATTAAAGAAGATTTACAGTATGAGTTATGTCTTTATTACTCATGATATTCAGGCTGCTGCCTATATTTGTGACAGAGTAATCATTTTTAAAGATGGTCAAATCGAAGAAACGGTTAAAATTGAGCAATTAAAGGACGTTCAGTCAGAGTATGCAAAGAAGTTATTGCAATTGCTAATTACTTTTTAATATTGAAATACTTGAGTTCACAGAATTTACGACATATTTAGGAGGTGAAAACATTTTGAGTGGAGCAACGTCTTGGCCTTTTCTGCGTTTGTATCTGTTGGTTCTTCTTTATTTTAGTGCCAATGCTATCCTAAATGTTATTATCCCTTTACAAAGGGAAACATTAGGAACCAGCAATACAACGATTGGCTTGATAATGGGGGCGTATCTATTTACCACCATGTTCTTTCGACCATCGGCTGGTCATATTATTCAAAAGCTTGGGCCGATAAAAGTATTACGGATTATTCTTATTATCAATGGATTTGCTTTAATACTATATACGTTTACTGAATTAGGGGGCTATCTAGTTGCCCGTATGTTACAAGGGGTGTCGACAGCTTTTTTTTCAATGGCATTACAAATAGGCATTATTGATGCATTACCAGAGAAAGATCGCTCTCAAGGCATTTCACTTTATTCGTTATTCTCATATATTCCAGGTATTATTGGTCCAATACTGGCTTTAGGCATTTGGCAAGGGGGTATGGATTATTTTACCGAGGTGATGATCACAATTGCCGTCTTTACAGGGGTGGTTGGCTTTGGTGCCAAGATGGACAAAGCAGTGGTTCAGCCTGTGACAAATAATGCTGAGCAGAGAGTAAGCATGTTTAAATCATTTAGTCAATTAGTAAAAAATCCGTTTTTATTTAAATGCAGTGTATTGATGTTAGTTGCATCCATTGTATTTGGAGCAATCACAACCTTTATACCACTGTACACTCCACAATTAAAAAGCGGTAATGCTGGAATTTATCTTATGCTTCAGGCGGGTACCGTTGTCTTTGCTCGTTTTGTTTTAAGAAAAAAGATTCCTTCAGACGGCAAATGGTATTCATCTTTTATCATGGGGAATATGTTTATTTTAGCAGTTGCAGCGCAGTGTGTCAGCTTTTCTATAACCGGTGGAGCTATCTTTTTCTATGTTGGTGCAATTTTAATGGGAACAGCTCAGGCACTTCTCTATCCAATGTTAACAACGTATTTGACCTTTGTCCTGCCACAGATGAATCGCAATGTGTTGCTTAGTTTATTTATTGGTATGGCTGATTTAGGTGTTTCACTAGGTGGTGTCATTATGGGGCCAGTAGCTGATTTTTCCTCATATTCTTTTATGTATATGATTTGTGCTATCTTAGGAGTGACGATGATTATTTTTGCCTATGATCGACGAAAAATATTTGTTGGGTAATAATAAACGAGTCTTACAAGAGTTTCATATATGGCTTTTGACAGGATTCTTTATTGTGGTTGAATTTTTAATATTTTACTTTTATAGAGGAGAATCTCATACTTTTTTTTATAAAAAATAACTCACCGTTAATTTAGGGTTCATTTTGATTAAACCTTTAATCAAAACGAGTTCTTCTTGTTTTCAGCTAAATCATCATACTATTTATCTAAAGAGTAGTTTAAACTTTTGTGTCACTCTTCACGAATGTAGGTTTATTACGAGTGACACAAAATACTTAATACCTTGCAGATTAACAAAAATGTTCTTATAACCTTGTTAAAAATCATATAAATATATAGGTTATAGTATTGTACGTTTACATAAATCATCTTCTCATAATATATTCCAAGCTTTATCTAACCTTTATCCTTCCTATTCTTCAACTAACAGGTGCAGGGGATGCTTTTTTTCTTATTGAAGTAATGGACACCAGTTGAAGAAGGAATATAAGTTTTAATGGCCGTCATTTTTTCTTTGGTGTTTTTTGAACTATCCAAGCTCATTCATTTTGGAAAATGTATAATGAGGAGGGTAAAAAGTATGAATATTTTAAGTTTAAAGAGTAAATATACGAATAAGAAAGTGCAAGATTTTTTAAAAGCCCCCCTTGAAACATTTATTTCTTGCAGCCCTAGAAAAAATTTCCGGACGAAGTTTTTTTAAGGGCTATCTTCGTTCTAATTTTTGTTCTTATGTCCTATATAGGGTTCGCTTTAGGGATATTTTTATTTTAAAGCATTAAAAGATTATTATAATAAACGGATTATTGTGAAAGTTTTCACTTAAACTAACGGGCAGTTTAGTGGAACAAGAATGTTTGTTAGTAAGATGGAAAAAGCACCTGAAATTTATAATTCGAATGTAAAAAATTAGTTCAGGTAGAATAAGAATGCAATGAAGTTGGGCATTTAGATCCATTTATAGGGCAGGAAGGTGTTAATGTGGATGAGTTTGAAAATATGATGGCGGAATTTAATGATTGGTTAGAGGATGCAAAAAAGAAAAGAAAGGCTTCGGTTCAATTCGATCCATCGAAGTTAGATGCTTTTGTAAAGATTATCGCCGAGTTGGTCAGCATCAAACAAAAGTATGCGGACAAACTGTCAGAATTACGCACTGCTGCGGAAGAGAAAATTGTAAGGTTAGAGTATTCTAAAGGCGGAGAAACGATTCATCGTGGATACTACTGTCCAAGTCCAGTTTTAGATTTAATCATTGGTGGGATGAAAAGGGGCAGGCTATTCAAAAAGAAGAAACCTGAATTTGGGAATTACTCTTACGAATATGGCTTTGATATGGGCGGTAGACTGCTACGAGTAAAGGGTGTAAATGAGTTTACAACTCCAAACAGTCGTTTTAACGAAGAGTATTTGATATATATCGGAGATGTGGTTTATGGTTTGGAATTTGATAACTTAGGCGAATTGGGAGTGGTGTCCAAGTGCATTTACGATAACGGAAAATTAATGAAGTATGAAAGAAGCGTGTGTGGAATGGAGAAATTTGCTGATCTTCATTATGAGGAATACACATACGACAAGAATAGGCTTTCGGAAGTGGATTTCTTTTTTAGTATTTCGCCGCAATTAGAACTGTATGAAGAGCAAAGATTAAGTGTAGAACACGATGAAGATGGCAATATTATTAGGTTAATCAGCGATGAAATTGTGGATGGTAAAGTAGAGCAGTTTATATATAATGTTAAACCGCCCAAAAAATCGGCTACACTAAAAAGATAACGGCGTAGGGGTAGCTCAATACACAAAAGGAGATTAATTTGGTTTTTATAAGATTTTCTTATTAAACAAACGGGTGCTTATGTTCAATAACGGGAGGGCTACGGCGATCTCTTTTTCTTATTGGACTAACGAAGCAGGTTAGCACAAGAAGGTGAATCAGCAAAAACCCTCTATTATAAAAAAGAAAGGTGATAGAGTGAAGCAATATGTTAAGCTCAGGTTATCAAGAATTTTGCAGGTGAGAAAATTATGTCTGATTCAAGAAAAAGTAGGTTAGAGAAGTTACTGAAACAAAATAAAATAAAACAAGCGAAGAAACAACTGGTAGATGACTTACTGAAATACCACGCCATTGATATATCTGATAAAGTGTTTGTAGACTTTGAAGTTTCTGAGGATGTTCATAAAAAAGTATATAAACAAATTAAGACAGATAAAATTGATGTTTTTAAATTCCCATATGACGAAGAAACACTAAAGTTAAAGATTGATTTTTTATTTGATTATTATAAGATTTACGAAAATGAGAATATCCTCTTTTATCCATCAACTTTTGGATTTTATTTTAGAAGTAGTAATCAACTTTATCTTAATTATCCTCAGGCAATAACGTTACCTTTAAAAGAATGCAAAAGATTTGTTCAAAAACTGATGCTAGAAATGCACGATGACTTGGTTATTGTTTCGGGGAACTTTAATTATGGTTTTGTTTTGAGTGAAGATGAATATTCAGATGTAACAATTGAATATTGGGGACCTGATTTACACAATAAGGATGCATAATCATCACCTTTAATGAAAAGATTGTGAAGGATTGTTCTTAAGCTAACGGGTGCTTTTGTTGAACAAGGAGGCATTGGTAACCCTTCATTTTGGAAGGGCTATTTATGCTGTAATGAAACGTAGGAAGGTAGTCTAAGGACACCAGTTTTCGTTATATTTCTATATTTATAATTACATGATACAGGTCAATAAAGATGAAATTTCTAGAACCGATACATAAGGAAGTTCGATTAAAAACTGAGGAAGGTGATGTCGTTCCCTTGTAGATTGCGGATGGGACGGAGTTTTGATTTTCGAATATTGACACATACGATAACATTCGACTATTATAAAACCGTAAAGGACGAACGAAAACTGTTTCGGTGATTGAGCATAAACTGTGTAAGTCGTTGATTAAACGTTGATGTTGACGCTGATTGATCGGAATGATTGAGAGGATTATATTGCGTCAGTCTTCAAAACTGCTTGAGACCTGTTTAATTTGTGTGTATTAGTAAATTTTATTTTTATTACTTAAATAGGTTAAGGGCTAGAACCTATTGATTTAAAGTAAAAGATCAAAACCTTTTATAGTGATTTACAGTAATTGAAAGTCTCGAAAAAAATTTTTTCGAGACTTTTTGTTTTTATGTTAGAATTCCTTTTGATTACTAGTTTTAATCAAAATGAATACAGTCTAGGGTTTGGATTTTTACTATTAAAATTATAATCCAAAAATAACAATAAATTATATATAAACATATATGTTAACATATATAATATGTATTTATTATAATATATGTTATTTCTAAAAATGTTAACAATCTCATAATTGTTATATACATCTGTTTTTTATTGCAGTTGGACCAGTGCAGATAAAAAAGTAAAGAAATAACATTTATTTCAGGTATTTGACCGTTTTAAATAATTATATAAATATTGATATACACTTAATTAATTGAAATTTCAAACATTTTTCATACAACAAAATTAGATGAGTAGTTATACATAAAAGAAAAGATAATTACAGCACAATGGAAATCTCCAACACCCTAAATTAAGGAAACAAGGATTAAAGTACATTAAGCCTTAAAAATTAAAAATAGTTCTAATCATAATTAATTCTTTGAACCAATAAATACGATTTAAGATTTTGGGGTTATATTTCCTTGAAAAATATATTGTAAATAATTAGAAGCTGAAATTTCCTCTATTCCACAATAAAGAAAGTAAAAATGCCAATAACTTTTTTCCTTTTCTTAGATTTCCCACAAAACAAGTGTCAAGAAAACTCTTTCTAATCAAAAGTTACCAAAAAACTTTTGTATTATTTAAATAAATAAAAAGAAGGTCTTTAAAACAAGTTAACTTTATTTAAATGAAGATATGAGTTGTCTTGGTTGATGCGTTCTAAGTATATATTTGTTGTAGAAATATCCGAATGGCCAGCCCAATCCTTAACTACCGCAAGTGGAACGTCGTTCTCTAGCAGAAGAGTAACAAATGTATGACGGAACCAGTGAGGCGTTACGCTTAAATTTTTCCCAGCAAGGTGAACCGCTTCTTTCACGATTTTATACAGGGCAGGGTATGTTAATCGTTTTTTATTTACAAGTGGTTCAATTTTATTATATAAAGCGAAAAAAAGCGGACTTGTATCTTGCATGTTGATTTCAACGGATTCGTCCAAACATTTTCGATAGTTAAATAGAATTTCTTTTGTTTCTTCTCTTACAGGAATCGATCGAGGCTTATTCCCTTTTCCAATGACATCTGCAAATAGATACCCTTTTCGATTGTATCGAAAACTTCCCCAATTTAAGCTTAAAAGCTCACTTGCACGAAGTCCTGTCGTATAGAGTAAGTAACCAATCAGCAAATTCCTTTTCTCCAATTGTTCTCGATTTCTTGTTGCCTTTACAATTTTAGGAAAGAAAGAAATAAGAAATTCAGCATCCCTCTGATTCAATTCCCTGACTTGCAATCGGGTTTGTCCTTCTGCGTGACGAGTTTCTTCTATTATATAGTGACCTTTTTTAGACACCGGCTTGGAGATCCAAGTAGATAGGTGGGCTTTATAAAATTGCGTCTCATAACCAAAGTCCAATAACCTTCTGAAAAACTCCAATTTTCGTATGGCAGATTTGGCTGCGTACTTTTCTTTGATAAATTGGTTATACGCTTTTATTTCTGGAAATCCGATATCCCGAAAGGAAAGAGAATGTTCAGTCAGAAAAGTAAGCAGCGTTTTCGCATCCGAGCGGTAAGCTTTAATCGTGTGGGAAGAAAGCTTTTTATCTTGCGGGAACAATTTCTCTAAAAAAAACATTTCAAGAAAATCCTGTTCGGTACTATTTTCGAGAGTGAGGTTCCGATTCTCATCAAGTAGATGACGAGATCTTAGATTCTCCTGTAAATGGGTTAAGTACTGTTCACCATTCATATTTTGAAGAAGAGTCAAGTAATTCATTTTTTGACCTCCTAAGGATTAGTTATAAATAATCATATTATGTATAGTAAAGATAATACCTAATTATCTTTACTTACATTTTATCACAGAATGCTTGTTCTATCTATGTTCTTCCTCCAAGTTCTTTGATTAAAAAATACAAAAACATTTTATAGAATTAAAGTGTGGGACCTGTCTGAGATTCGCTCTCAGACGAAATTAATTTTCTTTTTTAATACAATTGCCCATTCATTTCATTACAGAGCTTCTCAAAACAACAGACAAAATTTATTTAAAAACAATATTATAATACTTGGTGAGTTTTTTTTAAAACAATATAAAGACCATATCTGATCCCTTGAGTAGGTAAGCAGTTTAGTTGATCATGGATATGGAATAAGAAGTTCAAAGGAATATTCTTTATTTGGCTTCTCATCGCAGTTTAGTTTAATAAGAAATTGAAAAAACTGGATTTAATGACTTATAAGCACAAACTGCTCAATAAGGAGTAAAGAAGTTGTTACTTAGTTTATGGATAAAATTCGGTCTTTTGCTTTTGAATTTTGCATCCACCTTCATAATAATATTGGCTGCCTATTATTATGTGAAATGGAAACAGCGAAAAAATGTTTGAACAGTTCGTGGAAACTAAAAAAAAGAAGATTGCACCCCTTTATGAATTAACGGGTGCATTATTAAAAAAACAAAGGGTGATCAATAATTGAATAATCCAGTAAAGCTCCAATCTATTGTTGAAGAATTGGAAATGCAGTTTGAAGAATCTCGTACATTTCTAAGTATTAAAGCGGGTGAAATTATTTCAGTAACTTCGGAAAATTTAAGAGCTGCTGAAGAGGAAGAACCGTTCGATCATTTACCTGAATGGGAACAAGAAGATAGAAAAGTTGCTATTGATGTAGTTGAAAACTTTGAGAATTACAAAGAACTACCTACTAAATATGAAGTGAATGAATATGAAATAATGGAAAAATTTTGCTTAACAGTAAGTGATCAAAGTAAACAGGAATCCTTATTAAGGGCAATTAAGGAAAAGGGTGCCTTTAGAAGGTTTAAGGACAAAATAATAGATTTTGAAATGGAAGAACAATGGTATTCATACCGTGACGAGTGTTTTAAACAAATTGCGATTGAATGGTGTCAGGAAAATAAAATAAACTTTATTAAATAGAAATGACAGGGGTGATTACTGAACCAAAGGGTAATCACCTTTTCTTATTAAACTAAAGGGCAGGTGTGCGGCCGAGCCTAGGTCGTATCATATAGCGGGTGGGATTCCCGTCGAGTAAGAACTAGCCATTCGCTCGTAGCGAGTCTTGGAGGGGTAAAGGTAACTTTAGTCTTTAAGCGTAGATAGTTAGGTGGCGGGCCGAAAGCCAATTGGTTGAAGGGATTGAGCTCCATAATGTTAGTAAAACGAGAGGGCTGATGCTTTACCTGCAGCAGAAAGCTACATTTTATCCTTCGTTAAGGGCAAGATGGATAAAACCTCTCTGGAGTCAGAGACCTTGGCACGTTACACATCGATATGATACGGCAACTCGGGAGACCCTACCGGTCTTTTCTTGTTAGAAGAGTATGGTGTACAAGCGATAAAAAGCAAGGAAACCAAATGCTGTGTAGGGAGTCGGATAGCAGCGTAGTACCAATGAAGTTGGGTAATGCCGATGGAGGAAAGGCTAGCTACCAGTTATCGCCCTTACTAGGGAAACATTTACTACACTCAGAGGTAGGGATAAATGGAAACAAAACTACTAAGGATAGCAGAATTAGCAAAATCTGAATCTAAGAGATTAGCTACATTTTATGAATGGTAACTAGGAGGAGCCGTGTGCGTGAATAGCGCAAGCACGGTTCTGTGAGGGTTGCGCCTTGAAAGCTCAAGGAATACATACGACTTGAGATAGTCGTCTAGATAATGCTTAGCCAGCAGTCTTGTACCGAGTCTTGCGTGGTACACGGTAACGTGTACTGCGAAGCGTAGACAGGAAGATGGCAGGCCGGAATAAAGTGAAAAGGATAATTAGTCCCGAAATTAAACGTGATGTGGAGTAGCCGACCTTTTCTCTCAATGGGGAAGGCAACAATGAAATAACCGCTATAGGCAAGGGTATTATCGTTACTCCCGGGATTCGTACCTACGGCATGTCATCAATGGATTCCTTTGGGAACAAGGGAGATCCAATAAACTTCTATAACATATAGATAAGAATTCAACAAGCCCACAAAGCAAGGAGAATTCGATGGTTTATTGGAAGTCTTACTAACTGATAGTACTCTGAGATAGGGAGAGCCTATTACATGGGGAAGCGGTTAGCGGAAATTGAATCAATCTAAGGAAACATGAGCTTCATTCAATGGAAGATTTCGGTCCTTAATTCAAAGTAAGGAGAAACCAATCATGACAACAGGATTAGAGAGAATAGCAGTAAAAGCTCAACAAGATGAAAAACTACAATTTACATCATTAGCACATCACATTACAAAAGAGTTGATTTGGACTAGTTTAAACCATATGCCAAAGAACACTTCACCTGGCATTGATGGTACCTCAAGGGATATGGCTATAATTGAGTTTGAAAATTGGGTTGGAGATATGATGAATTCAATCTACAGACATAGCTATAAACCTCCAGCAGTAAGAAGGGTCTGGATACCTAAACCTGGGAAAGTAGAAAAACGACCGATCGGAGTACCTTCGGTGGCAGATAGAGCTTTACAAAGAAGTACAGCAACGGTACTTTCATCAATTTATGAACAAGACTTTCTAAATTGTTCATACGGTGGTAGGCCAAATAGGGGAGCACATAATGCCTTAGCTACCCTTAATGAGATTATTTCAGGGAAGAAAGTTAGCTGGGTGCTGGAAGCCGACCTGAAGAACTTCTTTGGAACCTTAGACCATGATTGGATAATTAAATTCGTGCAACATAGGATTGGTGATCCTAGAATTATTAGTCTGATTAAAAGATGGTTAAAAGCAGGTGTAATGGAAGGTAAGGATATTTATGCCAGTGAAACTGGAACACCGCAAGGTGGTTCAATTAGTGTACTATTAAGTAACATTTATCTTCACTATGTATTGGATTTGTGGTTTGAGAAAGCAATAAAACCAAGACTCAAAGGAGAGTCATATCTAATAAGATATATCGATGATTTTGTAGTGTGTTTTCAATATCGTTCAGATGCAATAAGGTTTGGGAAAGTCCTTGTGAAAAGATTAAGGAAATTCTCATTAGAGCTTGAACCTAATAAGACTAGGTTAGTAGAGTTTGGACGGTTTGCCAGTAAACATGCCCTGCAAAAAGGAAAGAAATTAGAAACGATCTATTTCCTAGGTTTTACACATTATTGTACAAAAAACCGTAAGGGTAATTTCATGGTAGGTAGGAAAACCGAGAAGACCAGATTTAAGCGAAGTGTAAATAAAATCCAAGAAGTACTTCGTACTATCAGACATTGGTCTATAAAAGACCAAGTTGAGAAGATAAATCAAATTCTTAGAGGTCATTACAATTACTATGGTATGGCTGGCAATCTTCGGTCAATAACAAAAATCTATAAAATTACGGAACGTTATTGGAGAAGAATGTTAAGTAGTAGAAGCCAAAAGAGCTATATAACGTGGGAAAAGTTCAATAAGATTAAGTCGTTTTTTCCTCTAAAGCGTCCTAAACTTTCAATTCCATTTTCGGAATTAAAAATGTACGCGAAACTGTGAAGCAATTTCTGAAGAGCCCGGTGCGGGAAATCCGCACGCCGGGTTCTGTGGGGGTTTGAGTCGCCAATTGGGCGACCTTTCTACCCGGAGGGTGGAGTACAATTTACCGCAAGGTAAAAAGGCTCCCTTCTACTCGACTAGCTGAAGAATGTTTACATTTGACGAAAAATATAAAAACATAAATTGGTTCGTGAGTTATAAGTAAGTGGTATATTTTTCTTGTGTAAGTTTATTAATAAAAATCTGATAGGAGAATTAAAATGGGCGGAAATGTATTTTTTGAAATATTTATATTTTGGTATATGGCAATTATTATTTGGTTAGTATCAGGCTTCTCAATAATATTTTTTATTATTGCTTTAATAAAAAAATCCCAGATATTAATGGGCATAAGTCTTGCATTAATGTTACCCAATATTCTTTTACTTTTCTTTCAGGAACTTGAACCAATACTTATTTTCTTATTTATTGTATGGTTTGCTCTACAAATTTTTATGTTATTTAGACTTTGTAAGCACATGAACGTTAACACAGCCTAATAAAACATATGGTGTCATTTTCAACTAACGGGTTGCTTGAGTGAAAGATCGATTTCCATCAATGATCGCAGCGGCGGTCATTTTTTCTTGTTGAGCTAACGAGCAGGTTAGCTCAACAAGAGTTATGGATAAAATAACAGATAATAGCTTTTTATTAGCAGAAGGAGACGAGGATGAAAGAAGAAATTAAATCCGCATTAAGTAAATATTGTATTTGAAATTACAATACGCTGGGAGAGCTTCTAACCTTTTTTGGCTTGGATTTGGTGAATTGATTTCAGTAACCAGGAAAGGAGAAACCAAAACAGTAGCTGAATATGCTTTAAATATTCAATGTTCTTGGCGTATTTCCAAAAGTGATAAAATCTTAGTAGCCTCAAGAGATTTTTATTCTCCATTTTCAGGATGGGATGAAGATGACGGGGACTTTGACTGGGATGTTCAAGGAAACAATAGATTTGATGAGCGTATTAAACCCTTCTTGGAAAGCGTACAAGAAAATATTATTGTAGAAAGCATTGAGTCTGATGATGTTGGAGGATTAAAGTTATTTTTATCGGATG
Organism: Bacillus sp. OV166; assembly: GCF_900177675.1. GTDB lineage: Bacteria > Bacillota > Bacilli > Bacillales > Cytobacillaceae > Neobacillus. The sequence continues at coordinate 414,181 of NZ_FXWM01000002.1, read as the reverse complement.
GTTTTGTGTTGGAAGTATTCCCAGACAGTTCAGAAGATGATGAATACAGTGAATTCTGGAGATTCTTTAATCGTAAGGATGGCAGTCCTCACTTTGTTGTAGCTGGTAATGGTATTGATAAAGTATGATATTTAGCAAACGGGTGCGATACTTTAAGAAGAAGGTCGCCTTTTTCCATTTCGCACAAGATAGATTGTGAAAGTTTGTACTTAAACTATCGAAGCAGAATAGTTGAATAAAATGGATGGTTAAAGGGGATTTTGAGAAGGCTATAACAAGATAGGAATAAAAGGAGACTATATATATGATAAAACTCGTTTTATGGGCTTTCTTTTTATTACCCTGGCTTTCCTTATTCTTTTTGAACAACTCTGCTCTTCGTAGATATATGCCTGTTGCCTTATTTGCAACGGTGATAAATACAATAATGTACCAAGTTGCTTGGAAGTATGGTTGGTGGAAGTATAAAGAAACTCTTTTTTCTTGGGATAAAGTTGCACAAACACATACTGTTTATGGTGTTTTTTTGGTTGGGACCATATGGATATTTTATTTTACATTTCGTAAATTTTGGATTTATTTCGTTGTTAATTTGATTGTAGATTGTATCTATTCATTTGGTTTCAGGGCTGGCTTTATGGAAAAAACTCAAAATTACAACCAGTGCAGGAAATTTATCGCCTATTGAAGGGATATTAATAATGACAATAATCTCTATCACCCTTTACATTTATCAAATGTGGCAAGAGGGACTTATTGGCGGAGAAAATAAAATTTGAAAACGAATAGAGTTCTTATTTCAACTAACGGGTGCTTTACTTCAATTAGGGGTAAAGCCTTTTTCTTATTCAAGTAACGGGGCAGGATTGTTGAAATGGGATGGAAATCTCTTTGGGTTAAATGGTAAAGTTGATTTTGTAACAATATTATTTGTTTAGATTTAGATCCTTTTTACATAATAGGATATTATCTACCATCTACCCAAGGAGGATTTGTTTTGATTAATGATTTACTAAAGGAAGCTGAGGAATTTATCCGGACTTGTTATAGAGAATTAAATAAAACGGAGCAAGAACTAGAACATAGATTGAATGAATTGAATGAACAGTTACGAAATAAAGGTTTTTATGAACACACCAACCTAGAGCTTGAATATGGGGCAAAAATGGCTTGGCGTAATAGTAACCGTTGTATAGGAAGGTTATTTTGGGATCAATTAAACGTGATCGATAAGAGGAACCTAAAGACAGAAGAAGAAATTATCGAAGCCTTATTTGAACACATCGAATATGCAACGAATAAGGGTCGAATACGCCCTACAATCACCATTTTTTCACAAAAAGCCTCGAACCAAAAAGTTCGTATTTGGAATCACCAATTAATTCGCTATGCAGGTTACAAAACGGAACAAGGTGTTTTAGGGGATCCACACTCCATTTCCTTTACCGAGACCTGTATAGATTTAGGATGGGAACCGAAGTTTGGAAATTTCGATGTTTTACCCTTAGTCGTTCAAGTAAATGATCATCATCCAAAAGTAGCCCAGATTCCAGAAAAGCTTCTTCTCGAAGTGCCAATTCGTCATCCCAATTACAAATGGTTTAATGATTTAAATTTGAAATGGTATGCAGTACCGATGATCTCGGATATGATTTTAGAAATTGGAGGCATTACGTATACCGCTGCTCCTTTTAATGGCTGGTATATGGGGACTGAGATAGGAGCAAGGAACTTTGCGGATGAATCGCGGTATAATATGCTTCCTCAAATAGGAAAATTAATGGAGTTGGACATAAAAAGTAATATATCTTTATGGAAGGATAGGGCACTCTTAGAATTGAATACAGCAGTTTTACATTCCTATAAGGAGGATGGGGTTAGTATTGTAGACCATCATACGGCTGCACAACAATTCAAAAAATTTGAAGAAAAAGAAAGGGCAAGTGAAAGGTCTATTACAGGCGACTGGACGTGGCTTATTCCACCAATGTCACCAGCTGCAACCCATATTTTCCACAAACCATATAATAATGTCATTAAAAAACCCAATTATTTTTATCAACCTAAACCATATTAATTTTTTAGTATAGTCACAAAAATCTTCGTTTTATAATTTTATATTCTGGTATTTAAATGGTGCTTATTAACTAACAGTGTAGGATGCCTAAATAAGGCATCTACTCTTCCTAGTTAGATTAACGAGTTAGATTGTGAAATACTGTACTTATATTTATGACCACCGAACAATTGGCATATTTATAGGCTTGTTTTGTGTCACTGGTTCGATATTCTTATTCGTAGCAATATTAAAAGAGTTTAAACGATTATTTAAGTAATTTTATTGTTGAACTAACGGGTGCGTTAGTATAATAAAAGACCATCGTTTAACGATAGTCTTTTAAAGCTTGTACATAAGCCTGAACAATGGTTTCTATCTGTTTATCCAGTTCTTTATTCAAAATCCGATTATGCCACAAGTTTGCATAATCGGGGTCTAGCAAACAAACACCATCGGAATATATAAAATGTTCAACCCTTGCATATAAGGAATTATCCTTCTGTAAGCTTGTCAGTAATTTTTTATCGATCATAGGTCGAATGGGTTCAATAAGGTCATAAACCAAACTACTTCTATAGGCATTCAACGCATGCATGATAGGCAAAGAAGGATCGACCCGATAATCCACTAAACATCGTTTTATTCGAGTAGATGTCAACGTATAGATGTAATTAAGGATAGCATGGAACGGTGTTATCGCTTTTTTTGGTGAATTGGTTTTTATCGATGTTCGGGAACCAACAAAGTGCCATTCACTGCTAGGAACTTTTTTTGGTCTGTTAAATTTCATTTGAATTTGTGCTAAATTGCCCCAATATGTTTTTGATTGCACAGCTTCAAATATTCTCAATTCATCAATCGAAGCACCATCAAAATTAGTGTCTAGTTGAACAGATTGTTTTAATAAATTATTTTCATATGCCCAATTTAGATTATCCTGCTGTCCTTTGATTTTTTGTAAAATCAGTGTAGAGGCTAATTCCAATTTTTTATTTTCAGGTAGTAGGATTTGTTTACTTTTTGTCACTGCTGAAATAAACTTTGGTGGGATATGTTCAGCATGTACATTTCCGTGTTCGTCAACAATGGTTAATGCAACATTATGTGTGGTTAACCAGTCGTAAACCTCTAATGTAATAGAGCCTCCCCAACTACAAAGGACAATATGATCTATGTTAGGGTTACTTGCTTCAAAAATGGTTTCCCGATTAATTTTACTCATCCATTTTTCAGAAAGCATCAAATTCCCGTTATATACCTTCAAATGAACCATCCCCACGGCTCGATAAACTTTCATAATTAAAATTCTCCCCCTATTAAACGAGAGCCTTATTTATTTTTAATCAGGTAACAATTCTTTCTTTACTGGTACAGTAGGAGTATAATGTCGATTCCTCACTTTAAGCCCAGTATTTCGTTCCTCTATCCAAATCTCATAGTAATCTTCTTTATTAAAATCTTCTTTTCCCTTGTCTTTTTGATAGTATTTATAATACTTATTTGTAATCTTCTCAATGTGTTTTAATGACGGCAATTCTTCACCAAATAGAATGATTTTTATTTCCATTGAAGAAGAGGCTTCAAATAACATCTTTTCGTATGACTTTATTTCGTTCCAAAGTGCGTAAATTTTTAACGAATCTGTTTCACATTTGTCTAATTCTACGAAGGCACTAATTAAATCCCTTTTTGTTTTAATTTCTTTATCGGTTTGACTAAGGATATTTCTTTTATCTCTATACATAATAAGATTTTCTTTAAAATTCTTTCTTGCTTCCGTTAGAGAGTAATCCCCGTTTGGTCCGCCCCAAACTTCATCTGCATATGTGTCATCTTGTCCATCATCTTCCCAATGACAAAGTTCACATATCTCAAAATTCCCACGTTCTTCTAATGTTGGAAATCCACAACAAGGACATTTTTCACGTTGCACTTGAATCCCACCCTAATTGTTTTAATCAAAATAATATCAAATCCTTCTTCGTTGGTTAAACATTCTTATTGAACTCCCTCAGTTTAATACGATTTTCTCACGAATACTCGCTTATTCGCAGGATTTCATAACCCTTGATATGGATTTAACGATTAAATGAAATGAGTTCAGATCATTATGGCTCCGTGAAGGCATAGTGAAATAAAGGAGTATTATCCAACTCCATATTTTACCATATGATGTATATTCTCCACGCCGCCCCTGGAGGCTTTCCCTCCCATGTCTCAACGGGTCAATTGCCCTATCATTCCTTCGACATGCCTATCCAAGGGGTGGAGGCCAGTTATGCTAACCTGATGGGTCAGTGCCCTTTTGTTCAATAAATCTGGTACTCCGTACATATTTGAAATCCTACGAATAAGCCAACATTCGATAAGTGTAAAGCTAACAATCACTATTTATGATAATTTATTGGAGTTTACCCTTTCGGGGAAACTAGAAAGAGTTTTTAAGAATCTATTAGTTCTTATGCTGCTAAAGAAGTTAAAGGTTGTAATTTTTCTGGACAATAGGATTCATTTCGTTTGGCTATTCCTACAAATATCCGAGCTAGTTTACCAACCAATTTCATAATTGATTTCATCTTCTTGATTTTTTTCACCTTAACATTTAATGTGTGAATAGCTTTAAACTCAGGGTTGTTCATGACAAGGCTCATCGTCGCTAAGTAAAGGAATCGCCGCAGTCTAGATCTTCCTCGTTTAGAAATGACAATTTGACCTTTCCACTTTCCCGAACTTGCTTCAGCTAGGTGTAAACCTGCATGACGTAATAAAGAATTGCCGTGGGCAAAGCCACTTAAATCTCCAGCTTCCCCTAATATACCTGCCAATGAAATCTCACTAATTCCTTTAATGGTAAGCAATTGATTAGCATAAGGAATTTGTTTAAGTACTTCTGTGACTTGTTTTTCAACTCTTTCGAGTTGTGTTGTTGCGAGGTCAAATTCCTCTAGTAATTGTTGTAGATGAAATTTATAAGCATCAAGTGCTTGCTTAGTGCCAATCGAACGTTTAGCTAAATGAATAAGTAATTGGGCCTTTTTTAATCCAGGCTGTCTCTTCATCAGTGACTTCCACCCGATAACAACGTTTTGAGGTTGCATTGAACGCAATTCCATCGGGGTAGGAAATAAGCGAAGGGTTGCGATTGCCCCTTTACCTTTCACGTCTTTAAAAACTTGTCGGAGCTCTGGAAAGACAACATCTACCCAACGATTTAATTGGTTGATTGAATTTACAAGACGCTTAACAATCACATCACGGTTAGACATAAGAACTCGAAGTTCTTCATATGATTCGGAAGTTGGACGAACGATGGAATAGTAACCATTCTTCACCATATCAGCGATAACTAGTGCATCTTTTTTATCGCTTTTTGACTGGGTATTATCTCGATTCTCTTTATTCCTTTTTACATGGTACGGATTTACTGTTACTACATCAATATTCTGTTCGAAAAGCCATTTTGATAGATTTAATCCAGTAATGTCCATTAGGTTCCATGCCGACTATAGCTGTATTTAAATTATTAGTCCTTTTTAGTTTGTTAATCCATTGCAATAAAATAGTAAATCCATCTTCGTTATTTTCAAATGTGAGAGGATCGCCGACTACAATTCCACGGAAATTCACTGCTCGAGCGACGTGAATTGTTGAGCAATGTCCACACCAACAACGAGGTGTTTATCGGAAATTCTTTCAATTAGTTGATTTTGTTTGTCTTGCATTTTAAACTTCATAGTAGGGGTTCCTCCTAAGGTTTTGAGTTAGAGTGGTGTCTATACTCATATCTTACTGAGGAGCTCCTTTTTTATCAAAGTCAATAATTAACTCTCTACAGGAATGCTAACCTGCTTACGTTAGTGGAACAAGAAAAAGTGATCGAAGCCGCAACCACCTTTTTAACTCTTGCACCCGTTAGTTAGCTGAATAAGAACTTTTGTTTAATTCTCTTGTCGCTTTTTCTTATACATCTCTCTTAGTACATCTGGTTCAGGGATGTTATTTAATAGCTTTATTAGTGCATCTACACATTTATCACTTGTAAAGTCACCTTTTCCACTTTTTGCCATTTCCAAATAAGAGGCGGTCATCATTACAATGCTTTTAGCATCTGACTCATCTAAAGCAATAATTTTTTCTCTTGTTTTATCTAAATCCAACATAAAATTATCTCCCTAAAATTGATTTAATGTATAGTAATTTCGCTATGAGAAAATGTTTTCCTTCTTAAAGTAACCTGCTTCGTTAGTGCAATAAAAAAGCCTTACTCCTTATTGAAGTAAAGCACCCGGTAGTTTAAGAGTGTAAATCTTCACAAAGTTTTCTTAGTAGAAAGCCTTCTTGAAAATTGTTGGCGTAATGGTCCTTATAATAAAAAAAACATTACCTCATTGTTGAAGTAATGCAACTTAGCTTTAGTGTTACTTACACTTATTGATATTACCTCTTAATATAGGTGGTCCCAATTTTTCATTCTTTGTATTTGAGAGACGAACCTGCACTTCTATATTTTCCATTTTTGCTGTTATTTCATCAAATCTTCCTGCCCAAGTCGGACTATCTATTTCTGGAGTAGGATAAAGTCCGAAACGCCAACTTATTTCACTTGGCTTAAAGGCGAATCCTTCATAACTGTTGTAATTGCCAAAAGAAGATGGTTCAGGAAGGTGAACTCCAAGGATACTTATATTAGTTCGTACGAAACCGGGCTCACGCAACCGTACTTTATAAATTAATGCTGTGCCCTTTGCATTTTCAAGTTTCTTATCTATTGGTTCCAAGACTATACTGCAAGGGAAAGTTGCTGCCTTTGATTGTAAAGGATAAATACAAAAAGTTGAGACGATTAATATGCTTAAAATAAATTGTTTCATATTGCACCTCTTACAATTCTTTTTCGTTAATCTTCCCTCATTATTAACTAAATATTATGAGTGCTAATTGAAAAAACCTGCCCCTTTAGCTTAATAAGAGCCGCAGTTTCAATTTCGTGAAACAGGTCAATAATTCCTGAAAAAAAGAATTTTTTGGGGAGAGATGAACTTGTTATTAACTCAAGCATGGGAAACGTATGAATCTGATAAACGGATTGAAGGCTTTTCGCCGCAAACATTAAAAGCATATAAACTACAGTCCGGCTTACTTATACGCTTTTTTAATGATGTTGAACTTGATACAATCACTACGGATCAATTAAAAGCTTATTTAGCAAAATCAAGTGAAAGCCTAAAGCCTGCAAGTTTGGCTCATCGAATTCGTTTTATGAAATCATTATTTCGATGGTCTCATGAAGAAGGGCATATTGCCAAAAACCCAGCAACTAAAATAAAAGAACCTAAAACCGGTAAACGTATTCCTAAATTTTTGACCGAAATGGAAATTGAACATTTACGGGAAGCCTGTTGTTCCCCAATGGAAAAGGCTCTGTTTGAATTCATGTTCTCCACTGGTTGCCGAATAGGAGAAGTTGTTACCTTAGATAGGGATAGAATTAATTGGTCGAACCGGTCCGCTGTTATAAGAGGTAAGGGCGATAAGGAACGGGAGGTCTATTTTAATATTCGCTGCGAAATTTGGTTAAAACGATACCTGGATAATCGTGTAGACAGGGATCCTGCGATTTTTGTCACGGAACGCGAACCTCATCGAATGAGTATTGCCACGATGCGATACATAATGAAACGGATTTCCAATCGTGCTGGCATTAACAAAGACATTCATCCGCATCAACTTAGGCACAGCTATGCAACCCATTTATTGAATAATGGAGCACCTCTCGATGTTATTCAAAGCTTATTAGGTCATGAAAAAAGTGAAACTACCCGGATTTATGCGCAATTAAGCGGAAGCATCAGACAGGAATCTTATAGGAAGTATTTTTAGCAATAAAAAAAGCAATGCAGTCGAGATGCTTTGCTTTTTTAACTCTTGCACCCGTTACTTTAAGTGCAGTTCTTCACAATATGATATTTAAGCACTTGAACTATTTGTTTTTTTCTAACCAGCGAATAAATTTTAGGTTGGATAATAACACCCCATATAAAATAGGATAAGAAACAGCAGAAAACCACATATTCCAATTCTTATGATATAAGAATCCCATTTTTAGACATAACCATTCGTAAAGGGTAGAAAAAGCAGACCAACATAATATGTAATAAAACTTATTAATTAATGGTCGGTTAAAAGGATACCAATTAATAATAAGCATAATTGCAGCTGGGTATATATCTAAAATAATAAGTAAAGTCTTAGCTTCTATGAAATAAGGTTCGAAAAATCCATACATATTATATTTATCCGTAAATCTATCAGCTAACTCCGCATTAAATAAGCCCCAAAAAATGCTTGCATAATATTCAATAGGACGTAATTTTTTTTTCATCAGAAATGCAGTCAGGTTAAACAGAACAATAGATGCATAAAGAAACCACATTGAATACATCCCCATCTAAAACACAAAAATAAGTTCTTTTCTAGGATATACTGTTAGAATTTTTTTATTAAACAATTGCAACGAAGCAATTGTCCTTGTTCAACAAACCTGCCACCGTTGTTCAACAAGAAAAGGGCTGCCGCAGCAAACCCTATTCTTAAACTCTTGCACCCTGTTAGTTGAAATAGACTATTTTAAAATCTTTAGCTTTTTTAAATATGTATAGAACCAATACACTAAAATATAAGGAAACATATACGAACAGAATGTCCAAATATTATTCCAGCCATTACTATAAATTACCCTTCCGAAGTAACTAAATATCATTTCGATTAAAGTTGTAAATATTGTCATTAGAAGAAGAACTAAGTATGGGTACTTATATTTCTTTATAAAATATATTAAGTAGCTAGCTAAAATAGGGTAAAGACCTAAATTAAAAGGTAATGCTGACAAGGTTTTTTGATTAAAAGAAGGTAGAACCTCCCAAAAACCAAAATAAAAACCAAATTCGTTTATCGTAAAAGCAATAACGCTAAAAAATGAACCAATCACGGGTATTAACACCTTATCCTGTTTATATAGGTGAAGAAGTCCAACAATCCACGGTATCACAAAAACCAGTATAATGTTAAAAAACACTTTACTCATTTCCTTTTTGTAGGTTATGATTTCTTATCATTTTTCACCAAATCTTCTTTCATTAACCTGCCAGTTAGCACAATAAGAAAACGGGATCGCCACAGCCATCCCATCTTTAACATAAGCACCCGTTAGTTGCACAAGACTCTTACTCAATCATCTGGATTTTCTTTAAGAACCCAAGGAATTTTAGCATCAAAGCTTAACTGTAGGACAGGGTTTGGGAATCCTTCTGGTACAAACTCTAAATCCTCTGAAAATCCAACTGTGAAATTGGTTACCTCAATAGTATTTTTTTCATTAAAGTTAGTGTCTGTACACAATTCTCCTTCTAGCACTCTTCCCACAAGATGATAATGCCCTAAGTATAACCGTGTCCTCGCTTCCTCAGTAGGAAGTTCAGAAAGATGTGCTGGTTTTGCTGGATTAATCCCTAGTTTAGTGAATACATCAGAAACAGTAGTCCTTAAATTCTTACAAGCTTCAACATAATTTTTACAGTATAAGCAATTACAGACTGGTATATCTTTGCTGTAAAATTCTCGTGTCTTATCAATATCAGCTTCTATTAACCATTTTCCTATTTTAATCTGTTGTAGCATTATCATTCCTTCTTCCTGTCACATCCCCGAATATTCTCCCTTTCACAAAAATAAAATTCGGCGACTTGAATTAACAATCCTTCTTGTGCTAACCTGCCCCGTTAATAAGAAATAAGCCGCCAAAAATGGCAGCTGGATCTTCAACTCTTGCACCCGTTAGTTGAACAAGGACATCCTATTTATTGCACAATTTGTTCGTACTATTCACCAACTAATCTAGCTAATATATCCGAATATTGTCCTAATCAAAAGGAAACAATATTCAAAAAAATGGATGTGAAAATTGATGAAAAGTAAATTAGATAAAGCAATAGAAATCTCAGCATGGATAATTACTTCGTTATTATTGATTAAGTTTGTTCCAAGGAAGAGGATTCGAGAAGCAATATTTCCTTTCTTATTCAAACAATTAATAACTTGGTTATTCGGTTTAATAGTTGTAGAGAAAAATTTAATTTCCTATCCAAAACGTTTATTTTTCAAAAAATCAAATAAGTCAAGCTTTACATTTGAATACTTTGTCTATCCAGCGTTATCCTCCTTATTTATTCTGTATTTTCCAGAAAATAAATCAAATATTGTAAAAACACTTTACTACTGTTTTCACACTTCGATACTAACCATCTTTGAACTTTTTGCTGTAAAGTACACAAATTTGATAAGATATAAAAAATGGACAGGGTATTGGAGTTTTATAACAATGTGGATATGTTATTACCTTGAGCGAATTTTTCAAAGATGGTTTTTTAAAATTGATACTTTAGAAAAAAAGGGTTAATAAAAAATTGGGCACTGAAAAAGTCCCTGTTTTTTCGTGACGATTTTAGAAGAAGACGGTTTTTCCCTTTTGAAATTGAAATCGAAATAGATAGAAGAAGACGTATTGAAATTGAAATCGAATTCGAGAGAAGAAGACGCTTTGAATTCGAAAGAAGAAGACGCAGATTCTTTTAAGCAAATTATTTAAACATTGTTTCAGGGAGCCTACGGGCTCTTTTTTTATAATCTGCCGTTAAATATCCTTTGAATAGAATATTAGCTTGTTCAACTAACCTGCTCCGTTAGTTGAACAAGAAAAAGGCTGCCGCAGCAACCCCAATCTTGGACTCTTGCACCCGTTAGCTTAATAACTATGTTGTTTTTTTGATAGTAATTACCGAAGAATAGCTACCAATTATCCCGAATAATAAAAGGAATTACTGACCCTCCTGCTTCGAACCCTGCTGAAGTTTCTTCGTAAAAACTTACATGAACAATTTAATATCAAACAAACAAATATCCAATCAATCATTATAATCTTGGGATTATCACAGTTTTCAATTTTTTTACATATTTTTTATTCACTGAGAAAAGAATAAGAACTCTTAACAATTCCGTATATATTGGAGGATAAACCTTGGAGACGAATAATCCAATTCGATTAACTGCTCCAGAAATTGCAAGCCTTTGGACTCAATACATTTTTGATACAATGTCTATTTGTTTTTTTCGTTATTCACTCGAGCATATCGAAGATCACGAAGTCAAATCACTCTACCAAACTGCCTTAGGATTATCAAAAATGCATGTTCAAGAAATTACAGCATTCATGTTAAAAGAAAACTACCCTATTCCACATGGGTTTACAGAAAAAGAAGATGTAAACATTAACGCACCTCGTCTTTTTCAAGACCCTTTCTACCTAAATTATCTGTATATCATGACTTTGCAAGGGTTGACTGGATACTCTTTGTCAGTTAGTACTTCTATTCGATCTGACTTACGGAAGTATTACACAACCTGCATGACCGAAACGATGATGCTTTTTGATCAATCCATTGATGTAATGCTTACGAAAGGACTTTACACACGACCTCCTATTATTTCACCACCCGATTCTATCGATTTTGTAAAACACCAAAGTTTTTTAACTGGATGGTTGGGAGAACGTCGACCGCTGAATGTTATGGAAATTGGAGATATTAATTTTAACATGCTTAAAATGCATTTACATGCTGCTTTAAAAGTGGGATTTATCCAAGTAGCCCAATCCAAAGAGGTTCGTCAATATCTCACGAGAGGTCTTGACATTGCCAATAAACAAATAAAAATATTTGAATCGGTATTTCATGAAGAGAAATTAAATTCACCCATTTCTTGGCAATCGATGATTACTAACTCAACTTCTATGACCTTTTCAGATAGATATATAATGTACCAAATTCAATTATCTACACAATTATCTATTGCATATTATGGTTCTGCTATGAGTGTCAATTCAAGAAGAGATATAGGTGCTCATTACATTCGACTAATTTTAGAACTTTTACTATTTGCAGAAGACGGAGCAAACCTGATGATAAAAAATGGATGGTTAGAGCAGCCTCCAACAGCGAGTGATCGGGATTCGCTTGCAAAGGAAAGGAGCAATAATTAATATTTCAAAAATTTATGTTAATAATTAATTTAAAAGAGGTATAGCTTTCATACTGTGGGAAGAGAACACGTATATAATATGTGTTCTTTTATCTATTATTTAGACTAAAGCTCCCGTTCATATTATGGTTTTATTTGCGGTGTCCTTTAGATGCTGAAATTCTTATAGGAAAATATGAGGTAAATAAACGTCCAGGTTAAGGGCGACTAGTTAAAGAGAAAGATATACGGATCACTTTTGCGGATGAAATGAATTTTGTTGTAGCAGACCGATTTAATGCATTTGCTGCGGAAAATGGCACTTAGTCTGCAACCCGCAACCCTTGCAGTTGCCTAGGTTATGTCCAATCCTGCAATAACAGCACGCATTATCAGGCCAAGAAATTTAGAACAGTTTGAGGCTCGCTACTATCGATTTGGTCAAAACGCTTGGAAATTCCTTCTTCAACTATCCTGCCCCGTTAGCACAATAAGAAAACGGGATCGCCGCAGCCATCCCAATCTTTAACTCTTGCACCCGTTACTTTAAGTGTACTCCTTCACAAATTTGAGATGAATTTAACGGTTCTGTTTGGTTTAAGAGGTGTTTCGATTGGAATTGTAGAATTAAAATAGGAAATCAAAAAGAAGATCAATTCAATGTCAACGAATTGGACTTCTTAATTTGCATGTACATTAGCAAGAGTCTTTTGTTTTTGATAATCTAGATTTGAGCCACTTTTAAACGTTTTGATCACATAAAAAATGAGCCACATGATTCCCAATTCTATTAACCCCTCTTATGATAGGAAGTGACCAAACTTACTTCATTGAGAGAGGAAGAAAAGGATGATCGAAATGGCTCAATTTCATAATATCAAATTCTTAAAAGAGGTTGAAGGATTATCGCAAAGGCAAATTGCGACAAAGCTTGGAATTTCCCGTAACACCGTGAGTAAATACCTAAAAAATAATACAGCACCAACAATAGTTTTACGAAAATACGTGTATGGAACAAAGGAATATTCTCCAGAAACAAAACGGGTAATTCCAATCATTGATCAATGGTTAGAAGATGACCTAAAGAGCTGGAAAAAGCAAAAGCATACCGCTATCAAAATTTTCAAGAGATTACAAGATGAATATGATTTTAAAGGCTCTGCCTCAAACATTCGCAAAATCGTAGCCAAACGCAGGCAACAAATTCAGGAAGTATTTATACCGCTTGATTTTCAACTCGGCCACCAATTCCAATTCGACTGGGGAGAGGCGGATATTATTCTACAGGGTCGAACACAACGGGTTTATCTCTTCTGCGTCCAACTTTCCGCAAGTCGTATGCGGTTTGTGAGAGCATATCTTCATGCAAAACAGGAAGCATTCCTGGATGGCTTCGTTCATGCGTTTGAGTTCTTAGGAGGAGTTCCGACAGAAGGTCTACTTGATAATCTAAAAACAGCTGTAATAAAAATCCTTCAAGGCAGAGATCGGCTAGAACAAGAGGCTTTTATTGGTCTCCAGGCTCATTATGTATTTAAAGCTGAATTCTGTAATCCTGCAAGTGGAAACGAAAAAGGTCGTATCGAAGGCACTGTTGGATATGTAAGAAGGAATGCTTTGGTGCCTCTACCTGAGGTTCAATCTATTAATGAACTGAACGAGTATCTCCAAGATTGGTGTTTAAAGGAAGCTGGAAGGACTCACGTCCCTAATAAATCAGAGACTGTCCTAGAAATGTGGGAGAAAGAAAAAGAGAGTCTCCATCCTCTTCCTACTAATCGTTTTGAAGCTTGTAAACTTCTATCGTGCAAAGTAAATAAAACTTCCCTTATTACAGTGGAAACTAATCGTTATTCTGTACCCTGTAGCTATGCTGGTCAAGCTGTATGGGCAAAAATTTTTGTCGATCGAGTAATCGTAGTGGCTCAAAACCGTGTGATCGCAGAACACCCTCGTTCCTATGAACGCAATCAGGTGATTACGGTTCTTGATCATTATCTGGAAGTCTTGCTTAAAAAACCCCGGGCAATCCGGGACGCTCACGCATTCCAAACCACTGAAATCCCTGATGTATTTAAGCGATTCCATTTGAAAATGCGTGAGCAGGAAGGATCTGAAGGTGATAGGAAGTTCATTCGACTTCTCCTCCTCCATCGTGACATTGGTATGGAAAATTTAACAAAAGCCTTATTGGAAGCAGAGAAAACGCAAGTTTTCCGATATGAGAAAGTCCATGAAATTATACAAAGGCTTACAAACCAAAACATACCAATCAGTACTCTTCCAACTGATAAAACACCAGTCAATCTTTTAGATTACAAAGTGAATAAATCCAGTATTGAACAGTACGGTCAATTAACAGGAGGCACTAGGAAATGACAACTGAACTACTTTTAGATCACCTTACTAAACAACTACGAATTCCGACTATTTCCGCACAATACCGTTCTCTCGCAAGAGAGGCTGAGAATCGTAACTTGAGTTATGAGGAATTTCTTTTGGCCTTATTAGAAGCAGAATCAGAGTCTAGAGAAGAAAATCAAAGACAAAGAAGGCTTAAACAAGCTGCTTTTCCTGTCAAAAAAACACTAGATAGCTATGATTTTAGTTTAATGCCAAGTCTGAACCGAAATCGTTTTCTGACTCTATCAAAGGGAGATTTTGTGGAGAAGAAGGAAAACATAATATTCTTAGGAAACAGCGGGACTGGAAAGTCGCATTTGGCTACGGGGATCGGAATTGAAATGATTAAAAATGCATATAAGGTTAAGTTTATCTCGGCTGCAGAACTAGTAGAAGAACTCCTTTTGGCTAATGAAGAACACAAGCTAGGTGCATTGGAAAAGAGATGGCTCAAATTTGATTTGATCATTATTGATGAGCTGGGCTACGTGCCGTTCACGAAAATTGGGTCAGAGCTCTTGTTCCAATTCTTTGCCGGTCGCTACGAACGAGCTAGCGTGATGATTACTACGAATCTGGAATTTACGGAATGGACCTCCATTTTTGGAGATGAAAAAATGACCGCAGCTCTACTAGACCGACTAACCCATAAAGCTCATATCCTCCTTCTTAATGGAGAATCGTATCGATTTAGACAAAGTATGAATCAAAGGGATGAGAGCGACCAATAGGCCGGGCGCGCGAGGAGTTTAGGGTATCTTGCCCCTCGAGGCAAGATACCCTAAACTCCAAGTCCTCCCCCAAATATGGAAATAACTCAGAATGAAGTGGCTCACTTTTGAAGTGATCACACTGGCTCAAATTAATATTGACAAATACATCTTTAGCCAGATGACAAAATACAATTTTGGAGGATACTATGCCCTTTGAAGAATTGAAAAAAAACAAGCCAACTGTTCAATGGATTGAGGATGATTCAAATAGTGACTATTTTATCGTGGAATATATCAATGCAATAAATGAGATTCTTGACGTTTACATTATCAACTTAGAAAAATTAGAAAGTAAATCGAACAATTTAAAAATAATGAATGCTGTTAATAAAGCTGTCAGCAGGATTAATAAAATAAATGAAAATTATGTTTATTTTGAAAAAAGAAAGATAGAAGAACTTTATGAGTTTATCTATATAGCGGCACAGACAGCAGGCTTAAAAAAAATGACCATTGAAAAGATAAAGAAGAAAGACAAAGTCAATATTGCAATGGGAATGGCGGTAAGCTTTATAATCTTGGGATTGGTCGTTTTAGTTACCAAGTTCTTTTCCAATGTTTACGTTTTTTCTTGGGGGATGTTAGCTGGATTTATGGTTGTCATTGGACTCAGTATTTATTTTTTCATCCAAGGAAAAACAAAAACAGCGTTTGGAATAATTTTTTCCTATTTTATCGATATTTTTTTCTTTCTTTTACTTTTTTTCATTTTGGTTGCTCTTAGGTATATTACACCATGATAAAAAACAAAGTAGAATGGGTCAGATTCTTTATAATTTTAGTCTGGAACGCTCCCTGTTCTTATCTCTTAACCAATAGGAAAGACTATCCTTTCAGAAAATCA
This sequence comes from Bacillus sp. OV166, assembly GCF_900177675.1. Taxonomy (GTDB): domain Bacteria; phylum Bacillota; class Bacilli; order Bacillales; family Cytobacillaceae; genus Neobacillus. Next base: position 398,031 of record NZ_FXWM01000002.1, on the reverse strand, counting down.
CCCTTCACTTTTATTCACCAGATAACCCTTTTCATAATCCAATTTTTCTTTCTCGATTTTGTTCCTTCTTTGACCGCTGTTGGTTCTTCTATGGCTTTCGCTATTTCTTCACTAGCCTTCAATCATAACTATGAGATACCATCGGCAGACAAGTTTCTATTGTACGCCATTCAGTTCGAAGACTAGAAAACTTAGGTTATACTGTGACAATTACAGAAGCATCCTAACCCATTATTCATAGTCCATAAACACCCTTATCAGGCGCTCCGCTCTTTTTTAAAAAATGAATGAGCTGCGTCTATTTAAGTATTGCCATTTTCCAGATCTCACAGAAGTTAATTTTCATGGTAGTACAACAAGAAAAAAGACCGCAGCAGCGATCATTTTTGAGCATAAGCACCCGATAGTTTAAGTACAATGTTTCACAAACAGTTATTCACTATGGATTTCAAAACAAAAATAACCGAATGCCAAGTCTTCATCAGTAAGCTCCAAGTCAATCCTCGCAGATTCAAATAAACGAGGTAAAATCATATCTAAAAACTTACGGAATCCTTCGAGTAAGGATTTATAAGTTTTGGGGTCATCGTATCTGCACAAGGGGGTAAGAATTTTCCCTGTTTCAAATTCATCGGATGTTACAGTATTAGCATCCCTACCTAAATTTTCTAATATATGAAATTCCTCATCTTGGAAGGTAAACTGTTCCCTACATTCCAAATAGAACATATATTCATCAAATTCACGTTGTAATTTAACCTTTTCATTTAAATAAAATGGTGTGATTCTGATGTATTCGGTTGTAACTTTGGAACGAATAATTTTATTCAAAAGTAAATACAAATCTGAAATGGTTGGGTAGATACTGTACTTTCCATTACGATAAGAGGTAAATTCATAGACAATTTCATTGATTATGCCTTCCCTTTTTTCCAACATACAAAGAATCACCTTTTTGTTTGCAAATTTGTAACGCCCATTAAGACAAAAGGAGATTGCCTTTTTACCAATTATTCTTTAACTATTCTGCTTCGTCAGTTCAACAAAAAAAGACTGCCTCGATGACAATTCTGCTTTTCAACTCAAGCACCCGTTTGTTGAAGAACGGCTATCTATTCGTATTTATTCACCAATTATTATTTCTAACGAATAAACTTCTGCCCAATTCATTGAAACTACTTCCTCTGTTGTGTGGTCAGTAGTTTCAATGGTGGTATTATTTTTTATGTTATTTTGTATGAACTTAAAAAAATTCCCTTTGAATGAAGAAACATCAATAAATTGTGTTAAAATTGTTCCGTCTTTAAACTTTACCACCATTTTCAATTTAGCCACCTCTATCATTTCTTATTTAGGCTGAGACTTGAAGTAAAGCACCCAGTTAGTTTAACAAGAAATCTCTTTTAAAAAGTACCATTCCCCCTCATTTTTCAGGTAATTCAGGAAAAATAAGATTTACTATTAACATTGCAAAAACCAAAAACCAAAGTATTGTTATTTCGGAAAAATGGCTTCCAAAATTGAACATAGTTAGAAGAAGAAGAGTGTTTATTAGAGATTGCACCCACCTCGGAAAATATCGCTTACGATTACGATTTATTTTCTGTACAGGTTTGTATTGTAAGACTCCAACAATTACAACAGCTATTGAATTTAATAATGCTATCCACCAAGAATAGTGATACCAAAGCAAAAAAATAAATATTAATATGACTGCCACTATATAAATATAAATGTTCTTATTTAAAATTTTTCTCAAAAAAATGCACCCTCTTTACAGAGAATCTTATCATGAACTGTATCCGTATTCTTCATGAAAAATTCCCCAAAACTTATTACACTAACCTGCCCCGTTACTTTAAGTGTATTTCTTCACAATATCTTTAAGTACCTTCCCTTTGCTTCGAAAAAAGAGGCTTTGTCCTTTTAAAGAGAAAATGCAACAAGAAAAAGGCTTTACTCACTTTTTAAAGTAAAGCACTTAAGAATCGATTAATGTAATATAAAATAAATTAACCCAGAAATTACTAAAGAAATTATGCCGACGAGACCAGATATTAACGCTATTTTTGTTCTGGAATTTCTGTCTTCCGTAGTTTCCGAATAAAAATTTCCTCTTTGACGGTCTCCATCAACCCAAGCCCCGATAAAAACACCTGAAATAATAATACATACTATCCCTACAATTAGAAAAAACTGAAACATTAAAATTCCCCCTTTTTCACCGCCTTACCAATACATACACATTAAGGGTATCTTTGTTTCATATTAGTTTTCCATCTTCAACTATTCTGCCAGTTAGTTGAAGTAGGATAATGAAAAAGGACTGCCGAAACAGCCAGCTAATCCCAGTAAACAAATTTATGAAAAAATAGATTTAATTTGATTCATAGTACTATTGGGTAATTTAGAAGCAATATACCTAAAAACACAAAACCAATACCAACAATAACGACAAAACCTTTTACAATCCACCAAGGAAAGAAACTAATAAAACTAAATAGAATTTCCCCTAAATCTGACTGAACAGAACCGTCACCAGCCCCAATAAAATCAAATTTTTCTTTAAAGTTTTCTTTTTTTAATTTAAAAATGGAGTTAAATAAAATTACTATCCCCCAAACAATACATGGAACAGACAAGAATAAATCCATTCTCCCACCACAATTCCCAAAAAGTAATTTATATTATATTTATTTTATTGTTTTTATTCTTAATCATTCTTACAATATTTCAATAAAAATACATTAATCCCTCTTAAAAAAATAAAAAAGGACTGCCGAAACAGTCCAGTTGTTGTGAAAATATAGCTAACAGTTAATTGATTTTATCTAATATACAAGCCTTATTTATTAGACTGCCTTTTAAAGAATAAGTAACACAATGAAAAAATGACCAAATAAAATAAGTATCCACCAATATAATTGTCGCTAAAAAAATTATGGATGCCATTGGCATGAAGTATGGCACGAATAACAACGGTAAGAATTACAGTGATAAGTGCAGAAATCAGGGCTTTTTTGGTTGTCATAAAGTTACTCCATTTTAGTTTTATCTTTAATATTTTTTCAAAGAAACTTTTTCTTTGTTATATACAATAGTATTGTACAATGCCTATCATTTTTTTAATACGGAAATTTAATCATTTATTTCATTCTCCTGCTTCAACAAACCTGCCATTCTTCCCTTTAAAGGTGATCTTCCTTTCCTATGCCTGAATTACCTGAATTTAAATTTTCAAATAAAAATAAATGTCGATTAAAAATAAATAATAGCCACGGTAACATACAAATTAATTTAAGAAAATCATTAATCACGGAAAACAAAATAATGATGAATAACAATAAAAAAAAAAAATCACCAAATAAAATGCAATTTAAATGTAAACTTCCTTCGAATACTTTATATAAAATGTTGTATAAGGTCGGATTTAAATTTAAGAAGGGGAACAGAAAAAATGGATTTGTAAAGGTAAGAAAAACTGGAAAATGAATGGGTGGTGAAGGTGGAAATGGTGGTCAATGATAAGAGGTGAATTTTACAAATACTAGGAAAAAGGGGTGGGTGAATGAAAATGAAATTTACCGACCCCAAACATATATATCCCCCCGTAAAAATACCCAAGACTTAAATAACTTTGTTAGTTGCCTCCGAAATAAAGAAACTATTTTGGAATATGGAAATATAATAGGTCCTATTCATGTCCCTGGTGGTAAGAATATTTCAAGTGATATACCAATTTTTATTGGAAAAATAAAAACAGATGTAAATATTTGACGTTTTTTCAAATATAGAGTTTATGGAGGCGCATTTCATATTTTAATTAATCAAGTTTTATACTACGCAGATTAATAAAAGGAGGCATGTCTGTTGAGTAAATACAAGATTGGAGAAATAGTAATTATAATGAAAAATAAAACAGATCATGAATTTGAAATTGGAGAAAAGGTCAAAATTTCCTCAATTGGAGAAGATGGGGATATTTTTACAGCGGAAAAACTTGATGGATGTGAGGAATGGTGTATATCAGAAGATGAAGTTACTAGGATAGCAGAATAATTTTTTTATTAAGAACTAAAGGTTGCTACCGCAGCTCTTTTTTTTCTGGAAGTAAGATTGTGAAGTAGTGTACTTAAAGTAACGGGTGCGTTAGTAAAATAACTTAGAAGCCATTTTTTGTAGCCCTTTCGCGTTTTTCAATCTTCCGCAATCAGGCGCTTATATCGAAAAGCAAGAGCATCCGTTCTCTAACTAAAGGCTGTAAAAGATCATAAATGACACATAAGCCATAAATTTAGGATTTTTGTTTCATCAATATTGAAGCTAAATCATGTTTCAGCAAGATTTAGTGTCTTAAATTTATTGGGAGTTTCGTGTCGATAGTAAAAAGAGAGGAGGATCTTTCCTTCCTCTAATTTATTTATGCTATCATTTGTGCGTAAAATACCAGTTTTACGAATAATTTACATAAGAATGAATGTTTGGTATACTATTCATATTATCATTAGGGAGCGTGTCTTATGAAATCAGAAATGTTTCAAAAAATTCAAGATTTCCTTATAGGCAAAATGAATCCTTCATTTATTATTGTGTTTGGTTCTTATGCGAAAAGCTGTACACATAAGGACAGCGACATTGATGTGGCTTTCTACAATCAGGATTCATCACTTTCTACATATGAGATTTTTTTATTAGCTCAAGAATTAGCAGATATCCTCAAAATAGATGTGGATCTGGTTAATCTGGGGACGGCATCAACCGTTTTTAAGGCACAGATTTACACAACCGGTACTGTCATTTACTCAAAAGATGACACATTACTGAGGAATCAACAAATGACTGCTCTTAGCATGTACGCAAAATTGAATGAAGAACGGAAGAATATCTTAAAAAATATCAGTGAAAGTGGGTCTGTTTATGAAAAATGATGTGATTTTGAACAAAATAAGTGTGATTGAACGCTGTATAAACCGCATACAAGAAGTATATGCAAACGATCCCGCTAATCTAAAAGACTATACGAAACAAGATTCAATTATTCTAAACATACAACGTTCATGTGAAGCCTCTATAGACTTGGCCATGCATATCGTTTCTGAACAACGCCTTGGATTGCCTCAGACCAGTAGAGATGCGTTTGATATGCTTCAGTCTAACTCGATTATAGACGAAAATATAGCCAAAAGACTAAAAGCAATGGTAGGATTTCGAAACATTGCTGTACACGATTACCAAACCCTTAATATAGACATTCTAAATCAAATCGTGGATAAGCATCTAGGTGATTTTACCGATTATACAAGACAAATTCTAGAATATTAATAAGGGGGGTTTTCTATGAGATATAAAATTAGAGTATTTCATATAAATACAAATAAAGAAGCAATTATTTTAAATGAAGTTTTTGAATCTAAAGAAGCTGCTGAAAATGCTATTAGTAAGTTTAGAAGTATGTATCCGGATAAGTATGATTACGTAAAAGTCCCTATAAAATAATCCTACTTTCTTACGGCTCCCTTTTTTTCAGTAAAAAGCAATAAATCCTATGTTTACCATAAAGTAATTATGTTAATAACTATACGTAAAAATTGAATTTTACGCATAAACGGCAAATTTCGACAAGGGGTGGAAACATGGCCGACTCAAGACAACATCAGACCCATCAAAAGAAATTAGAGGAAATGGTCAAGGAAATGCCTTCCTATGTTATGGAATATGTGGATGATAAACTTGATACCCGCTCCCCCTCCACACTATTAAATTATTTACACGATTATAAGATTTTCTTTGGTTGGCTAATCGCTGAAAGAATAACAGACTGTCAAAATATTAAAGATATTCCCTTATCGGACTTGGAGAACTTGCGTTTAGATGATGCGAAAAACTTCTTTAAGTACCTACAGAGACGCGAAGTCCATATTAATAATAAAGAAACTAAGAAACCAGAGAAAGTATCAATAAACAGGAAAATATCCGCCCTCCGCTCTCTTTTTAAATATCTAACGACTCAAACAGAAAATGCTGATGGTGAGCCTTACTTTTATAGGAATGTAATGCTTAAAATTGAGGTTAATAAAGTAAAAGAAACACTGGGAGCGAGGGCCACAAAAATATCATCAAAGATATTTCAAAATGATGAAGATGTACATTTCTTAAACTTTGTTCAGAATACGTATGAAAATGAGCTTCCAGAAGAATCCCGAATGCGATTTTTCTTTAAAAGGGACAGAGAAAGAGATTTTGCAATCTTATCCTTATTTTTAGGAAGTGGAATTCGAGTTAATGAACTCTCTAATTTAAGATTAAAAGATTTAGATTTTGAAGAAAATAGAATTTCTGTGTTACGAAAAGGTGGGAAAAAGGATATTGTTGCGGTGGTACCTGAATCTATGTCGGATCTTAAGAAGTTTTTAGATGTACGCTCTCAGCGTTATAATGCTGGAAATGAAGATTATGACTTTGTTTTTATTACCAAATCAAAGAACGAACCCACTCCCCTTTCTAATCGAGCCATTGAGAGTCTGGTAAAGAAGTATACCAAAGCATATAAGTCCAACAAATCTATGTCTCCCCATAAGTTAAGACATACATATGCTACAAACCTAATGGACGAAACCGGAGATATCCATCTTCTTATGCGACAATTGGGGCATACCTCCACAACTACCGCAGCCCTTTATTCGAATCCTGAGCAAGAAAAAGCAAGACAGGCAGCAAAGCTCATGGGTCAAAGAAGGCAAAACGTGGAGAATAAGCAGATATAGAACAGTTTTCTTTCAGAAGACTGTTTTGAAAGGAAGTGCAAATTTGAATCAAATATCATTTGATGACTTATTTATGGAGGAAATTAAGGAAGTTGCTGAAAGTCAACCCCTCTCTTCAGTTCACGATGCCATTATATCCCTTTTAAAATCAGGGGTAACTAGTGCGATGGAAATTTGTGAAATTTTAATTCGAGAAGGAAAGTTATCTAACGACCGCTTCTCAACCAATAAGCCTAAAGATTATACACAAGTATGTTCCTTCTTGGACCTTTTGGTATCCAAGGGGAATCTCCTATTTGTTGAGGATATGGACAAGAAAGATAGAATTTATAATTTAATGAAATAATTGTATGTAGCCCCAAGGAGGAACATATGTAAAATCATGAATAACGGATGAAAAAATTAATTCAAACTAATAATAACTTTTCCGCTGCTTAAACTTAAACAAAAAGAGTGGATTAGTAATCTTCTTATAGAAAAGTATATTGAAGCTTATCTCCTTCATGGTGAAAAGGAAATACCATCCTTATGTGAGTCAATCTTACAATCGGTTTTGGTTTATCGACAATGGCAAAAGGACGTTTCAAAGTTGAGGGATACGGCAGCAGCCTGTTATTTATTCAAAAGGGCTCTCTGCCATACTTGAATAGTTAATTGAAGGACAAGAAGATCTTCATCAATAGTGAAAATCCGATACAGAGTTGGATATGGTATGTAAGATTTAGTAAAAAAACAGGCATTACATCAATAACCCCATAGCCATCACATCAAGCTAATATATCCCTTCGCCTTTGTTGATGCGTTTCAACTCAAAAATGCGATATGGAGACGGTCGCCTCGGTAATGTCACCTAACCACTCTGATTCAATGATTTGCATATTGACCGCACCCATGATTCAACAAAGCTTAACATCGAATCGGGATTGAGAAGATATCTGCTCTTTATAGAGAAAGCTACAATCCAACATTGATGTGTTAACTTTAGGAACCGACTTTCTAGTGTGATAGGTCTCTAGTTTTATAAAAACCCTTATTTATAAAACCCTTTCCATCCTAGTATGAAAAAAGATTGTCGGAGCGTTCAAGTTATTTTCTGAGTCTTCAATGAATAGCATTAAAGCCAGGTAATCTTACATAATCCGACCCCTTTTCCTCTTTTCTGTTGTTTATCAAACGTTTGTTTAGATTTGTAATAGATCCTTTATTTATAAAGGAATTTCCCTCCTAGCATATTAAAAAGATTGTCGCAGTGGTTCCGTGTTTTTTCTTAACCTTAAAAGATTAGTATTCATTCCAGATAATCTTACCTCCTTCGACCGTTTTCCTCTTTTCACTTGTTTAATCAAACGTTACATGTAAAAAAATTGTCGGGTTTTGTTTGGATTGAGCCGAAAACCTTTAGTGCCGTTCTAGGAAAAACTCAAGGAAAGGATTTCTAGAAACCCTCCCCGTGTCTAATTAAATAGTTGTTCACTTTAGATGTACCCATAGTATAAAAATCTCATGTATGAGTTACATCCTCACTACATTATGATCGGTATACAAAAAATTTGCATTTACATCTTATTTAAAATGTTTTTTCTTTGGGTCCGAATAATCATCGGACCAGTTTTTTTATCCTTTTTAATGTTTTCAATATACCTCACCAAATAGCTTTCCGTAATATGTTCCGGCACATAACCTAAACGCGTACGGATGATATTTTCCACAATAAACGTCTTTTTTGTGAAATACATGTAATCCTGGCCTGTTTCTTTTTCAGCCTCTTTAAAATCCTTGCAACCGGCAATACCAGCCCGATGAAAAACATGCATATGATGATACGTGTCATTGCGCTCTTTTCGTAACATTTTAAGCAAATATAATAACTCAAAGGTGGATAATATCATTATTTCTGGTGTTGTCTTATCGATATAAGCATCTAATACAAATTCCTGAAATCGGACGTCTAGACGTTCGTGATTCTCTTTTACGATCCTTGCATTGAGCTTCATACTACAAAAATTACAATAATAGTACTGCTGATCAATTCTTTCTATGTTACTACCACAATATGGGCACGTTTTCATAACCGATTCTCTCCTTTTAGCTTGTTTTTAAGGGATTCTATACTGAGGTTTTAAAACGAATATAATTATGATTTAGGACCCTTTGCCATTTAGAAGATGTAAGAACATTCTCTTATAAAGATTCATCAGTACGAAAATGGAATCATGCATTATTCTATTATTCTCTTAATCTTAAATCCTTTAGGTTCGTTCATTATGCCCTTTTACCCTAACTTTATATTTCCTGTTTTAGACCATAAAGCTGAAGCCCATGAACTATAAGGTACTAATTTCTTTCAAAACGAAAACCTTGCGTTAAAACAAAAATAAAAAAACAATATCATTAAAGTTTAGTTTTATGTGAGAAATTAAGTTGACTATCAGCATTTTTATATATCCTGGATAAAAGACAATTTAAACTAGGAATATTATGCATTAAATATAATCTTTATCACTTCCAAACTTCTTCTTATCCCCGAATAAACTTTCAAAAGGTTTTTATAGGCTGCTTGAGCAGCAACTGCAAGCAGGCTCGATGCCTGCTTTAATCAAGAAAAAACGGCTAGTTTTTTCTTCCATCCGTAAGCCTCAACCAGCTGGCGATCCAGCTGATGTAGCTTTTCATTTTTCCTCTTCTTTCAAGCAAAAGGGGCGTTGTCGTTGCCCCTTTTGTAATTTTTCTTTTTTTATAGATACCCTTTCTCTTTTAAACTGACGTGCTTTCCGGTATGACTGACAATTACATGGTCGAGAACTTCAATTCCGATAATTTTTCCTGCTTCTGCAAGTCGTTTCGTTACCTCTATATCTTCTCTGCTCGGTGTCGTGTCACCGCTAGGATGCTGATGACTGACAATAATAGATGCAGCATTGTTAAGAATAGCGCTTTTCATCACATCTCGCGGATGTACTATGCTTGAATTTAAGCTACCTACATGCGCTCTATGTAACCCAATCACCTGATTCTTAGTATTGAGCATCATGACAAGAAAAACTTCTCTGTCTTCATCTGCAATTTGTGCGGCAGCTAATTCTTGCGCATCTTGCGGTGAACGGATTTGATGAAGTGCAAAAGGCTCTAATGACTCCTTGATTTCCTGCTTAATTCGAACCACTTCAAAAATTGATGTTAATTCCATTTTTCAAAACTCCTTTGTGTTTTTTAATTTTTATCACTTTCATTTTTTCTTTTGCTTTCCGAAGCAAATTAGTTCCCCAAAGGGGGATGATTTTTCCCCTTTTGACAGGTAGAACGAAAAACACGCATAGGCAATCGGTCAAGGGATTAAGCACAAAAAGTTTTTTGTTGTTGCACAGCGCTCTTAAACAAAAAAGTTTTTTGCCCCTTGATTGAGTGACTAGCCATCTTAGCTTTTAGCCGGAAAGGTTCGGGTTCCTACCGGCTAAAAGGTTAGTAGGCTTGCGCTGTTTTACGATTCGGATGGCAAAAGGGAAAAATAAACAACAAAAGCAGCCGTTTCGGCTGCTCTCATCTTGTCTTTTATTCTTTTAATCTTTCAATCTTTTGATTTTCCGATTCTCGGCTCGTTCGGTATGGCGGCATAAGCCGTAAACGGAACAGGAACCTACGTAATGTAGGCGTGAGCCGTACAGTCCGTGGTTATCGGTCCATTTAATGCCGAAGCGACACGTACGGAATGACAGAAAGGTGCTCTCTCCTTTCTGATCAGTCCGTAGTGCTGCCGCCCTATAGAGTTTTTTATTTATTGGCTATGTTAAATTTGATTGTTGATTTTCAACAAGCCGTGGTGCCAAACTTCTTAATTTACTTTTAATCATCAACGATTGGCTGATCCACTGCATCAGCATCTAGCGAATTAGTGGAACTAACTCCATTAATCGTTACGATGTGAATACCTGTATTGTTAGTGCCTGCACCGTGATTACTCTTCACAGCGTTTTTAGGATTAACATACAAAGCACCGCCAAAATTGACAACCCCACCGTTCACAACATCAATAATTATTTGAAAAGGGATTGCTGACATATAAAAACATCCTTTACAGGTTAATAATCTAATTTATGCTGGTTTACCACTTTAGTGAAGTCCAAAACTGGTAAACTCAGAATAATTGGGTTCTAGTCTGATAGCATCATCCTCAGGCGTTCATATTCCCGTTATACGCCATCGTTTTCCAACACCCAAATTTGTTCATTTATTTAGAGTCAATTTTATTTACTTTTATTCAGCACTTGTCCCATTCAGCTTTATTCTGAGTGCATATGTTATTACTATCCAAGGCCACCAGGCATACATCAATACCTCCGAAGAGGCGTTTGCATTTATTGCAGACGCTTCTTTTCATTTTTAGAAATTGTTTAAGCAAATCACATATTTTGTCCTAACCATTAGGATGATTGTCCAATCCATCCTTGTCTTACGAAATATATATACATAGTGAAAGGTTTTACTTCAGATATTCCAATAGGTGGTGATTTGTATGTGGGGCTTATGTGGCGGCGGTTATGGATACGACGGTTACGGTTATGGCGGCGGTGGCTATGGCGGCAGCACTTTTGTTTTAGTCGTGGTATTGTTCATTCTGTTAATTATCGTACTTTCGAGTTTTTGCTAATGTTTGATAAACCAAATAGAAGGATTTTGACTGAGTAAAGTAAATTTAAATAAGAATAGTTGGAGGCGATATACATGGGTGATGGAATGGGAAGTGCTTTTGCGTTAATCGTTGTATTGTTCATTCTGCTTATCATTGTCGGAACTTCTTTCATGAGCGGCTACTAAATTGTACGGAACAAAGGGCGGGTTAAGTTAATCTGTCCTTTGTCATATAGGCTTCTGAAATGAAAGGAGATGATTACACATGGGTTTTTTTCGTGATGATTTTAGAAGAGATCGATTTTTTCGTGATGACTTTAGAAGAAGACGATTTTTCCCCTTTTTCCCCTTTTTCCCTTTTTTCCCCTTTGAATTTGAAAGAGAAAGAAGAAGACGTTGATTCTAGTAAGGAAATGATTTAAACAGTATTTTCAGGAGCCTCCGGTAAGAACTTGCTGCCATCAAAGGCAGTTGTTCTTTTTGAGCTAAGAAGCTGGCTGAAGAAGGCTATTCTAGGACCTAAATGGGTCCTTTTTGTTTTGAGTAATTATCAACATTATTATTTAACAGAGTTTTTATTAAAAGGCTTCAAACAAAATAGACTGAATATTATTTATGCTGTAATCCGCTTTCAAATTTGACCAATGACAGCATTTAAAACCATTACCAATAGTTTCGTATTCTGATATGTTTAAAACGTCATCAGGCTAAATATGGGCTTCTAGTGAAGTGTGGTATTCTATGGTCATAAAAAGCTGCACCACCGGCAGCCCCTAGCTTACTTCCTGTAATTTTGATTGCAGGCTGGTGATGATCTGCTGCAATTCCTTTATTTTGCCGTGGTCAATGAAATGCTTAGCACCTACCATCATAATTGTTTCTAAGCTGGTCAACTCTGATTGATTGGTTTCCAACCTAATTGCATCGTCCTCATGCCATATACTGTAGACGTTCATATTCTCGTTATACGCCACCTTTTATCCCCCCACGAATGGATTTTTACCCATGACAAAAAATGATTACTGCAACCCAGCGGCGGGCGTTACTATCCATTCCTGCTGTTTGCCCCTGAGTACACAGCCCCGTTCTTACTCCATTTCTCCTGCAATTCCGCGAGCTTGCTGTCGCTTAGTCCTCTCGTATCAATTACCTTTTCGAGTTGTTTGCGTATATCCATGGAAATCACCCCATTTTGATTTTAAAAACCAAAACAAAATAAGGAATAATCCCCCTAGTTAACTGCTGTTAACTTGTTAACCTGTGCCGCTTCATCCTCAGAAAGGCGATGATACTTTCTGAAATTTTCAATCATCGCCATATTACGCTTTTCTATGTGCCGCTGCCGACTGGTAAGGGTATGACTAGCCTTCTCCAATTTCCGCCCACGGTTTCGATTAAGAAAAATCCTTTCCGTTTACTTCCACCACTGGCACTGCCGATTCGATACCCATATTTCATCACAAGGTCAACAAGAACCTGACGTATATCTCGTTCATGTTGCTTACTTAATCCTAACGTTTGAATGATTTCACAAAAAGTAATGGACCGATCGCCGCTTGGAATTAACCCTAATACTTGTTGATGCAACAACGGTAGTTCCTTTTTCATTCCCGCCATTAGCTGCCCACCTCTTTAAACGAAGTTCTGTAATAAATATAAACATAAAAAATAGCCACTCAAAAAGTGGCCGTTTTGTACCGCAGATCTTTGCCGACTATAAAAAATCTCTCTTGTGTATGAGTGGCCCAAAAAAGAACGATTCTTGCCGTACCCCTAAACGGGTTTCTTTTTTTAAAGCTCTTAGCCATGAATCGATATAACTAGCGCTATTTTCTAAAGTGCTGTTATCAATACCAGCCACTCCACACAACATCGCCGCACCCATTTCCGCTACTAATTCCTCTTTCCTTCGAATACACTTCGTCCCCAAAAGCCACACCTTGTGTCGTGACGCCTGGGCGTGCTAAGCGACTTTGATGTCCGGTACTGTGAACGATTTCATGCAACAGGGTGCAATAGTATTCTTCCGGCACTTTATAATCTTTAAGTGGAGGGCAATTGATTCTATCCCATGTCGGATAATATACGGCTTTTCCAGAATGAAATGCGTAATCAGGACCAGGCATATATCCCTTAATAATTTCCTCTGCCTTTTCAATGGGGTCATGATCAAAGGTTTCATTACTTCTTTTACTTTCTAAACCTGTACACTGTTTATTAATCTCCCAAATTCGATAATAAAAAGGTTTGGCAAAAGTCTTTTTTTCCCCTGTTTCTTTGAAAGGCGGTAATGTTGATGTAATTGGCTTATTTCTAGTAGGAGCCATTGCTGCAACCCTATTGTTATATATTACTGGTTTTAACTATATTTATCTTCTCGTGTTTATTGTCGCAATTGCCTTGTTCATAGTTTATATCAGCAAGGATTCCAAAGCTTTCATTGGCATTTCATTTTTCCAAAACAAGCGTTTTATCTCTTTGTTAGCAATCGCTTTTGTTATTTACTCAGTGCAATTAGCGTATATTTTCTTGTTTCCGTTTCTCCTTGAAAAGCTTTATAATTTGAATCTTGATACCATTTCGTTTTTACTAATCCTGGCTTATGTCTTAGCCGCCACTGTTGGGGCACTTTCTGGAAAAATTGCTAGAGTATTAGGAACCAGGCAATGTATCACTATTGCAATGGCTGGTATTACCACCAGTCTATTGGTAGGCGGATTTTTTATACAAAGTTCTGTGATTGTGTTCGTAATTTCCATGATTTTATTCTCTAGTTCGTTTGCGTTTATGTATGCTCCGATGATTGATTCATGCATTAGTACTATTGCGAAAGAAAACTCGGGAACAGCGGTCGGATTTTATAATTTGATTCTTAATGTAGCTGCTTCCATTGGTATAGCCTATACAGCAGCAATGATGGATCACTCATCAATGCGAGGAAATATCCTTGGAATATCTAAATAATTCGGACGCTTCCTTATATAGTAATATTTTATTGGTTCTTTCACTCATTACTGTTTTCAGCGCATTCCTGTATTGGGTTTTAGTGGGGCGATTTTCCAAATAAATGTTTAAAATGTGATCTAAAACCTTATATTAAATGAAAAGGAGATACTTAAAACAAAGTGTCTCCTTTTCAGATTCAGCAGAGAATGGTATGAAGCAATATATTTTCTAAAATGGTTAAGTGAATATCAAAATTATTCTATGACCCCAGATTCCGTAATGGCTACATCTGCATGGACATTTACTTTTAGATTTTGATAGTCAGTTGCCCACTGTTTAAAATTGAATTGCCTAGTGTTGCTTTTTACAAAATGCCCATATCCTACTGGATCAATATTTTTTTCCTGAAACCCTTTTGTTAATTTTTTACATTCAACTTCAATTTTCTTTTGTAGTTTCTTTTCGATTTCTTTAATTTCCTTTGGTGTAGCACGGTTGCCGGAGTATTCATTTAAGATAGCTTTAATCTTAAGCTGCACATTTACTGTAACGGGATCTCTGGATGCAAGCCGCATTTTGTATTTTGAACTGATGCTTTCAATGGCTGCCAAATCTTTGCCCATGTTCACCTTTAAGGTTCCTTGACTATATTTGTCAACCAGCAGCTTGAAATAGAACATTTTCTCAGCTGGAATGGTTTCCACGACTTTTCCATACCGAAAAAAGCTGATTCCGCTTATTTCAATCTGATCCTTTCCAATTTTTCTTAACTGCGGGAGATAAGGTGTTTTCCCCAATTGATTAAAATCAAATAAAAAACGCTGAAGGTTTGTTTTGGGCACATCTTTTGTTTTCATATTATGGCGAATGAGATTGGATAAATAAACGGCATTTCCTCTTTTTCCAAACTGACCTTCAACAAAATCCTTTGCTTCACCCTCTGTTACAGCGAGGTAAAGGCCGGCACCTACGCTGGGATCCCGTTGAAACGAATCAATGAGGTCTAAAATTCCTTTTTTTCTCGCAAGCCGTTCACCAAAAAGGACTACTTTAAGACTTCCTGTCACGATCGGATCTGAAGATTGACGCTGCACATCTCTTAAAAAATCCCTGCTTAACATAGAAGAGGCCGTAAAGGTTTTATTTTCAACGGCTTTATCTGGCAAATAGATAGGTATTAATGCCGTTCCGCGTATCTTATCACCAACATAATCATAAGCGCTTCCCGTTTCGAGATTAACATCATCTAAGATCTCCTTTTGTACACACCCTACAAGAACTGTGGTTAAAATTAGTAGGGATATCATGATACTTTTCATTTTTTCTTCACCTTCTTCACAATAAGAATCAGAAAAAAGAGTAATGGGATGTACCCGTAGTTAATCAAAAAAGCAATTTTTCCTGTATAGTCGATCAAGGTGTGAATTTGTTGCCGGGTCTTTAAAAAATTAATGGTGATTAACACGACCATTGCTAATATAAGGACCCCATATTTTTGCTTCATGTTGGTCACCCTTTTTACAATGCGGCTGGCACTCCATAGGGCAATACAGAAATTGGGGAGAATGATGATATTCCAATTGGCGATGCCAATGTATTCAAATCTCTCCACAAAAGGCATTTCCACTATTTTCCATATTGTCAACGTTGCCCAGACATTCTTTTGCAGCTGTCCCTCTGAAAAATAGGCAAAGGTTACAATAGTAAGAAACGTATAAAGAAAAGTGGAAAAAAGGACACCCAGATGAGCCCATTTTTTTGATTTTTGTGGTTCTTTAATAAACGGGTAAATAAACAATAGTATCTCATAGCCGAGATAAGTAAGCGACATTTGATAAGATGCCATAACCAGATCCCTAATCGAGTGATCAAAGATTGGAAGTAAATTTCTTAAATCAGCATAAGGGATGGTAAAGAAAAAAGTGAATATTAGATAGGCTGGAAGAACAACTCCAAAGAATGCCACTCCTGTTACGGTTCTAAACCCTCCGAAAATAATATAGATAGCTAAACTACAAAAAGCCAAGGAATACCAAAAAGTACTCATATCCTGAAACATCCACACTTGTACGACCTCAATAAAGGTCCTAAGCACCGAGACACAGATAAGTAAAAAATATAACACAAATGGCAGAGATAGGAGTTTGCCCATTTTCTTTCCAAATACGAAAGTATGAGCTGATACAATATCCCCATTGGCTGTTTCAGCGATTTTGTAAATCATCCATAGAATGATATGGACGCTTAAACCAGCAATAACTACCGATATCCATGCATCATATCCTGCGGTCTGAGCGATAATGCGCTGATAGCCAAGGACACCTATGCCAAGCTGCATAGTGTGGACTAGAAAAAAAACTAAAAAAGGCGATATTTTTGCTTTTTCAGGCACTAATTGTTCCATATCCCAACACCCGCCTCCTATTCATCAATATCTCTTTTTTCCTTTTTTTCATTAAGAGAAAAACGAACAGGATTTTGTGTCCGTAAATAATGTGGCCTTTTGGATTGTTTGCTGAACGGAAGCCTAATAAGCGAATCCTTCAAATCCGTCATTCTAGGTGGATAGATTGGTTCTAAAAAAGGCCTGTTAAGGGAAGTAAGCCTTATTACGTGTGTCATTAACAGACAAAAACAAAAAACGATTCCAAGCAGCCCCCACAATTCTGCAAAAAACAAGAAAGGAAAGCGCAGTAACCGAATGGCGTTGCCCATTTTATAAACAGGTGTCGTAAAAGATGCTAATGCTGCCAGCGCCACGATGATTAGGAGGACGTTACTTGTCAGTCCGGCTTCAACAGAGGCCGTTCCGATAACGATACCGCCCACGATACCAATCGTCTGGCCAACCTTAGTAGGAAGACGCGCTCCCGCTTCCCGAAGCAGTTCAATCGTCAGTTCCAAAAAAAGTGCTTCCAGAATGGGCGGGAGCGGTATTTCCCGGCGGGAGGTAACCAAAGTGTTCATTAAATCCTTTGGTATCAGTTCGTAATGGTAGGATAAGGTCGCTACATATACAGGCGTTATTAAAATAGAAAAGGCAACGGCGAAAAGCCGGATCAGCCGGAAAAAAGAGGATAACATCCAATTTAAGAAATAATCCTCAAAGGAACTGAAGAATTCAACCAGTGTTGTTGGCGCAATCAATGCTTGCGGTGACCCATCAACAAGGATAGCAATTTTCCCTTCTGCCAGAATGGCTGTCACCCTGTCTGGACGCTCCGTATCCAGAAGTTGGGGAAAAGGGGAATTTTTATTATCAGATATGATTTGGACGATATAGGAACTATCCGTAATAGCATCAAATTCGATACCTTTTATCCGTTCCCTAATGGTTTTGACATTGGTGGGATCGGCAATGCCATCAATGTGCAAAACGGATATTTTCGTTTTAGAAAGAGAACCCACTGTAAAATCTTCAATAATAAGTTCTTTCACGGGGAGCCTTTTACGAATGAGGTTGATATTTTGCTCTACTGATTCGACAAAAGCTTCCTTCGGGCCGATTACACTAAATTCAACCTCCGGCGTTGTAATGCCGCGGACAAGCTCTTTTTGGGCGGCCAAAAACGCAAAGTTTTTTTTGTCTGAATCATGTGTTAATAGTACATATCCATTAAACAATTTCTGTTCGATTACGCTTGGATCGTTGCTAATTTGCACGTCAGCTATCGCGATAAGTTTCTTTACATCTTCGATTGTTTCGAAGGGTTTCTCTAGTAAATAAGGAAGGGCATTCTCCTGCAAAATGCTTTCGTCAATTAGCGTAGCAATAAAGGAAAAAGAAAACTGAGTGTTTGTTGGTTGATTGATATAATAAACCTGTTTAAAATCGTTTGAGCGTTTGAGATATTGTTCGAGTGATTCTTTTTCATCTGTTTGTCCCTGTTTTTTTGTAAACCAGCCCATTATCGTTTTCACCGCCGTATTCAGCATTGTATTTATTATTTCCAATGCTGGAAGGATTATGAATTACAATTAGTAGTCAGATGAAAACTCATTTTGAGCACTATGAACCTTAGTTGTTCATATTCAATTCATATATTCTTTGTATAATCATGTTTGTAATAAGGAATGGGATATGTTAATTACCGACAAAGATAGAAAGGATGTAAATTAATATGTCAGAAGTGAAGCAACAAAAAGGCTGGGGTCAATTTATTCAATTGGTGCTACGAACAAAACCATCAAAGCTTTTTAATGAAGGGAAGAACGCCCCTCATTATCGCCCATCGTTTATCAACTGTCATTGATTCTGATCAAATTATCTTTTTCGAAAAAGGAAAAATTACCGGAAGTGGTACACACGAACAACTTCTACAAACTCACTCTTTGTATCGTGAATTTGCCGAGCAACAATTACGATTAATAGAACCTGCGTAATAACTCGGAAGGATGAGGATGAATGACGAAAATAATAATTGTCGATGATGACTGCTATTTTCGAGAACTTGTCCTCCTTTTTTTAAAAAAGGAGGGATTCGAGCTTTATGAGGCTTCTGATGGTATAAAGGCATTGCAATTGATGGAAAAAATAAAGGTAGATTTAGCAATCATTGATATTATGATGCCAAACATGGATGGCTGGGAATTATGTCGAGAGCTTCGGGAGTTCAGTGATATTCCGATCTTAATGTTAACCGCCAAAGGAGAAACAGCGCAAAAGGTGAAGGGGGTTTGATCTCGGGGCGGATGATTATCTTGTTAAACCATTTGACCCGATTGAGTTAGCCGCACGAGTAAAAGCATTATTAAAACGGTATAAAATAACCGTTTCACAAACAATCAATATTGATGAATTTAAGTTAAATCGGAAATCACATGAAATTTCTTTTAAAGGGCGGGAATATACCATTCCGTTGAAGGAATTCGAGCTATTGTTTAAAATGGCAAGTTATCCTGGAAAGACTGTTTCTAGAGAAGAGCTCATTGAAGACATTTGGGGCTATGATTATGAAGGGGACGAAAGAACAGTCGATGTTCATATAAAAAGGTTAAGAGAACGGTTTTCAGAAGGAGAATTCCCTTTTCGTATTAATACGATTTGGGGGTTAGGCTACGTCTTCTTTCTCTTTCCAAAGCCAATACACAATGATATGAGAATTTTTTAGTTCCTCTTTTTTAATTCGTCCACCCGCTTCTAAAATCTGTTTTTTGGAAGCATATTCCCCCGGCTCCACTAGGAAAATATTGATTCCCCGGTAAGGTTTTTGCGTTTTCCAGTTGATCGCATTTGAATTGGTCCATGGCTAACGCCACGGTACAACTCCCTTTTCTAATTTTTCGATGATTTTTTCTGTAATAATTTCATACACGCTTTTTGTCATTTGGTTTATCCTCCTTTGATTGTCTAATTAGATTTTTGAAGTTTGGTTAAAGATTTCTTTTTCCTTTTGACTTGCGAAGCGAGTGAGTTCCCCAAAGGGGGATGATTTTTCCCCTTTTGCAAGTAGAACGAAAAACACGCATAGGTAATGGGTCAAGGGCGCTCTTAGTACAAAAAGTTTTTAGCTGTTGCGAATGCGCCCTTAAGTAAAAAAGTTTTTTGCCCCTTGACCCATTGACTAGCCTTCTTAGCTTCTAGCCGGTAAGGTTCGGGTGTCCTGCCGGCTGAAAGGTTAGAAGGCTTGCGCTGTTTTACGATTCGGAAGGCAAAAGGGAAAAATAAATAACAAAAGCAGCCGAAACGGCTGCTCTCCTTTTGTCTTTTATTCTTTTGATCTTTCAATCTTTTGATTTTCCGGTTTTCGGCTCGTTCGGTATGGCGGTGTAAGCCGTAAAGGGAACAGGAACCTACGGAATGTAGGCATGAGCCGTAC
This sequence comes from Bacillus sp. OV166, assembly GCF_900177675.1. Classification (GTDB taxonomy): domain Bacteria; phylum Bacillota; class Bacilli; order Bacillales; family Cytobacillaceae; genus Neobacillus. The sequence continues at coordinate 377,876 of NZ_FXWM01000002.1, read as the reverse complement.
AGACCGTAGTTATCGGTCCATTTAATGCCGAAATTAATTATAATGTGGATGATTTTTCCCCTTTTGAAAGTAGAACGAAAAACACGCATAGGCAATGGGTCAAGGGTGCTCTTAGCACAAAAAGTTATTTACTGTTGCGAAAGCGCCCTTAAGGAAAAAAGTTTTTTGCCCCTTGACCGATTGACTAGCCTTCTTAGCTTCTAGCCGGGAAGGTTCGGGTGTCCTACCGGCTGGAAGATTAGAAGGCCTGCGCTGTTTTACGATTCGGAAGGCAAAAGGGAAAAATAAACAATAAAAAGCAGCCGTTTCGGCTGCTCTCCTTTTGTCTTTTATTCTTTCAATCTTTTGATTTTCCGGTTTTCGGCTCGTTCGGTATGGCGGCGTAAGCCGTAAATGGAACAGGAACCTACGGCATGTAGGCGTTAGCCGTACAGACCGTGGTTATCGGTCCATTTAATGCCGAAGCGACACGTACGGAATGATAGAAAGATGCTCTTTCCTTTCTGATCAGTCCGTAGTGCTGCCGCCCGAAGTAGTTCTGTATGATTTTAACCATTTTATCGTACTTATTTCTGAAGAAAGATCGCAGACTTAAGGCTGCATGACTGGAAAAAAACTGAAGGAGGATGTAGGCATATCCAAATTTTTTGTAACATATTCCTCGAACAACAAAAACGAATGTTCCCATAATATATAAAAGTGGGGAATTTTTAATAAATAAATATCGTGAAATGAAGAAATGGAATGGCTTTTTCATGCAGGAAACGATAAAAATGTTAAAGAATCTTTGGCAGGATGATCATAAAACTCCTAGACCACATCTGGATGAAATATGGATGAGTTAGAAAAGAAATAATACTGCTTAATAGCGACAATTATTTTTCAAAATATAAACGATTTTGTGAACTTAAATTAATACCCCTCTTTTTTTGATATGTTGAAGACAGAAAGGAGGGGTATTATGGAAAAAGAAAAAATTCAGCCGCATTGTATGGTGTGCAAGGAACCGTTTCGAAAAGACGATATAGTTCAAACAGACACCATGTTTACACAGATCCAGCACGCGAAATGTTTTATTTACAAGGATGAATTCATCAAAGATACAGGTACATACGAAGAAATAGTATATAAATACCCACGATACAAAAAATCATTTATAGTTAAATAGATACTTGACCAACAAAGAACGTTTGTTCCGCAAAAAAATTAATTCATAGGGTGTTGGCTGAAGTCAGGGGCACTGTAACCTGGCTTCTTTTTTATGGACAAAAAAATAAAGAGCCCGTTGGCCCCTGGTAAACCGTTCAAATCATTTGCTTAAAAGAATCTGCGTCTTCTTCTCGCTCTTTCGATTTCGATTTCAATTTCAATTCGTCTTCTTCTCTCTATTTCAATTTCAATTTCAATGGGGAAAAACCGTCTTCTTCTAAAGCCGTCACGAAAAAACAGGTCTCTTCGACCAAATCCGAAAAATGGCATTTAATTCATCCTCCTTTCATTCCAGAAGTTTATATAACAAAAGGACAGATTTACTCAACCTGCCCTGTGCACTGTGCAATTTAGTAGCACATGAAAGAAGCTCCGATAATGATAAGAAGAATGAACAATACAACGATTAACGCAGTTCCCATTCCACCACCCAAGTGTAACACCTCACACTATGCTTAATTTGACTTTGCTCAAACATTTGGTTTATTAAACATTAGCAAACACTGGAAAGTACGATGATTAACAGAATGAACAATACAACGATTAATACAAAAGTACTGCCGCCGTAACCGCCACATAAGCCCCACAACCACCTATTGGAATATCTGAAGGAAAAAACTTCTTACTATGTATATATTTCGTAAGACAAGGATGGATTGGTCAAACATCATAATGGTTAGGACAAAATATTTGATTTGCTTAAACAATTTCTAAAAATGAAAAGAAACGTCTGCAATACATGCAAACGCCTCTTCGGAGGTCTTTTAAATGTGCAGGAATAACTGGTGGTAGTAATAACATATGTCCTAATAATAAAACGGAGTGGACAAGTGCTGATTTAAAGTAAATAAATAATATTTCCTCAAAATAAGGCTTAACCCCTTGATTATTTCACATGAACTGATGCATAAGCTAGAGTGTAGCCGAAGCCCCATAGCCTTCCATGGCATATACACCTTAATCAGAATAGTCTCAAACACAAGAAAAAGCCCTTGTAGGGCTTTCAGACTGTCGACAAATCCGAAAAACTTGGGTTTGCCGGCAGTCTTTTTTATGTCTTTGTTAAATTGTTTGTTGATTTGCGCTCCAGGCGCTTCGCTTTCCGCGGGCGTAGCGGGGAGCCTCCTCGGCGCTTAAGCGCCTGCGGGGTCTCCCCTGCTCCGTACTCCCGCAGGAGTCTTCGCGCCTTCCGCTCCAATCAACAAGTTTTAAAATCAATAATGACCTTTAAATCAGTCCTTTGTATAATTAAGATACAGACATATAGATGAGGTGGATGAAATGCTAACTAAAAATACACAGATGAATCGTGATCAAATAGAAATGATAGCTTTAGAACAAGTTGTACCCGCGAACCACTTGGTTCGTAAGATAGAAGCTGCTATTGATTTTTCATTTATCTATTCACTTGTTCAAGATATGTACTCATCTGAACGGGGACGTCCGAGTATTGACCCTGTGGTATTGATAAAGATGGCTTTCATTCAATATACCTTCGGTATTCGCTCTATGCGTCAAACCATTGCAGAAATCGAAACGAATATGGCATATCGTTGGTTTCTCGGCTTTGGTTTTTATGATAAGGTACCTTACTTTTCAACGTTTGGTAAAAACTACGAGCGACGCTTTAAGGATACTGATTTATTTGAACAGATATTCTATCGTATTTTAAAGGAAGCCTCAGAAAAGAAATTGATTAGTAGCGAGCACGTATTTATTGATTCTACACATGTTAAAGCTAGTGCAAATAAGCGTAAATTTGAAAAGAAAGTAGTTCGAAAGGAATCGAAGGTTTATGAAACACGTCTACAAGAAGAGATTAATAAAGACCGGGATGATCACGGAAAAAAGCCATTTCCTCCAGATAAATTTGAAAAAGAAGAATTAAAGGAAATTAAAGAAAGTACCACTGACCCAGAAAGTGGTTATTACGTAAAGGATGAGCGAACGAAACAGTTCGCATATTCATTTCATGCGGCTTCGGATCGAAATGGTTTTGTTTTGGGTGCAATTGTAACCCCGGGGAATATCCATGATAGCGTCATTTTCGAGCCACTACTTGAGAAGGTCATTGAAAAACACGGGAAACCTGAAGCTGTTGCTGCTGATGCTGGATACAAAACACCTGCTATTGCTCAATTCGTAATTGAAAATGATATGACTCCTGCATTACCATATACACGACCTCGTACGAAGGACGGTTATATGAAAAAACATGAGTATATTTATGATGAATACTACGATTGTTATATCTGTCCGCAAGGACAAATACTGAAATATGCAACGACGACGAAGAATGGAAAGCGTCAATACTTCTCTAATCCGTTTGAGTGCCAAAATTGTCCTTTACTTTCAGAATGCACGCAGAGTAAAGAACATAAAAAATTGATTGAGCGACATGTTTGGGAACATTACATAGAAGAAGCCGATCATCTTCGTCACACACAAGAAAATAAAAGCATTTACGCAAGACGTAAAGAAACGATTGAACGGGTCTTTGCGGATGCTAAGGAAAAGCATGGTATGCGTTGGACAACCTTAAGAGGCTTAAAAAAATTGTCCATGCAAGCGATGCTTACTTTTGCTGCCATGAACTTGAAAAAGATGGCCAGCTGGACGTGGAAAGGTCCAGAATTGGCGTAATAATAGTCAAAGGTAGGTCTAAATTTTGCTCTTATGAGCAAAAATCCAATAAAAAGGCATCCGAATGGGCTCATTCGAATGCCTTTTGTCTACAATCTGAAAGCCCTTGTAGGGCTTTTTTGTATTTCTAAGATAAGCGTAATTGTTTTTTTCTTAAAAACAGATAACAGCTCCAACGATGATTAACAAGATAAACAATACAACGATTAAAGCAAAACCGCCAACACCGCAGCCGACACCACCGCCGTAGCCATAGCCACCGCAACCACCAAATCCGCCGTATCCACCAAATCCATCCATTTTATAGCCTCCTTTAAACTTATTCCTTACAAAATATGTTGGGAAATTATGGATGGAAGTGCTTTTTCATTAGAATTTTGTGGGGACAAACCCATAACTTATTACAAAGTCTGCGTTATGTCTCAAATCGCTCTGAAAATAAAAAAAGCACCACTCTGGATGCTGTTCTGATGTAGTTCAGAAATAGTTCCGAACTGTCATATAAAAGTAAAACCCCTCGACCTATTAAGGCCGAAGGGTATAGTATGCCTCACCGCTGTTGTGGCTGTTGCCTACAAGCAGCATATGCACGGGTCCAGCTATAAATGCAGGTCCTACGACGGTTTTCATTAATTTCTTTCTTTTTTTCTGTAATTAACTTCTTCTTGATCAATTATCTCCTGAATTTCTTCATAATGCCTTCCAAACATTCTAGAGTGCCGCTTAGTTAAGAATGAATTGTCATAAGGTTTATATCGTTCGTAAGATGGCTTTAACATCCTTACTAAAAAGGCTGGCTTACGTTCTCCACCAAAGTTCAAAATACAAATAGCGTGCCGTGTTGTTTTGGTGTTCGGGATATTTAAAGCTGTTTCAATAGTTATTGGCTGTAGCTGTGTTTCCAGCCTTTTAAAGGTGTTCTCGTTGTCGTTTTTGAATAGCAGCCAATTAACACCGCCGGATATTAAATCCTCTGAAATCTCCTTTAATTGCCCCAAGTGGTGACACGCAAAGATGCTTCCTAACCGTTCTTTACGTCCTTGAACAGCAATCCTAGACAATAACTTAGCAAGACCGGGATTATCGGATAAATATGTTTGAGGCTCGTTAAAGACAATAAAAGCCCCGTTCTCTTGATCATCTACTGTCATTAACATTCTTGTCATTAGCACTTTAAGTGTTATCCAATGTACTAAGGTTCTTACCGCCACGGTAGATAAGATTCTATCCGGCACCCTAAAGATAATTACTTTCCCTTCCCTCATCCATTGTTCCAGGTTCATTTCGTTTTTAGGAGGTTGAGCAAATATTTCAAATAGCGTGGAATCCCCCATAAACTCATCTAATCGGTTATAGATTGCACTTGCTTTCCCATCTATGGACTTTTGCCCGTCTTTAGTACACTTCATATCTGATGAAGTAATTTCGCCTTTGCCGTTCCTCTTCTCCACTAGTTCGTATTCGCTGATATATTTTTCAATCTCTTCCGCTACCCTATTTTTGTTTTCATCCCGCAGCCTTTTAGCTGTTTCTACTCGAAATGATTCATTTTCAAGCAATCGCTTGATGTTGTATAGGCTGCCATTAGAAGCTTGAGCAAAAGCCCTTAATATCTTCCTGCTTTGCCCCATTGATTCCAAATCACCGAAGAAATCAATCAATTCATTTGCGAACCTATCTGCACCTTTTCTTCCTAACTTCTCCATTACTTCAGTTAGATCCAGTGGAGGCAAGTAATTATCATCAGACAAATCAATATCAATAATCTTTTCAGGAGGCAGACAGTCCCTTATACCATTTGCCATACCTTGCAATCCTTCTTTGTTTACCTGGTCAATGACAACAAAGCTTATATTGTGCTTTAACGAGGCTTCAGTAACAAAATTTTGAATCATGGTATCTTTGCCGCAACCCATTCCACCCATTGCTACATAGCCTTTGTAGGTTTCATCCGGATTTCCTAAAGGAATACCAATAGGAATATCATTACCTTTGAATTCTGCGTGGCCAATTAAAATGCTGCTGCTTTTGGATTCGTGCTTTTTCAATGGTTCATCTTTGAACGTAATGTTATTGCTGCCGATATTAATCACAATATCACCTATTCGCACACCAGCTTTCTCTTCCTTATGAACGAAAATAGAGGATATATCTGTCTCCACCTTCTTATTAACGCATAATTCATTTTCATACCGTTGTTGAATCGTAGATGTAGGCATTTGAATAGCGACTTTTGCAATCTCATCACAAGATAGTAAGGATACATCCCCTTCCGTCATAGTTGTTTTTGATAAATGAAGAGTATTCATTTCATTAATCATTTCCCGCTTCCTAACTTTCAAGCGAATCTTATAGGGTAATAACTCATTATCTCCAGATATTTCAGCAAAGGCACTGCTGATTGTATTGGCGACTAAATCCGCCCGGAGCTTATTTTCAGTTACGGTAGCTACACGGATATGTGTTTTCCAAACAGGTTGATTGAGCTTTTCCTGTGTCTTTTGGGTAACCTTACTAGAATGCAGCTCCTCAATTAAAGCGTGCTTACGATCAATAACCTTCTTCTTCTCAAATCCTTTATCACTCTTGAAGAATGTGTTTGATATGGCATTCATAATGTCGTTAACAACGTCATACACTTCATTTGCAAAGGTGGATATACCTGTTTTAAGAGCCTTCTGTACCTTGCTAGGGGTTATTCTTGCTCTTACGGGTATTATCCCCTTTTGTAGTTTTTCGTTAGCCCACTGTCCGTTATGTGCCCATTTCTTACGGTCAAATGTTTCCGCACAAACAGAAAGACGGGCAAAGTCGCCATCCATTGAAATGTCATCAAGTGCCGTCAATATGGAAGCAATAGGTGTAGTTTGTTCTGAAGCTTTGACACCAAGTGAAAATATATCATGCCTGGAAAGTCTGATTTCTTGGAGTACGATTTCATTCGTATCGGGGATTTTCAGTGCATTAGTTTCAACCTCTTCTACAGTGACCTTCATATAATTTTCAAGGATTTCACGGAATTTCTTTGCCCATATTTCTGATGTGCTTACATAAAACTCAATCCGTTTCTCGTTTCCATCCTGCTTGAATACCACATCGAACCAAATACTGTCCTTTTCACGATACGTTAATTTAAAACCTTTCTTACTTAGCCGAGAAGGAACATTGTCATAGATTTCATACATCTTATGAAGAATCCTCCACATCTTGGTATTGCTGTTATTCGTGACTGAAATATGAGGGATAATGCGATAAGTGATCATTTTGTTCCTCTGATATGCAAAGTAATCGGATAACTTGATTGACCTTATTTTGCGAGTAGAATCCACGAAATCACCCCCATCATAGCAAATCCCCACCGAGTGATATATTTCGGAAAATTACCTGTAAACATTATGGCTATTCCAGCTAATATCGTTATTCCAGTGCCTATCTCTGGCATTAAATCCGTTAGAGTATTGCCAAGGGATATTAACCAGTCCTGTAAGGTTTCTTGTGCTGGTTTGACGACCATATTCATTTCGGAACCAATGAATTTATCAGCAAACTTATTGTACTTATCTAATAAAACACCGCCTATATCACCGAAATGAAAGTCATTACCTGACATATTCGAAACATTCTCCGCAACAGGTGTGGGATCCATCCAATGACCTGCAACATCCTTTATACCATAATGCAAATGTGCAGCTGTTGAGTGTCCTGTGTTCCCTGAAAAACCGATTGATTCCCCAGACGTTAAATGTTCCCCTGCCTTCACCTTAATCTTTGACATATGGCCGCAGATAGACAATGTGCCGTCATCGTTTCGGATAAATACGCCCTTTCCTAGATTATTGTTTCCAAAATCGACTACCCTTTCAACAACTCCATCCATTACGCTTCTTAATTCAGTACCTTCAGGAATAGCCAAATCAATTCCGTGGTGTGGGATCATATTTCGAACCTCTGAAAGCTCACCGTATTCACTTGATAAACGAAATTTCATGCTTATTCCCTCCTTTTTGAAGGAATGCGTTAAAATTCACCGATTTTACTGGTTTGTTCTTGGAGTAAATCCTATAACCCAACAAACAGAGCATAATGATTGTTTTTGTTCCCATCGTTCCCACCTCCTTATAACTTTTTCAAGAAGTCTCTAATATCAATAGCATGTCGGGCTAAAATGTAACCTGCTGAACCACCTATTAGTAATTCAATTGCTTTTGGTCTATGTCCTAACATCCAAGAGACACCAGAGAAAACAAAAACTCCAACTGCAATCCAATCCACAACATTCATAACAGCTTTCCATATGTCACCAAAAGTTTGATCTGTTGATGCTTTAGCTGCTGCTAATGCTGATTTTGGCACCAATAAAAGCATTAATCCGCCGCCAATACTGACTATCTTGGTTAATTTTTTATCTTCTAACATCTTCAATAGTTCATCGGTAGAAAACGTCTCATTGCTAACAAATCGTTTAAAATCAAGTGTTTGCGTTCTCATGCTGTCCACTCCTTGTATATTTTTAAATTAATTGGGGATGATACAATTAAAACCAACAAAAGAAGGTGTTAAGGATGACATTTATTATAGGTGGAGCAATCGGAGCTTTAATTGGCGTTTTGGTCAATATCCTTAGCTAAATATGTGATGTTTTTCTTAGTTGGTTTAATAACCTTCACACTAGACGCTTCTTGCGTCTTTTTTTCTTGTAAAAATTTCTGATTTTCTTCGAGATACTGCACCTTTTTCTTTTGATACTCACGGTCAACAAGAGTGCGAAGAAAGGCACTACTATTCCTCTTCTGACCATTAGGAAGGCTATTGACAAAGCGATATAAATCCCTTTGCTCTGGGTCATCTGTGTTTAAGACAAGAGTAATTTTCTTTAATCCCGGCATCTAAATTTTCTCCTTTCAGAACCACATCAGAAGTAGTTCTTATCTTTCCGACCTACATCTGAAGGAGTTCTTACCCAATGATAAAAGCCTATGCGTTACCGTTTGTCTAAGTTGCATCATCTATGAGAAAAATTTTCAGAGATGAAACCTATGTATAAGCTATGAAAATTTTGTCCATCCTTGAGCTATAAATAACAAGCACTTGGGAGGTTGGAAGTTTTGAAATGGTTTGGCATTGGTAAAGATAGGTCAAAGCTAGGGCGATATATTGACCAGCACGGTATCAGTCAAAAGGAGTTAGAAAAATCAGGAGTTAGCAGAGCTACTATCAGTCGGTTATGTTCAGATGACGAACACCAGCCAACAATAAGCACAGCAAGGAAAATCATAAATTTTCTTAAGAAACTGGATTCAAATGTGAATTATGATGATTTTTTTAATATGTAGGGGTGGGTATCAATGAGCATAGAAGAATTAAATAAAATTATTGCAGTAAAAAAGATGGATTTAGAGGAATGTGAACAAGAACTTAACAATCGTTACTACCCTTCTATAGTTAGAATGGCAATGATGAATTACATATTAATTCTACAAGAACAATTACAAAGGTATAACAATGAACATATTAATTTATAGGAGCTAAGTATAATGATGACTAGAAAAGAAAATTTAGAGGATACTAGTTATGTAACTGAAGAAGAGAGATATAAACGATTAATCCGTCTAATTTCAAGCAGATTGAACAGAGATTTAACAGGAAAAGAAATAAGATACATACACTGGATGGCTAGATTGGATATGGAAACATGTGTGGTATTCGGAAATTTGTTTGAGGATATTTGAAAAGAAAAAGGTGCCGTATAAGGTCCTTTTTTGTTTTCACCTTTGAATCTAGAATCGATATTCACAAAAGCTACAGGAATTAATAAAAGCAACGAAAACGAGCAAAAAACAAAGGGTATCAATAAATAAATGTGATATTTAATGATTTTTTTAGAAATTTTATAGGTTTTTCACAAAAAATATCCTATCTATAAAAGATAGGTTTTTTGTTATTTTTCACCAGGATCCAATTTGAATTGACTACAAAACAACACTTATGTTAATCGGCCGACTCTGACTTTGGGATTTTTCATAAAGTATTTCGTCAATCAATGTAAAAAAACGGAATATTTTATAGGGCACTAACAATCTCGATACCTTAAAACAATTAAAAGGAGAGATAATCTTTGAATTATGATCATTATTTTCCTTCTTAACACCATTCAATTATGTTGGGTCAGCAAAGTTTTCCCTCTTATATACAGTTTCCAACTATTGGACCACAAATTCCGCCTAAACTAATACCTCTAGCAGTTCTTACTAGCACTCCACATCCTGTTGGACCTGGAACTCCTACAATGCCAATCTTAAAGGGTAAGAAAAAGCCCATATATCATCCGAGTACACCAGGTGGGGCTCAACCAATAATATCAGCTGCACCTGGAACCAATTCGAGTACATCAGTGGAAGTATTTACTCATCCATATTGGTCTGAAACACAGCCAAGCATGAACCACTCTTGGCCTGACCCGTCTTACACTGGACCTTGGCCGTTTAATGGTGGGGGCTCAGTATCACAAAACCAGGAATTCCACAACTGTTCGTTAAAGAAAGATTTAACGCAAAGTTAATTAAAGTAAAAAAGAGAGAAAATACTCTTCTCCCTCTAACTTGTCCAAGGACAAAAAAGATTGTACTTGGCCTATCTATTTATAGAAGTTTCTTTATTCTAAAGCCGCTCAAATGCGTTGATCTTATTTTATTGGACCCGCAGGTTACCCCAATTTTCATAAAACATCTACTTAGTTCCAATTTTGTTCATAATATCGTCCTTTACCTTTCTCCTTACAGCTCTTAGTATTCTTTGACAAAAACATTTAAAGGATATATGATAATAATAACAGAACCCACCACGCCTCTTAACAATGCGGACCAAGGTGTTATCTTTAGATAATGTGGGTCAAGGATATTTAAATAAAAGGCATGAACATATTTGACATATCAAATATGTTCATGCCTTTTATTGACCAAAATCACCTCACAAACCCGTATTTTACGGTAAATAAAAGGAATCCATTTTGAAAAAAAGATTTGATCAAAATGGATTCTTATTTAGTAGATTTAAGTTTTGTTTTTATAAAAAAGTTTGATCTTTTTGTGCTGCGTTCTTCCGCAATTGCGCCCTTTAATTGAAGATCCTACAAAACTGTTGAACAAGCAAAAGATATAATAAATATCACCTACTGGGACAAGGAACCTAACCCTATGTCCCATCTATGTCAAACTTCTATTTTTATATGGATCTATTTTCTTTCTGAAAATCCACTGACTTTGAGCCCAAAAACCACCTTGTTACAACAAATCCGCCTATAATTACAACCGTTGTTAAAAGCCCTGCCTCCGGCCCAAAACCTCCACCTGTTAATATCGTGTCATGAATTTTCGGCTGAAAGATGCTAGTAGTTTTGGTCCCACTCACATGAAATCCCCATATATTTCCTTGAAAGAAGTTCCATGTTAGATGGTAACCAACGGACATCCATAAGCGATTGGTTTTTAAAAACATGTACGCAAATAGCAATCCAATCAAAACAATGTTCATTAGACCTATGATTTTCACATTATCGTTTAAAATATGTGCACAACTAAAAAGAACCGCCGAAACAATGTAAATGATAATCTTCGAGTGGGTTGGTTTTAAAATCGATATAATGTATCCACGGAAAAATAATTCCTCGTTCAACGCCACAAAAATGAATGTTATTAAACCAACTAGTAGAGACCATGAGAAGTTCATATGTGAAAACGCATTTTTTTCAAAATAAATTTGTCCCGTAGCCCATAAAACAAGAAAAACAGCTGTAATCGAAGCAAATCCGAGAACCAATCCATAGACAAGCTCCCTTTTGTGTTTCCAAAAATCCATCCAACCCATATTTTCCAGGGATTGTTTTTTAAATTTTGTCATAATTAAAACAGTTAAAAGCACCCCAAAAAACGATGCAGCCCCTGTTAATAATCCCACAACAGGATCATCGAATTCCAGACTAGAAATTGCTTCTAATGGAACATTAGAAGTCGTGAAGATATAAATAATAGCTGGAATTGACAGGATACCGGTTAAAACAATCATTAAGATGATAGAGATCACCAATTTTAAAATAATGTTTCCAGTTAAACGTAACTTACTTTTTTCTCCCATATTTTTCAATCCCCTAGATTTAAAGTGTTTTTTGTAAAAGGTCATATGTAATGGCTTTAATTTGGGAAATTGGGCTTTTTTCGTTACCATTAAACGCACTCGATTCTTAAATAGGCATATGATCGCTCACTAATTAAAAAACATATAGAGCTGCGTCACGTTGTTAAATAAACGCGCCCTATTCTGGAATTACTCAGGTCGTTGAAACGTGTTCTCACCTTATCGAATCGTTTACCGAATGGGGACAAGGCCGAAATTGCAGAAATAATTATTGTCGGAAAAAGAGAAGATAATGAAGTTTACCAAGAAGCATACAAGCGACTTCAAGAATTAAAAAGGGATTCCTAAGCCTTTAGGAGTCCTTTTTATGTGTGAACATTTAGTAACACCTGTACGACCAAGCGAAAATAGAATGTAACTTAATAGGCCTAGTGACAGCTTCGCTGGTACTACCCCGGTATAAAAAACCCGGAACGAATCCGGGTTAAATTAAAATGTTGTCCCTTTTTATTGTCGCTCCCAAAACGCTGGCGGTTCAATCCCAAGTAACCGTAAGTAAATAAAACCTTGGCCCCGATGGTGGATTTCATTTTCCAACGCATAATGTAGACGCTCGAAATGACTCATTTCGCCACCAAAAAAGGGATCTTTTTCTACGGTGTGCAACCGTTCCTCGGTGATTTTTGGCCACCATTTTTGCACATCCTCCTTTGTTTCATGACAACCGTCTAATAGTTCCGCTTTGGTCGAAACACCAGCAAAAGGTTGGCTATATTCCCATTCACCTAGAGCGATACCGCGTATATATCCGCGTTCAATATCTAGTATCTCTAAAATCATTTTTGAGAAGGGCCGCAGCGGTTCAATCGGTGTAAAGGTGAATAACTTGTCTTCAGGGAAAGCCTCAATTGTTCGAATGGTTAAACGACGATTCTCATCCAAAATTTCGCGGAATTGCTCCAATGTCATGACCATGTTGGTCGCCTCCTTAATTAGTTGTCCCTACATTAGCACTCTTTTAATTGAAGAATTTTTTTAAAAATATACAAAACCCCCAGACCAGTAATCATGAAGTTTGGGGCATGAATAGGTAAAGTCCATAATCTTGCATCACGGAGGTGTGTCCCATTTGCCGTAACATGGTAGCTATATTGCCACGATGATAAGATCCGTGTGTGACAACATGTAGCACCGTTTCAGAAACAGAAGTTTCAAGTAATCCAGCATAGGGGTTATCAACTACTATCACCTTTTCAATATTTTCTTGGCTGTTCAGAAGTTCTTTGTAACATTCAGATAAGTCTAAAAAGATCTTTTTCATTTCTTCAATACTTTTCGTTTCGATCTGTTCTCTTAATTGATTCGTGGTTGAGATTGCTTCATTCATACTTTTACCTGAGATAATGTCAAACCATGCATAATCAGTGAGATAAATGTGAGACAAAACCTTTGATACCGAAGAAAAACCAGTCTGAATTTCCTTATGATAAATGTTTTGCGGAAGTTCTTTTAAACGATCAATTATAACTCCATTTGCCCATATGTGGTAGTCGTACATTTTTAATGCGGGATGCGTCATTTTAAAATTTCCTCCTTTTTTTCACTATCTTGTATTTTTCAATTAATACCTAAAGATAAATAACTTGCTTACAAATTCTGGAGGTAAATATAATTATTCTGTTTTAATTACAAAAATCCTTCCACAACTTAACTGCAGTTAGCTCATAAGCCTTATTTCATTAAGGGCCATATAATGGAATAATATGATTGGAGTTTTTAAATGAATTGATTATTTTTTAACCAACTTTATTGTTACTTAACATCCATTTTGAATGCAATTTAGCGTTTAAAAAGTGTGCAATTTATCTCTTAAAGTCACATCCTGACGGTCAATGGCTAAATATAGTTGAGTATTGAGTTAGAATCTTCATCAAAGCGAGTGCTCATATTAAACAATGTAAGGCTGTTCTGTCAACCTTAGTGGCATAAGGAAAAATTTTATTTTTTCCTATTTACAACTTGCAATTAAAGGAATATATTTATCATCATAAAACTTAAAAATTTATTAAAGCAACCTTATATCGCTTAATCCAATAGGAGCGGGGGACCCAATTTTTTGTACATTTGTACTTGGGGTGAATCCTTTTTAAAAGGTAGGGCTACTCTTTAAGTCCGAATCCAACAGCTAACCTCGTAAGCGTTTAGAGAGGAGGTTTACTATTGGTGCGTTTTAAAGAACACTAAGTAAACTAGTGTTCTTTTTATTTTTATGATCATTGATGAAGATTAGTTTTAAGCAAATTTGGAGGAAAAAGGGAGCATTTAAAATCCATTCACGGCATTGGATTTATTAGCGTATTTATTATTACAGTATCCCTTATTTGGACTTCATTTACCAACTTCGTTAAATAACTTAAAGGGAGAGAAGGAATATGTTTATCGAAAGTATTTGTCCTAAATGTGGAGAGATTAATAACGTTGAACTTAATGGAAAAGCCATTCTTATCGTAGATTGTAAGAATAACCATAAATATGATCATATTGTATTCCCTTATTCTAGAACTATTGGAATAAAGGATGATAAACGTATAAAGTTAGAGGAAATGATTGTTGAGAAAAAATTTCACCGTATGAGCGATAAATCAACAATTTGTCTTCTTATCTTTGAAAATGGTTATGAAGTAGAAGGGCGTTCAACTGTTCGAGATATGCCTGATTTCCGTTTAGTTATTGGTAAAGATAAAGCATATGAACAAGCATTAAAGAATGCAATGGTATCGTTAGGAGCATTCTTAGTATAAATTTTAAGCGGTACACAAAGGGATGGTTTAGACTGTCTGCACTTTTTCCTTTGGTTATTTTTGTACTTACTTATTTGAAAAGAGAAAGATTAAACGTTTCTTAAAATCTATAATAAGTTCCTTGTTTGATTGGCGAGGAATTTTTGGAGCCAGGGTATTGCCACTCAGGCATTATTAGAGTTTTTTAGCAGTATAAAGATACGTCCTCTATATGCTCATGCTGCTAAAGACAACTCTCACTCAAACGTAACACTGGAGCAAAACAGGGCGGTAGAGACGGAAGACGCGGATAACTTGTTGCGTTTTTAGTTACTTCATTATATAGATAAAGGCAAGCCTGTAATTAGCTTGCCTTCTTAATTGTAACTCAAACCGAATTTGCGAAAAGTGTTCAAAGTTATCAGACTGTTACAGATTTTAATATAAAATTTTCCATTTAAACTATCTGTATTTATAATTCGTAAAATTTATATTATACGAATTATATTTTGATCAATAAAAATCTCCCCTTTATGAAGCATTCAAAGAAAAAATGTCGGGTTTTTGCACCGGCACTTTTGATTTGAAGTACTCAATCTAAATGTAGGTTAAAATCGCAGCGACTAAAGGATTTTTAGATAAAAGGACAATTGAAATTAGCAATCTTTTTTCTTCAACTTCTTCTTTTTTATTGGAGGTGTTTTAACCTTTCATCGTTTTGAAGGTCAAAACTCTGACTTTTTAGCTCCTGAACAATTATTTACTCTCTCATTATTTCTTAGTCTTGACGACAAAATTAGAAGGTAAAGAAATTTCATCTGAATTCCTGTTAACTCCATATGTAAATGATTAAACAGCAAGATCAATAACATTTAAAAAGAACTTGAAGATTTTTTATAAGTTCTTTTTTTATTAGGAAATTTATCTTCTACTAAATGTGGAGCAAGAAATTCATCCCATGATAAAGTATTGTTATTATCTGTTTTTACCGTTCTATTAATTTCTTCTATTAATTTAGTTTTATCCCATAATTCCACTCCTAAATCATCTGCTTTTTTAATAGCTGAAGTTGTAAATTCGGAAGTGGTTATGATCATTGATTTACTGTATTTACAAATATGTTGGTCATTAAAAATTTCTTGTATAGCCGAAACACCCACTGATTTTTTATGTTGTTTACATTGGACTGCGGCTCTTGTTATTTGGCTTTTTATCTTTTTTGCAATCACTAAATCTATTCCAACATTCTCATCTTCAGGAGATTTAGTTACATTAAATCCCTGTTTTTGAAAAAGAGCTTCTATATAATTCTCAAATTCTACCCTATTTAATTTAAGAATTTCATTTAAATCGGTAGGAGGATATTTTTTATAATATTTTTGGCGAAGTTCCGATTTGTATTTCTTTGCATTTTTCTTTTCACTATTTGCGTGACCTCTATATAATTCTTCAAATTCGTAAAAATTCGGTTTATCAAGTGAAAATAAATTTCTTATCCACATTAAATTGGATCCTTTTAGTCGTTTTTCAAATTTTTTCATTTCTTTTTTAAATTCTTGGTCTACCCAACAAGAAAAACAATAGTTACTGATATAAGTTTTATTTTCAATTGTTAAATGAGTCTCTATTTTGGTTTCTTTATGCCTGGAGCATTTCTTTTTTGAACCCATTGTAGCACCCTCTTTATTTATACCATTTAATAACCTATCTATTCTGTATTACTCTCTAAATTCCTTCTGAATCCCTGTTAGCTCCATATGTGAACAAATAAAAAAATTGCTTAAAATAGAGGTTACTGCAAAAAGGCTAGAAATAAAGCTGATGTTAAATAGAACAGCCCCGAAATTACTTTTATTATAATTCTGGGCTGTTTTTTCGGTTGATTTTAAAAATTGTTCCTTTCCCTACCGGGAAAGGGCTTCTTGTAACTCATTTTTGAGACAATTCTTATGAGACGCTCTTAACTATGATTTTATCAGTCTAGAGTGTACCTTATTGAGAAGATAAATGGGCTGAACGGTAAAGCCGATCAGCCCATTTATCTTACTCCAGAAAAGCGCCCTTTAATGGAATAGCCTTATTTCTGAAGCAATGCTCATTAACTCGTTCAGTGATTCTCTGGCTTGTTTTTATTAAAAACTAATTGCCGGGCAGTTGAATGCCGTGCCACCCTCTTACATCGCATTGGCCATATTCATTATCACCCACAGCAACCACCGTGCCGTCCGTTTTAAGACCGACGGTATGGGCACAACCCGCCGCAATCGCCACAATATCGCGCCAATCACTTACATTACATTGGCCATACTCATTCCAACCCACAGCCGTCACAGTACCGTCCGATTTAAGGCCGATGGTATGATTACTACCCACCGCTATCGCCACAATACCGCGCCAGCCGCTTACATCGCATTGGTCATATTTATTCAAACCCACAGCCGTCACCGTTCCGTCCGATTTAAGACCGATTGTATGAAGATAGCCCGCCGCGACCGCCACAATATCGCACCAGCCGCTTACATTGCATTGGCGATACCGATTATTACCTACAGCCGTCACCGTTCTGTCCAATTTAAGACCGATGGTATGCCAGTCACCCGCCACGACCGCCACAATATCATGCCAGCCGCTTACATTGCATTCACCTTCATTATTTCGGCCCACTGCTACCACCGTGCCATCCGATTTAAGCCCAATGGTACGACGCCAACCCGCCGCAACCGCTACAATATCGTGCCAGTCGTTTACATCGCATTGGTCATGCTTATTCCAACCCACAGCCGCTACAGTACTGTCAGATTTAAGACCGATTGTATGAGCATTACCCGTGTTCGTCGCCATATGAACATTACCAGCCGCGACCGCCACAATATCCAGCCAGCCGCTTACATCACATTGGCCATATTTATTATCACCCACAGCCGTCACCGTTCCGTCAAATTTAAGCCCAACGGTATGACGACGACCCGCCGCTATGGTATCTTTAGGCCACCGTTTCACCTTTAACACCGCTTCTTTCGGTGAAATGTAATCCATGTTTTACCTCCTTGAATATAGCAACCCTGCAGTTACCTGGCAAGTATATGTAACTTTACGGTTGCCCGTCAAATGTAAGCAACTGTATGGTTGTGTGATAAAGAAACCATATCTAACTGTCCTTTTAGTTTATTCCATTATATGGCCCTTAACATAAAGAAAGAGTACAATTCTTGCTGCAGAATTGTGCCCGATTGTGGAAGATCTTAATTTATAATAATTAGTATCATTACGGGTGCATATTAAATTCACCTTTATGTTACATAATCAAGTGTTATCGGTAGTTATAAAAAATGATTATAATATGTTGAATTTTTGAAATATTATATAGATCTTAACTAAGAAAATATTGCTTTATGTGTCTTGCAACTTCAATTGGATTATGTTCATTACAAGGAGAAAGATGATGTAATTTTGGGAGCATTAATGTTTGTGTTTTTGGAATTGTTCGACTTAATATTCGAATCATTTGGTGCACTGTTTCTGGACTTTTTTCTCCAGAAACTAATAATATATTTGTATTAATGATTTGATAATTGTTGTAAGTGCCTTCTAAGCGTTTTACTTCCCTATGCTCACATAAATTTGCTGGTAATATTTCTTTTATTTTAATCCAATGATCTCCACGTATTACCATACGTAAGATAAGTTTTGCGTACCAGTTTGGCATTCTTGTTAAAGGACTATGGCCTGCACCCTTTACAAAACTAGTAAATGCTTCTCTAAAATCTTTTTGGTTCATGGCCTTTTCATATTTTAATATCCAGTCCCACTCTGTTGGTAATGAGCCTATAGAAACTCCAGGTTCATACAGAGCTATTTTGGTAAAAGATTGAAACGTACGTTCAGTTTCTAAAGCTACGAGTCCACCATAACTGTGTCCAAATACATAAATTGCACCTGTTACTTTTTGTAGCGCTTGAATATCTTCGCATTCCTTGTTAATAGAGTACTCACTTCCCTGAGGTCCACTCATCCCTCGTCCTCTTCGATCAATGATGTGGACTGTAAATGAATCCGATAGTTCTTGGGCAAGCTTGCTAAGGTCCCTCGAATCATTTAATGCACCATGGATTAGAATAAGACTGGGTCCTTGACCGATACTTTGATAACTAATAACTGTACCATCTTGTGATGTAAGTGTTGATTGAGTGAATGTATCTACTGGGTATGTACTTTTTAAAATGTTTGACATATATAGTTTCACTCCTCTGTATACAAGGTTAGATTGAATTTATTATTGCTTACCTTACAATAGATTCGTATCAGTTAAAGAGTATTCCTCTTTATATATTCCATACAAAACTAGTTAACAATAATCGCACATTTTAGGATGTAGGAAAAACGCGAATCCCTTGGCACACAAAAAATTAGCGTTTTTTTGTTTTAGTCGTTTATTCAGGATTTTATAGAACTCCGATAAATCAACGATTTCGCACTCTCAAGTACACCTGATGGCTGTAAAAAAAATGGGGTTTATTATGACCTCTTATTCCATTATCTGGCCCGATTGCTGAATATCATGGATGGGGTTTTAAATAACTTTACAAACAACATCTTTATTGTCATTCAACAATTACAACACCCACCCAGAACAGGTCCTTTTAGATTTTAATGAAATTCAACATTAATTTTTAACATGCCTTTTTATTTAATCATACATTTGATTAAAGCAGGAAAAATTTTGATATATCATTGAAAGAAAAATTTAGCCATGAATGCCTTTGCACTAGCTATTTTTTTCGGTAAACATGGAGAATTTAGAGAAAGAGCATTGCAGGATCAGCTTCAACGTGCCATTGCGCTTAATATCATCATCAACGCTATTAGTGTTTGGAATACAGTATATTTGGCGAAAGCAGCCGAATATAAAAAGGAAATAGGTCAGTTTAACGAAGCTCTCTTGAGTCATATTTCACCTTTAGGGTGGGAACACATTAATTTCTTAGGAGAATACAATTTTGATAATGAACAAGTGACTAATTTAAGTTTATTAAGGCCTTTAAACCTTTAAACAATGGAAGCCGGAAACCTCTTAGCATGCAGGAATCCGGCTTTTTATTGTAAAAAATTGTCTTAGCGTGCGAAATCCGCATTTTGTTGGCGGTACCCCTAATAGCCCGGTTAATCGTAACGTTTTGTGGAACTAAAACCGTTAAAGTAACCTCACCACTCGGCATAGCAATCCCTGATAACGGTAAACGAATCTCCATTTGGTAGCTTTCGTTTTTTGAGAAAATTTTATAATCATACGACAGATTATAAACGTGAGAACCATTTGGTAAAACTTTGATTAACTGTAGAGGGGCGTTCACCAAGTTGAGCGTAAAAGCGTTCGAGCAAAACCAACTTCTACTGCTGCTGGATCGTTTTGTCTGACCTCATCTACTTCGTCGCCTACATCTTGAAACAACTCTTCTTCAGTGTAAGGACGGAATTCAAGCCCATTCTTACGAATAAGAGCCCATCCTTCTTTAGAAATTGTTGGACCACCAGGTACATAAAGGGACTAATTCCTCAACAGGCTAACGAATTTCAATTTTCTTCTTTATCTATACATACTAGGGGTACAGCCAACATGAAGGAAATTTTGTACGCTAAGCAAAATACGACATGCAACAAGCCAAATACCTTTACTGTAAGGAATTTGGCTTGTGTTATTGATAACTGAAAAGGATAAAACTGGACCATTTGAAAAAAAAACTTATAGCCCACCGACCAATTACTTACAGAAATTGGTGGATGAGTAAAAATATGATCGCACTGGTGGATGCCCACATTTCTCATGGAGGTAGTTATCATTGCCTGTGTAAATTAGCACTTACATTGTTTTTATGCCTTATTAAAACGTAGAACTACATCCCAAGATGTAGCTTAGAACCTATATCTAATTAAAAACAACAAAACCTTCCATTAAGAAAAATGAGGAAGGTTATTTAGCATGGACATTTTTAGTATATCATGACGTTTTTAAACTTTTTATAGAAGAATGTAAAAGCTATTAGCTGCTTTAGCTCAAATATAAAATAACTACTATAGTTAAATAATTTCGATACCTAATTCCATATACTTGTTTAAATTATGACTTAGAGGACCATCTTCCGTAATTAAGTAATCAAGTTCTGAAACAGGACCAACCAAGTAATTGGAAATTGTATTAAGTTTACTTCTTGTTACCAGGGTTGCGATTTTATTTGAACTTTTAATCATCTGACGTTTAACATGAGACTCTTCTATATGAGGAATGCTGATACCAAAGTCAGGGTGCAAGGAATACACTCCTAAAAAACAGAGATCGGCTCTAATTTTTTTAAGCACTTCAATTACATCTAATCCTACAGTTACAAAAGATTCCTTAAAAAAGGTTCCACCCAAAAGGATGATATCTGTATTTGGATGTTTTGATAATGCCAAACTAATAGAGGGACTATTCGTAATAATGGTCCCTTTAAACTCCATTGGAATTTCTTGAGCCAGAAAAAGATTTGTTGTACTTCCATCTATTAAAATAACTTGTCCATCTTTAATAATCTTCACCGATTTTAAGGCTAATTCTTTTTTTGCATCTATATTTTCTTCCGTTCTTTCAGAAAAGGTTAAAGCGCTCGCAGATGCAGGAAATGCCCCGCCGTGTACTCTTTTGAGAAGACCAAATGAATCCATTTCCCTTAAATCTCGTCTAATTGTGTCCTCGGAAACATCCCATTTCATGCTTAATTCTTTAGCAACGACTTTCCCTTCTTTTTCAAGTATTTGTAAAATTTTGCTTTGTCGTTCTTTTCTAAGCATAACATTGATCAGCCTCCGTGTTTTTGCATGTTTTTTCTTTTATTATATAATTTTTTCTTAAATTCACCAATTCTAAAAAAATCCGGCAAAATTTTTCTTGTTTTTTCTTGTTTATAAAGATAAAATATTCTTAAACACGAAAAAACTGGATTTAAAATGCAAAAACAAGAAATCATTTGAGGCAAGAAACCTAATACTCACATTTTGTGCCAATTTAAAAATCACACGAAATAAAAGGAGGAAAAAAAGATGAATAATAGTATTGAAACACTTGCTGTAAATACGATTCGCACCTTATCAATTGACGCGATCAATAGTGCTAATTCCGGTCATCCAGGCTTACCTATGGGGGCTGCTCCAATGGCATATGCACTCTGGGCGCATCATCTAAATCATAATTCTGCAAATGCAAAATGGTTTAATCGAGATCGATTTATTCTTTCTGCCGGACACGGGTCTAGCTTGTTGTATAGTTTGCTTCATTTAGCTGGGTACAACGTATCTTTAGAAGATTTAAAAAGTTTTAGAAAGCTTAATAGCAGAACACCTGGTCATCCCGAATTTGGTCACACAGAAGGTGTTGAAGCGACAACTGGGCCTTTAGGGCAAGGAATTGCAAATGCAGTAGGAATGGCGATGGCTGAAGCGCATTTAGCTGCAAAATTCAATCGGGATAGATACCCTGTAATTGACCATTATACATATGCTTTAGTTGGCGATGGAGATTTAATGGAAGGCATCTCTTATGAGGCCATGTCTATGGCCGGCCATATGAAACTAGGAAATTTAATTGCATTATATGACTCAAATGATATTTCTTTGGACGGTGAATTAAACCTTTCATTTTCAGAGGACATTCAAAAACGAACAGAATCTGCTCATTGGCAATATTTACGAGTAGAAGATGGCAATGATGTAGCAGAAATCTCAAAAGCTATTACATTAGCTAAACAAAATACAAACCAACCAACCTTGATCGAAATTAGAACCACTATCGGTTATGGAAGTCCCAAAGTTGCAGGAACAAACAAGGCACATGGAAATCCACTTGGAGCAGAAGAAACTCGTGCAACAAAACAGGTATATGGCTGGCAATATGAAGAGGTTTTCTTTGTACCGGAAGAAGTTAAGGCCCATTTTGAAGAGCTAAAACAAAGAGGAATTAGTCAAGAACAACAATGGAATGCATTATTCCAGTCTTACCAAGAGACATATCCTGAATTAGCGAAGGAACTGGAACATGCCATCACGGGAGAAGTTTTAATTAATGTGGAAGACATCCTGACATTTGATACAGGTAAAACAATCTCAACTCGTGTAGCCAGCGGAGAAGCCATTAACCATTTTGTAAAATCAGTTCCTTCTATTTTTGGAGGAAGTGCGGATCTTTCTCATTCCACAATGACAGATATAAAGGAAGACGCAGGATTCGCGGTAGAATCATTTAGCGGACGAAATATCTACTTTGGGGTTCGGGAACACGCAATGGGAGCGGCTGGCAATGGTTTGGCTCTTCATGGCGGGGTAAAGCCATTTGTAAGCACATTCTTTGTTTTCAATGATTATCTCAGACCATCCATTCGTTTGGCAGCCTTGCAAAAGCTTCCAGTCACTTATGTATTTACTCATGATTCGATTGCGGTTGGTGAAGATGGTCCAACTCATGAGCCAATTGAGCAGCTAGCTTCTCTTCGTGCGATCCCAGGGCTAACCGTAATTCGCCCATCAGATGCAAACGAAACTGCAAGTGCTTGGGCTTATGCACTAAAACAAACAGACGGTCCTGTTGCCATGGTGCTGAGCCGTCAAAACCTGCCTGTGTTCCAAGAAACACAAGCCAATTTAGACAACCTTTCACAAGGAGCTTACGTATTAACGCAAACAAATGACCAACCAGAGGTTATCTTGATCTCTACCGGTTCGGAAGTGTCATTAGCCATTAACGCGAAAGCTGAACTTGAAAAGGAAAATGTATCGGTTCGCGTTGTCGCAATGCCAAGCTGGGAACTTTTCGATCGTCAACCGAAAGAGTACAAAGAGCTTGTCTTCCCTGCTTCTATTACGAAGCGTGTGGCACTAGAAATGGGTATCTCTCTTGGATGGGAACGTTATGTAGGATCAGAAGGGAAAGTATTATCTATTGAAACATTCGGTGCTTCAGGAACGGGCGCTGCAGTCATGGAGCTATTTGGATTTACGACAGAAAATGTTGTTCGAACTGCAAAAAGTCTACTGCAATCTTAAAATGGAGGAAATATACGATGAAATTATTTATTGATACTGCAAATCTTGTTGATATTAAAAAGGCATATAAAATTGGCGTTTTATCTGGTGTTACAACCAATCCTTCCCTAGTTGCGAAGGAAGGCGTAAAATTCGAAGACCGCATTGAAGAAATCTGCCAAGTAGTTCCACAAGTAGAGTCTGTTTCCGCTGAAGTAACTCCAGAAGCCATTAAAGCTGATGAAATGATCGCCCAAGCTGAAGAGCTAATTAAAATTAACGGCGGAGATGAGAAAATTACAATCAAGCTTCCTATGACTTTAGCTGGCTTAGAGGCTTGCCGTTATCTTGCTGATAAAGGCGTTAAAACAAATGTCACACTTATCTTTACAGTAAACCAAGCACTATTAGCAGCTCGTGCTGGTGCAACGTATGTATCTCCATTTTTAGGCCGCTTAGATGATATTTCCGAAGACGGTGTCCAATTAGTATCAAAAATAGCTGAATTGTTCCGCATTCATAATTTCGACACACAAATTATTGCAGCATCTGTTCGTCATCCGGATCATGTAACTCGTGTAGCAATGGCAGGTGCACATATTGCAACGATTCCATTTTCAGTCATTGAGCAAATTTCTAAACATCCACTTACTAATCAAGGAATCGAAAAATTTGCTGCTGATTGGGAAAATACTCTTAAAAACTAAGTTAAATAAAAACCACGACAGGAGAAATTCATCCCTATCGTGGTTTTAATTCCTAATTTGTTATTTAAGATTTTCAATTGCCGCTCTTTCAATTGCAAGTCCGTTGGTATAACGTTTCATAAATTGCTCAAAGCCCTCTACATATCTTGGTCCGTCTCCCTCACGAATATGCATAAAGAAGAATAGCTGAATGGCAAAATTGCAAAATAGCTGCAATCAAGATATGCTAAAAGTTTTAATTCAATGGTTCATGAGATTAACAGTTTCATCGGGACTCATGTCGACTTGAGATTCGATAAGGTATCGTATGGAGCGCCTAATTTTGCGAAAATATTTATCATAGATTAGTTTATACATAATTATCTCTAACTGCTTTATTTAAAAGGCCTATACTGCGGTCTAAATCTTCTTTAACTTGCTTCTTATACCGTCTAGCTTCATCCTTATTGGCGATTTCATATACCTTAAGCTCTTGGCGCTTTGACCCCTCTTTTATAATGCGAGACCTTGTGATGATTCCATCATCCAGCAGTTCGTGTAATCCTTTGTAAACTTCAGAATGGTTGGGCTTATAATTAAAATATTTAAATGTTTCATAAAAATCATCCAACATCTCTTGGCCGTATGGTCTCCCCTGCTCGATCCACGAGAGCAAATACAGCTTCACAAACGCACGCTGCTTGATTAAAAAGTTATCTCGGTTGCGTGATTTTACCTCTTTTTCCTTTATTATATTATCCTTCAAAACAAACCCTCCTTGCTGACCGTTTGGTGGTGTTACTTGAATTATAAACTATACGTTGTCCGGGCGTGTATATAATAGTAGATGTGAATTTAGCACATATTGAAATTAGAAATTTTTTTTGCAGCCACAAGTTGTTCTAGAGCTATAATTCCAATTTATCACGAATTATCCGTGTATTTATTTGGAGTTATTTTCTTATTCTTAAAAAATTAGAAAAAAACATCGTAATCTTACATTCTTCGACCTTTTTTCCCTTTTCCTTTGTTAATCAAACGTTTGTTTAGTTTTGGTATGATCCCTTGCTTATAAAGGACTTTTCCATCCTTGAAGCAAAAAAATTGTCGAGATTGGGATACGTTTAAATAACCTTTTGTAGTTAATACAGATATCAAACTTCAAAGTCCAATTTAATAAAATTCCAAATTCGATATGTATATTTTTCAGAGTCTTATTCATACAGATAGTCTCGATTTAATAAGGTAGAATGTTTTATGTTTGAACTATTCGGAAGTAAACCACGGAAAAGAATAGGAAGATAGGAAGATTTCTTGATTCACGAGGAATAAACCAAGGATGCTTATCAGGAAAAAAAACAATCCGAAATGCAATCAGAATGATTTTATCTATTTCAATACATTTTATTAAAGATCACCCCAAGTAAGTATTAGAGTACTCGTTTTTGAAATTTATAACTAATATAATATTCCATTTATTTAACATGGAATAAAAAAAACCTTAAGAATAGCTCCTTAAGGCGAATAAAAATTATGTAATTCTATGTATTTTATATGAGTAGATGCGCTTGATTGCGGAGGCAGGATTTGAACCTGCGACCTTCGGGTTATGAGCCCGACGAGCTACCAGACTGCTCCACCCCGCGATAATAAAAAGTATTACGTTTGTTTAATATTAAATTAAACAGCCTGGCAACGTCCTACTCTCACAGGGACGCGTGTCCCAACTACCATCGGCGCTGAGAAGCTTAACTTCCGTGTTCGGTATGGGAACGGGTGTGACCTTCTCGCCATTGCTGCCAGACTATTTTGTTGAGGTATCATTCCCTCAAAACTAGATAATGCAGAAGAAGTTTGTAAAAACGAGTATGCCTTAAAAATTGGTTAAGTCCTCGAACGATTAGTATCAGTCAGCTCCACATGTTACCACGCTTCCACCTCTGACCTATCAACCTGATCATCTTTCAGGGTTCTTACTAGCTTGCGCTATGGGAAATCTCATCTTGAGGGGGGCTTCATGCTTAGATGCTTTCAGCACTTATCCCGTCCGCACATAGCTACCCAGCGATGCCCTTGGCAGAACAACTGGTACACCAGCGGTGCGTCCATCCCGGTCCTCTCGTACTAAGGACAGCTCCTCTCAAATTTCCTGCGCCCACGACGGATAGGGACCGAACTGTCTCACGACGTTCTGAACCCAGCTCGCGTACCGCTTTAATGGGCGAACAGCCCAACCCTTGGGACCGACTACAGCCCCAGGATGCGATGAGCCGACATCGAGGTGCCAAACCTCCCCGTCGATGTGGACTCTTGGGGGAGATAAGCCTGTTATCCCCGGGGTAGCTTTTATCCGTTGAGCGATGGCCCTTCCATGCGGAACCACCGGATCACTAAGCCCGACTTTCGTCCCTGCTCGACTTGTAGGTCTCGCAGTCAAGCTCCCTTGTGCCTTTACACTCTGCGAATGATTTCCAACCATTCTGAGGGAACCTTTGGGCGCCTCCGTTACTCTTTAGGAGGCGACCGCCCCAGTCAAACTGCCCACCTGACACTGTCTCCCACCCCGATCAGGGGTGCGGGTTAGAATTTCAATACAGCCAGGGTAGTATCCCACCGACGCCTCCACCGAAGCTAGCGCTCCGGCTTCTCAGGCTCCTACCTATCCTGTACAAGCTGTACCAAAATTCAATATCAGGCTACAGTAAAGCTCCACGGGGTCTTTCCGTCCTGTCGCGGGTAACCTGCATCTTCACAGGTACTATAATTTCACCGAGTCTCTCGTTGAGACAGTGCCCAGATCGTTACGCCTTTCGTGCGGGTCGGAACTTACCCGACAAGGAATTTCGCTACCTTAGGACCGTTATAGTTACGGCCGCCGTTTACTGGGGCTTCGATTCAGAGCTTCGCGTGAGCTAACCCCTCCTCTTAACCTTCCAGCACCGGGCAGGCGTCAGCCCCTATACTTCGCCTTGCGGCTTCGCAGAGACCTGTGTTTTTGCTAAACAGTCGCCTGGGCCTATTCACTGCGGCTCTTCGAGGCTATTCACCTCAAAAAGCACCCCTTCTCCCGAAGTTACGGGGTCATTTTGCCGAGTTCCTTAACGAGAGTTCTCTCGCTCACCTTAGGATTCTCTCCTCGCCTACCTGTGTCGGTTTGCGGTACGGGCACCTTTTATCTCGCTAGAGGCTTTTCTTGGCAGTGTGGAATCAGGAACTTCGGTACTAAATTTCCCTCGCTATCACAGCTCAGCCTTCGCGAGAAGCGGATTTGCCTACTTCTCAGCCTAACTGCTTAGACGCGCATATCCAACAGCGCGCTTACCCTATCCTTCTGCGTCCCCCCATTGCTCAAACGATAAAGAGGTGGTACAGGAATATCA
>NZ_FXWM01000002.1:0-347500 GCF_900177675.1 Bacillus sp. OV166 | reverse complement strand
TTCCGCTTTCCTCTTCTGCACTCAAGTCCCCCAGTTTCCAATGACCCTCCACGGTTGAGCCGTGGGCTTTCACATCAGACTTAAAGGACCGCCTGCGCGCGCTTTACGCCCAATAATTCCGGACAACGCTTGCCACCTACGTATTACCGCGGCTGCTGGCACGTAGTTAGCCGTGGCTTTCTGGTTAGGTACCGTCAAGGTACCGGCAGTTACTCCGGTACTTGTTCTTCCCTAACAACAGAGCTTTACAACCCGAAGGCCTTCATCGCTCACGCGGCGTTGCTCCATCAGACTTTCGTCCATTGTGGAAGATTCCCTACTGCTGCCTCCCGTAGGAGTCTGGGCCGTGTCTCAGTCCCAGTGTGGCCGATCACCCTCTCAGGTCGGCTACGCATCGTCGCCTTGGTGAGCCGTTACCTCACCAACTAGCTAATGCGCCGCGGGCCCATCTGTAAGTGTCAGCCGAAACCGACTTTCAGCTTTTCCTCATGAGAGGAAAAGGATTATCCGGTATTAGCACCGGTTTCCCGGTGTTATCCCAGTCTTACAGGCAGGTTGCCCACGTGTTACTCACCCGTCCGCCGCTAACCAACAGGAGCAAGCTCCTATTGATTCGCTCGACTTGCATGTATTAGGCACGCCGCCAGCGTTCGTCCTGAGCCAGGATCAAACTCTCCATGAAAGTTGATTTAGCTCATAAATGTTACGTTGACTTCATTTCGTAAGAAATGAATATTATTGTTTGTTGACGTTTTTTGTTTGTTTAGTTTTCAAAGAACAAAATCATCTATTTAAAAAGCGACAAAAAATATTATATCATACATTTTTAACAACATCAACTAAAAATTACTTACTTTTAAATATTTCAAGTTTCAATTGATATGTTTTTTTGAGGCAATTTTTAAATGATAACATTTCTGATGCTCCAGTGCAACATATTTTTACTGAATAATATTTCACTTGGACTGTTAATTTAAAAACTCAGCCTCAAATGGAATATTTCTTAAATAATACCACAACTGCATAATAAAAATCTCAATACTTCCATTTTATTTCCTTCTATATTTCTGTTTTCGTTTTTGACAAAAAAAATTACCATTATTAACATAGTGGCATGTCTAATTAATAGGTCATCTTAGTATGAGGATCGAATTCTTTTAATTGAGAAGTTGCATCAGTATGTTCAAAATATGGATAGAAGAGACAAGGCGACTTTCTAATTAATCTATTCGGGCGTTCCGGATCTTCTATCACTATAAATTGTGCTTCAAATCCGTTGATGTTTTCAACTGATTTACCGATAACTTGAACAATATAACCCGGTTCATATTTATGTGTTTTCTCTAATCTCAACAACTTCCCTATTTCAATTTCATCATATGTCATCATGTTTACTTCCCCCTTCGTGACTATTATATTACTTTACGAAAAGTCTTAGTATAAACACGCTCCTGGAAATTATTAATATTAATGTCATCTACAATAGATTCGGCCATGCAATTGCAATTTGTTAATTTATTTAAATTTCGCTACAAAATTGACATAATGCTCATAAAAAAACTCCCTATTAGGAAGTTATAACAAAGTTTTATAAGATACTTTTCCTACATTATTTTTATTTAGATTTGTTCTCAATTAAGGCTTCTTTATTTAACTCCTTCCGCTGTGTCCGAATAATCATAGGACCGGTTTTTTTATCGTTTTTGATGTTTTGCAAATACTTTACCAGATAACTTTCCGAGATTCGTTGCGGTACATACCCTAAACGGGTCCGAATGATATTTTCCACAACAAATGTCTTTTTCGTGAAATATAGATAATCGCGGCCTGAATCTTTTTCAGCTTCTTTGTAATTGTTACTTCCAGCCTCACTAGCCCTGCGAAATACATGCATATGATGATACATGTCATTACGCTCTTTCCGGATCATTTTAAGTAAATACAGGAGCTCAAAGGTTGATAATGTCATAATTTCCGGTGTGGTCTTATCAATATAGGAAGCAAAAGCAAAATCACGAAATCGAACGTCTAGGCGTTCATGATTTTCTTTAACAATCCTTGCATCAAGCTGCATACAACAAAAATCACAATAGTAATACTCATGATTTATTTTTTCGATTTTGCTACCGCAATATGGACAAGTTTTCATTTCTGATCTCTCCTTTTAAGCCTGTATTTAAACTTTCCACCCATGAGAAATCCATTGTTCCAAACGGTTTATGAACAGGTGCACCAGGGTGAATACATTCGTCTCTTAATTTTAAAGGTTATTAAGCTCAGCCTGCTGTCAAACATCTTCTTTTCCTAGAATAAACTTTCAAAGGTTTAAGGTTGCTATAGCAACCGTCAAGCAGGCCCGGTGCCTGCTTTCATCAAGGAAAAAACCATTGTTTTTTTCCTCCATCCGTGAGCTTCACCGGCTAGAATATAGCCGGATATTGTTCTCTTATATGGTTAAAATGATAAGGAATCTAGGGCATCTGGGTTATTAGTAATTTGTATCAAACAATTTCTATCACTTCGGTATGAATAATATTTTCCGTAGTCAGTTCACATTCTTGGATACGATTTAATTCGTAATGATCTTTCCTATTAAAGTCTTTAGAAACCAGTTTTTTTGCTTGTTCTTTGCTTTTAGCCACTACAATTGATA
This sequence comes from Bacillus sp. OV166, assembly GCF_900177675.1. GTDB lineage: Bacteria > Bacillota > Bacilli > Bacillales > Cytobacillaceae > Neobacillus. The sequence goes on along the minus strand of NZ_FXWM01000002.1, from coordinate 344,847 downwards.
CTCTTTGTAAGCCTTTTGCAAAATAAATTACTCGAAAAACCTTCATATTGGTTTCACTCCTTTTATTAGCATACTATGGATTTAGTTCAACCTGTTCGTTTTATCCTTTCACCGGCTGAACTGTCAGCCGGTGAAATTTGTGCTTGTGATTTAATGAGTGACTATTTCCTTTTAGTTTTCGTCTATCGAATGTGCCTTTGTTTCTCCTAAAATATAATCGGCTGCTTTCTGTGCTTGAGCAGCTGCTTGTAAAACTAAACGGCTTTCTTTTTTCAAAGCTCTTAGCCATGAGTCGATATAACTAGCGCTATTTTCTAAAGTGCTGTTATCAATTCCAGCCATTCCGCACAACATCGCCGCACCCATTTCAGCGACTAATTCCTCTTTCGAATAAATCTCATCTCCGAATGCAACACCTTCAGTCATAATACCTGGGCGCGCTAAACGGCTTTGATGTCCGGTGCTGTGTGCCATTTCGTGAAATAAAGTGCAATAAAATTCCTCCGGAACCTTATAATCTTTGATCGGTGGGCAATTAATTCTATCCCATTTCGGGTAATAGACTGCCTTACCCGATTGAAACGTGTAGTCTGGTGCGTTGATATATCCTTTAAAAATTTCCTCCGCTTTTTCGATGGGGTCATGATCAAAGGTTTCAATCCTTCTTTTACTTTCTAAGCCGGTACACTGTTTATTAATTTCCCAAACTCGATAATAGAAAGGTTTGGCAAACGTCTTTTTCTTCTTTGTTTCTTCGTCCTCCTTCTCTTTCCAAAGCCAATAGACAATAATATGGGAATTTTTTAGTTCCTCTTTTTTAATTCGTCCACCCGCATCTAAAATCTGTTTTTTGGAAGCATATTCCCCTGGTTCCACTAGGAAAATATTGATTCCCCGGTATGGCTTTTGTGTTTTCCAATTGACCGCATTTGAATTGGTCCATGGTTGGCGCCACGGTACAACGCCCTTTTCTAATTTTCCGATGATTTTTTCTGTAATGATTTCATACACGCTTTTTGCCATCTTGTTTTTCCTCCTTTGATTTGCTAATGATTTTTAGACTTTTGATGTTTGCCTAATGAATTCTTTCCCTTTTGACTTGCGAAGCGAGTAAGTTCCCCAAAGGGGGATGATTTTTCCCCTTTTGCAAGTAGAACGAAAAACACGCATAGACAATGGGTCAAGGGTGCTCTTCGCACAAAAAGTTTTTTGCTGTTGCGAAAGCGCCCTTAAGCAAAAAAGTTTTTTGCCCCTTGACCGATTGACTAGGTTTCTTAGCTTCTAGCCGGTAAGGTTCGGGTGTCCTGCCGGCTGGAAGGTTAGAAAGCTTGCGCTGTTTTACGATTCGGAAGGCAAAAGGGAAAAATAAACAAGAAAAGCAGCCGTTTCGGCTGCTTCAGACTGTCGACAAATCCGAAAAACTTGGGTTTGCCGGCAGTCTTTTTTATGTCTTTGTTAAATTGTTTGTTGATTTGCGCTCCAGGCGCTTCGCTTTCCGCGGGCGTAGCGGGGAGCCTCCTCGGCGCTTAAGCGCCTGCGGGGTCTCCCCTGCTCCGTACTCCCGCAGGAGTCTTCGCGCCTTCCGCTCCAATCAACAAGTTTTAAAATCAATAATGACCTTTAAATCAGTCCTTTGTATAATTAAGATACAGACATATAGATGAGGTGGATGAAATGCTAACTAAAAATACACAGATGAATCGTGATCAAATAGAAATGATAGCTTTAGAACAAGTTGTACCCGCGAACCACTTGGTTCGTAAGATAGAAGCTGCTATTGATTTTTCATTTATCTATTCACTTGTTCAAGATATGTACTCATCTGAACGGGGACGTCCGAGTATTGACCCTGTGGTATTGATAAAGATGGCTTTCATTCAATATACCTTCGGTATTCGCTCTATGCGTCAAACCATTGCAGAAATCGAAACGAATATGGCATATCGTTGGTTTCTCGGCTTTGGTTTTTATGATAAGGTACCTCACTTTTCAACGTTTGGTAAAAACTACGAGCGACGCTTTAAGGATACTGATTTATTTGAACAGATATTCTATCGTATTTTAAAGGAAGCCTCAGAAAAGAAATTGATTAGTAGCGAGCACGTATTTATTGATTCTACACATGTTAAAGCTAGTGCAAATAAGCGTAAATTTGAAAAGAAAGTAGTTCGAAAGGAATCGAAGGTTTATGAAACACGTCTACAAGAAGAGATTAATAAAGACCGGGATGATCACGGAAAAAAGCCATTTCCTCCAGATAAATTTGAAAAAGAAGAATTAAAGGAAATTAAAGAAAGTACCACTGACCCAGAAAGTGGTTATTACGTAAAGGATGAGCGAACGAAACAGTTCGCATATTCATTTCATGCGGCTTCGGATCGAAATGGTTTTGTTTTGGGTGCAATTGTAACCCCGGGGAATATCCATGATAGCGTCATTTTCGAGCCACTACTTGAGAAGGTCATTGAAAAACACGGGAAACCTGAAGCTGTTGCTGCTGATGCTGGATACAAAACACCTGCTATTGCTCAATTCGTAATTGAAAATGATATGACTCCTGCATTACCATATACACGACCTCGTACGAAGGACGGTTATATGAAAAAACATGAGTATATTTATGATGAATACTACGATTGTTATATCTGTCCGCAAGGACAAATACTGAAATATGCAACGACGACGAAGAATGGAAAGCGTCAATACTTCTCTAATCCGTTTGAGTGCCAAAATTGTCCTTTACTTTCAGAATGCACGCAGAGTAAAGAACATAAAAAATTGATTGAGCGACATGTTTGGGAACATTACATAGAAGAAGCCGATCATCTTCGTCACACACAAGAAAATAAAAGCATTTACGCAAGACGTAAAGAAACGATTGAACGGGTCTTTGCGGATGCTAAGGAAAAGCATGGTATGCGTTGGACAACCTTAAGAGGCTTAAAAAAATTGTCCATGCAAGCGATGCTTACTTTTGCTGCCATGAACTTGAAAAAGATGGCCAGCTGGACGTGGAAAGGTCCAGAATTGGCGTAATAATAGTCAAAGGTAGGTCTAAATTTTGCTCTTATGAGCAAAAATCCAATAAAAAGGCATCCGAATGGGCTCATTCGAATGCCTTTTGTCTACAATCTGAAGCAGCCGTTTCGGCTGCTTTCCTTTTATCTTTTATTCTTTTGATCTTTCAATCTTTTGATTTTCCGGTTTTCGGCTCGTTCGGTATGGCGGTGTAAGCCGTAAAGGGAACAGGAACCTACGGAATGTAGGCATGAGCCGTACAGACCGTAGTTATCGGTCCATTTAATGCCGAAGCGACACGTACGGAATGACAGAAAGGATGCGTTTTCCTTTCTGATCAGTCCGTAGTGCGGCCGCCTAAAGTCGTTCTGTATGTTTTCAACCTAGATTTTAAAAAACGTGTGCTAATCGTTTCCAGAAGGTGAATTGGGTCAATATAAAAAGTATTCAAAATGGAAAAATGAAGTATCTAACACCCAAGGACTTTTTATAGTAAAATTAGCCTATGAAATAAGGGTCCTACAAAAAACAATTGGTACCTGGAAACAATGGGGGATAATATAGTTGAATATGATAAAGGGCGAGTGGAGAAATATTTTCAGCCATCGCAAAACTGGATTAACATTGATAGCCATTCTTTTTGTACCGTTGCTCTATAGCAGTATTTTTCTTTCCGCTTTTAGAAATCCTTATTCTAAAACTGGGGACCTTCCAATTGCCGTAGTAAATAAAGATCTGGGATCAACATTTGCTGGGCAGAATTTGCAGTTGGGAAAAGATTTGGTCCATGATTTGAAACAGAACCACTCGTTTAAATGGAAATTTACTAATAGTAAAGAAGCGTTTAAAGGATTAAAAAATGAAGATTTTTACATGGTAGTCGAAATTCCAAATGATTTCTCTAAAAATGGATCTACCTTGTTAGAACAACATCCTAGTAAAATGGGGTTGAGATATTACACAAATCCAGGGAAAAACTATACTGCATCAAAGATAGCAACCTCTGGAATTAGTAAAATCAATGAGAAAATATCAAATTCTATCACAAAACAATATGCAGTCACATTATTTAAACGTATAAATAAAATAGACGAAAATTTACAAAAAGCAACTGATGGAGCGAATAAAATAGACCAGGCTGCCAACAAAATTACAAATGCCTCCAAAACCCTACAAGACTATTTGCAGAGTTTTGCTGCTGGTACCGTCTTATTTAAAGACGGCACACAAAGGATATACAATGGAACTCAACAATTTCAAACGGAAATTGGTAAACTGTCTAACGGGGTTCAAACACTTACTAGTGGTATGGATCATTTAGAGAATGGCTTAGGTGACCTTAACAAAAATGGAGAAAATCTTGTCAAAGGTTCTAAAGAATTAGAACAAGGATCAAACGATCTTAAAAGAAACTTACAGCAGGCATACCAGGGTACTATTGGATTTCAAGGAAAAATCGATCCACTATTGATTGCGTTGGAGGATGTAAATGAAAAACAGCCTGAAATAATTAGTCAACTAAACTCCTTACAACAAATCCTTCAAGAGCAGAACCGACTAGTTAAAGAACAAAAAGAGCTTATTATTAAAAGCAAAAGTCTTTCTGAGCAAGAGAAACAACAGTTGCTTTCGAATTTGGGTCATTTCATGTCTCCTACCACTGCAGGAGCGCCGGTTGATTTAGAACAAGGAATCACTGAATTCGAGTCTATGCTGTCAACCGTTTTACAAGGTTCACAGCAAGTGCAGAGTCAACTTGATCAGTTTGCAAAAGGACAACTATCGATGTATGAAGGCGCTAAAAACTTGGCTGAAGGGCAACATACCTTTAGTTCAAATCTAGGGACATTTAACAAAATGTTAGCCGAAGCACATAGTGGTGCTAACAAATTAACGGATGGAACCAGCGCTGTTTCCGACAGTATTTTAAAAATGGACAATGCAAGCAATCAATTTGCAAAAGGGATTGAAAAACTTAACTCTGGTGCCAATCAATTAAGTGATAACTCTCAAAAACTTGCAGATGGTTCCTCATCAATATATAAGGGTGCTTCTCATCTATCTGACGGAACAGGTCAATTACTTTCTTCATTACAATCCGGTACTACAAAAACGAATGAACTGAAATTGAATGATAAAAATTACGACATGTTTTCTAATCCAACAAAGTTGGAATCTCACAAAATCAGTGAGGTAAATGATTATGGAGCTGGCTTCATTCCTTATATTTTGGCTATAGGCTTAATGGCTAGTGCATTAATTTTTTCTTCTAGTTATCAACTTAGAGAAACACCGTTAGAACCAACATCCGGGGCTTCTTGGTTCCTCAGTAAGCACAGTGTAGTGATTGTGGTTGGGTTGGTTCAATCAATTCTAGCAGTAACTATACTTATCCAAGGCATGGGCCTAGAAGTTAAACATGCATGGGGCTTATATCTATTTACCATTTTGACGAGTCTTACTTTCCTATCTTTGGTACAAATGCTCTGTACCATTTTCGGAAAAATAGGACAGATTCTTGGATTCATTTTACTCTTATTGCAAATTGGCGGCAGCTCAGGTACATTCCCTATAGCTTTAGCACCCCCATTTTATCAACATATACATGCATTCCTTCCAATGACGTACGCGATAAAAGGATTTAGGGATCTTATCTCGATTGGAAATGATCTGCATGATGTATGGAGCCATGCACTAATGTTAGCCATGTTTGGATTTGTGTTAAATGCTGGTACTCTATTATTTTTTGTCCTTCAATTAAGACATAAGAAAAACATCCTTTCCGCTTAAGAAATCTAATATATGTAAATGAGTAGGCCCATTATTTCTACAGAGATAGTGGGCTGATTTATATTGACTTATTTTTGTTTTTGGCAGTTAAAAAATGTCGTTTATGGCAATATATTTTAAACATATACTTAACTTCATTAAAGCGCCCCATTGTCGAAGATTAATGAAAAAACAATTTATGATAGAAACCCTTAGCTTTATCCTTTATTATGGATGAAGCTAAGGGCGTATATAAAACAACTATTTTAGAACGGAGATAGAATCAACATTTACTTCCGTAGAAGTTTTACGGGCAACAGGATCTGCCTGACCAGTCCATTGGATCGTTAATACATGCTTACCTGCAGGTAGTCCAGTTTTATTGAGGATTTCTTGCTTATACTTAGGAGTAGCTGCATACAAGCTATAATTGGCTGATTTTCCGTCCAATGTCACTTTTACAATTCCTTGTTTGTCATTTTTAATAGCTTTGTAGGATACTCCTGTACCGTTAAACACAATTTTCACAGAGCTGGTTTGGTTAGTACTTGTGTAGGAGCTTGCTGATGCACTTCCATCGGATATTTTATTCCATGTTCCTTCATATCCGAAATACGGACTCGTGTTTTCATACGTTCCGGCTCCGATGCCTTCTGTCACAGAAAGAGTGTATTTTCCTGCTCCGCTATAGGCGTAGGCATTTAAATAATATGTGCCTGTTTTAGGAGCTATAAAAGTAAAGGATTCATTGGATGTATTTGCCGTTTCTGAATGTGCTGCAATGCCGTTGCTGGAATTTACAGTCGTTGCAGTGTCATTATACAAATATAAATCAAAGTCCGTACCGGCATCACCCGTTAGTACAGCCTTTAACTTTTCACCTTTTAATAGTTTAATAGAATACACATCATTTTTATCTTTACTTGCATCAAGTGTGGTACTGATACTTTCCCCTTTCCAAGCAATGCCAGGAATATCAGAATCCGCCTCGAAATTAATTGCTTTCCCTGCATTCACCAGTCCTCCAGTAGCGACTTTTCCTGTTAAGGAAGACAGCTTTGTAGTCGTTCTCATAATGGCATCCTTTATTTGAGCAGGAGTGTAGGTTGAGTTTACGCTTTTTACTAATGCTGCTACTCCCGTTGCATGAGGGGTGGCCATGGATGTTCCATCAAGATATTCATAAGCATTAGAATAGTCACTGTCCAGAATAGGGAATGTACTTAGTATACCTTCACCTGGAGCGGCTACATCTACACTTTTCGCTCCAAAGTTAGAGAAAAATGATAGATTTCCTGTATTGTTAAGAGCAGCAACAGAAAGAATATTAGGCAGATCATAAGCAGCCGGATACATTGGAGATGTGTCAGCGTTCATTCCATCATTGCCTGCTGCAGCTATAAATAAGGCGCCTGAGTTTTTAATAGCATCCTTTAATGCTTGTGCGTTTTCTCCTCCGCCCCATGAGTTATTCAAAATCTTTACCCCTTTTGATTTTGCATATTCAATAGCAGCGATCGCATCCGCTTCGTACCCTCCCCATGGACCAATAAATTTGAGAGGCATAATTTTTACATTTGGAGCAATCCCGATCACTCCAATGTCATTTGCTTTTGCCGCAATGGTTCCGGCAACATGAGTGCCGTGGAAGTCTTCCTCTCCTCGAATGAACAATTTATTATTTTTATCATAGAAATTCCAGCCGTTTACGTCGTCAACGTATCCATTTTTATCATTATCGATCCCATCGTTAGGAATTTCACTAGTGTTAACCCAAATGTTATCTTTTAAATCCGGGTGATTAATATCAATTCCTGTATCAATCACACCAATCACTACAGAGGAACTGCCTTTTGTTTTAGCCCATGCAGCTTCTACATTTATATCAATCCCCTTTTTACCAACTTGTCCCAATATTTCCTGTCCAGTATTCTTAAGTCCCCATAGTTCGCTATACAGAGGATCTGTAACCGCAGTCGGTTTATATACATAGTTTGGCTCTGCATATTCAACATTAGGAGAAGCATTCAATTGCTGTAATACCTCTGCCATTTTCTTATTTTTGGAGAATTTTATTACATGTGTTCCTTCTTTATTCAATACTTTGGCATTTGTTAAACCTAAAGTAGTGCTCAAGGCCCCTAAATTATTCTTAGAGTAATTATTTTTAAATTTTACAATAACCTCATTCTCTTTATACCTTTTAGGTGTAGCACTTTCAAAATATGAAATAATTTTCCTTTTTTTGACTGCGCTGCTGTCAATTTGCAATACAGGTTCCTGCATATGGCCTGTCACTTTTTTTTCATTCTTGACAGCTGCTAGTGCATTCTCGGAAATCTGGGCAAATGTTGTTGTTCCCCCAAACAATAACCCTAAAGCCCCGCATACGCCTATTATCTTCTTTGGTATTCTCATTCTCCAATTCTCCCCCTCAGTTTTTTAATTCGTGATAATAATTCAACATGGTATGAATAAAAACCTTCTGTATACCATTTATTGGATATATATTTCACACGACAAAAAGGGTCATATTCAGCGTTTTTTATTCGAATTAATTAACGGACGATCTTTGAATATCCTCGGATTACGCCGGTTTTCTACTTGATTTTGTGCTTGATAATAACAAAAGTTCAAAATGAGGACTTTTGAGCGTAAATAAAAGGTTAATCAGGGTGTTTATTAAATGTAAATTAGTGTAAATGTTGGTTGCTGGTTAATTTCGGTTAAAAATGTGCTGGTTGCAGGTGAGGGATCTCCTCTCTTAGGCTAAGAACATTGTTGCTGCTCTAGCCCGCAGGATTTATTCCAAAAGGGAAGACAATCTTTTTCATGATTTTGCGAATTATTTGTAAAAAACTCTCAATGTCGAAATTTAGTGGATGATTTTTCTCTTTTGCAATGTGCTCTTAGCAAAAAAAGTTTTTTGCTGTTGCGAAAGCGCCCTTAGCATAAAAGTTTTTTACCCCTTGACTGATTGACTAGCCTTCTTAGCTTCTAGCAGGAAAGGTTCAGGTGTCCTACCGGCTGGAAGGTTAGAATGCTTGCGTGGTACGATTCGGAAGGCAAATGGGAAAAATAAACAATAAAAGCAGCCGTTTCGGCTACTTTCCTTTTGTCTTTTATTCTTTTGATCTTTCAATCTTTTGATTTTCCGGTTTTCGGCTCGTTCGGTATGGCGGCGTAAGCCGTAAAGCGAACAGGAATGTAGGCGTTAGCCGTACAGACCGTGGTTATCGGTCCATTTAATGCCGAAGCGACACGTACGGAATGATAGAATGATGCTCTTTCCTTTCTGATCAGTCCGTAGTGCTGACGCCCAAGTCGTTCTGTATGCTTTTAACCTTAAGATGATAAAGTCCTTATTTCTGAAGAAAAATCGCAGCCTTAAGGCTGCCTGACTGGTAAAAATCTGTAGGGGGATGTAGGAATATCTAAAATTTTGTAACATACTCCTTGAATAACAGGAACGAATGTTCCTACAATATATAGAGAGGGTAATTTTTAATGAATAAAGATCATAAAGATCGTGGTATGAAGAAATGGAATGGCTTTTTCATGCCTGAAACCATAAAAATGTTGAAGGATCTTTGGGAGGATGATCATAAAACTCCTAGGCCACATCTCGATGAAACAAAAATTGAAGAGATGGAACGGCTATTATTTGAAGGCATGGCCACCAAAAAGCTATTAGAAATTACCACATGGACAAACGGCTTTTTTACTTCACGCTTTGGATTTGTAACAAAAATTGATCCTCTAAAGAAAAAAATTCAAATTCAGGATGAACTGAGCTCCACCATCAATCTTGATTTCTTTTCCTTAACCAATGTAATGGTCAAATAAATACTTACCATAAAAAGGTCAAACCTTTACATTATTGCGCTTTAATAGAAGGGATTTTTTCAGATTCATAGAAATACATAGAAGACAAGTCATTATACGAGGGGGATTTGAATGGAGTTTTCAGTTCTCGTTTTAGGGTTGCAATATTTCTTGTTGGTAATGGGTGGTTGCTTGATTTTTTTCATCCTAGTGTTATTTTTCTCCAATAGATACACAAGGAGTGAATTAAATCAAATGGAACAAAACGAAAAAATGAATGAAATACCACGAATGTAACGGTGAACAGTTTTCAGTGTTTCCGCTAGTTAAAACATTTAGCCCTTCCAGCTGCGCTTAAGCTGAGAAGGGCTGTTATATGGACGAGTGCAAACGTAACAATTATGATCGACAATTAGAGGGTAAGCATTTCAAGCGTTGCCCAATCATATCTTAAAATTTTAGAAGAATGAACGGTGTCGTAAAAGTCGTTTCGAAATATCGAAGTATTAATTCCCAATAAAAAACTGGATAGCGATTTAATCGATCCAGTACGTATTATTGATTTGAAGTTTTTCTTATTATTCTCCTTCACCCATTTTCCACATATTTAACGAACATTTAAGTATTTTATTATAAGGACAATCTACATCTGTCCCTAGTATCGGCCCCACCTACGCCAGATACGCTGACGGCCACGCATGCCATCCAACCCACTATTTATTATAATAGAAAACGCTTACATTTTCAAATTTAAATTGAATTTTCAGAAAAATTTTCTTATAGTTATATATTTACTGTTAATTTAAATGGGCAAAATCCTCCCTTTATCTTCTCTGGAAAAACCGCATTATTGTCCAAAAAAGGAATCCATTCATTTAAAATTGAGTATATATGACGTTTTCATTCACATCATGCACAACCAAAATCTTGTAATTTTTATGTGCCACAACGGTTCTATTTCCTTCAAATTTCAATTCCGTCTTATTTTCGGTTATATTCACAATGACTGAATTTTCATTTACCTTCTCAACAATCCCTTTGATTGCTTTCTTAAAAAGAATATGATTTCCCACTTCTGCTATTTCTTTTGCCTTGAATATCATTTTTCCCCTCCACAGAAAAGTACAGTTAGCCTATTACTTTTTCTTTCCTACATGATTTCCTTATGAACTCTTTTCTTTCTTCGATTGATGTATGTTGATTTGTAATTTTTTCTTAATTAAAGGTAAAAGTGTCATCAGTCTTTTCTTCCATTTTAGTTGCTTTCCATAGTCAACATTGAAACAGTTTTTTAAGCTGTATTCATGCGCAGCATAGATGCAGCCGTCTTATTGGGATATCGATGCCCTAAATAAGAGGAAACCATACAAAATATAAAAAAAACAAAGAAGAGGGTTCCCTCCCCTTTGAATCTACATTTTACCTTCTGATTTCATGCTGAAATATTCAGCATTGGCATTGCATAATCACTTGAAAGCACGAAATAGAATGACATAAATCGCTAAACAGCAACTAGACTTACAGGCAGTATTTTCGCAGGTGGAAACCGCTAGAAACCGACAAGTACCAACTAAAAAGGGCTCTCGTTTCCTTCTTTTTAGTCCTTAGTTCTTCATTTTTTGTAACTTTTTAGGTTGTTTTGTCATATGTATTCCAATTGTGTGAAATTTTTCGCATAATAATAATTGCGTAGAAAATCGATTTTATCGAATTAAACAGTTAAAGAAAAATAGGGGAATGGATGATGGTTAGCGAGATCGAGAAATTAGAAGATCGAATCAATCAATTAAGAGAAGAATTGATCCAAATTGCAAAAGCAACCGGCTTAAAAAGCAATGAAACCCTTCGATGCAGTCAGAAATTAGACGATCTCATCACGATGTATCAAGTAAGTAAAAATACACAATATAAAAATATTTGATTAAAACTCCTGTATTGTCACATGATGAATATGGGAATTTTTTTTATTTTTCTTTGATGGTAGTTAAAGTCACAAGATGGTTACGTCCTTAATTACGTGGCATTTTGCGTTAATTGAATGAAATCATCCAGAACCTTTAGATCAACAATTTGTTCAAAATCGCATGGTTGCTCTAATGTAATACCCCTTTGACTAGCAACTGTAATCAGTAAACCTAATTCAAAATACATATTTTTCGTTAATAATCCTTTTTCAATGTTTTTCATGATTTCATCATAAAAAGCAATTAAAAAACCAGTAGGTAACTTTTCATAAAAATCCATTATTAACATCTCCCCTATTAATAAATATAGGAAAACCTTTTTGGACAAAAAACATCACCTTAACCCCATTATATATAAGCATTTGTAAAATGTTTGTCGGTTTAATTGAAAATTCACTAATAATTCAACAATATTTTATCTTCATGAGTGTTAGAAAATTGATCCGGAATATTTTTCGATTTTAAAGTCTCCTTTAAAATTAATTGAAATGAGATTCTTGAACAGTACCATTAAAACAAACTTTTTATTGTTATGCATGCTGCATCCATGCGCAGCATACATGCAGCCGTCTTGTTGAGGCTCGATGCCCACAAACAAGACGAACTCACAGAAAAAAAAAGGAAAAGAAAAGAAGAGGGAGAAACTCCCTCTCCCTCGAATCTTACATTCTACCTTTTTCTTTCAAGTTGTAATATTTAGCACCAGCATTCACAATCAGGTGATCCAGTACCTCGATTCCTAGAATTTTACCTGCTTCCACCAATCTTCTGATGACTTCAATATCTTCATTCGAGGGAAGAACATTTTGGGAAGGATGCGTAACTGACAATGATCGATGCGCAGTTATTCAGGATGGCTGACTTGAACACCTCTCTTGGCGAAACGATACTTGCATTCAAACTTCCAACATGACAACGATGGACAGCTTCACAATCGTCATCTCCAATAAATTGAGCAGCAATCTTCGCGCCATCTTCAGGGGAGCGAACGATGTAGTGTTCTCCTCCTTCTACCTCCTGAATCACTTGTTTAATACGTTGAATTTCGTAAACTTTTTCCATATGTAGAACTTCCTTTCTTTGTTTGAGAAGGAAGCAATGATAGGCGCAAACCGTGTGAAGGGTTCGCCTACGAAGAAGCGAACTTGCCAGTCAGGCATAGGTAACGGGCCTGCTTTTTGCCCTTTAACAATTTCTGAGTTCAATAAATGGAGTCTTTTTTGAAATACTAGTTTAAATTACCTTTCTGCAGGTATTTGAACAGTAAATGTACTTCCATAGCCTAGTTGACTCTCTAAAGTGATTCGGCCATTATATTTTTTCACTATTTCTGTTGCTATAGATAAACCTAATCCAGTTCCCCCAGACAGTCGAGATCGATGTTTGTCCACTCTATAAAAACGGTCAAAAATTTTATTTTGTTCTTCCGGAGGAATTCCAATCCCAGTATCCGAAACAATAAAAATAATCTGTCCCTTATCCTTTTGCAATTTAATCGTCACTTTTCCCTTTTCGTTAGTATACCGAATCGCATTCTCAATCAAAATTACCCCAATTCGCCGAAGTTGTTCTTCGTCGCCCTCAACAATAATATTCGGCTCAACATATTGAACAATCTCCACCAAACTCTGTTTACCTAATTGATTAATGACTCCTTCAATGACACTTGAAAAATTGACATGTTGTTTATGAATCACTAAATGTTCATTTCTGGCTAATTCGAGTAATTGAATCATAATTCTTTCCATACGTTTACTTTCATCGTCTAAAACTTGAATAGAATTATTTAATATTTTTGGGTCCTCTTTTCCCCATCTTTTTATAAGCTTTAGATGCCCGCGAAAAGCTGTTAAGGGTGTCCTTAATTCATGAGATGCATTTGATACAAAATTTGTTTCGCGATTAAACTGGTTGTCTATCCTTTCCAATAAATCATTAAAAGTACTTGAAAGTTCAATTAATTCATACGAAGTTTTAGGAACAGGTATCCGCTTTTTAAGGTCTTCAAAGCCTCTTATCTGTTCTACAGAATGGGTAATCATTAATAAAGGTTTTAATTTACGCTTTGTTAGATGATAGATTAGTACAGAACCTGCTGTAAGGCTTATTATACCTGCGAAAAAGAGTATTTGTTGTATCAATCTCTGAAAATTGGCAATGTTGTTCAACTGAATTTTTATGAAAATTGTACCGTTTTGATGATTGGGCTGCAGCCATGGTATGTGTGTTTTATAATACAGTCCTTCATGCGTATCCCAGAAAAAGGCCTCTAACCAGTTCAAGTTCACTTCTTCACCATTACGTGTCTTGTTCCAGCCTCTAGAACGAGCTAATAATTTATTTTTTTGAGATTTAATTTCTACAAAATAATTTGCGTGATCAGGATAAAGAAATTCATCAAGGGAGACTTGCAATTCGTCATAATCTTCATTAATTAGATAAATTAATTTCTCCTCTATTGCCTGAAGCTCACTTTTTGTATTCTGGATAAGAAAGTAACTTACAGTTCCCCATACCGCAAAACTGATAAACATTATAGCTGCAAAAAAATACAAAACGTACCAGGAAGTGAATTGAAATAAGAGAGATGTATTCATTTTTGTTAAATGCTTAATTATCCTTTCAAACAATTTCAAAAAAGTCCACTCCTGCTATTACATATTATTAGGATGATCGTACAACATACCCTACTCCTCGAACAGTATGGATTAATTTAGGTTCAAAGCTTCGATCAAGTTTATTGCGCAGATATCGTATATACACATCTACCACATTGGTTTCTCCCATAAAATCATATCCCCAGACAGCTGAAAGTAGTGCATCGCGGTTAATTACTACTCCCTCGTTTTGTATTAAGAATACTAATAAATCAAATTCACGAACGGTTAATTCAATGGAGGTGCCGCTTCGAGCAACCTGCCTGCTTTTCAAATCAACGACGAGATCCTCTACTTCAAAAATATCAGTTGATTTTTCTTCTGATTCACTTTTATACCTGCGCATCACGGCACGAATCCGTGCTAATAATTCTTCAATTTCAAATGGCTTGGTAATATAGTCATCGGCTCCTGTATCCAGTCCCGCAATTTTATCTCCAATATAATCCCTTGCTGTTAACAGTATAATAGGGACATTGCTCTGTTTTCTTATGCGCCGGCAAACCTCCAAGCCATCCAGTTTCGGCAGCATCCAATCAAGGAGGATTAAGCTCCATTCACTTTCCTCGAAGAAAGCTAATGCCTCTTGACCGTCCTGTGCTATCTTCACTTTATAACCCTCATGTTCTAATTCCAATTGAATAAACTGAGAAACATTGTATTCATCTTCCACTAGCAATATGGTATCATTCACCAATCTATTCACCTCATTGAAAAGTAGATTCTTATATTCATTTTATCATTTCCAATACGTACTTTGAAAAAAGTTAAATGAGAATATTGCTAGAAGTTTCTCATAGATTTCTCATTTTCTTCGACTTATTCTTTTATTATTTAATGCTTATAATTAACAATGTAAGATGAATCATATTCAAAGGAGGTACTGTAAATTGAAAATATCACTTATTGCATCAGGATTAGCATTAACCCTTATCGGAGGGGGATTTGTCCTTTCTTCACATTCCAACCTGGGTCATGCTTTTGCCGCAGTTCAAGACCAGGATGCAGCGAATCAAAAGGAATGGGCTAAAGAGGCTAAACTATCAACTAAGGAAGCTCAAAAAGAAGCCTCAGGAAGAGTACTAGAAACCGACCTGGATAAGAATGATGGTGCTGTTATGTATGATGTTGTAATCTATGACGGAACAACGGTTAAAGAGGTGACATTAAATGCAAAAACTGGTGAAATTGTTAAAGTTGCCGTTGACGATGATGCAAAGCAGAAGCTTGAGCAAATTAGAGAAGACGAACAAGATGCGATAAATCAAAAGGATTGGACTAAAGAGGCTAAATTAGCCACTCAAGAAGCACAAGCACTCGCGCAAAAAGAAGTCCAAGGAAGAGTGTTAGAAACAGACCTGGATAAAAACGCTGGTAGTTTGGTTTACGATGTGGTTATATATGATGGGAAAACGGTTAAGGAAGTCACATTAAACGCTAATACAGGGAAGATTGTAAAAGTGGGGATTGATGATGATGCCGAACAAAAATTAGAAAATCTTAAGTAAAACTTCGCTAATAAATGATCAAAAAAGACCATGAACAGGAACATGACTACTAAATCCATTCAAGTAGATAAAGAATTATTGATTTGTTAACAGATTGATTTTTTGATTCCAATAATTGAAACGCAGGAACCAATTCAATAGGGTTCCTGCGCCTTTTATAACTATATACAATCAATGATCCAATTTCCGGCCTATTTCATAGCTTTTGTAGCCGCTTACCAAAAGAGCAGCTATTACGGCTCCCGCTGATATTCCAGCCAATATTTTCCATTCTACTTTTTCCTCTTCCATTGTTTGAATCGCTCCAATAAAAGCAATTCTCCTAGCACCCCCACCTTCAAAAACAGCATCTGCCTTCAATTTTTTCCACCTCACGAGTTTTTTATATTAAACTGCTAAGATAGTTCATTAACATCGAAGATGAGGTTTTCCTGACGCAACCCCATAAGGTAAAAATGATGATTAAATATTCGTTAATTAGCCCTTTATTAGAGCTTTATCTAATTCACGTACATTATCATAGGACTGTAACAGTTGTTCAGGGACCAAGGGTCTCCCGTATTCCCAAGCATTCGTTTCAATTTTAGATTTAAGCTTTTCGATTTCTTCATCTTCCCCATACATTCTCCTAGCCTTTCCATTTTTGTAATCAATATTTATGTCTATAGAATTTAAAATATCTGTGTAAAGATGATAGCTGCACAACCGGTATCTAACAGAACATTATTTACCTCGATTGTTTTTTCTCCAAAAGTCATGGTTAGTGTAACGATAGATAGTCCATTTAGCATTTGCAGCCTCATAATCTACCTCGTATTCCAATAAAGCCTTCTTCTACTTCAATCGTATTGTTGCTTGTATGGAAAATATATAGTTTATGTAAGAAACAGCATCCGGGTAATTCATCTCATGAGCTACCCAGATATTGTTATCTATCAACTTCCGGCTCACGCTTCATCCTCCTGGTCATATTCACAATTTGCAATCCGAATGCTTTCCTCTACACCTTCGAGGCTGAAACGATCAGCACTTACCAGCGAGTTTTTTTGACAAAGCCAATTTTTCTTCTTTTGGTATGCGTTCCTTTTCAGGTTTCAATACAACCTCATCCTCTTCCTCTATAACTGTAACAGCTGGTTCCATTTCAAAAACAACACCAGGTTTTCTATTAGAACGAAGAATTTTTCTTACTTCTTCAAAGTAGTTGCGAGTTATTTTGTAATTATTCCTTTTTTGTTGGAGTGGCATATTTCATCCCTCACATTTAGAATAGTTTATTCTATTATATCATTATTACCAATTTTTGAGAATTGTGTCATCCTCTTCTTTTCTCAATGGTTCTTTACACTTTTCATTCTCAACCGGAACGATTAGTTTACAAATTCCCAAAGAATATCAATTACATCAACCATATTATCCTTTAAACAGCTCCAACCTTAATCCCTTTTCAATCGTTCTTTCTCCTGTTCGCAAAACTCTTCGACTGTAGATTTACTCCAATAGGGGGTCCCTGCAAGTTCAACATCCGCTTTCGGTATTTTTCCTCGACTGTAATACACATTTAATTTTCGTTTATCATACTTCAAGCCATGTTCCGATAAGAAATCAGCAAACTGTTTTTGATTGAAATAATGATCCTTTGTTTCTCGAAGAATGGAAAAGGTAGGTTTTTGAATTAAAAACGTATCTTCTTGAAAGAACTGAGTCATTAATTGTAACGCGAATTCCAGCCATTCATTATCTAATTGGTGATACAATAATCCGATATTAAAACTTTCATTTTCGGGAGCTTCAAAAAACCAAGCTAATCGTAAGAACACAGCTTCAACTTCTGTTAATCCCTTCAATGCTTCTTCCACTAATAAAATGTTCTCATACGCCTTTAATTTCCCTTTAAATTTTGGGAACACTTCTATGATTCGTTGGGTTGAGCGTTTCATCTTATTCCCTCCCGTTGACTTAGTCAACATAATAATAAAACAAAAAGTTGACCAAATCAACATACTAACAGTCTTTAAATTGTTTTTTTATACCTCTTCATTGCGCAGCATGGATGAATCCGTCTTGTTGGGGCTCGATGCCCCTAAACAAGACGAACTACCACAAAAAAACGAAAATAATAAAGAGGAGGGTTAATCCAACCCTCCTCTTCGGATCTTACAATCCCTTCTGTTCTCATGCTGTAGTATTCCGTATCAGCATTCACAATTTGATGATCAAGGACCTCGATTTCTAGAATCTTACCTGCTTCCAATAATATTCTCGTCACTTCAAGATCTTCTACATATCAAATACAGTGGTGCTGCGATTTAATCCAAGGAATGTTAAACTTGTGTAATTTTTTTTGTTGGAACTTGAAATAAAAAAACTATTGATACTATACTTCCTTATACAGAGAAACGAATTTTTTGTATTCTCTTTAGAAAAGGAGCAGTATCTTCTTGAAAGCAAACCAAGAAACAAATGAAGGGAAGAAGGAAAAACATGAACGATCATATCATCGCCTTTATATTGGGAATCGTAGAGGGATTAACAGAATTTTTACCTGTATCATCTACAGGTCACTTGATTTTAGTGGGTAGTTTGTTAGGTTTTAAAGGGCAAAAGGCGAATACCTTTGAGGTAATTATACAACTTGGTTCTATGCTTGCTATTTTAGTGTTATATTGGAAAAGATACCTTTCTCTATTAAATTTCAGAACGATTCGAAAACCAGAAAAGAAATTAGATGCCATACATATTATATTAGGGGTAATACCTGCTGCATTTGCAGGGCTATTGTTACATGACTTTATTAAAACTCAACTTTTTTCACCCAAGGTTGTAGTTATCAGCCTTGTTGCGGGAGCAATTTTGATGATTTTTGCAGAAAAAAAACATGGAAATTTCACTTCTAACACTGTTGATGAATTGAGCTACAAACAAGCTTTAACCATTGGACTATTTCAATGTTTAGCTGTAATCCCTGGTTTTTCTCGTGCAGGATCCACAATATCAGGTGGATTACTAGCTGGAGCAAATCATAAAACGGCAGCCGAATTTTCCTTTTTAATTGCACTTCCTATTATGGTTGGTGCAACAGGTTTGGATTTTATTAAGAGTTTGCATTTTTTACATACAAGCGACATACCCTTGTTCGCTATCGGTTTTATCACTGCATTTGTTGTAGCAATGTTTGTAGCAGTCGTGTTCCTGAAATTAATAGAAAAAATCGGCCTAACAATTTTTGCCTATTACCGAATAGTGTTGGCCGCCCTATTCTATGTATTTGTAATTCTTTAGGAATGTTGATTGCTCTTAACCACATGAGGTAGGAATCCATTCGAATAGCAAACTCGGTGTACGAGGTAAGCCAGTCCCCAATATTTTTGGGGACTGGCTTTTTTTACTTTCATTTATTTTGACTAACATAACATTATTTTGGCAATATTAAACAATTAGTGAATACAACAAAAGGATGAGATAATCCATCATGCAAAAACTACAAACATTAAAACAAAACTTTCTCTTTATTCTGCTCAGTGCGCTGGGTGGCATTGCTCTATCTTATTCTGGTATTCCCATGGCTTGGATGTTGGGAAGTTTATTTCTAGCAAGCGTCCTATCCAGTTTGCGTTTGAAAGAGTTAAAATTCCAAAGTGTGAAAAATGGATTAAACCCAATTTGGCCCCAAATCGGCCAATTGATTTTAGGTATTCAATTAGGCCAAAACTTCAATTTATCAATAATGGATACAATGGAAGATTATTTCTTAATTATTATTATCATGCTAATTGCTTCCATTGCCATGGCAATACTCTCAGGGATCATGTTATGGCGGTTTAGTAGCGTAAATATGATGACCAGTCTTTTTGGTACGACCCCGGGCGGCATTTCCGCTATGCCAACAATTGCTGATGAAGTTGGTGCCAATGCCTTTATCGTGAGTATTATTCAAACAATACGGGTGTTACTTGTCGTAAGTTTCATACCCCTTTTATCTGGAGTAATTAATTCCCCCTCTGTCATGATTGCCATAAAAAGTACCCAAGATCCTCTTTCTTCTAATGCCTTGATTTATACAGGAATTCTAATTATAGGAGCATGCGTTGGTGCTAAGGTAGGAAAAAGAATTAAAATGCCTGCCCCCTGGCTTGTCGGTAGCATGCTTGGTTCAGGAATTGTTCATTTAATTTGCCCTCTTTTTATTGGTGACCTTGTTGGCTCCTCTTACTGGCCACAAGAAATCATTATCTGCGCCCAAGTTCTAATTGGCACTAATATTGGTTCGCGTGTGAATTTTGCTATGTTCAAAGGATTAGGACAAACAATTATTGTTAGTCTGATTACTTCTCTTTGCCTAATTGTTTCTATGTTGCTTTTCTCTTTTCTAATATCTGAAATGACACATATTTCTCTTGTAACCTGCATGCTTGCCTTTGCTCCAGGAGGGGTAGCTGAGATGGCAACAACGGCTATTGCCCTCCATGCCAACACTACTTTTGTTGTTACCGTTCAATCATTTAGATTAATTAGCATTATTACCATATTGCCTCCTATTTTTCGATTCTTAAATAATCGTACAAATATCAAATTGTTCAACGGTTCAAATTGAGATAGCTCCTTTAGTTTTAATTAAAAAAAAAGGCCAAAACCATTTTACAGAGGTTTTCGCCTTTTTATTTTACAAGTTCAAATATATATTTACCATTATTGTTCTTGTTTGTATTTCTTATTATAACTTTTTTCTTTATAAAATTGGAAAAACCAAATGGCAACCGTTAACCAGAATCCGCTCGCTAAATATTCTGCAATTATATCACTAGGATAATGTACACCTAAATAAATACGACTTATTCCAATTGCTAAAATCATGATGACACTAAAGAAAATCAACAGACTTCTTCCCCACTTTTTGTCAATGTGTCGCCAAAGTAAGAACGAAATTATGACGTAAACTGTAAAGGCATTCATTGCGTGTCCACTTGGGTAACTGTACCCTCCAATATCGATTAGTCGATGGAAATTTGGACGAACACGGTGAAAAATCTGTTTCAAAATTTGGTTTAAAACTGCTGAGCCGATAATCGCAGAAATGAACAATATTAATTCTAATCGATGATGTAATACTTTATAGAGGAAAAACATTAGCAAAAGACTAAGAATGATCACAACTAGCGAAGAACCAATAAAGGTGAAAAATTTCATCACTTTGGTTAAAAATGGAGATTCAAGTCCTTGAATAACTGCTATTACATCGCTATCAAAATCGATAATTTTATGGTCACTTATTAACAATGTTACAAAACTGAACCCGAGGACGCAGACTAAACTTATGGTGAAAGCGATAAATAAATGAAATTTCAGATTCATTTCACGAACCTTTCCTAATTATATTTTCTTTTCCTATAAAAACTTATCATAAAGTACCTAGGTAAAACAAAAAAATACTTAGAGCTAATCGTTTATGGTGATGTATCCCTTACAATGAAAGCCACAAAAAGAGGCCAGACCTCTTAATCAAACATGTACAGTAATAGTTCTGATTAACTGTATATTTTGATTGAGCAAAGGGTCTGACCCTATTTTATAACGCGTATCCAGGTTCTACACCTCAACTGTTGTGCTTGGGGAGTCTATTGTTGTCTTGGTTAGGTAGATAACCAAGACAAAAATTGTTATGAGGAAAATTGCGCTGGTTCCCACCGTCCCCAGACCGAGACCACCGTTATTTCGAGGCTGTGACAGGAAGTCGCCAAGAGAGGCGCCGAATGGACGGGTCAAGATATATGCAATCCAGAAGGACAGCACTGTATTCAGCTTGAATTGGTAGTGCGCAAGGGCCACCAATCCAATCACTATAGCAAACATTAGCGCTGACTTCCAGTAACCCATGTTAAGACCCTCTGCAATAAGATCACCGGCAGCAGTGCCCAAGGCGAAGGTGAACAGGATGGCCAACCAGTAGAAGGACTCCCGCTTGGTTGTATAAATCGAGTGAATGGATAAGGTCTTTTCACTCGCGTACCAAGCCGCAAAGGTCGCCAGCATGGCAAGGGTGAAGATGATGGTGGTTGTTTCTAAAGCTACCCCGAAATTGTCCACTAGGTTATCAGTGACTAGCGTGCCGACAACACTGATCAGCACGACCGCGAGTCAGTAGATCCTTGGCACGTACTTCCTCAACCTAAACTGGGAGAACAGCGTGATGAGTAAGAGGCCAGCCATGACATAGGTGGTGTTGGTCAAATCCCAAGTTCAAGTTATCCTTCAGAAAATCTGCTGCCGTCTCGCCCACCGTGGTTGCCAAAATTTTGATGATCCAGAAGAAGATTGTGACTTCTGGAACCTTGTTCAACATCTGCCGGACTTTGGATAGGCTTTGCCCATTATTATTTTGTTTATTCCCTGAATATCCTATTTATGAATTCTCCTTATTTTCCTTTTTATTTTGATTCAGTGTACAATAAGGTGGTATCCTTTTCTGGAAACACAATTCGCTTTTGCCCAAAATTCGTTTTCTGCCATAGATTACTTTTAGCTCTTTCATAAAACTCTATTAAAAAGATGATATCCCTAAAATATTCCCTTATTATTTACTTCTAATAACTTCATTCTTCTTATTTTTCCATTTAAAAAATAGATAACCGAGAGTAACAACAACAGCGATAATAATTGCTGGTGTTAAAAATGGTTTTGCTGCCTGGTTAATAAGTTCCCATTTCGTACCTAAAGTCATTCCTAAATAAAGAAATAGGATGGACCAAGGAATAATGGCAAGAATCGTATAGGTGGTAAATTTCACAAAGGACATCTTTGCGATACCAGCAGGAATGGAAATGGCATGCCTTACAACAGGAATGAACCGTGCGGTAAAAATAACACCTGTACCGTACTTCCTAAACCATTGCTCTGCAACATCAACATGATGCGGGCGAATTAATATATATTTTCCGTATTTATTCAAAAATGGTCTGCCCCCGTAACGACCTAACCAATACAAAAACCATTGGGCAATAATTCCACCAATAGTACCTGCAATCACTGCTCCTGGGAACGAAATATCCCCTATCGAAATCAAGTAGCCTCCATATGCTAATACAATTTCACTTGGGATTACTTCGACCATTAAGCCAAGGGCAATCCCTAAATACCCCAAGCTTGAAAGGATATCAAATACGGACTGAACAAAATGTGACATATAATCCCTGCCTTAGAAAATATTTGTTAAACCATTGATGAATTTCTTTTTAATTAATTTTAATCTACATTTCCAATCATTCTTTGAATCGGTACCCGGCGCCCCAAACAGTTTCAATATATTGAGGATTTGAAGGATCGACTTCCATTTTCTCACGAATTTTTCGGATGTGAACGGTGACGGTCGAGATGTCACCTAATGAATCAAAGCCCCATAGACGTTCAAATAACTCTTCTTTTTTAAAGACATGATTAGGATGGAGCGACAAAAAAGTTAATAAATCAAACTCCTTTGCCGTAAAAATCACTTCGTGATTATTGACAAATACCCTTCTCGAAGCCTTATCAATTCGAAGACCGCGAATCACAATTCCATCATTTTGAACTTCTTTGCCAATTAACCGATCATAACGGGCAAGATGGGCCTTAACTCTGGCAACTAACTCACTTGGGCTAAAGGGCTTTACAATATAATCATCTGCACCCAAGCCGAGCCCACGGATTTTGTCAATATCCTCTTTCTTGGCTGAAACCATCAGAACTGGAATATCCTTTTCGATCCGAATCGCTTTGCAAATTTGAAAACCATTCATACCTGGCAGCATTAAATCAAGTAAGACTAATTCAGTTTCTTCATCTAAAGCTTTAGTTAGACCATCGTCCCCTGTTAAGGCAATTTCTACTGAAAATCCTTCTATTTCTAAATAATCACGTTCTAATTCTGCAATACTCTTATCATCTTCAATAATTAGAATCTTCTTCACTATGATCACCTATTTTTTTCAATTTAATGAATATCGTTGTTCCTTGCCCTTTTAAGCTTTCTGCCCAAATGGCTCCATGGTGTTCTTCGATGATTCTTTTTGCAATCGAGAGACCAAGACCACTTCCACCTTTTTCTGTTCCTCTTGCTAAATCAGCACGATAAAACCGTTCAAAGATTAATGGAAGATTTTTTTCTTCAATTCCAGGTCCGTTATCGTTCATACTGAAAAGAATTTGTGAGTCAACTGTTGAAAGATGAAAGCTGAGAATCTTGTGATCTTTATCAATATATTTCAAGGAATTATCAACAATATTAGTAATCACTCGTTTCAGATGCTCACGGTCAACCATGACAAGATAATTCCCGTCTTTTTCAATATCCAGATGAATTTTTACCATCTTTTTCTCTAAATCAAACCGCATTTCATCAACAAAGTCCACTAAATAATCATCAAAAGTAATCCTCTCAAAATTAAATGGAAGCCGCTGTAAGTCTAATTTAGAATATAAGAACAGTTCATCAATCATGTGATCTAGATCAATTGATTTCGCATAAATAGTCTGAACATACCGTTCCATTCTTTCTGGACTATTTGCTACCCCGTCCCGTATTCCTTCGACATAGCCTTTTATTGTGGTGATGGGTGTTTTAAGATCATGTGAAATATTTGCTATTAATTCTTTACGATTCTCTTCATAAGCTAGTTGCCTTTCGATTGATTCCTTCAAGCGTATCCGCATTTCCTCAAACCCTTGTGCAAGCTGTCCCAATTCATCCTTTGAATGGACCTCGATCGGATTATTGAGATCGCCTTCTTTCATTTGTTTTGCCGCCTTCTGTAACTCTCTAATCGGACGGATGATACTCCTAGAAACATAAAAAGTTAACAAACCGTTGGTTACAATTAAAATCATGATTAATCCGAAAAATATGATGGGAAATGATGAACGAACAAACTTTGCGATACTGTTGGCATCCGATATGAGAAATAACGAGCCCTCAGAATTGTCTGGAAAGAAAAAGTCCAATTTTTTAATCGTTACAAATTGATGATCAAACTCTTCGACAGGATCCACATCACCATTAATTCCAAAAGAAGGAAGATCATCTTTTTCCAAACCCTTTATAGTGGGCGATCGGTAAATGATTTTATTCTCTTTTCTAACCAGTAACGCTGTTCCATCAAATTTTGATAATTGATTGTTAATCTTTTCTAAATAAGTATTATTCATGAAATGGCCTGAATTTTTTAAAGATTCCCTGTGTAAATCAATAAATAACTGATCTTTTTCAGATAGCCGATGTTGGTGCTCAGGTGGAAGATAGATGTTTTTTAGCTCTTTAATATCTCCCCGAAATAGCAAGGCCACTAGTAAAGTGGATAAAACCACAAATATTATAGGAACAAGGACCATTGCTAGATAAGATAATAAGAGTCTAAACCGAATTGACATCTAATCCACTGCTTTCTATATTAAAATTCTTTCTGATTGAACTTATAAAATCCAAGTGTAAAGAACATGGCACACCATGATAGTAAGTAGATGCTCCTCCCCATGCTCACCAAATTAAACCCACTATTCATCCATCTTTGATACCAGTTATTATCATATGCCGGCAGCCATTGAGCAACGGTTGGAAAGAGATAAGTTAAAACAACCATTACTAAATAAAGAAGAATAGAGAATGTTAAAGCCTTACTACTTGAGCCGAACCATTGATTAAGGAAAACGAACAAAACTCCAATTGCCATTAAAGGGAACCAGGACAAGATAAAAGCAGCTATCCCAAGCATCAGACCTTGAATTGTAAAGTTTTCTAACCATATCGCTCCAGTGATAAGGGATGTAATACAGATAATCATCAATAGGACGAATAAATAAATGCCTGTGCAAAGAATTTTCGAGCCGAAAATAGTGAATCTTGAGATTGGACGAACTAGAAGAAAAGAAAGATTTTTTTGCTCTTGTTCTCCTGCGAACATATCACTTATACCTAAAGCGAGCAATAACGGCAAATAAAATGTCAACGCTAAGCTTAAAATCGCGAGAGGAAAACTCTCCCCATCAAACGCAGTGAAGCCGAACCTGTTTTGTAGCATTTGAACTAAAGGACCAGTTAGTAACGGAATTAATGCAGTCAAGCCAAGGAGTACAATAGTTGACCTTTTACGAATTAATTTTATCAATTCATTTCTTAAGTTCTGCAAAGTTCTTCACTTCCTTCCCGCTTCGAATACAGTCTATATAATAAGATTCGAATGATTGATTTTCAGCTAATTCATTTCTTGTTATTTCTCCAATGATTTTGCCTTTTGAAAGAATGGCGATTCGATCACATAATCGCTCTACCTCATCTATCAAATGAGTAGATAGTATAAATGTAACACCCTCCTCCTTCGCCAAGCGACTAATGAGCTGCTGAAAGTCAAGCTTCCCTTCAATATCAAGGCCGTTTGTTGGCTCATCTAAAATAACAAAAGAAGGTTTTGATAGGAGTGCAGCAGCCAAATAAAGTCTCTGCTTCATTCCTGTTGAGAAGGATTTTACTTTTTCTTGCTTATGAGCTTCCATTCCAACCCAACGAAGCACTTCGTCCACTCTTGTTTTTTCTAGATCAGGATACAATCGTGCGGCAAGTAGAAGGTTCTCATATGCTGTTAAATAATCAAACGCTTCAACTCCACTTATTAGTGTTCCAACAGATTTCATGGCTAGTTCAAATTTTTCCATGACATTATATCCGTTGATAAGGATCGTTCCTTTGTCTGGACGGCATAATGACACAATACATTTCATTAACGTAGTTTTTCCAGCCCCATTAGGACCTAATAAGCCAAAAATCTCACC
This sequence comes from Bacillus sp. OV166, assembly GCF_900177675.1. GTDB lineage: Bacteria > Bacillota > Bacilli > Bacillales > Cytobacillaceae > Neobacillus. The sequence goes on along the minus strand of NZ_FXWM01000002.1, from coordinate 318,312 downwards.
TTGGTTAACAGAGAAGCTAACATTATCAACACCACGACCATTTTTAAATTGCTTTGTTACGTTTTGTAGATTGACAACATGCACATTTTTCACTCCTCTACGCCAAAAATATTAATCTTGATTCGTTCTGATAAGTATTATTTCATTTTTTAGAACTAAAGACAGCTAGAAAACCTGCCTTTAGTTCTTCATTAAGTATTAAATAGCATCTTTCTTGAACCATGTGTTATATGCAACTAGCATTTTGGGGATCATATGAGCCTTACCTTATTAATCTTCATTACCCTCATGAACATCTTTAACATTTACAACCGCTTTACCATTTAAATCAAGGTTCGTAACTTCTGAATTATTCAATTTATCTAGTGAGCTTGTGAGATTAAGAACTAAATCATGGTGCACTCCATTTACATCATCACCAGCAACAGAAATAATCGCTTCCTGACCTACTAAATATTGATCATTATCCACTTGTCCTTTAAGAGATACACTTGAAACAGAAATGTTATTTTTTAATAGTGGAAGTTGTGGTTTCAAGTCAGAAAACTGAAGTGAACCAAATTCTTGTTTATCCATGTGTTCCTTTTGCTGATCAATATTTTTTAAGAAGAAGGAAACTACCGCTTGACCGACTGCTGGTATTTGATTTTTACTTAGGTCTAACTGTAGCTCTGTTTTTCCATTTCCTAAGTCATTAGTGGTAATACTATTTTGATAATTTTTTGTTAGCGCATCGAATATTGCCTCCACGTCTTTTTGCATAGCTGGAGAAAGCTCATCATTTTGTTCTTCATCCTTGGATTCAGATTTACTTTCTTTCTCCTGCTTTACATAATAGTTGTCATCCTTGCTGCTTTTGACAACACTCTGATGGTCTTTGGAGTAAAAATCGACGTTTGTAGATCCTCCTCCATTATTAATACTAATTGTACTTCTACTTGCGTCATCCTTTAAATTTACAAGGTTTAGAGAATCGGCTGTGTAAACCTCTTTTCCGTTATCCTCCAAAGAAGCTTGAACATGTGCTGTAAAACTAGAAACTTTGTGTGTTTTCTTAACTGCTGTTTTAAAAAGATCATAACCTGATGATTCAGCAGACGCAGATAACACACCTCCTGCCATTAGCAGCCCGCTTATACCAACGGCTGCAAGAACTTTCTTTTTCATGCTTTTCACCTTCCATTACATATTTGTATTACAGGTTAAGAATAGTCCTTAAGCCTAAAAATTCTATTAATGAATTCTTAAATATTTATTAAATTTAGCTATAACGATATTTATATTTTTAATAAATATAAATAAATTAACAAAAATATCTATGTTACTTGATTGATTTTTTGAGGGAAAAGACATTTTTTTTTTCTATTTGATTCAAATAGCTATCGAAATAAAAAAATCCATAGTAAAGGAATTATAGTTTTTATAGTCGAAACAGTAGAGTGATAGAAAAGGAAGGATATGATCGGATATGTCGTGGCTTGTATTTGCCATACTATCAGCTATATCAGCTGCATTGGTGTCCATATTTGGAAAATTAGGTCTACAAAATATTGATGCCAACACTGCGACGGCCATTAGAGCAATCATTATGGCAATCTTTTTAATGGGAGTGGTCATTTTCGAGGGGAATTTAGGTAAAATACCGGTGATTATCGGGGAAAAGAGAACCTTACTATTCATTGTTTTGAGTGGCGTCGCAGGTGCAACGTCTTGGTTGTTTTATTTTATGGCCTTAAAAGTAGGAAAAGTGTCTCAAGTAGCACCAGTTGATAAGTTGAGCGTTGTCCTTGCTACACTATTAGCCATTCTCTTTTTCGGGGAAAAGCTCAGTTTGGTAAATGGAATTGGAGTAGCACTTATTGCTTTCGGCGTAATCATGACCGCATGGCATTAGTTTGTCAACTTAGTACTAAAAGGAGGGCTTATTCATTTATTACAAAAATGGCTGCCACTTTTTATCGAGGGCACTGAAAAACTTACGTTTTTTAATGACTTTCAAAAAAAAGAGGACGTTAAATTCATATTTGAACTGTGACCCATAAAATGGACAGTCAAAAAAAAAGACCATGACGTTTATGCAGCTAATAAATGACTTCGGTATTGTGCCGGAGTCATTTTATTTAGGCTCCACTGATAACGGTTATTGTTATATTCCTCAATATAGTTACCTACCAACTCTTGTAATTCTTCAAAGCTTTCGCATGAAGAATAGTCAACTTCATCCTTAAAATGCCCAAAGAATGATTCCATTGGGGCATTATCCCAACAATTTCCCTTACGGGACATCGACTGAATAAGTTCCATCTTTTTCACTCTTTTTTGAAACTCTGGGTGCGTGTAATGGAACCCCTGGTCTGAGGTATCAATGCTTCTGGATGGACGTGACCATTAAGTGCGACAGAGAGCTTATCCAATGTTGTATACACCAGATCCATTTTTAAGGTTTTGGACAAATGGTAAGCCACAATTTCCCTAGTAGAAGTATCTTTTACACATGACAAATAGGAAGGTTGTGAAGATCCGTAAAACACATACGTAATATCAGTTAATAGTACTTTCCCAGGTTCTTCTTGGTTAAATTCCCTATTTAATAGGTTAGGCAGGGTTTTATGTTCTTGAGTATCTTTGGCCATTTGTTTATAAGGATTCATCTGGCGGAGTTTCGCTACTAAATTATACTTTCTCATAATGCGACGAATCTTTTTATGGTTCATCTCTACAAAATAATCATTCTCTAAAATCATCTTAATTGTTAAAGCCCCAGCGAAACCCTTTTTCTTATCAAATATTTCCTTAATTAACTCATAATCCTTCCAATCATTTTCTTCTCGCTCAGACCGCTTGCTTTCAGCCTTTAACCAAGCATAATATCCACTTCGACCAACTTCTGCTTTCTCGCAGAGGAATTTCACCATATGGCTAAGACTAAACTTACGAATAGTTTGTTCGATAAGCATATACTTTTCTGAGGTCGTTACTTTTTCTTCTTCTTCGCCTGCCTTTCGAGTTCGTCTAGCTTTTTTAAGAATTCAAGCTCTGCTTCTAAGTATTTAATACGTGCTTCAGCTTTTTTTAGGCTATCCTCCACCGAAAGGGGCATGGAAGACGGTCTCCCTGTACTTCCTTTTCCTCGTCGTTCTGTGAAGAAACCATCCTCACCAAACTGCTCATAAGTTTTCCTCCAGCGATCTAAACATTTCCTTGGTTTATCTGCCCCGATTATTTCTAAGTCAAATCCCTTTTCAATAAAGATTTGAGCAGGACCTTTACCATTTGAATACTCCTTAACCGCTTTCACCTTAAACTCCGGCTTATAGGAAATAGATTGATCAGATACATGTTGTACATTAGGGTTCTGTTCAAGTAATTTCATTTGAATTTCATTGAAAATAATTTTACTCATTTTTTGTCCTCCGCTCATATCATTGAAATGATTATAAACGGGTTTTTGTGAAATGGACACAGAAAAACCCGAATAACGGACTTTTTTAATAGTGTCCATTATTCGGGTTATAGTTCAATTTGAATTTAACGTCCTCTTTTTTATTGGATCTTTGGTGCCATGGACTTTATTTTAATCCATTAATTTCATTATTCGTTTTAGATTGCGGAAAATATCGCCATCGCTCCTTGCATTTGCATGCCAATTAGACCCGAGGAAGATGCAACATCGTACCCGTTGCAGTGTTTCAACTCACTATTTTGGATTCAATTTATTAGCCAGATTTTCATTATGAAAAAGAAAATGCGATAACCCCCAAGGGAGTTACCGCGTGTTTGTTATTTTAATTTTTCAACATCAGATAATACCGTATCAAGTTCATCTGCTGCTTTATTAAGGGTTTGTTCATCAAGTGGTTCTGATTTTGCCCCCGCCTCAATTGTATGAAGTGGTGTTTCAACCTTTTCGTATAAGTCAGCACTCTTATCTTTCACTTCATCTTCAAATGTTTGCCATGATTTTTCTAGATTTTCTCCACTTGCTTTTACTTTGGCAGCATCCTTTGTATTTAATTGTGTTTTCAAATCAGAAATTGTTTGTCTCATTTCCTTCGCACCGTCACTAATGGAAACTGTTGTCTTTTTCTCCTCTGTCTTTTTGTCTGTATTTGCTCCACCACATGCAGCCAATGTTAAAGAAGATGCTAATAAAATTGGAACGATAAATTTACGCGATGTCATTTAAGTTTCCCCCAATTTGTAACTTTACTTTATAGTCTTTTCTTTTATTTATTATTGCGGCAAATGCCGCAACAACTAGCAAGATCATCTGTGGGATAAAACTCTCCCAGGTTGAATATAAGGCAAAAAAGTCTATCGTTGGAATTGGTGCTTGGGTGGCAGGTAATAGCCCTGCAAGCTGTAATCCATGAATCCCCATGCCTGTAAATTTGAAGCATAAATAAAACATTAGAATACTTGATACCAAAAAGAATGGACGCATCGGAATTTTCAACCCTACCTTAAGGATGAGGTAAGATAAAATAACAAGTATGAAGAGTCCAATGGCAATACCTAATAAAAGAGAAGTCATTTTTATCGATGAAGCCATGCCAATAAAGAATAAGACTGTTTCTGTACCTTCACGAAAAACAGCAAGAAAAGATAAAAGAGCTAAAGATATTAGGCTTCCTGTATCCAAGGCTTTTGTACTTTGCGTACGAATGTATCTCTGCCATTCCGAATTACTTGATTTACTATGAAGCCAATAGCTCATGTATAGGAGCATGACAGCTGCAAATACCCCTGTCCATCCTGTAATTAAGAAATTATTACTTCCAAATGCTCCAGCTGAAAATAAAAGGTTAACAATAGTCCCAAGAATAATACTTACTCCTATTCCTGATCCTACCCCTATCCAAATCCATTTACTTTTCTCTTCATGACCCGCTTTTCTTAAAAATCCAAGCAAGGCGACAACAACAAGCAATCCCTCTAATCCTTCACGCAGAAGAATCGTAATTGCATCCATCATGTTATAACTTGTCTTAGATACAAGTGGTGAAAGATAATCTCGCATTCCTTCAATAGTCTTTTTAGCTCCTGATACATCATTGGAGGAAAGCATCGAGTAAGATGCAACCATATCCCTTTCCGCATCACTGTATATTTTTGAGGATTGTGTAAGCACTACACCCTCGACATTCAACCACGATTTTCGGAATTTTTCTATATCTGCTTTTGCTCCCTGAATATTATTGTCCTTAATTTTTGCAAGTGACTGATTTAGCAATGAAACTAGTTCAGCTACATCTCCCTTTTGAGCAGGGCTGTTGCTACTTTTATCGGACGTTGCGGGAAACTTACCATCTATAAACTTTTGATTTATGTTTTTTAATCCTAAAAGCGCATTTTTCACTTTGTCTTGATTTATTGGTTGCTGAGCTAAAGCAAATGATACTTGCCCCATGTTATCTTCAATATCATGATAAGCCTGCTGCGATTGTTTTTTAACTCCATCTTCTATTGAAAGCCATATAGTTCTAAAAGTATTGAATTGCTCGGAGGCCGCATCCATCTCTCCCTTATCCACTGATTGAATAGTTTCAGTAATTATTTTATTTGCTCGCTGCAAATCATCCGAAGCACTAGCAGCAAAACTGTTACTTGGAAGGATGGTAAAAGCTGTAAGCAAAATCAACAAAGCAGTAAATAGCTTGCTTCTCATAATTTCCTCCTAATGTACATTATTAATTTTTTTATATTTTATTAGTTTAATAATGAAAATCATTTTCAATTAATTCTAAAAAAATTATATTTTAATTGAGAATGAAAGTCAATGTCATTTTCTTTAACATTATGGATGTCTTTTATTCTTTTGGTCTTTCAATCTTTTGATTTTCCGGTTTTCTGCTCGTACGGTATGGCGGCGTAAGCCATAAATCGATCGGGAACCTATGGAATGTAGTCGCTAGCCGTACTATCTGTGATAATCTGGAAAAATTTTGAATTTATTATGATGGGTGATAGACATTTTTAGTTTATTAAAAATAGGGGATAAGAGAAAAATTATTGACATTCTCAGGTTGGTCACCTTGTTCAAAGACGCTTGCTTGATTTAGGAATTACTGAATGTTCAGAGGTTTGTGTTAAATTTGTGATGCCATTTGGAGGCTCCATCATGATTGAATCGTGTCAGTGTGTAGGATTATTTATACTGAACTGCTTTAATAAACTCCATAATAAAAGAGGCTGTTGAACAACCTCCTGTATACTCGCATCACTTCAATTTTTCAATCCGAAGATTTATCAGTTCTATCCCCTAACTTATTACGCTTTTCTTGGTAAAATTGGAAAAACCAAATAGCTGTCGCCAACCAGAAGCCACTTGCGAAATAACCCCCAACAATATCACTAGGGTAATGTACCCCTAAATAAATCCGACTAATCCCGATTGCAAGAATCATGAAAATACTAAAAAGGATAAGAATGCTTCTTCCCAATTTTCTTGGAATATGACGCCATAATAAAAATGTGATGATTGCATAAACGGTGAAGGCATTCTTAGCATGGCCACTGGGGAAACTGTATCCTCCTACGTCAATTAAGCGATGTAAGTTGGGCCGAACACGATGAAACAACTGTTTTAAAAGTCCATTTAAAGCGGATGAGCCTATTATTGAAGCAATAAATAAAAGTAATTCCATTCGATGGTGTAATACTTTATAGAGAAAAAACAATAAAATAAGGCTCAGGACAATCACAAAGGGTGCAGACCCTATAAAAGTAAAAAATTTCATAACACTTGTCAAGGATGGTGATTCCAATCCTTGAATAGCTGCGATGACCTTGCTGTCAAAGTGAAGGATCTTATAATCACTGATTAATAAAGACATTAAACTAAAGCCCAAAATACAAACGGTACTAATGATAAATGCAATGACAAGATGTGATTTTAATTTCATAAATGATAATCCTCTTTTTTTTGAATATTTACATTTCCTGCCTTTATTTTATTGATAGGAAACACAAATAATCTCTGTCCAAATAATTTAACACCGTATACAACCCTGTACTTATCAAGATGGCTAAGTCTGATTTTACCTTTATATTAAAGAGATCATTCGATTGTAGAATCCATACCGCTACTTTTTCCCTAAATCAAAGGAAATAAAGTAGCAGCACAATATGACTATTACAAATCGGAATGCACTATGAGTTACCGAATTTTCGGTATTAAATGTAAAGTTTCTGTTTAAAAAGTAGCTAACACATGCCCCTAACGTATTACCAAGAAAAGTAGATAGCCAATAGGAAAAACCAAATGCATGAAAAAAATGTACATCAATAATCCAACTATAGTATTAACAATACCTACTAGGATAAAGCGTATAAATGAATATTTCATACTAACTCCTAATGAACAACAGCTTCTTTTTACTGATGCTCCTTTAATTTAACAGAATATGATATAAAAAATGAAAAGCCGACCATTACAACAGCGCGCCTTTTATGAAGTACTAAAAGCATATTTTCTCGGTATTGTAATTGAGAAATTATGCTTTTTAATATTTGGATTTCCTACCGTTGTAAATCCGGATTTTTTTCCTAACGCTACCCCTTATTTGTGATGACAAGCGATATATACAATCTTTAAGATTGCTAGAAATTGTCGGTTTCACATCTTTTATTTTTCTGAACGGATTTCTATTATTTATATCCACCCCCTTTAATTTACAGGTTTCCCCAAAACAAAAAGAGCCGTGAAAATGGCTCTTTTTTTGACCAAGTGTCATTTTAACCAGATGTTAGTTTATGGCAGTATGTTTTTTATAGAAAATAGCCGAAATTAAACAGTTTGTGAATAAAAACCTGTATATTTTCGGTTTATTAAAGTTTTTCTATATTAAGTTAAAGCACCCTTTACTTTAAGTGTATTTCTTCACAAACTTTTCGAAAGGAATTTAATGAGGTTTTACAATATTGTAAAACCTGATGAATGGATAATATAAGGAAAAGATTGAGATACCATCACAATGAAATTGGGATAGACTTGAAAACCTTAATATTTCCCCTTTCTGGTAAAATAACTTCAAGTAATCCCTTCTCATCCTTTTCTTCTACCAGTATGAAAAATTACTTTCCCTCCTTCAACACTCCTGGCCCTTAAGTACAAGAAGAAAATGCCGCTTAAACTTAATAGACACTTAAGTTTATTTTAATCAGTTTTTAATAAATAGCCCCCCAATTTCTATTATAGTAGAGAAGTAGAGACTAACATCATCTCAAATGAAAATAAGCGATGGAAACAATGACTACTTCCAAAAAGGAGATGCGTTCCTTTTTAAGAAAACTTAGCATTTTCTGAACAAACTGAAATAGTCCTACCTTCAGATCGGTAAATGATAAGCAAAGAAACACAAGTCACCATATTTTTTGAAATCGTCAAGATTATGGCAACCATTGTGGGAGAAACAGCGCGGACCTCCTAAATGATAAACTTGGATTTGGATGGGTATCCTTGTTTAGAGAGAGAAATAAAATTAAGTTGTGGGAAACCACTTTAAAGAAAGGAGATTATATATGCAAGAAAACCAAAATAAAATGAAAATTTTACTTAACAAAGTGCCACAAGTGACGATTTTCTTTTGGATCATCAAAATTTTGTGTACAACTGTTGGTGAAACATTTGCTGATTTCATCAATTTCAACATTGGACTTGGTTTAACTCTTACTACCATTATTATGGGAGCTGCATTTTTTATTGCATTGTTTTTTCAATTTAAAGCAAGCAAATATGTACCAGCGATTTACTGGGTAACAGTTGTTCTTATAAGCGTATTTGGAACATTGGTAACGGATAACTTGACAGATAATATGGGCGTACCACTTGAGGTTAGCACAGCTGTTTTCTCGGTGCTACTAGGACTGACTTTTCTATTATGGTATCTTAGTGAAAAAACACTATCGATCCACTCGATTTTTACTAGAAAAAGAGAGGTTTTCTACTGGCTTACGATCCTTTTCACCTTTGCACTTGGAACAGCGGTCGGCGATTTATATTCCGAACAACTTGGTTTTGGTTATCTTAACACAGGAATAGGCGTTGTTATTATTATTGCTCTTGTGTTCTTAGCTTATAAATTTTTGAAACTTGACGGAGTATTAGCTTTCTGGATTGCGTATATTTTAACTCGTCCGCTTGGAGCGTCAATTGGAGATTACCTATCTCAATCAAAAGTAAATGGCGGATTAGGACTCGGGACAACCGTTACGAGTGTGATTTTTCTTATCGCTATTTTAGCGATCATCGTTTTCCTTGCCGTTTCAAAAATTGATACAAATGCTAAAAGTGATATAGCGGAAACAAACCAAAGAAATGCAAATAAGAAACATGTGCTAACACAAACGATTGTTGTACTCGTAATTTTCTTAGTTGTTGGTATAGGTGGTTATAACTGGCGCAGTAATAATATTGCATCACAAGGTGCTGAAGAGCAAGCTACATTAGCAGGTCAATTAAACGATTTTGTTAAAATTGAAAATGATATGCTAAACGCTGTAAATAAAAACGACTTTTCTTCAGCAAAAAAAGGCGCTGATAATTTGGAACATCAGTGGGATACACAAGAACCTAAGCTTCGAAAAATTGATAGCACTACATGGACAAAAATTGATGGAACAATTGACTCTGTGCTAGCAGCAGTTCGTTCTTCAAAACCTGATGTTAAACAAAGCAAAACAGCACTTACTAATTCACTTAGTGTCTTAAAAGGTGCAAATAAATCAACATCAAAATCTGGTGCCTCACAAACTACATTATCTGGACAGTTAAACGATTTTGTAAAAATCGAAAATGATATACTAAACGCTGTAAACAAAAATGACTTTGCTTCAGCAAAAAAAGGGGCAGATGAATTAGAACATCAATGGGACACACAGGAACCTAAGCTTCGAAAAATCGATGGCGCTTCATGGACGAAAATTGATGGAACAATTGATGTTGTATTAGCAGCAGTTCGTTCATCGAATCCTGATGTAAACAAGTGTAAAACAGCACTTAACAATTCACTTAGTACCATAAACGCAGCAAATAAATAATAATCTTAGGAATCGCCTATCGCGGTTCCTTTTTAAATGGAACTCTTATTAAACTGCTTCTTGCTGGTTGGATAAGTACCGCTTCCATCAATATTAATATTCCTAATTGGGCGGGAGTCTGGTTCTGTATATTCCCTACCGTAAAGACACTATCTTTCCAAGCACTAGCAGTTATCTATGTATTGGGTTCTTATTTCGCTGCTCGTTATTTGACAATGAGAAAAGCAATGAAACAAAAAATGATTCCAAACAAGGTAAATCCTACTGTAATAAATCAGTGAAAAGAAAAGAGCAGATCAAATGGTTTGCTCTTTTTTTGGAGTTACACTGCAAATTGAAAATAACTGGATTGAATACTTGAGATGACTTAAACCAAACCAAATCCTACTTTTATGCTGACTCAATAAAACCGCAAGTGCTAAAGAAAATGAACATATTGTTACTTGGAATCGAAGAATTTGAAAAAAGTTACTCAAACAACAGTTATAAAGGTACCTAACGACTTAATTCTCATTTTGGTGGCTTTCAATGTTATGCCCGACAAATAAATACATATGCAGGAGGAACATTCCAATGTACCTTTTTCACCTCAATATGAGTGAAGAAGGATTCGAAGAACTCTTTCTTAAATTGGCTATACTGGAAAGTAATGAACTCTCCTTTATTTTCCAATATATCCTTAGTTTTCATTAAAATATTTTTAGAAACACTGATAGGTAAGCTCGTAAAAGGCAATCCTGAGACAATGTAATTCACCTTTGAAACTTGATATTCTTGGATATAACGATCTATTCTTTCAGCGGAGTCATGGATAATGTGTACATTTCGGAAACCGCAGTATCTATCCTTCAATGTATCATAAAATCCTTCGTTGGATTCAATTACTAACAATACAGTCTTATCCTCTTTATGTTCAATGAGCTGTTCAGTAAAAATCCCAGTACCTGGCCCATATTCGACAATACTTTTAGCATTAGCAAATTGGATAGGTGCAATCATTTGTTTAGCAAGTTGTTTAGAGCTAGGTATAACAGCACCAACTGTTCTTGGATGCTTGATAAATTGTTTAATAAACTCTATCTCGTGCATCTTAAGCCTCCCATTCATACGAATATGGAATAGCTTTATTATTATTCCCATTTTTCTTTACTCCCTACAATGAAGACGCTACCACAATTAAAATGTGTTTTGAAAGGCTAATGTGAGAATAACTTTAGAAGTAGGGACAAAACTAAGCCAACTTGAGGAAGTCTGTTAATTAAACGGCTTATAAAACATCCTGTAATCATTGAAAGAAGAGGAATCATCATGCAGCATTTTAATTATCTTATCGAGCATTTCGGATATTTCGGCATCTTTATCGCGTTAGTTGGCGGGATTATTGGATTGCCTTTACCGGACGAAGTTCTTCTTACATTTGTCGGTTATAATATCTATCAAGGTAGAATGTCTTTTCTACCCTCAATTTTGTTTGCATTAATAGGAACGTGTGTAGGAATCTCCCTTAGTTACTTTTTAGGAATGAAATTAGGTCTGCCTTTTTTACGCAAGTTCGGTCCAAAAATCCATATAACGGAACCTAGAATAGTTAAAACAAAAAAATTATATTCTAAGTTAGGACCGTATTTGCTTATTATTGGATACTTTATTCCTGGCGTGCGTCATATTACTGCCTATCTTGCTGGCATAAATGGCTATTCAATCAAAAGGTTCTCTTTATTTGCTTTTACAGGTGCGGCATTATGGTGTATTACTTTTATTACGCTAGGAAATTTTCTTGGTCCACAATGGAAAATTGTTCACGAGTACGTATCCAAATATAGTATGTATATGTTTGCATTAGGGATTTTTGTTGTTGTAATTGTTTCAATTATTTTTTGGCAAAAAAGGGGGGAACGAAAAAAGAGTCATTTACAAAGAACATAATATTCCCTTTTGAACCATGACTTTATAGTAGGTTTATGACCTTTCCAACAAAAATCTTAAATTGTGAAGAAATATTATTTCTATTCCATCTTTATAATGGATAAAAACAAACGTTTCTTGAAAGGGTGTTTAAAATGACCAAATACCAACAAATGAGTTTGATTTCTTTCCAAAAACAGTTTTCAACTCAGGAGGCTTGTCATGACCATCTATTTTCATTGAAATGGTCGAACGGCTATTGTTGTGAGAAATGCAGTCATGATGCTTATTTTGAGACGAAAACGCGTAAGAAAAGGCTTTATGAATGCAAAAAATGCCGTTATCAAGCCACTGTTACCGTTGGAACCGTGATGGAAAAAACAAGAACGGACTTAACTAAGTGGTTTTTAGCCATTTATTTAATCGCTCATGATAAACGCGGTTTATCTGCGACAAGGCTTCCCGTTCTGTCCGCAATTCATACAAGAACTTGTTATAACAGTAAAATGAGCATACCAATTATGACAGAAGTTTCTTTTGCTTTTTAATATTTACTTCTTTTATTCAACAATCTGGCCCAATTCATAAAGAAGGCGCATTTCTTGCTACAGAAATGCGCCCGATTGCGGAAGATCACACCTTTATTTTTTAACTCTATACCAATATCTGTATTGTTCTTTAAATCCCAATTTATAATAAAGGTTTAATGCAGGAATATTATTTAATTCAACTTGAAGATAGGCATTCTTAGCCCCATTTTCTTTACCCCACTGTATCAAATATATCAAATATCTAATTAATTTGGCTCCATAACCTTTGTTCCTATATTTTTCATGCGTTACAATATCAAATAATCCTATGTATTCATCTTCTAAAACACCTAGGCCACAAGCTACGACTGAATCAACCCGCTAAAAAGAAGGTGGACACGAAAGGCAGTAAATTAGATCCTTATAAGCCATATATTTTGCAAAGGGTAAAAGAAGGAACTACTAACTGTGAGGTTTTACTAGATGAGATTGAAGCTCTTGGTTACACAGGGAAGTTAACTATTTTAAGGGATTTTGTAAGACCTTTTAGAGAAAGTCCAAAGAAACAAGCAACCTTACGGTTTGAGACGCCTCCAGGAAAACAGGCTCAGATGGATTGGGCTCATGTAGGAAAATATGATGTTGATGGAGAGATAAAAGAAGTTTATGCCTTTGTTATGGTTCTAGGTTATTCAAGGATGAAATACATCGAGTTTACTATCAGTATGGATTTAGAAACTCTAATGAAATGTCATATGAATGCATTCTCATATTTTAATGGAGTACCTGAGCAAATACTCTATGACAATATGAAAACAGCAGTAATCAAACATACCCCTGTTGAGATACGATTTAATAGAAAGTTTGAGGATTTCCTTGCCTACTATGGAATAGTGCCGAAGGCATGTAAACCAAGTAGACCTCAAACAAAAGGAAAAGTTGAGAACGTTGTTGGTTATTTAAGGAAAAATTTTATGAAACGCAAACATCAACCCACACTACACTCATTGAATGAGAATGTTAGATTATGGCTAGATAAGACTGCAAATAAAAAACTAAACGGTACAACAAATGAGTCACCATTGAAGAGATTTGAGATAGAACAGAAATACTTAGGCAACTCAAACATGAAGCCCTCTTTTCCAATTTCACATTGGGAAATACGAGAAGTTAGCAGAGATTCATTCGTCTCTTACAAAGGGAAACGGTATTCTGTACCATTCAGATTTGCAAATAAACAAGTGAAGATAAAAGAAACCTTAGATCATCATTTAGAGATATTTGATGAATTTGAGTGCATAGCGAAGCACCCTCTTTTAACAGGAAAAGCTGAGGCACATATGAAGTTAGAACACTATAAAAAAGGATTGAATGAGACAACTAAAGGTTTGGCGACCCGTCCCAAATTTAGATTGACAACTCAATAATAAAAATCATCGTTAATAGTCCCATGACAAAAGAAAAGGTTGCCGATCGTTCGTTTCCATCTCCATGGCTTTCAGGAATTAACTCTTTATACACAACAAAAAGCATGGCTCCGGCTGCAAATGCTAGTCCATATGGTACGATATTAAGGAATTGGTCAGTTAAATTGATTCCAAGAAAAGCTGATACAAACTCAATAGCTCCTGTAAAAGCAGTATATAAAAAAGCTTGTACTTTAGGAATACGATTAGAAACTAAAAATAAGCATACAAGAAATCCTTCCGGTATATTTTGAAGTCCAATTGAAAAGGAAACAAGGGATCCTAAACCCTCATATTTACTAGCATAGCTGACTCCTACTGACAGTCCCTCTGGTATATTATGTATAGCCATAGCAGCTATTAATAGAAGTGGCCTTGCTTGTCCAGAACCATGGGTTGAATGGTCAACTTCTTCATGTGGTAAGATAATTTCTAATATGGTAAGCATAGCTGTCCCGAGTAAAATCCCTAAAGTTAATACGAACATGTTTGAAAGCTTTAAGGTAGAAGGAATTAATGCATAGGTAGACGCTGCAACCATAATCCCTGCACTATATGCCAATAAATTATCCTTAACGCGGTGCGATACATTGTTTAATAACAAAGCAGGCACCGCTCCAACCGCAGTACATAATGCACTCATAATTATTCCTAAATTAGTCCCCACATAAAACCACCTTTAATCATTTTTTATTGCATTATATGTACAACCACTGTAAAAAAGACAGGTTTCAATTAACCTAAAATCAAAGACGATTAGCCTTACTTCCTACAGAAGTAAGGCTAATCGTCTTTCGTTGTAACAATATTCAAAAGCATATTGTTGTTTTTAATGAACCATATGCGTGAAGATGTGCTCCCCTTTTGTGTTTTGACAAGTATCTACTTACTCCATTTTTACTTCCAGGGGTAGTGTCAGGAAAATGCGGATTTACAACGTTAAGGAAAATCGAATATTAATAAGCCCAATTCCTCTATATTATAATAGAGAAATTGGGCTCCTTTTCGTTACTCCATTAAAGCGCCGAATGCTGAACAAAGATCAAATGGGACTCTTCCACACAACTCCGTCCCGAATCAAGGTGCAGTATGTACTGCATCCTCTCTTAAAATCCTGTGTTGTGAATGTGTATTAATAAAGATTGCCTACACTTAACCTAGCTTTGCTAGGTGTGTGGCAATCATTTTCATGTTCTGAGAAGCGGCAGCTAGAAGGTCCTGCGCACTTGCATTCTTTAATCCCCGTAATCGGCAATAGCGAAGCCCATGCAGAACTTTTGAATCTGCAAAGCTTCGCTCAATTTTTTCTTTTCTGAATTTATTATGCATCCTTCCTGATTTAGAAAACCGGTTTAATCTTACTTTTTCCTTGTGCTCTTCCCAAACATGACGTGTCACTACTTTTACTTTATTTTTGGACCGCATTTGATATATATATATTATAACAAATTAACGCGGTAAATTATTAAAGAAAATAAGTGAAATAAAAGGCTGTCGAGTGTTTCTCGACAGCCTGAGGATGTCCCTTAGGTACATCCTATTTCCCTTTTTATGAAGCTGGTTCAACTTTTGTTGCTTTATAGCCTGAGCCATCCCATTGGAGATACACACGATATTTTTGCGAGCCTTTTGCTTTTGCTGATACAGTCCCGACTGAGCCGCCTGGGTTGCTTTTGTCGCTCCCTAAAAACCATACAATCATATTGCTTTGATCTATTCCAGCAGCAGAAGAGATTGTCTGCAGCATCTCCTGCCAATCTTGAGAACTTGAATCATAGCTTGTAATATGCTGCTGACCCGTTTGTGCCGGTGTTTCCGGTGCTGGTGATGTTGTTGAACTTGACTGCGAGCTACCCAAAGAAGATGAGGATGAATTGCCTGCTGATGCTGTATCACTATTCGTTTGATCATTTTGAGTTTGATCTTGGGACGATGAGTCGTCATTTGTTTGATTGCTTGTTGAACTCTTTTTCGCAGCTGGCTTATCCTTCTTTATGTTGTGATCCGATTGTTTTTCGGATGAGGCTTGAACACTTTTTTGGGATGCTGCCTTGTTATCTCCCGACGAAAAAATCGAATACGAAACAAATGCAATAAGTATAAGTACGATTACAATTGATCCGTTTAAAATGAAATTGGTTTTTTTTCTTTTTGCTCTGGACGTTGCACGTGAATTGCCTTTAAAATTATTCAAAATAACCACTCTCCCAAAACCGAGAATGTCACCATTCTACCACGTGTGGTGAAAAACTTGAAGTATTTTATCACAATATTCCACATTTTGGTACCTTATATCTATTTACTGATACCTTTCATAAAGCATTTTAACCCTTTCGGAAAACAACTGATAAGCCCCTTTTTCGTTGCCAGTCACATCCTAATTAACCGTAACTAGTGCATATTTGGGTTGATGGTAAGAAAAGTAGCCGGCAAACCATTTATTATGCAGCTGCCGCCGCAGCTCCTTTATTAAACTCAAGCACAAGGTAGCTCAATAACAAATGAATTACAACTCGCTATTTCTCCCAAAGCTCGACCAGTCGACCTTCTGGATCTTCAATCCAAATAAACTTTCCAAATTCACTAATCTCTTTTTTCTTTACAAAGAGGTACACCAATATGTTCAAGATGCTTAATAGTCTCGTTTAGATTATGTACTTGGAAATTTAACATCACTTGTTGTTCTGTTGGAAAATAACTGTCATTCTCGGTAAAGAAAGAAAAGATAGTTTCATTTCCTAATTGGGGTTTTATCACAGTCCCATTCCAATTTTCTATTTCAATCTTCAACACTTCACTGTACCATTTTTTTATAACTTCAAGATTCTTAGTTCTCCAAAATATTCCTCCGAAACCTTTTATCACCTTATTTAACTCATGTCTGTCATCAAATTTTTAGCTATTTCCTTTTTCAACAATACTGCCCCGTTAGCTCAATTAGGAAAAGGATTTACTCCTATAAAAGTTCCCTATTGCCGTACTTTGTCTATCCAATCAAAAGACAGCAACTCTGAGATCTTTTGCTGTTTATTCCAAATTTGCTCTAATTCCAATCGCTGCCATAATTCCAATCACCGAAATAAGGATGGTTTCTAGTAGATTCAAAATAAATTCCTCCTCTGCCTTTATGAATATCTATTATACCATTTATTGCTTGATTTTTATTTGGCAGTCAATTTGTCATTCTTTTTTAAGAGTTCAACAAATGTTGTCCTAAAAAAAAATGAGGCAAATTGTTATGTCAATAACCAATCAAAATGATGAAAAACCTTAGAAAATAAAGAAAAAGAAGTGTGCCAATTCACACGTCTTTTCTAAGGTCATTTTATCACCCCTGTCACTTCGCCTATTAAACAACAAATAAAATAGCAATTTTTTTAAAGGTAGTGTTCATTTCCAAAATGAATGCTACTTTCTCTTTATATTTTGAAAATCATATATAATAGGAATAATTACCAAAATAGAGGTGGTTTTATGGAGATTGAAAAAATATACGGTAAGTTACCTGTTTTAGAAACAGAACGTCTTGTTCTTAGAAAAATAACTTTAGAAGACGTAGAAGATATGTATTCATATGGTTCGAATCAAGAAGTATCAAAATATGTAACTTGGAATACTCACCGAACATTATCAGACACAAAAGAGTTTGTCGAATTTGTATTAAGCCAATATGAAAAAAAGAAAGTGGCTCCATGGGGGATAGAATATAAAAAAAATGGAAAATTTATCGGGACTATTGATTTTGTTTGGTGGCAACTAATTCATAAAAGTGCCGAAATCGGATATGTCATTTCTCAAGAATATTGGGGAAAGGGTATAACGACTGAAGCCGCAAATGAAATCATAAAATTTGGGTTTGAAAAAATGGATTTAATTCGTATTTAGACGAGATGCTTTGTAGAAAACATTGGTTCACAACGAGTAATGGAAAAGGTAGGAATGTCTTTTGAAGGTACAATTAGAAAAGGAATGTTCGTAAAAGGAAAACACCAAGATTTAAAGATGTACTCTATATTAAAAGAAGAGTTTTCATCTCCGTATAAATAAGAAAAAGAAAAAATATTTCACTTATAAGCAGCTTGGAGTTCTCCAAGCTGCTTATCTATTGCCTCTTCTAATAATTTCTTCCTTTACTCAACAATCTTGCCCTTAAAAGTAAAAGAGCGCTATCCTTATTCAAGAAATGCGCCCGATTATTGAAGAAGCTTGGCCTCGTATGATTTACTCATTAGCCACACAACCATTGTATTTGCAACTGAGTAAGCCTCCTGTCCATTCGCGAACAGGAGGCTTTGTTTGTTGGTGGAGCGGAAGTCTGTTTGCTATTACTGCGGTTGCTCTCCTGGGACATTCACGTTGAAAGTAACGCCGAACTTGTCCTTTACTTGCCCGTACAAGGGGCTCCAATCCGTCTTCTGAAGGGGCATAATGACTTGTCCGCCGTCTTCCAAAGCGGCGAAGATTTCTCTAGCTCTAGCCTCTTCTTTGGGATGGATGGCAATCTGAATCGTATCGCCTGGCTGATAAGGCATGCCTGCGAACGTATCGCTGAACATGAGATCCGCGTCGCCGACTTTCAAGTGTGCATGCATAACGCGATCCTTCATGTCATCCGTCAACGGATGATTCGGGTCCGCCGGCATATCTCCGTACGTCATGATACCCATCACTTTCCCGCCAAGCGCTTTCTCGTAAAAATGGACCGCTTCTCTCGTGTTACCGTCAAAAAACAAATACGGGTTCAAACTAATTGACATCATTCAATAGCTCCTTAGTTCTAATTTTTTTTACAATGCTTAAGTAATTTCCAAGTGGCAGTATCCACCAACCATTATTACCCATAAATATACTTTATATCTAAGAACGTACGTTCGTCAACAAAAACATAATTGAATACTAACAATTTTTTACGTTACACTTACATTCTTTATTAGATGATCGCGCACGATTATTGAAGATCCAATCTTATTAAAGAAAAGCGCCCTTTAATGGAGTAACCATTATTAAAGTTTTCAATTTACAAGATTAGCTTCTTACCTTCATGACTCACCAAAAATCCTAGCCGATTATAAAAACGATGGGCATCGTCACGTTGCTTGTCGGTTGTCAATTGCACAAGACCACATTCCTTAGACTTCGCGATTGCGATCGCTCCTATTAACAGAGCTTCTCCTACCCTTTTCCTCGATACTGCTGATCGACCCGTACCCCTTCAATTTGTGCTCGTTTCATCCCTTGTCTTGCTAAACCAGAAATGATTGTTAATTGAATGCAGCCAATCACTGTTTGACCTTCAATAGCTAAAATAATCTGATTTCCAATTTGTGCTTCAATTGCCGCAAATGCTTCATAATAATCAGCCGGCAATGGCTCTTCTAATGTTCACGTTGAGACCCTAATTCATCATCGGCAAGTAATCGAACAATTGCTTGTAAATCTTCTTCATTAGCTATTCGAAAATTCATTAAAAATTCACTCCTTCAGAAAAAAATATCACTCTACATCACTGATTACCTACCATTTATTTTTAATATTTCCTTTAAAAAGGCGCTTTTCTAATTCAAGAAAAGTGCCCAATTACGTAATAAGCTTATTTTTCCGTTTTTTCTGCATATATTTTAAGTATTCTTCTGATTTTCCTTCTGGGATACTAAGGCTTTTCCAATCCTTATCTTTTAATTGCTTTCCAATATAAACAATTTGCCCTATATGATACGAGTAATGAGCCATCTGTCTTTCTATCGCATCAACTACCGTATGGCTTTCACTACAAATAAAAATATTCTTTAATAAATCCTGTTCTCCTAAATCACTTAATGTGTTAAAAAGTATATTCCAACCTTTTTCCCAAATTGCAATCAATTCTTGCTTTGATAGTATATTATCTTGGAATTCTTGTTCGCGATTTCTATAAGGCTTTTCTCCATCCGACGATAAAAAATCAGACCATCTAGATACCATATTTCCACTTAAATGTTTTACGATTACTGCAACACTATGTGATCCTTCATTTAAAGTCCAGTGAATATCGTCTTCTGATAATTGACTTATCGTCTTATCTCCTAGGTCTTTGACACTTTTAAACTTT
Organism: Bacillus sp. OV166; assembly: GCF_900177675.1. GTDB lineage: Bacteria > Bacillota > Bacilli > Bacillales > Cytobacillaceae > Neobacillus. Next base: position 298,282 of record NZ_FXWM01000002.1, on the reverse strand, counting down.
TCTTGTACACTTTCAATTACTCATTTCCGATATTCAAAGTGTTTATCTTGTTAATCATCGTTAGGGCAGTGATCTGCTTTTAATAAAAACAATTACGCATATTTTAAAAACACAAAAAAAAGCCTACAAGGGCTTTTTTTGTGTTTGAAACTACATTTTATTAAGGTGTATGTGGCGTAAGGATATGGAGGTCTGGCTACACTCTAACTTATACATAGCTGAAGAATCGGGTGTATTATCCCATCCACATTCAAATAAAATCTCTACTTACACCCACTAAAGAAAAATATATTATTTTATTAGATGAGCCAGAGGCAAGAATGCATCCTGAAATAGTGGTAAAACTAGCCCTAGAGACTAAGTTTCCTATCGGTTCCAGGTAAGGGAATAGCAGGGCCCGTCATGCCTCGAATTTGCCAAACTTCTTAATTTACTTTTAATCATCAACGATTGGCTGATCCACTGCATCAGCATCTAACGAATTAGTGGAACTAACTCCATTAATCGTTACGATGTGAATACCTGTATTGTTAGTGCCTGCACCGTGATTACTCTTCACAGCGTTTTTAGGATTAACATACAAAGCACCGCCAAAATTGACAACCCCACCGTTCACAACATCAATAATTATTTGAAAAGGGATTGCTGACATATAAGAACATCCTTTACAGGTTAATAATCTAATTTATGCTGGTTTACCACTTTAGTGAAGTCCAAAACTGGTAAACTCAGAATAATTGGGTTCTAGTCTGATAGCATCATCCTCAGGCGTTCATATTCCCGTTATACGCCATCGTTTTCCAACACCCAAATTTGTTCATTTATTTAGGGTCAATTTTATTTACTTTTATTCAGCACTTGTCCCATTCAGCTTTATTCTGAGTGCATATGTTATTACTATCCAAGGCCACCAGGCATACATCAATACCTCCGAAGAGGCGTTTGCATTTATTGCAGACGCTTCTTTTCATTTTTAGAAATTGTTTAAGCAAATCGCTGATTTCTTCCTAACACGATGATGTTTGTCCAATCAACCCTTGTCTTAAGAAAATATACATAAGGAGAATAACGTTTGTCCGATTGGTGGTGATTTGTATGTGGGGCTTATGTGGCGGCGGTTATGGATACGACGGTTACGGTTATGGCGGCGGTGGCTATGGCGGCGGCAGTACTTTTGTATTAGTCGTTGTATTGTTCATTCTGTTAATCATCGTACTTTCCAGTGTCTGCTAATGTTAAATAAACAAAATAGTTGGAATTTTTTTGAGCAAAGTAAATTTAAATAAGAAAAGTTGGAGGCGTTATACATGGGTGATGGAATGGGAAGTGCTTTTGCGTTAATCGTTGTACTCTTCATATTGCTGATCATTGTCGGAACTTCTTTTATGAGTGGCTACTAAATTGTACGGAACAAAGGGCGGGTTAAGTTAATCTGTCCTTTGTCATATAGGCTTCTGAAATGAAAGGAGATGATTACACATGGGTTTTTTTCGTGATGATTTTAGAAGAGATCGATTTTTTCGTGATGACTTTAGAAGAAGAGGATTTTTCCCTTTTTTCCCATTTTTCCCTTTTTTCCCCTTTGAATTCGAAAGAGAAAGAAGAAGAAGACGCAGATTCTAATTAAGCAAATGATTTAAACAGTATAATCAGGATCATACGGGTAAGAACGTGCTGCCATCAAAGGCAGCTGTTCTTTTATTGTGCCACTTCTCCCACAATTACAAAATCCTGCTATCGCTAAGCTCTTTAGTATCAATGATTTTTTCTAGTTGAAAGGAAAGGGCAGGCCGCCCCATCCTTAATGATGACTCTTCTGGCGAGTGTGCCCGCAATTACTCTTCGCCAGGGTCACAAAATCCGAAGGTAATTTTCCCGATATGCTCATTCTTCTGTTCCACTTTGTTCGTCGCTTTGTAGCCGGCCCGATCAAGAATATCCTTTATGGCAGCTAAACGAACAGACTCGGATTCAGCAGTAGTCGCAAGCTCAAACATCTTTTTAACCGCTTGCTCTACCATCGCTGCCAGACGGTTCTGTATGCGTTCACGGCGTTCCTTTTCCAATTCGTCAATGTATTCCTTCACACGGGGATTTCTAAGCAGTCGGTAAGCCTCTTGAGACGCGCCGATTTCCGCGTACCCAGCGATAACCGCCGCCTTATGGCCATTGCTTATCTCAATATAGATTTCTACGAATTTTTTCTGCTTGTCGGTTAGACTATCAAAAGTTTTCACTAATCAATTCCCCCATTTTTGTTGCGGTAGCCGGAATTAAAAAAGGGCTGCCATTGCAATCCCTCTCACAATCATTCCTGTTCCTTCTGAAACTTCGTCTGTTCCCGTTCCATTTGCTTCTGACCCCTTAAAAGGTACTTCCCACGCTTTAAAGCTGTCGCAAAGATTTCCGTATCCTTTTGAAGCAAAGTGTTGATTTCCTTTGCCGTCAATATTACTAAGCATCGTTCCATCTGGATGCGGTACTGTCGTTCATTGGTCATTGGTGATCCCCCTTTTGCTTCTTGTCCAATTTTGCTCAAGTGCAATTTTTAATTGTTCAACTTCACTTGTTTCCCATTCACCTAAACTTCTAAGTAAACGCCAATATTTCGGTATCTCGTGGGATGGAGCGTTTAATAATTTAGGCAATAAACTTTCATAAGCTGCTCTTATTGCTGGATTTTCAACTTCATCAAATAACCCATTCAGAGTATTGTTAGTCATTTTTCTTCTCTCCTTTATATGAGGACATATATATATCCTCGTTATATGTCCTCGCTCAATCCCTTGTGGCTCTACGGATGAACCACTTTGCGGACATATGGACATATAAAAAACAGTTAGACTTAAATATGGGTTCATATATTGCTGCTTACTCCCTATTTCTAGTTTTATAGAAAAACATATGTCCTATATGTCCTCTTATAGCTGAACCCCTTGTGGCTCTATGGATGAACCCCTGTGGACATATAAAAATCATATGTCCTTTGTTTATGAGTAAAAACCATTGAATCCCTTGTGGCTCTGTGGTTCAACCCTTTCGGACATATAAAAGAGGACATATGTCCCCTTAACTGTCCCTTCGTCTATAGACGGTTGCTTTCCCGTATGGATGGAATGTTTTTCTTCCTCCAGGTACGAGTTCCCAACCTTCGAGACTTTTCAATGTAGCGTTGATTTTCCCTGGCTAGTGCTTTGTTTATATCGTTCCTGTGACGACCCAATACTTTTTCCCATACATGGAAAGCGCACGTTTCATTAAATGGTGTCCTTGTAATGGCTCCTGTTGAATAATCTTTTTCTTCGATGTATCCCCTTTGAAGCACATCCTCGATTTCCCCCGCATAAAGTCCTCTATCCGTATTTTCAGTCTGAATCTTTCTCGCTTCGTCTTCCAGCCATGCAGGTAGTTTTAATGGGATATTATCTTTCTTCATGCAATCATATCGATAGACCGCTTCCGCATATATTTGGTCCAATTCAAGCGGGAACTCTTTTTCGAACCATTTGTCTTTAACATCAACGATCCACCAAAGCCTGCCACCAGTATCGTCTTTCAAAGGCTCTTCATCATTTGTGGTCGCGATGAAAATACATTGCCTTGGCTGGCTAACCGATCTTCTTCCGTATGCTAGTCTATATTCATCGTGGGTTGAAGTGAGAAGTTGTTTTGTTCTCTTCTGATCCCCTTTGCTGACTGCCGCCATTTCTCCGAGTTCAACAAACCAATTTCCTAGCAGTTGTTCCTTGGCATTTTTGCCCCTCATATCATCAAGAGAATCGGAAAACCATTCTGGTTTAACTGCCAGCTTTTGAATTAATGATGATTTTCCTACGCCTTGCTCTCCTTTTAAGCTCAATACATAGTCAAATTTACAGCCTGGCTCAAAGGCACGTTTAACCGCTCCTACTAATGTCAATCGGGTTTGCTGTCGGGTTAACTCGGTGTCATCGGCACCGAAAAAGTCAATTAGTAATGTGGCCAATCGTGGTTTCTTGTCCCATTTATCACGAACGCTATTCAAATATTCCCGCACTGGATGGTATTGCTTTTCTGATACGACTTGATTTAAGGCATCATGGATAATATCCTTTGCTTTAATGCCGTAATGAATGGATAAATGGTTTCGTAAGCAGGAATCATCATGGTCTGTAATCGCTTTGGAAGTATCAAACCTTTGCCAAGGTACTTCTCCCACGATTTCGGGCCTTGTTCTAAAAGATTAAAAGCAAACTTCCCTTTCAACCGTTCATCGTACTGTAAAATTGTTATGGTATTGAAGGCATTGCTGTAAATTTTTCCTTTTTTCGATTGCTCTAGCTCTGTTCTCCAGTCTTCTTCTGTAGGTGAATCTTTCCCAAGTAGTTGCATCAATTCCTCGTCTGCTTGGATCGAATCTGCTTTGTTTATATCAATAGTTTAAAGTAATCTTTTGGTTGTTCCACTCCTTTCGGATGAATTCTTGAAACTAAACAACTTTTCTCTAAGGTGCTTGCAAACTTAATGCCATTGTGAAATATGCCCATAATTATTCCTCCTTTATAAAATTTAAAAAACTGCCCAATGAGGACAGTCTTTTTATGTACTATTACCGCCAGCGCTAGCTGGTAATAATTTTGTGACCGCTAGCGCGGAAAGAAATGATGAATCAAAACGGGAGGGGCGGACACACCCCCTAACCAAATTGAGTTTACGGATAAATATTCGATAATTTTTGAACGATTGTATCATGGCTATGTTGGAATTTTTCCAGCGATTTTCTCAAATCTCCTTGTGCCAAGGAAAGTGCCATTGAAATAATATCGCTGTGTTCTTCTGTAAGATGGGTAAATGCCGCGTCTACATATTCCATGCTGTATTTGATTGAATCAATTAATTTCTCTAACTCGGATAATTTCTGATGATATTCGTATACATTTTTTTCATGATATTCTACTCCCTTTCATTCTTATTCAAAAAAGGGAACACCGCTTGCGGTGATATGCTTATGCCGGGTATGCTTTTATGCATATCTTGCTGCGCTAGCAGTAATTTTTTAGATTCAAAATTGACAACGTAGTGAAAGTTATTAGTTTGAAACTAAATTTAAATACTCAAAATGGACAATAATGGGACAAAATTTTGTGAAGATGTATAAGACAAGCATGGCCAATTTGATAGAGTTGATCGAAGGTAAGCAGCAAGCAACAGTGGTCAGTTACATAATAAGAAATATAAACTTAGGTGAAAACTTGGTAATTGGAACTCAAAGGGAGATTGCAGCTGCGTGTGGAGTTAGTACTAAAACGGTGAACGAGATATTCAAAGCGTTAGCTGAAAAAGGATTTCTCAAGAAAAAATCTGGGGCTTATATGTTATCGCCGGATGTGTTTTATAGGGGAAGTGAACAACAAAAATTTCAATCTTATTCAAAAATACAAGTCCTTTGATAAAGAAAGGGATCATCTAAATTGATAATCCCTTTTTTACTTGCCAAACAAGGGAGAGATGCTACCAAAATTCCCTACAGTTAAAAAGCGTCTGCATGCAAATGCAAACGCCTCTTCGGAGGTAAATTTTTATGAATGCTGATATGGTAATAATAACATATGCACCCACCAATAAAGCTGAATGGGACAAGTGCTGATTATTATAGCCAAGCCCCTAAAAAGGGCTTTTTATTTTTTCCCGTCTAATTAGCAGATATATCATTACCCCGTAAAAAGCTAGGTTGCCAATTACCTTTGTTGACGTTACCACCATAAAACTAATAATAACTAAGAACATTTGCAATAAATCCAATTCCATAAAAAAACCTCCCCCTAAAGTTTAGCCACACAATAACTATGACGCGAGACAAACCGTTTTCGGACGCCCTCACTAAATAAAACGAACGACCTGGCGTTGTCGCGCACTCTACTTTATATGCCGTGCAACTTAACGTTTTCGGACAAAAAAGCAACAATAACGCGGGAATTTCAATTCAGCTGTCTTACTGACGGCATTTTTAGGTTTAACTTTACTGAAACAGGGGTAATTGTGGTTATGGAGTATTTCCCCTATTCTGTTGTAGAGTTCCACTCCCTGACAAGTTGGCTATCAAAAGATAGCCAACTTTTTATTAAATGCTTTGATATAATGCTTGTCCGCAACGTAAAAAAGCCTAACCCATTACAGGTTAAGCAGATTTACCGCAAGGTTAATTAATGCCGTCACTAGTCCGACAACCTCACTAGCGGTAAGGGAATGCATTCATTGGTTGCTTACTAGAAACGTAGGCAGGGACAAGCACGCAGCTTTCGAGTGTGTTTTAAAGGGCATCGTAGCAAGAACCGGTTCAGATGCAAAGGCCACGGACATTTCACGGGTTATGAGGATGCCATCCACGATCCGGGTACTGCTGATGGTTATTTCATTCTCTGTGTCTTCAAAAAAAACATGTTCCTGCAGCAATTGTCTCTCCCCCTTCCCTTTTATTCTATCAGCCAGGTAGAAGAGAAAAAATCGATATTTTCAACTCTTTCAAAAAAGTTGTAAAATTTATCTTTAGAGGAAAATAAGATAATCACTAACCTGCATCCGTTAGTTTAAGTGAAAACTTTCACAACAATGCCATTTATACTGATTTTAATACACAAAATAAGAATATCCCCTAAGCGAACCTTTAGAGGATATTAAGTCAAATAAAAAAATCCAGGCATTTGACTGGACTTTTTTGTCATTATCCGACAAGTTGCTAATATCTGTATATTAAAGATAAAAAAATAGCGGAATGTAGATGAATGATGTGAAAATCAGTATAGCATAGCTTTTATTCTGGAACGCACGGGGAAAATCCCCTTACGAAAAAATGAATGAAATACAACGAATGTAACGGTGAACAGTTTTCAGTGTTTCCGCTAGTTAAAATATTTAGCCCTTCTAGCAAAATGTGGAGTACATACGCTTAAGCTGAGAAGGGCTGTGATATGGATGAGTGCACACATAGCCAATATTATCCACAATTAGAGGGTAATCATTTCAACTCGTTTCCATTTCATATCTTTAAAATTTTTGAGAATGGACGGTGTTGTAAAGGCCGTTTCTAAATATCGTTCCCAATTATCTTTATGATCAAAAGGGAGTAAAAACTTTAATAAAGCGCCCTAGCATAAATCATTCAATTTTGCAGTTTTTACCTTCAGGCTGCCACATAGCACATGTTACTGTTGTGCAAAAAAACTCATGCAAAAATAAAGTAAATTGAAGAATAATAAAAATATTCAATTCAGACTATTACTATCTCCTGTGAATCAATAGACGGAGTAGTTTTAGCAGCTAAAGTACTAATCGGAATAATGTAGAAAAAGGCAAGTAATGTGAGCAAGAAGCTCCCTTTTTTTCGAAGAAAAAGATTCCTCCATATATATGGTTTATTTTCTCCATACTAATGATGGTGCTCATGATTTATTTGAGAACTTTCGTTGACGTCCTGAGCACTACTTTCTACCGTTGCCACTATTCCGATAACTGATAGGGATAAAACCAATGAAAGTAAAAGTAGAGCTACTTTAGTTCCTTTCATTCGATTTTCTTTTACTGCCTCTTTATTCACCATGAGCATTAAAGACATAACAGAAAATAAATAAATGATATCCATTGCAATGATCATAAAAACTTTACGGTTTTCTGGCATCATTTCTCCAAGCATTGCCCCCATCATGGCTCCCATCAAACTTGTAGCCATGGCCTCAATGATTCCTGATAATCCAAAAATTTCACCTATAAAATACGCGACCACACAGCTGACTCCAATCGATAATACCGTTGAATAAGCCAATTCACCTGGTAATAAAAGGGCAAGAAGGAGACCAATCATTGTACTACTTACCATTCCTAATGACATCGAAATACACATACCAGTTGTTGAACTTATGCACTGTTTTTTTGCCGCAGTATGGATACAAAAGTAAATTGTGTAGGCAACGATCAATATTGAACTAATAAATAGTAGCATCATTGTACCTCCAAATTTGTAATAGGGGAGTTGGTCAATGAAACCAACTCCCTCATCCTTTATTAATGGCAGGAATCGCCTTTAGTCATGTTGCAAGCAGAGTTTTTATCCTGCGGGCGTGGAAGATCTAATGCCGGGTTACGATCAAAGAATCCTACGGGCTTTAATTGGAAACTTTGATACGCAGTTGGCATTATTGGCCAATCTTCTGGACGAGTAATATGATGATGACCCATTGTATACCAAACAACAATATCTTCATTCTCTATCGGACGGTCTGCTTTTACATAATGCTCTAAGCTATCTCCGCCTTTAGATTGGTTAGGATATTTACCTGAAGCATACATTTGATCACGATCAAATTTCGTTACATGGAGATGATTTTTAATAAATCCTGCACGTTGAATTACTGTTGCATCATCACTTGCAAATGGTAGACAGTTTTCTCCAGTGACAATTTTGTAACCTACTGGTTGATCAACAAAGTTTTTAGAATTAGAATTTACAATTTTCCATGTTCTTTGTGTAGCTAAATCAATATTACGTACTGATTCACTTTCTGTTTTAAACGTATTTGATACTGTATAGAAAGCATTATTATTTGGGTTTTCTGGTCCTGGCTTTTCTGGGACAGTATGTGTTTCAACTACTGAGTTTTTCACCCCATCAAGCATTGGATCGATACGGAAATTAAAGAAATGTTGATGGTATGGAGCATTCACCTGTGGTGCAACCTCAGTTCCATACTTAGGTTTTTCTCCTTCATCTAGGGCACCAACATTTAAGATACCTGTTAATTTCACTTCACATTCAATGGTTCCATCTGGATAGAAAGACCAGAAGAATCCATAATCATAGTTTGCTACTGTTGCAAAGAATGAGATGACGAGACGACGTGAGCGACGTACTTCCACTCGGTTCGTTCTCCAATCTGTATGTTTCCATGCCACTCCGTAATCCTCTTCATGAAGACATACTGCATTTTTCACCATAAATGGTTCACCTTTACTATTTGACATCACAGCATCAAAGTATTGAATATGTCCAACACAGTCACAACCTAACTCCAATGAGTTCGCAAGCTGGCCGATCCCATATTCCCCAGCATCAAAAGCATTTTGCCAGTTATGAGCAGGATTTGTATCACTGTATGGAACAACCATCTCAGATAAAGCAGCACGATATAGAATCGGACGTACTTTTCCTTTATCCTCGTATCCCACTGTATGAATAACAAGCCCTTCTCTTGGAGTAAAACCAAATCGAATATTCCATTTTTGCCATTTAATTGAATGTCCATCGATTTCAAAGCTTGGACCTTCTGGTTGAATAATGTCCAATGGTTTTAAATCTTGTCTTGTTTCGATTGGATAACTTTTCGCTTCTTCAGGTATATAAGCACCATCTGTTGGTGGTAGTGGTTTTACACCATAGTCTTCAATTCTCAAGATTTCCATTTTATTTACATCCACTACTGAAATTAGACCTGTAATTGGATAAGCATATCCATTCTCTCCATGATCTGGTCTTACCCAACCTAATGCACGAATAAGTCTTTTGCCTTCATCTTCTTCGATATTAAAGTAACCCGATGACCAAGGGTCTATCATGACTAAACTCGGATCTGTAATTCCGCGTTTTAAAAGAGCTGCTTGATAGTCTGGGTCATTTTTAACTAATTCTTCAACTGCCTCAAATTCATCAAGTATAAATCCCGGTCGAACATCTGGAATAAACCCCCATGAAACAACCTGATTTTTTGTAAGAGATACGACTGCTTCATATGTTTCATTCGTATTTGGCTCTAATAGAATAATAGATACTTCTCTTTCAAAAGGATCTCCCTCTTTAAAATTTAGAGCAACTTCTTTTACTGGTTCATGTAATACAACTTGTGCAAACCTAGTCGATTCGCTAATATTCTTTTCCTTTCTTACAACCGCTACCGCTTTTGTAATTTCTTCAGCTGTTAAAGGCTCTAATGGATGAGTAGCTTTTTTTACTTTCATTTCATGTGTTTGCATACGCAATTCCTCCCTTTAATTAGCAATCAATAATCTGATTTTTATATACGTTTCATCTTTATTACTCTTTAAGAATATTTATTTTTTTGTAGAATTTATTGTAAAAAACGAAACTATGTTATGTTTCCTTCAATTTTCACGTAAGATTTTCTGACACTAAACACTATATATATAGTGTAAATGATATTATGTTTTCATATAAAAAATTTAAATTTATCAAAATGTTTAATTAGCCCATTTACAAATCTTCCATTAATCTATTACATCTTCTGTTATTAAAGAAAGGAGCATCAAAATGAATAAACATAAGAATAGTCGAAATTACTTTTTTCCTTCCCAACCTGAAATTCCGAAAAATACATTTTTTTATCAAGAGTTTAAACCCATTGGATTGTGGTTTAGCCAAAATATTGCACTGTTTTACCAATTTAAAACAGTGCCTAATTCTACTACGCTTCTTTCGATTATTCCTGATGGTAGTTTTGATCTTTTATTTTGTTGCGATCCAACATATCCGTCTGCCGTCCTTTGGACAAGCCCTTTCCATCGAAAAAAAGAACCAAAATTCCGATCAGACTGTGAGTATTTTGGTGTTAGATTTTTCCCAGAGCAAAGTATAATTAAATTAAATTACCCAATGAAAGAACTTCTCGATCAGCATATTCCGTTATTTGAGGTGCTTCCTGATGATGAATCTATTATGGAATCAATTGTTTCGGGGAAATCTTTCAGCAAGAGAATCACACAATTCGAAAAGTATTTACAAAGGATTCTTTCTGATATGGGTAGAGACAAAAAAATGATCCGTTATGCTATTGAAAAAATCTATTCCTCTCAAGGCATGCTGAGTGTTCATGAATTATCCGATTCCCTTGGGTATTCCGAACAGCATATTCGTAGAAAGTTTGAGGCGTATATTGGATTTTCCCCTAAACAATTTTTTCAAATTGTTAAGTTTCAAAATTCCTTAGATATGTATTTAAAAAAAGACGGATCCGACATTTTAGATATCATTTATGAAAATGGATACTATGATCAAGCCCATTTTATTAAGAGTTTTAAAAAATTCGCTAATTTAACACCTAAACAATATAAAAAATACTTTAGTGAAAACCCTATTTAATTCTTATATACCTGCATCTCCGAATGTAAAGGATATCTTTTTTGAAATATCATAAGAAGAGGTTAGGGAAATTTATGAAATGAAAAGCCGTCAGCTTCAAAATACTTGAATGTTCAAGGATCGAAAACTGACGGCATTTTCACTACAACTTAACGGTTATTATCTTATCTCGTATTTTTTTAAGATCATTTTAGATTCTGTATTATAAGCAGGCTCATCGTGAAAACTTAAATCTAAACCTACTAATTCCTCTTTTTCACTCACGCGCAACGGTGTAAATAAGCTAATAACTTTTAAGATGACGAACGTCCCTACTACTGTCAAAACGATCGCTACCCCAACACCAGTAAGCTGATGAAGCAATTGCTCTGGATTTCCATAGAACACCCCATCATTACCAGCTGGATTTATCGCTTTGCTAGCAAAAAGACCTGTAGCAATCGCTCCCCAGATACCAGCCAAACCATGAACGCCAAATGCATCCAATGTATCATCGTACTTTAACCTTGCTTTCAAAAAATAAATACTAAAATAGCATACAGGTGCACCAATAAAGCCAATGATTAATGCTGACGGAACAGATACAAAACCTGCTGCTGGAGTAATTGCGACTAAACCAGCAATAGCACCTGTAGCTGTGCCGACAAGCGTCGGGCGTTTACGTATGATCCACTCGATAATAAGCCAACCTATTCCAGCGGCTGCTCCCGCTACATGAGTATTAAGAACAACTAGAGCGGTGAGGCCACCTGATGCTAGTGCACTCCCACCATTAAATCCAAACCAACCAAACCATAAAGTAGCGGCACCGAATAAGAATAGAACAACATTATGTGGCTTTTGTTCCAAGGAATAAGCCCGTCTAGGACCAATCATGATGGCAGCCACAAGAGCTGCAACTCCTGACGTAATATGAACAACGGTTCCACCAGCAAAATCTAGTTCGCCCAATTGTGCTAGCAAACCACCTCCCCATACCATGTGAGCCATCGGTGCGTACACAACAGTTGGCCATAAAATCGTAAATAAAATCCATGCTTTAAAAGAAATCCTTCCAGCGATTCCACTTGAAATGATCGCCACTGTGATCGCTACATAAACGATCTGTAATACCGCAAACAAATAATGAGGAATCATTAATGAACCATATGCTTCTGGTCCAACTCCTTTAAATCCTACATAATCCAACCCCCCAATAAAGCCTCCGATACTTGTACCATAACTTAAGCTATAACCCCATAAAACCCAAACGACACTAACAATTAATAGGCTGACAAAACTATGCATTAATGTAGATACAACATTCCTCTCACTGACCAGTCCTCCATAGAAGAGTGCAAGACCAGGTACATGCATAAACAATACAAGTGCTGTGGCTACTATTATCCAAGTAGTATCTCCTGTATCAATCTCTCCAGGAGTAGCAGCGAAGGCATTTATGGGTAATAGAAAAATAAGAAACAAAGCAGATACAAATAATAATCCATTTATTTTCAACAATTTCTTCATATATTTTCTCCTCCTCGCACTTATTTTTATGCTATTTTAAATATTCAGAACCATAATCATATAACAACCTAAACCACTTTTTTCTAATCCAATGAAAGCTGCAGTAAACTGTCATCATCACTATAGGATTTTTTTAATTTCTCATTTCCAATCCAAGATCTATCAAACTCCGAACCTATTCCCCCATATAATTATTGAGAAATATTACCTTAAACTTATTTTTGAGGTTGTTTTAATCCATCCCAATTCTTCTGATAATTCCCTCGCGGCTTTTTGTACAAAAACTTCAATGTCTCTTAGTCGACTCCCTGTAACTCTTGCTTCTGGACCATTCACGGTGATCGAGGCTACAACCTTATTTTCCCAAGAAAAAACGGGAGCGGCTATACTAGCTGTTCCTTTTGTAATTTCTCCGAGTGATATGGCTAAACGTTTTTCTTTAATATTTCTAATATCTTCTTTTAATTTTTGTAAATCTTTAATTTTTCCTTTTTCGCTAAGAATTTGTATGATATTTTGTTGAGATTTTCCATTCATAAAGGCCAAAATGACTTTTTGAGAGGCACCAGTACAGAGAGGAACTCTCATCCCAATTGGCTCAGCTAATTTTAACCATTGCATCGTATTTATACAGTCAATAAATACACCTTCATCACCTTCAGGAACTGTTAAATATACACTTTCTTTTGTCTTATCTACCAATCTTTCCATAATTGGAATAGCAATATTTCGCACTAATAGATTATTTCTTAATGAAAATCCAATTCTTAGCAAATTTAAGCCTAAACGGTATTTTTTTGTTTCCAAACTTTTAAAGACAACTCCACTTTCTTCAAGTGAAGAAAGTAACCTATGCACTGTTTGAACAGGGATATCAAGTTCTCGACTAATCTCTGTAGCACTCCACTCCACCTTTTCCTCCTGAGGTGTAAGAACTAATAAAAGTTTGATAGACTTTCGAATGACCTCAGACAATATACATCTTCCCTTTCCATACTAGTAATACAATGACTAAAAGCCAAAGTTTTAAAATGTACTTTTGAATAATTTCCTCCCGCTTCTTCTCGGAACTCTATTATTTATACCTTTTTCATTATTTTTCTATCTTCCCTCTCTTATCTAGAATGTTTTCTTTCTAAACATAATTCTGTTTGATGACATTTTATTGTAAAAAACGAAATTCATGTAAGATTACCTAACGCTCTTTCTAACATTATTCCAATAGTTAAGAAAATCGACTATATCCTCCTATTTTTTTCATGTCATGATAAGGGTGTCCAAAAAAGATAGATATAAGAGGAACTAATATCATAGAGAAACAAATTCCTAATCTAAATAAAATCAAGAGGTGAAGAAAATGAGTGAAAAAGTGTTATCGAAAACAGAATTTACTTTTCTAAGCCAACAACCAGGCGTCCAATTAATTAAAGCTGGTACTTACCAAAAGAAAGAATTAAATGGATTACAACATTACCAGCATTAAAAAGGTAATCATCGACGTACCTATTACAGATCAGAAAAATGCTGTGCAACTGGAATACTTTTCGATGCAGCCATGTGAAAGCTTTACATTTACTTATACGTTTTTGGAGATGAAGGTTGTGCTAAATGGAAAGATCGTGATTCGTGATGATCAAGATCAAAAATATGTAGCAGAGAAGGGAGATGTGTTAATTTTCACTCCTGACACAACTGCTATTTTTGATGGAGAACGTGACGGTGACGCTATCTATACAGCACATCGACTACCTTAGCCTGCTTTTTTGTAATAAAGTGAGACTTTCATTAAAGAGGAATAAAAATGATATAGCCATCAGAAGGTAATCAAATTATCCTTCTATTCGTTTTTCATGATCATAACAAGCATTCTATGATTAAGTTCTCTCTTTTATAGAATGCTTGTTCTATAAAAAATACATGATTACCTGGAGGATGAAAATATGAAACAAAATCACCTTACTCAAGTAAAAATCCCTGATCAACCTTTAATCGATCGTTTTCCTTTTCCTTTTAAAACGGATTCCTATCGTTATTCGAATAATCCAGATGCATTGGAACTACCTTTTCTAATTGATATTACTCCTGAGTATGTTGGGGAAGGGGTCCCTTTTCGAACAAACAATGTTGTTATTTTATGATGCATTGATTTTACGTTTCATGGAAAAAAAAGGCTTAAACTCTAATAAACTGTATGGTAAACACGCCAACCTTGAATAGGTTTATTGGAAAAAAATATGGATATCAAAATAGAAAGAAGCTGTCTCTAAAGGTCGTTAAAAGACGACTATTGGAATCAGCTTCTTTTTTTCTGCAAATTCACTTAAATAATAAAGAGCTTTTCATCTTCAAAACCATGGATCTACATAATCTTACGAGATAATCATACATTGATATTCGTTAAATTTTTCAAAAAGTTGGATTTTTACAATTTTCATTTAACAAATATTAGTATACTTTGAATAATTCAGGTTGATATATAAGCACTTTTATAGATAGTGCGAAACAATATACTATAGGAGGAAAACAAATGAGTCATCTTCAAGGAAAAACATTTAACTGTGAAAAAGAACTTACTCTTTCTATAATCGGTGGAAAATGGAAAATGTTAATTTTATGGTATTTAAGAAAAGAAGGAACAAAACGCTTTGGTGAACTCAGAAAGTTAATTCCAGGAATTACACAACGAATGTTGGTAAATCAATTACGAGAATTAGAAGAAGTTCATATTGTCCATCGTGAAATTTATCCAGTTGTTCCTCCTAAAGTGGAGTATTCACTGACTAAACAAGGGGAAAGCTTAATGCCGATTTTAGAAGCCATGCATAAATGGGGAAAAAACTATATGGAAATAAATAAACCAAATGAATTACATTACATCGATGGAACTCAATCAATATAATGGACATTTGGTCACTAAAACTAGGGTCAAGGGCGCTCTTTGCACAAAAGTTTTTTGCTGTTGCGAAAGCGCCCTTAAGCAAAAAACTTTTGTGCCCCTTGACCGATTTAATAGCATTCTTAGCTTCTAGCCGGAAAGGTTCGGGTGTACTACCGGCTGGAAGCTTAGAAAGCTTGCGATGTTTTACGATTCGGAAGGCAAAAGGGAAAAATAAACAACAAAAGCAGCCGTTTCGGCTGCTCTCCTTTTGTCCTTTATTCTCTTGATCTTTTAATCTTTTGATTTTCCGATTTTCCGGTTTTCGGCTCGTTTGGTATGGCGGTGTAAGCCGTAAATGGAACAGGAACCTACGGAATGTTGCGTAAACCGTACAGACCGTGGTTATCGGTCCATTTAATGCCGAAGCGACACGTACGGACTGACAGAAAGGGTTTTATCCTTTCTGTTCAGTCCGTAGTGCTGCTGCCCAAAGTCGTTCTGTATGCTTTTAACCTTAAGATTATAAAGTCCTTATTTCTGAAGAAAAATCGCAGCCTTAAGGCTGCCTGACTGGCAAAAATCTGTAGGGGGATGTAGGAATATCTAAAATTTTGTAACATTCCCCTTGAATAATAAGAACGAATGTTCCTATAATATATAGAGAGGGGAATTTTTAATGAATAAAGATCATAAAGATCGTGGTATGAAGAAATGGAATGGCTTTTTCATGCCTGAAACCATAAAAATGTGGAAGAATCTTTGGGAGGATGATCATAAAACTCCTAGACCACATCTCGTTGAAACAAAAATTGAAGAGATGGAACGATTATTATTTGAAGGCATGGCCACCAAAAAGCTATTAGAAATTACCACATGGACAAACGGCTTTTTTACTTCACGCGTTGGATTTGTAACAAAAATTGATCCTCTAAAGAAAAAAATTCAAATTCAGTATGAACTGAGATCCACCATCCATCTTGATTTCTTTTCCTTAACCAATGTAATGGTCAAATAAATACTTACCATAAAAAGGTCAAACCTTTACATTATTGCGCTTTAATAGAAGGGATTTTTTCACATTCATAGAAATACATAGAAGACAAGTCATTATACAAGGGGGATTTGAATGGAGTTTTCAGTTCTCGTTTTAGGGTTGCAATATTTCTTGTTGGTTATGATGGGTGGATGCTTGATTTTTTTCATCATAGTGTTATTTTTCTCCAATAGATACACAAGGAGTACATTAAATCAAATGGAACAAAACGAAAAAATGAATGAAATACAACGAATGTAACGGTGAACCGTTTTCAGTGTTTCCGCTAGTTCAAAATATTTAGCCCTTCCAGCTACGCTTAAGCTGTGAAGGGCTGTTATAGGTACGAGTGCAAACGTACAATTATGATCGACAATTAGAGGGTAAGCATTTCAAGCGTTGCCCATTTCATATCTTAAAATTTTAGAAGAATGAACGGTGTCGTAAAAGTCGTTTCGAAATATCGAAGTATTAATTCCCAATAAAAAACTGGATAGCGATTTAATCGATCCAGTACGTATTATTGATATGAAGTTTTTCTTATTATTCTCCTTCACCCATTTTCCACATATTTAACGAACATTTAAGTATTTTATTATAAGGACAATCTACATCTGTCCCTAGTATCGGCCCCACCTACGCCAGATACGCTGACGGCCACGCATGCCATCCAACCCACTATTTATTATAATAGAAAGCGCTTACAACTTCAAGTTTAAATTGAATTTTCAGAAATTTTTCTTATAGTTATATATTTGCTATTACTTTATCAATAAGTGTGCAAAGCCCAACCTCTATCCTTTCAGGTCAAACACTTTTGACCACAAAAGCAATCCATTCATTTAAAATCGGGTATATATGACGTTTGCTTTCACGTAAGCTTGGTCTTTCTTCTTATGTGGAAGCACTCAAGAAACTCAAAAAAAAAATGACTTCTTCCAATATCGTCTGACTGGTCTATTTCAAATGGCCTTCGACCTCCGATTATTTAAGGTACAACAATGGATAAAAGAACAGACCATTAATCATTATCTTATAGAATAATCGGATTTAAATGGCTGTATTGAGTCTAGATAGGCGCTGGCGCTGGACAATTCTCAAAGTCGAAATTTTATACTTTCTTATCTTTCAACAAAATAGGTAACTCGACTTAAATCACGGCCCAAGTGGCGATTATTTACTTGGGTCTTTTCTCGCACGTCGTATTGTGATTACAAATCTAAAATTTATCATTTCCTAAACACCGAAGAAAATGGCACCACATAATGGCGCCATTCCTATTTCTCTTATAAACTGCCAAGTTTAATATCACTGTATGCAACCTATCTGACACCTTACCCAACATACTTAATCATTGCGACTTCATCACAGCAATCCAACTTAGGACAATTCATACAATCCACCCACACTTTTTCAGGCAAAGTCTCCTTTGCTACGATCTTAAAACCACATTTTTTGAAAAACTCTGTTTCGTATGTGAAAGACATTACACGGCTAATTCCAAGTTTCGGTGCATCACTTATAATACGATTAACTAATTTGCGACCAATACCTTTTCCAGCATAATCGGGAGAAACAACCAAAGATCGTATCTCTGCCAGGTCCTGTCCTAAAACATGTAATCCTGCAACCCCTAGTATAATATTATCCTCTTTCATAACATACAAACATTGTAAATGTTGATAGAGTGATAAATACGTACGAGGCAATACGATTCCTTTTTTAGCATAAATTTGGATTAAATCATAAATATCTTTAACATCACTTGTCACTGCATGATAAATATCCATTCTGTATCTCCTTTTTCAATAACTATTGAATAAATATACAATACTACACATTTTTATTCAATAATTATTAGGGACAAAAATATTTTTTGACCCATTAACTAAAAAATAGCTTGGATCTTTCCCCACCCATTAAAGTTAACTTGTAACTTTTGAAAGCATCATGAAGTCCAGGCAAGGATTTTTTTACGTTATTTGGACGGAGGTTTTCTCTCAAAAAGTTAAATCAAAGTCAACTTGAACAGTGGATCTCCCCTTCCAAGTTATATCAAGGCTTATTTACCGATTAGAAGTATTAAAGTGAAATCAATTATGTAATAAAAAACAAAAATATTTTCACTCCCATGAAAATTCAAAAAGCCAAAAAAAGAGCATAACAAAATAGACTCAAAAGTTACATATTTGGTTATTATCCTGAGAAAAAATACCATATATTAATGATTTTAACTATAAAAGCCGTTCTCAACATTTGAGAACGGCTTTTATAGTATTGATTTATGTTTGAATTATTTAGAAGTCTTCTTTTGTTTTTTATCACAGCAAGTGCATTGTCCGTATAAAGTTGATACTTTCTCATTCTCAAAATGATCAATTGTGTTATTGCAACTTTGGCAAATGATAGTTCCCATTATAAAAACTCCCTTTTGTTTGAATTTTATAAGATAGACAATTCTAATTTCTTAAAATGTAAGCGTTTTTTATTTGTTAATATTATAATAGTATGTCACATTTGGTTTGTCAATAATAAATTGTATAACACATTTAAAGAGATAATGTGATAATTATCCCAATCTATCGGAAAAACGTTCCGGACCACATCAGTATTGGGGTCGGATGATAAATTTATTTTTATCAGGGGTCTCGCCAACATTTCGGAAATTTTGTACGGTAAGCAAATTAAAATAAGAAAATTGCTTGTTATGTGTACACTAAGATCTTACCAAAAATGTATTTAGCCTTAATAATTGGAGCTTTGGTTTTGGTAATGAGTTTTGGTGCTATAAATTAACTGATTTTAGGTCTTATAAGACTTCGCTTATTCAAGCACCAAAAACGGTCATTATTGGAACCCTTTTATATCAAGGCTTTCAGCCTTAACGTACAATTTTTCTGTTTTGCTGTCTGTACCCCTATCAAACCGATCAAGTGGGTGTATACATAATCCAATGCAAGAAATACAATATTTATTGCCGATGAAGATTATGAAACGATCATATGGCTGGTTCATTAGTCGAATTCTTGACAAATGCAAATGTAGCGATAAGTTTAACAAGTAAAAAAGCGGATTTCTAAGTAGGAAAATCTAATCTAAAAGACTTTTTTAGTCAGCAAGTCGATGAATACTTTAAAAAAATGGATTCCTAAGGTGAAAAAGTCTAACCTTATTTAGGGAAGTTGGGTCGAACTCCTCTTTCCTCTCTTTTTGTTTTCCGTTTAATATTGGTTTGTCCTGTTTGCATGGGAACTGGAGAAGTTGATGAATAAAGGATTATTTATAATGAATTTATTCCGTATTGTGTATTGGACAAAAGGTGATCAAGCTATTTCATTTGTGGATGAAAAGAATAGGGGAGAAACATGGAAGGGAAAACACATATTGTTGGGGGCTTAGCAGCTGGCGCTCTATATTTAAACTTGGGAGGAGCCGTTGGCCATGAAGCTCTTTTTTTTGGTAGTTTAGCTCTTGGTGCTTTAATTCCGGATATCGACCACACCGGTTCATCGATTGGCCGAAAGGTACCGTTGATTGATAATATAATCAGCAAGGTATTCGGTCATCGTTCCTTTACTCATAGTCTTTTGTTTTTAGTTTTAGCATTCTTCTTATTTCAGCAGACTTTCTGGCCTAAAGATCTTGAATTCGGTATCTTGCTGGGAATGTTCAGTCATATGGCTCTGGATATGCTTACAAAACAAGGAATTAAGTTTTTATGGCCTTTAAAAATCGATATAGGTATACCTGGCGGAATTCGTACCGGCGGTGCAATTGAACAAGGATTTTTCACCGTTTTAGTCGTATATCTTTGTTATGTTGGTTATCAAATTTATTTATAAATCAGGGGGATGATTACACATGGAACTTACTAACGGTCTTTTAAAAGGTTTTGATATCCAACGCAGCAATCCGATGTATAAAGTATTTAAGTTTCATGGACCCACCTCTAATTTTTTTAATTAAAAAGTATAACACTTTTTATATGTAATGTTTTATTAAAGATAAAGAAGAGACGTTTGCCGTAGGAATTTGTCTGATATCAAAGTTGAGTTTAAAGAACACTTCGAATATTGTGCACATTGTGAAAGAAAACGTCGAAAAACAAAGCCACCATTTAAAAATGGGTGGCCTTTTATTTTATTCTCATATATTGGAATTTTGTTAGATACTTAGCAGCTGGATAACAAAAATAAGAATATCATTCCGATGGGAAATAATGGTTCTGGACGACTTGTTCTTTTTCTGCAGATTGGCTCTTCTATCATCTTTTAACCTCTTCAATTATATGCCGAGTTTAACCACATAAAAATCATACAAAATTGAGCTAAAAATAAACATTATACAATGAGTACAACATATGATTTTGGTAGTTTAAATGAATATAATGTATATTTTATATGCTTAGTTAAAAAGTATAAGGAAGCAATACTTGGATGGATATTCAAGCAAGGTGCATTACGTTAAGGTACTTTAAGGCAATTTTACGAACCATCTTGTTTCTTTGATTTCTTAAATAAAAAATACAGATAAGTAGCCCATTTTATTACGAATCCGCCCCTCACTAGAAAAAGAAAGAACCAAGTATTTACGAAATGAGAATAAATTCAATCAAACATAAACCCACCTCAACATGTTCTTTCTTTGGTTTGAACGCTAATGTTCAGCACTATCAAAACCCAGACGCATGGTGCGAGTCAGAGAGGTATAGACTAGGTTAATAAAATGCGGTTACAAAAAAGAGCATCTATCTTAAAAAGATAATGCTCTTTAATTTATATGTATTATTTTATTTAAAAAGTTTAGGAAGCCTTGCGCTCTTTAGCGTTCTTTAGTTCCCTTAACCTTTCTTTGATTAACTCTCTTTGTTCCTCGGTAATAATAAAATCCGTAAGACGATCCTCAAAATGAGCAATACGTCTTTCCAACTCCTCTATAGTAAGGTTATTAGTATTCTTCATAAACCCACCATCTCCTCTTATTATAATTTATATATAATTAATATTCTTCATAAAATCCTCCAAAGCCGCTATTGGCAGCGGGATATTCAAGTAAAGGAAGCTATCCAAAATCTATTCTTCAAGTGGAAGTTCCATTCGAAATCCTTTTAATCCCAGGATCCGTATTTAATTTGCCCATTGTTTCAGAACTTGTTCTTTTGCTATACGATAAACTTCATGTTCTGTTTGGTTTTTGGTAGCTATTACGTTGGTTTGATAAACTTTACCTTTATGTGTTACATAGATTGTATACTTGTACATTTTGTTCTATCTCCTTTATATAATTCTAATAATTCTCACTTTTTGTTCATTCCACTTCTCTAATAAATCCAATTTCATTTAGTTATCCCTATAAATGTTTTTTAACTTTTTTTTATTTTACAAATAAAATGAAAGTGATTAAAGCTAAAAAAAAGGTCAAGATTTGACAAATTCTCAACTTAACAAAAATTAATATACTCACTAGCAACGGTAATGACTGGCAAAGTCAATAAAATCAACAAACTTTTTATGATTCTAATCTCTTATGTATTTTGTTACACTTCTTAGAATGCAGAAAAATGTCGAAATATAAAAACTAAAAAAGGCCGACTCCTTATACCAATCTTAAATTACCTTTTTGTTTTAATCCTTCAAACTAAATTTCCCCAAAGTAAAAAAACCACCTTTGCTAAGATGAATTTCTTACTTATTTAGTAAACTAATGCACCCGAGTTGAACAAGCTCTATTTCTTCTATTGCACATTATGTTCGTTTTGTTCACTTTTGTTTAGCCTTTAATCGTTTTAATTTTCTTTTATGGGTTCTTATAGCTGTTTCCGTATCTTTTATACTTGTTGTAACCACTCCATTGCTTTCTACTACCACCAAATTATTAATTCCGCCTTGAAAGTTTTTATAGGAAATATACATAAATATCATCCTTCCATTATGAATAATATTTGTCTTTCCTTAATTTATTTTTTTCAGGTATTACATCCGGTTACTTACGTTAATTCTAGCCTTTATTTTTTTAGTTTAGATTAAAAAGTCGTAAAGTTTTCTTTAATTATTGCCGAATAGACCACTCTAAAATGTGCTCAATAGTTGTAAATTACGACATTAAAAAATTATATTTTCCTCCTGTTCTTCCACTAGTCGAGTAGAAGGGAGCCTTTCTACCTTGCGGTAGATTGTACTCCACCCTCCGGGTAGAAAAGTTGCCCAATTGGCGACTCAAACCCCCACAGAACCCGGCGTGCGGATTTCCCGCACCGGGCTCTTCAGAAATTGCTTCACAGTTTCGCGTACATTTTTAATTCCGAAAATGGAATTGAAAGTTTAGGACGCTTTAGAGGAAAAAACGACTTAATCTTATTGAACTTTTCCCACGTTATATAGCTCTTTTGGCTTCTACTACTTAACATTCTTCTCCAATAACGTTCCGTAATTTTATAGATTTTTGTTATTGACCGAAGATTGCCAGCCATACCATAGTAATTGTAATGACCTCTAAGAATTTGATTTATCTTCTCAACTTGGTCTTTTATAGACCAATGTCTGATAGTACGAAGTACTTCTTGGATTTTATTTACACTTCGCTTAAATCTGGTCTTCTCGGTTTTCCTACCTACCATGAAATTACCCTTACGGTTTTTTGTACAATAATGTGTAAAACCTAGGAAATAGATCGTTTCTAATTTCTTTCCTTTTTGCAGGGCATGTTTACTGGCAAACCGTCCAAACTCTACTAACCTAGTCTTATTAGGTTCAAGCTCTAATGAGAATTTCCTTAATCTTTTCACAAGGACTTTCCCAAACCTTATTGCATCTGAACGATATTGAAAACACACTACAAAATCATCGATATATCTTATTAGATATGACTCTCCTTTGAGTCTTGGTTTTATTGCTTTCTCAAACCACAAATCCAATACATAGTGAAGATAAATGTTACTTAATAGTACACTAATTGAACCACCTTGCGGTGTTCCAGTTTCACTGGCATAAATATCCTTACCTTCCATTACACCTGCTTTTAACCATCTTTTAATCAGACTAATAATTCTAGGATCACCAATCCTATGTTGCACGAATTTAATTATCCAATCATGGTCTAAGGTTCCAAAGAAGTTCTTCAGGTCGGCTTCCAGCACCCAGCTAACTTTCTTCCCTGAAATAATCTCATTAAGGGTAGCTAAGGCATTATGTGCTCCCCTATTTGGCCTACCACCGTATGAACAATTTAGAAAGTCTTGTTCATAAATTGATGAAAGTACCGTTGCTGTACTTCTTTGTAAAGCTCTATCTGCCACCGAAGGTACTCCGATCGGTCGTTTTTCTACTTTCCCAGGTTTAGGTATCCAGACCCTTCTTACTGCTGGAGGTTTATAGCTATGTCTGTAGATTGAATTCATCATATCTCCAACCCAATTTTCAAACTCAATTATAGCCATATCCCTTGAGGTACCATCAATGCCAGGTGAAGTGTTCTTTGGCATATGGTTTAAACTAGTCCAAATCAACTCTTTTGTAATGTGATGTGCTAATGATGTAAATTGTAGTTTTTCATCTTGTTGAGCTTTTACTGCTATTCTCTCTAATCCTGTTGTCATGATTGGTTTCTCCTTACTTTGAATTAAGGACCGAAATCTTCCATTGAATGAAGCTCATGTTTCCTTAGATTGATTCAATTTCCGCTAACCGCTTCCCCATGTAATAGGCTCTCCCTATCTCAGAGTACTATCAGTTAGTAAGACTTCCAATAAACCATCGAATTCTCCTTGCTTTGTGGGCTTGTTGAATTCTTATCTATATGTTATAGAAGTTTATTGGATCTCCCTTGTTCCCAAAGGAATCCATTGATGACATGCCGTAGGTACGAATCCCGGGAGTAACGATAATACCCTTGCCTATAGCGGTTATTTCATTGTTGCCTTCCCCATTGAGAGAAAAGGTCGGCTACTCCACATCACGTTTAATTTCGGGACTAATTATCCTTTTCACTTTATTCCGGCCTGCCATCTTCCTGTCTACGCTTCGCAGTACACGTTACCGTGTACCACGCAAGACTCGGTACAAGACTGCTGGCTAAGCATTATCTAGACGACTATCTCAAGTCGTATGTATTCCTTGAGCTTTCAAGGCGCAACCCTCACAGAACCTTGCTTGCACTATTAATGCACACGGCTCCTCCTAGTTACCATTCATTGGATATGCTAGTCATCCGAATCGGTCAATTGATGACAGGAGACTTTCACTCCATAAGATTTTCAGCCTTGACGGCTGCTCCACCTAACTGTCTACGCTTAAAGACTAAAGTTACCTTTAGCCCTCCAAGACTCGCTACGAGCGAATGGCCAGTTCTTACTCGAGGAAAGCAATCAATTCATTTAAAATCGGGTATATTTGACGTTTGCTTTCACGTCATGCACAACCAAAACCTTATAATTTTTATGTGCTACAACGGTTCTATTTCCTCCAAACTCCCATTCCGTCTTATTTTCGGTTATATTCACAATGATCGAATTTTCATATACCGTCGACACTTATTACAGTAGAAAAGCGTCCTGTTATACAGAAACGCTTTTTCGAGAAAGAAATAAGATGTTACAGTTCACTCTCATGATTCTTAAATGTTTTACCATCATGGTAATAAAGTTCAGAGCCTAAATGAACATTGTCGTTTTCTTTCAATTGACGAATTAGTTCTTCACTTTTTGTTTTATTCATTTCTTTATACCAGGTTCCTTGTGGATATAGAACCGCGATTGGACCATGCTTGCATTGGCCGTTACAAAATGTTTTTGTTGTGTGAATCTCCTTTTGCAGCTCTAAGTTTATCACTTCTCCCCTAATGGTCTCGTTACTTCTTCTGCTCCATTTTTCGTGCATGTTTTCCCATTGCAAATTAATAGATGTTTGCTAACCCCATCTAAGTTCATAAGAATTCCCCTTTGTTCTTCCTTTTATTTGACCTCTATAACAAATGGATAGCTACTGACTTTACCATCAAATTTAAATTCTCCCCACACTTTGTAGATCCCAGGTTTATCAAATTTTGTTTCAAATAGTATCTTTTCTTCTGATGTTGGGTGCACATGAACAAATTTCTCACCCTTCTCATCCAAAATAACAACATGGCCTAAAGCCCCTAGATAGGGCTCTGGAGTAATCCCTTTGGTATCAAAACTTAACGTAACATCTTTGTTTATTCCTAGCTGTGTAGTTGTTAATTCAACTGTCTTTTCATTGAGTGTTTTTGTTAAGTTTGTATCAACCTTTAGTGAATTTTCTTCATGTTCACCATGACCTTTCCCCAGATGCAGCTCTATCGGACTAACCTGATAGGCAAGGTTTTTGGGTTTAATATCAACAAATGCTTTATAAGAGTTTTCAGGTAGGGCGAATTTCAAAGTATAAATGCCATTTCCCTTTTCCTCAGGATGTAAATGATAATAATCGTCTAAGTCGGCACTTACAATAATTAAATGCATAATCTTTTCATGTGAAATTTCTAATTCAGGTGATTTTTGATCTTTGTCCTTCACATCTATGATCATTAAACCATCTTCATATTTTACGTTTGTGACCACTTCGCTTTCTGATTGAGCTACATGTTCTGAATGCCCTGAATCCTTACCATCACTTCTTTGGCTAGTATGATGATCGTTATGTGCTTGCTCATTAATAGATTCTTTGTCCTCGTTACCATTTGTTTCTGCATGGGTATCAGTGTGATCGTCATTACTGTCCAAGCTTGCATATACGGTATATCCGCCAATTACTAACCCGAGATAAATAATAGCTGAAATCGCCCAGGTCAAAATGTTTTTTTGTTTCATAAGGAACACTCCTCTCTTTTTAATAGATAGATTATCCTTTTAACTTAATCCTTTGTAATCTGAGTGCATTTAAAACAACTGAAACTGAACTAAACGCCATTGCTACTCCTGCAAGCCATGGTGCCAGAAATCCTAGTGCTGCAATTGGAACTCCTATAGCATTATAAGCAAAGGCCCAAAATAGATTTTGCTTGATATTTCGAATCGTCATTTTACTCATAAAGATGGCATCGGCAATACTATTTAAGTCTCCTCTGATTAAGGTGATATCAGCAGCTTCCATTGCTACATCAGTACCTGTACCGATTGCCATACCAATATCTGCAATAGCTAACGCTGGTGCATCGTTAATACCGTCACCGACCATCGCTACTTTCTTTCCTGCTTGTTGAAGCTTTTTAACTTCTTCTGCCTTACCTTCTGGCAGAACCTCTGCTATAACATGATCAATTCCGACCTCATTTGCAATTGCTTGAGCCGTCTGCTTGTTATCTCCTGTAATCATAACAACCTCAAGACCCATATTTTTTAACCGTTCAATCGCTTTTTGAGAGGTTTCTTTAATTGTATCTGCGACAGCAATCACTCCAGCAAATTGATGATCAATTGCGACTAGCATTGCGGTCTTACCTTGCTTTTCTAAGTTTTCCATCTTAGGTAATATGTTCCCAACATCAATATTATTTTTCTCCATAAGCCGGCGCGTTCCGATAAGCAAGGATTTGCTTTCCACTTTAGATTGTATTCCAAATCCAGGAAATGCTTCAAACTGTTCGGAGCTGCCCGGTTCTATGCTTTTTTCTTTAATGCCCTCAACAATTGCCTCAGCTAACGGATGTTCAGAATTTCTTTCTGCAGCACCGACTAACTTTAAAAATTCCTTTTCTTCAAATCCATTTGAAAGAATAACATCTGTAAGTGTTGGTTTTCCATTTGTTACAGTTCCCGTTTTATCAAGGATCACTGTATCCAATCGATGAGTCGTTTCAAGATGCTCCCCGCCTTTAAACAAAATTCCATATTCAGCAGCCCGGCCTGACCCTGCCATAATGGACGTAGGTGTAGCTAAGCCTAGTGCACATGGACATGCGATAACTAATACAGCAATTAACTTTTCAAGAGCTACTGCAAACTCTCCGGGACTTACCACAAAGTACCAAACTAGAAATGTCACAATGGCTATCCCAACAACAATTGGGACAAAAATTCCTGATATAACATCGGCTAAACGTTGGATTGGTGCTTTTGATCCCTGAGCTTCTTCGACTACTTTGATGATTTGAGCTAAGGCAGTATCCTTTCCTACCTTTGTTGCTTTTACCTTTAAAAACCCGTTCTTATTAATGGTTGATCCTATTACGAAGTCTCCAACTGTTTTATCGACAGGAATACTTTCACCTGTAATCATTGACTCATCAAGGGCAGATCTTCCTTCAAAAATCACTCCATCTACAGGTACCTTTTCACCTGGTTTCACATATACGATATCACCAGTGATTACCTCTTCAATTGGTACATTCAATTCTTGCCCGTCTCTTAATACTGTGGCCGTTTTCGCCTGTAAACCCATAAGCTTTTTAATGGCTTCAGATGAACGTCCCTTTGCTTTTGCTTCAAACAGTTTACCTAATATAATAAGAGTAATTAACACAGCACTTGTTTCAAAATATAATTCCACCATATGTGCATCAGAGCCTATTGATAAAATACTCAAGTAGATACTGTAGAAATAAGCTGCTGAGGTTCCAAGCGCTACCAAAACATCCATGTTTGCACTTTTATTCCTTAATGCTTTATAAGCACCTACGTAAAATTGACCGCCAACTACAAATTGAACTGGAGTCGCAAGCGCGAGTTGAACCCAAGGATTCATGAACATCTTTGGCAACCAAATAAAAGAAGTCAATTCAAAATGACTGACCATCGCCCAAAGTAAAGGGATCGATAAAATAGCAGAGAAAATAAATTTCCCTTTTTGCTTTTCTATTTCTTTTTGTCTTTGATCAACCTTTTCACCTTTTGCTTCTTGCTTTTGTTCCAAGCGATAACCCAATTTATTAATGGCCTCCTTCATATCTGAGACCGAAACTTCATCAGGATTATATTCTACAAGGGCTGATTCTAAGGCGAAGTTCACCGTTGCGGTTTGGACACCATTTAGCTTATTTAAACGTTTTTCAATTTTATTCGCACACGCTGCACACGTCATGCCGCTTATATCAAATTCAGCTTTCTCACTCACTACTTTGTATCCTAAAGATTCCACTTTTTTCTTCAATTGATTTACATTTGCTTTAGACGAATCAAATGTTACTTTTGATTTTTCTAATGCAAAATTTACGCTCGCATCCTCTACTCCATCTATTTTTTTGAGACCTTTTTCTATTCTCACTGCACAAGCTGTACACGTCATTCCAGCTATTTGAAGTGTTGTTTCTTTTTTATCGATCATAACCTTACACTCCTATCACCATATACTATAGTGGGGTATATTTTTTAGGGGAATAAAACGTGCCGCTAAAGACAGCACGTTTTTACAGTTCTTAGTGACAGCTTTGACCTTTAGACGATTTACTCAGCTCTACATCATAACCTTGATCTTCTATAATGTCAGTAATTTCCTTTAAAGAAACCTCTTTCGAATCAAATGATACATCTACTTTTTCTTCATGTAAGTGAACCTTTACAAAATGAACACCATTTAATTTTCCTACGTTACCTTCAATTGAATTTATACAATGCCCACATGACATTCCTTTCACAGCTAATATTACATTCTCCATTCTTTCATCCTCCTTATTCGTAATTACTATACCCAAGTATAGTATATATTTTCTGAAAAGAAATCGTGCTTTATTCTGCACGTTCTTTAATCAAATTTATTGGACTTCATACCCTTGGTCATCAATTGTTTTATCTTATCAATCGTTACTTCGTTCGGGTTAAACTCTACACTAACAGTTCCTGAATCCAAGTTTACTTTAACAGTAGTAACTCCGGATAATTTGCCTACACTGCCTTCAATTGAATTTATACAATGGCCACATGACATACCTTTTATGTTTAGAGTCATTTTTTTTTATAGCTTAGTCTCCTTTTATTTTTTCATTAATTTTTGAATTGTCACCATTACCTCATCTAAAATCTCCGTATCCCCTTCTTGAATTTTTTCTAGAACACATGACTTCATATGCCCTTCAAGTAAAATACGAGCGACACTGTTTAAAGCGGATTGAGTCGCAGATATTTGAGTAATGACATCATCACAATACGTATCTTTTTCAATTAATCCTTTAATTCCTCGAATTTGTCCTTCAATTCGGTTTAATCTTGTTGTTAAGTTATTCTTCACTTTATCTGATTGGTGGCTTTTTCTTTCACCGTCTGATGAGCAGCATTGATCGATTTCAACAATTTCATTAAGATTTTCTGAATTCATCAACATTGCCTCACCTCCTTAACCACATAATACTATACCCCTCTATGGTATGTGAAGCCTTTTTTATAAAAAATTTTAAAATAGGTATTTGACATAGAATTTTATTACGTTAAAACTGCTACAAACATGCTGTCAATAAAGGAATCATCACGTCTCTCCACCTTCTAAATAACGTTGAACCGCCGCTAACTTATCATCTGCAGTAAATTTAGCCATAGAAAAACTGCACCCCTCACTG
Organism: Bacillus sp. OV166; assembly: GCF_900177675.1. GTDB lineage: Bacteria > Bacillota > Bacilli > Bacillales > Cytobacillaceae > Neobacillus. The sequence goes on along the minus strand of NZ_FXWM01000002.1, from coordinate 268,240 downwards.
TTAGAATGTGTCCAACAATTGGGGTGCAGTTCAAACCCACATAGGTCTTTTTTATTTTGGTACATTTATGGTAAATGGCACAGTAATTACTTTTCCGTTTTGTTGGAATTGTCCCCAAATTTTATAGAGACCACCCTCAGGGAAACTTGTCATAAATTTCGCATCTGGACCTGTTGCTTTTTCGTCTATTGGATGAACATGTAAATAAGTTTCTGTATCACCACTAATTGCTACAACATGTCCTACTGCACCTAAATATGGTTGTAAATTAATAATAGGCTGCTTTGTATTAGCATCTTTAATCGTGAATGTCATCGTCAAGTCCATTTCAGTCATCAAATGGTCAAATTTCAACGTCACCTCTTTACCATCCACTACTTTTGTTAATTCCTTTTCTTCTGTTAAAGGTGTAGTCCTTACTTTGTTTCCTGCTACTGTTACGTCATAAGTTTTTACCATTTTTTCTGCTCCTTTAGGTACAAAATCGGCAAAGAGCTTATATTCCCCTCCGGAAGGAAAATTTGAATTAATTGTAAATAATCCGCTCCCTTTATATTCAGGATGAATATGGTCAAAATAGGATAAATCTTTACTTACAACAATTAAGTGCATGAGTTTTTCATGTTCGACTTCAAAATCCTTTATTGGTTGACCATTCTTATTATTTACCTGAATGTTTAAAGGGATTTGTTTTCCACTTTCAGGTTTTTCATTAAAGGAAAACTCTACTTTGGTATTATCCTTTTGAGGAGTGGATGTCATATCACCGTGATTCATCCCTTCATGGCTTGTTACCGGTTGTTTTTTATTTGAGTTATGGTCCATATCTCCATGATCCATTGAATCATCTTTTGAACAAGCTGCTAAGAATACTGATATAATTAGTGAAAAAACAACCAATGTAAGAAATCTTCGCTTCATCGTAATCCTCCTAAAAATTAGAATCATACAAATCCTACAACAAAAATGTGCAGAAAATATGCATTTATTTCGGTTACGATGTTTTTTAAAAATACCTTTTGTTTTACTGCGTATTTTTCGATTTCATAAAAAATGATTCCAACTACGAAACCTTAGAGTAATAAATAAGTGTATAATGACGGAACAGGAATTATCGTCCTCGTTTGACGTTGGAATTGTCACTCCCGCTAAAATCTGAAGCCATATCATATCGCTACGGCTTTTAATTCGTTTAAATGCATCTTTAGTACTTGAACATTCATGACCATATCTCACCCTTATGGGTTTAACTAGAAAAACTTCTGGTTTAGCTTAATCCTTTTTCAAACGAACTTTCTCCTGTTCGCAAAACTCTTCGACTGTAGATTTACTCCAATACGGTCTACCTGCAAGTTCAACATCCGCTTTCGGTATTTTCCCTCGACTATAATACACATTTAATTTCCGCTTATCATAATTCAAGCCTTGTTCCGATAAGAAATCAGCAAACTGCTTTTGATTAAAATAATGATCCGGCGTTTCTCGAAGAATGGGAAAGGTAGGTTTTTGAATTAAATACGTATCCTCTCTAAAGAACTGAGTCATTAATTCTAACGCGAATTCGAGCCATTCATTCTCTAAATGATGATACAATAATCCGATATTAAAACTTTCATATTTGGGAGCTTCAAAAAACCAAGCTAATCTTCGGAATACAGCTTTAACTTACCTTTAAATTTCGGAAACTTTTCAATGATCCGTTTAGTTGCGTGTCATCCTATCCCTTCCTGTTGACTTAGTCAACATCGAAACGGAAAATTGATTGTCTTTTAAGCTGCATGAATGCGCAGTCTACGATTTATTCTTGTTTTTCTAAGTATGCTCGTGGCTACCTATAAATACCTTGGAAACGTACGGAATGAAGGAGGAAACCGAAAAAAGCGACAAGTACGACTGAGAGAAAGGCCTCTTGTTCCTTTCTTTTCGCCCTAAGTTCTTTTATCTACAAAATTATTTGTAATGTTTTAGGGGGTTTTGTCAGATGTATTCCAATTATACAGAATTTTTCGCATAATAATAATTGCGAGGAAAACCAATTTATCGAATTAAAAACAGTTAAAGAGAATCAGGGGAATGTATGATGTTTATCGAGATTGAGGAACTAGAGGACCGGATCAATCAGATGAGAAAGATTTTGATCCTAATTGCGGGAAAAACTGGATTAAATAGCGATGACACCCTTTGTTGCAGTCGGAAATTAGACGAGCTCATCACGATGTATCAAAAAAGTAAAAATCAACAACATTCAGAGGTTTGATTAAAGTCCTGTATTTTCACAAATGAATACGGGAATTTTTTTTTGATTTTCTTTTGATGGTTACATAGTAAAAGTTCACAAGATGGTTAAAAACATCCCTTATTACGTTACATTTTGCGTAAATTGAATAAAATCATCCAGAGCCTTTTGATCGACTATCTGTTCAAAGTCGCATGGTTGCTCTAATGTAAAACCCCTATGACTTGCAACTGAAATCAGTAAACCTAATTCATAATACATATTTTTCGTTAATAATCCTTTTTCAATGTTTTTCATCATTTCATCATAAAAAGCAATTAAAAAATCAGTAGGTAACTTTTCATAAAAATCCATGTTTACATCTCCCCCTATAAAAAATGTAGAAAAACCTTTTTGGACAAACTAGAATCACCTTCCCCCATTATAAATAAGTGATTGTAAAATGTTTGTCGATTTAACCGAATATTTACAATAATCCAACAATTTTTTATCTTTAATTAATAGTTAGGAAATGGCTTAGCGCACATTTTCGGAATTTTTCTATTAAAACCTCATTAAAATTCTTGAAATGAGATTCTGGAACAGTACAAGTTTAAAACAGACCTTTTAAGGTTTTTATGCTTCATCCATGCGCAGCATAGATGATGCCGTCTTGTTGGGGCTCGCTGCCTCCAAACAAGACGAAATAACACAAAAATAAAAAATAACAAAGAAGAGGGAGAAAATTTAACTAGACCATAAAAAAAGGCGTACATTATGTTTAATATGTACGCCTTTTTGGTGAAATTTCAACATCTTTTACACATTAAACGGACCAAATTAATTATGTCCACTATGTATAATATATGAGCGTTAGCGGTCCCTTTACTTTGAAGAAGGGTCGTGTAACCTTGATAGGTGTTGGAGTAGAGGCAACTTGCTCCCTTTGTAAGAGAAACACGACCCTGCAAGGTTCAAAGCCAAGGGCATATATGATACATATCTAATATGTAAGAGCCTTTTAAAATCAATGAATTTTCACCTTTAGTCTTGATAAAGCTACCCCTCTTTCCTTTCTGCTCCATCTTCCATAAATGGCTTCGATCCACTGGATGGCTTCTTGTTTGCTGCTCAAATCATCGGTTAGTCGAACAAATTTTGTGCTAGCCTCATCTTCCTGAAAAAATCTACCTACAAAATAACCTGTGCTTGATTTTGCTACCTTCAACCCATGAAAACTTGTTTCCATTCTCTATCACACCTTTTTTGTTTGACCTCTCCCAATCTTTGCAAAAAGGGCTGTCAACGGGCTTCAAGTTTGTGAAGTTTTTTAAGCGCCCTTCTTAAAAAAGTTCACAAACTTTGCGAAGCGCTAGCGTAGCACCCTTGACCGCCCTTATGAGCAAACGATTACAATAAATAGAACAAAGAAGGAGATTAATAGGGGCCGTATAATACGATCCAACGGGCTACCGTTGGATAGGTTTGGGCGAGAAGCCCAAGGTCTTTAAGATTTTCGACTCGTTTGGTACGGCAGCCTGCCGTAAATGGAACAGGAACCTATGGAATGTAGGCGTTAGTTAAATAGACTAAACTAATAAGAGGATACTATGTTCCAGTCTGATTAGTTACTTACTATAATTTGAATTTGTTCTGTCGTTAAGTTCCGAATAAACTCAATAAAATCAATGGCCTTAATTCCAAATTCCTCACATTTCTCCATATACCTGCTATAGGCTTGTTCATACATTCCCATTTTACTTGTTCTCCTTTCGTTCTGTACCTGTGACTTTTTGTAAGATTATTCATAGGAAGCTAGTTTTTGCACTATCTTCATGCCCTGTTCTTGGTATGAGCCCCACCTACGCTGTATACCGTGATAGCCCCCCTGCTATCTGACCTATAGTTGTGAAAAAGGAACAGGGCAATCATCTAGCACGATTAATCATATTCGTTACCTTAGGCTTCATGATTTCCGATGCATCTTTCACACTCATATAAATAAGATTCGTGTTGCTCCTCAATGGTGTCTCCACATTCACGACATTCTTTTTCCGGTAAGTTACGGTAGAATTCTAAAGTTAACATTTTCATGACCTCCTGAAATAGTGGATATATTTGTTAGATTGATTGTATTATAACAGATTTTAAAAGTCAACAACTGTTATATAATTATTTTAAGTTTACTAGGTGTGAGGCAGCGTGGAACTACTGCCCGCCTAGTTAATAAATTGTGTGTTCCTGAAGTATTAATTATTGACGAAATGGGTTATTTTCCATTTGATGAGCTTAGTGCTAATCTATTGTTTCAAATCATTTCAAAAAGGTATGAGCACGGATCTATAATTATTACGTCCAATAAATCCTATGTTGAATGGGGGAAAATATTTGGAGATGATGTTTTAGCTACTGCCGTTCTCGACCGTTTATTGCACCATTCAATAACGTTTAATATTAAAGGACAATCGAGAAAAACAGCGGGCTGGCGTTCAACCAATACAAGGTTGAACGCTGAAATTGGGGATTTTTTAACCGTTGGAAATGGGGGAAAATAAACCGTTGTTGACATCTTCACTAGTCTATCTTTATTACTTTTTCCTAGAGAGTCTAATTAGTTTTATTAATCATCATTTTTGAAACAACTAAATTGTTATTATCATCGAAGTGAGATTGAGCATTAGTAGAAAGTGAGAGTAAAGAAAACAGCCCAAATCTTTTTTTAAGAAAGATTTGGGCTGTTTCTAGGATTATTATTGCTGGTTTGAAGACCTCTTCCCTGTCAATTCTCTAATGGCACTTTTATGCAGTATTTTTGTATAAACCAATTCCATTAAGTCCGATAATTCCAGAACCGAATGGTTATTTATGCAAATAAAATCTGTTAATTCCGTTGTTTCTAGAAATTCTGTGCAATTTGTGTGCAATTTACTTTTATCAATATTAATACTTATAATACGAAGCACCCGTTACTTTAATAAGCTTTTACTAAATAAAGGGGCATCTGGAAACAAAAGCATAAAAACTGCTAATAGAATAACTATTCCTGATACACCCATATACACTTTAGACATAGCATTGTTTTGTTTACGTTCAACAATTCCTAGCAGTAGAAAGAGTATCCCTAAAAGTATTGCTATAATTGGATTTCCTACAAAGACATCAGTAAAAAAACGTAAAATAAATAACAAATAAATTAAAGAAAGGCACACCACTTTTATAACTTTTTGCATAATATTTCCTTCTATATCTCTTTTTATATTTTAGTGTTTATGGATACCCACTTTTTATTCTTTTTTCTTCCACTATCCTGCTTACGTTAGTTGAAGAAGAAAAAAATAAAAGAGCGACTTTTCAACCACTAATATTTATAATAATTGTGAGGTGATAAAGTTGTTAATAGATGGTCATGTTAAATTTAGATTTGTTCAACGGATAATGGGAATTAAGGGAGAAAGTGAAATCAATAAATTTATTACGAATAATGAGTATGAGGTAGCCTATAGAATCTTAGAATTTGTAAACAATGCTGAATTACTAATAGAGAATTATGCTCCAGCAAGAAGAGATACACTTGATTACTATATTAACAATGAAACATTGATTGTAATGAAACCAAACAAGAAAGAATTAGTCACATTATTTGACGTTACACTTGATTCAGATAATAAGCAGAATACAGAGAAAATCAAACAGTACGTTAAAAAGATAAAAATGAATAACAATGAGATTAAAGGAATTAAAATTAAACAGAGTAAACAAAATACTATTTCAAAACATCTTGAATATATGATCAACTATCTAATTGGAGACATTGATGAATATAAAATGGATATTATTCAGACAGATTTACAACATTCTATAAATATCTGTAAAGAATATGCTACACAAGAAAAAGCATTGAGAATGGAGAACCGTGAATTGATGTCTGAAATGTTTAAGAAAATTAAAAAATCATAAAAAAAAAGAGCGACTTGTCAGCCACTCATGAAATGTAGATATTTGTTTTTTATTCTTTGGTTGTTCTTATTAAAGTAAAGCACCCAGTTAGCTTAATAACTTATTATAATATAACAGGCTTTTACTTACCTACATATTCAATCTTAATCCCATTCACCTTTTTATCCATTTCATAAGTTTCGGAAGATTTATCATAGATAACTTTTAGATTCTTTTCATTATGCCATTCAATCGAAAAATCTTTATCTGACCTAAATGTATTTCCAGATTCATTTTGAAAATCATCATCTTTATTTAAAATCGATAATTGGGGTGAAAATCCCGTTGTCGCACCACAACTTCTTTCGAAAATGTAAGCCACATTCTCACCACTGGGAGAAGGGATTTTTTGTTTAATATCATTTCCACACATATCCGCAAATAAGAAATCAAATAGATATTTACCAGCCATAAATACAAAAAATATTATGATTAGCGTCATTAAAATAGTTTTAAATCTTTTTGTCATTAGAACCATCCAAACTTCAAGTAATAGAAATTAGCTTTTACATATGCACTGTTTTTATTATGTTCTTCTACAACTATTCTGCTTCGTTAGTGCAATAAAAATAGGGATCGCCACAGCCATCCCAATCTTTAACTCTTGCACCCCGTTTGTTTAATAAGAAAATCCTATAAAAAGCCAAATTAATCTCACCTTTTGTGTATAGAGCTACCCCTATCCTGTTATCTTTTTAGTGCAGCCACTTATTTTTTGGGCGGTTTAACATTATATATATACTGCTCTGCTTTACCATCAACAATTTCATCGCTGATTAACCTAATGATATTACCATCTTCATCGTGTTCTACACGCAATCTTTGCTCTTCGTACAGTTCTAATTGCGGCGTAATATTAAAAAAGAAATCTACTTCGGAAAGCCTATTGTTGTCGTATGTGTATTCCTCATAATGAAGGTCGGCAAATTTCTTCATCCCGCACACGCTTCGTTCATACTTCATTAATTTTCCGTTATCGTAAATGCACTTGGACACCACTCCCAACTCGCCTAAGTTATCAAATTCCAAACCATAAACCACATCTCCGATATATATCAAATACTCTTCGTTAAAACCACTGTCTGGAGTTGTAAACTCATTTACACCCTTTACTCGTAGCAGTCTACAGTCCATATCAAAGCCATATTCGTAAGAGTAATTCCCAAATTCAGGTTTCTTCTTTTTGAACAGTCTGCGTACCCATGGTTCGAAGAAATAATTAGTAATTACAATGTAAAGTTAGAAGGGTTCATGTTTCCATGGATGGCATTTCTAACAGGGTGTGAATTGGTCGGAAAATTCGGGGAAAATACAAGAATATAGAGCTTTTGAATGCATCGTGCCTGTCACAATCAGATTATCGGTTATATGGTGATAGTTATAGTGATTTTGTACAAACTCAGGTTCAGTAATCATTTCAGCATCAAGGAAAATAAGAATCCTGCCGCTTGCTGATTCGATACCTAAATTTCTAACCCTGGCTCTTCCGAGTTTTTGTGTGCTGTGAATATATTTAAAAATATAGGGAGGATGATAGTTTTTTAATTTTTCTTCTGTTTCATCAGTAGATGCATCATTAATAAAAATTACTTCCATCTTCTTAACGTTAAAGGATTGATTTTCAAGTGAATAAAGGGTAAATAAATTTAACGGATACTTATTTCGGGAAGGTATTATAATACTTACTTCAATATCATCGTTCGTTTCATTATTGGAGATCTTTTTATTCGCAGTAGATTGATGTTTTACATAACGCATGTTTTCACTTCCTTTACAATAAACCTGTCCAAATGGTCTTTATAGAATATGAGTGACATTTATAACTGACTAAACTACTACCTATTTTAAAAGATTAAATGCACTTTTTTAGTTAATTGGTGAATTCAAATATTACAAGAAAAAAGAGCCCGAAAGCTCTTTTATAGATGTCTAATAAAGGTGGTGATGATTGATGGGCTACCAAGGTGGCGAAATGGGCACATTTTTCTTTGATTGTTGTTCTATTCATCCTTTTAATCATTGTTGGAGCATCCTTCATGTGTTGAGGATACTAATAATCACTAGAGGGGTTCTAAAAATTATTTTAGAACCCTCTTTAATTATCTTTTTATGTCGCCCTTTGAGTCAAATGCTACGTTAATATCAATTCCTTCTTCAACTAACCTGCTATGTTAGTTGAACAAGCAAAAATAAAAGCTGCCGAAGCAGCTACCGATCTTAAACTCTTGCACCCGTTAGCTGAAGAGGGGATTTTTACCTTTTATATTTAATCCTTTTTTTGATTTACTAGTTGCAGGAACTGTATCCTTTTTACCCGAAAACTAATTGCCGGGCAGTTGGATGCCGCGCCAGCCGCTTACATCGCATTGGCCATATTCATTATCACCCACAGCAACCACCGTGCCGTCCGATCTTAGGCCGATGGTATGAGCGCAACCCGCCGCAACTGCTACAATATCGCACCAGTCACTTACATTGCATTGACCATACTCATTCCAGCCCACAGCCGCCACAGTACCGTCCGATTTTAGGCCGATGGTATGACTACTACCCACCGCTATCGCCACAATACCGCGCCAGCCGCTAACATCGCATTGGCCTACCTTATTTTGACCCACAGCAACCGCCGTGTCATCCGATTTAAGCCCAACAGTATGAAGATAACCCGCCGCAACCGCCACTATGCCGAGCCAGTCGCTTACATTGCATTGGCGATACCTATTATTACCCACAGCCGTCACCGTGCCGTCCAATTTAAGACCGATGGTATGCCAGTCACCCGCCGCGACCGCCACAATATCATGCCAGCCGCTTACATTGCATTCACCTTCATTATTTCGGCCCACAGCTACCACCGAACCATCCGATTTAAGCCCAATGGTACGACGCCAACCCGCCGTAACCGCTACAATATCGCGCCAGTCGTTTACATCGCATTGGTCATGCTTATTCCAACCCACAGCCACCACAGTACCGTCCGATTTAAGACCGATTGTATGAGCATTACCCGTGTTCGTCGCCATATGAACATTACCCGCCGCGACCGCCACAATATCGTGCCAACCGCTTACATTACATTGGCCATATTTATTATCACCCACAGCCGTCACCGTTCCGTCAGATTTAAGACCAACGGTATGACGACGACCCGCCGCTATGGTATCTTTAGGCCACCGTTTCACCTTTAACGCCGCTTCTTTCGGTGAAATGTAATCCATGTTTTACCTCCTTGAAAACAAGACCTATTTTATTATTGTATCACTTTTGCTTGTTATACTAATCTGCTTACGTTAGTGGAACAACGAAAAAGGCTGCCGCAGCAGCCATACCTTACTCAACTCAAGCACCCGTTAGTTGAAGAAGAATTATGATTTTATAAATTCGTCCAATCTTTTCATTACCTTTTCCATAGCTATGATGGACATTGAAGTATTAAATGGTTCAATATCTAAAGAATGATTGGCAATGGGGACTTTTGCAATTTTTATATTGTTTTTGTTTGCTATTGATTCAATTTTGCTTGGGATATAATGAGTGTCTTTTTCTCCTATAACAATTAGGGATGAATGATTGCATATCAGTAAGGTTTCATAAATTGAATCATACTTCAGTAATGGTGTAAGCAAAACCATTTTAGAATTTAAATACATATCATTTTTCATAAGTCCATTAATGATAGGAATTGTACCAAGTGATTTTCCTAAAAACACAATTTCTTGATATTGATTATCTCTAAGCACCTCAGTAATAACGGGATTTACATCATTAAAGATTATTTGTGTTATATCTCTTAAAGGAAGTTTTAATATGTCCTGTTCATAAGAATAATGAATATGTACAACATCATACTTATTTTCAAGCATTATCATTGTTGAATAATAAAATAATGGCTTCTCATATGTGTAACCTGCCCCAGAGAACATAAAACAAACAACTGGACTTCCATTTTCAATATAAGTGTAATGAATTTGTCTTTCATTAATAAATATTGCTCTTTGATTAACCCTCATAATAGTCAGTGCCCCCTTATCAACCTGCATCTATTTTAATCGTAAAACCCAATAATAGGGAAATGAAATAAAATCTTTCTTAAGCTAACCTACTTCGTTAACACAATAAGCAATAAGAGCTGCCGTATCGACAACTCCCAATTCAGCTATCGGACCCGTTAGCTTAATAAAGATAGCCTAAAAAATCTAGATCTCCTTCGCTCCAACCAGACTTACCAACTTCTTTAATCATTAATCCATCAATTACTTCATAACCTATATCCCTTGTAATTTGACTTATATGGTCAATTTTTAACCATTTACATTTGTTCGTAACTGACTTGTACCCATTTTTTAAATACAACGTTTTGTTGTCAGAAAATAACAATAAAAAATCAATATTTCTATTGCAACAAAACTGTTCAATTTCTAGAAGTAACATCGAACCTATCCCCTGTGAGCGAGTGTTTTGGGTGACACATAAATCAATTAGACCAAGCACTCTTATAGGATTTCCGTTAAGATTCATCACTCTGTAATCTATTCCTACCTGTCCTACAAGTTGATTTTTGTCGTTAAAAACTACAAATCTAAAATGAGGTAATTGTTTGAAATAAATTCTGTTTTTTGGAAAGTCTTCTTGAAAACATTCGCTTAACAATTCTTGTATATTTGAAGTTAAATCATTACCTATTTCATAATCAAATACCATATCTATCTTCACATTATCTTCTCCAATTATCTTCATTAGAGCAGCCCCTATAGTCTTAAACTAACGCACCCTTTAGTTGAACAAGGTTTATTCTCCATTTAATTTTTTTATCTCATTTTCTAAGTAATTAAGGCGTTTATTGATTTAATAAAATGTAGGCATATACGCTATAACAACAATAATGATTACTGATAAAACTATTAAAACATTAATTAAGCTAAAATTATTCATTGTCCTTCTCCTTAAAAATTTGTTTTAACAATATTATTCGATACGTATTGTTGATTTCCTTGTTCAACTAAACTGCACGTTAGCACAATAAAGAAAAAGAGCTGCCGCAGCAACTTCTTGTTAAACATAAGCCCCCGTTACTTTAAGTACAATTCTTCACAATCTGCATCGTTATTCCAACTAAGAAAATTCCATGCCTACTTAAAGCCATAAGCAGAAGGTTAAAAATAAGGTTAAACCATATCGGGCGACGCTTACTTAGTATCGCTTTTTATTTTTGCCATTAGAAACTACTTCAATTTAATAATAAGGGTTAATTCTTGTAATTAGGTATGTTCTTCTATCTTGACATGTGTAATTACTTGAATCATTGTTTTTTAGACTCTATTTGATTTTTTGGAAAAACGGGTACAAACCCAAAGCATGTCCTATTCTTGATACATATAAATACAGTACAAACTAACAAGAGGGATAGATGGAAGGGGGGGACAAGAGTGGACTAACTTATTGAGGTGGTTAGGTCGTCTCATGGATACATCATGAAAAACTAGCTAGATGAAAGGAGAAAAAATATGAGTCATTTAACCGTTTGGATAACCATCATCACTTTTTTGGTTACCCTCGGATTTATTCTTTGGAGACCTAGAAACATTAATGAAGCCATACCTGCTGCAATAGGTGCGGTCATTGTCGTACTTAGTGGAAGTGTTTCATTAACAGACCTGGGTATAATTACAAACACCATAAGTGGTGCCGCCATTACGATTATGGCAACGATTGTCATGGCGATTGTTTTAGAAAGTTTTGGATTCTTTAATTGGGTAGCAGAAAAACTGGCTGCCATGGCAAAGGGGTCAGGGGTACGTTTATTCTGGTACGTCAATCTTTTATGTTTTCTCATGACACTCTTTTTTAATAACGACGGGAGTATTTTAATTACAACTCCAATCCTAGTCATGTTATTAAACAACATGGGCTTAAAAAACCATCAAAAAATTCCGTATTTGCTGTCTGGAGCATTAATTGCGACTGCTTCGAGTGCTCCAATTGGTGTAAGTAACATTGTAAATTTGATCGCTCTAAAAATTGTGCATATGAGTTTGTATTTGCATACGGCGATGATGTTTGTTCCAGCAACTCTTGGTTTACTTTTGCTAGTTGTTCTCCTGTTCCTACGATTTAGAAAAATCTTGCCGAAAACCGTTCCTACTAATGTTTCGGGTCTGACAAGTTCCTCTTACCACCCACTTAAATCAAGTATAGGAATTCTTCAGCATGATACGGAAAAAGCTCGTTCAAGATTTATGAGAAATGTTCTTCTTTTCGTATTTGCTGTCCGTTGTAGCCTGTTTGTCGCTTCGTTTGTAAACATTCCCGTTTCTCTTATGGCTGTTATCGGCTCGCTTGTTCTTTTAGCATGGAGATGGGCTTATTTAAAAATATCCCCTGCCGATATGGTGAAAAAAACGCCGTGGTATATTATCGTTTTCGCCTTTTGTATGTATACCATCATTTACGGTCTCAATAACATTGGTTTAACGGACTGGTTGATTGGATTCATGAAACCAATCGTTTCTGGAAGCCTGCTGCATGCGAGTGTCATGATGGGTGTACTTCTATCTGTTCTCTCCAATCTTTTTAATAATCACCCAGCACTCATGGTTGGAACACTCACGTTAACGCATATGAATCTAAGTTTACTCGAATTGAAAATTGCCTATTTAGCAAACGTAATTGGCAGCGACATGGGATCGTTATTACTTCCAATGGGAACGCTTGCTACGCTGATGTGGATGCATATCGTAAGGAAAGGGAAGGTAATGATCAGTTGGTGGCAATATATAAAAATCACAGTTGTCGTTATTCCCCCTGCGACATTGTTTACCTTAGTTGTCTTGTATTATTGGGTTTCTTGGCTCTTTAGTGGAGCACTTCAACGATAATTTGAGAAAAAAGGAGAATTGAGATGCTTATTGATTTTGTAGATTCAATAGGAATATTTATTGAGGTTGAAATTTCAGGAGGCGTTATTCACAAGGGAATCCTAATAGATGCTGGGTTGGACATCATTGTTTTATACGATGGCAGGACCGATTCATACCTCTACATTCCATTTGTTCATGTTCAAAGATTGAAAGAAACCAGTTTAGAAGAAGAATATACCACTTATAACCCTCCTTCAGAAAAACCAATTGAATTGGATGTCATATCGTTTCGAAAATCATTAACTATTGCTAAAGGTTTGTTTGTCAAGATTTATGTCACAGGGAATAAATCCATTCATGGTTATATAACCAGTATTATGAACGACTATTTTGTTTTTCACTCCCCTGTGTACAAAACAATGTTTATTTCGATGAATCATGTTAAATGGATAATTCCGTATCCCCCTAATACTATACCGTATTCCTTAAACAAGGAGAATCTACCCCTGGTGCCTATATCGACTCCTTTAGCTAGATCTTTTGATGAACAGTTGAAAAGATTAGAAAATCAACTAGTTATTATAGATGGTGGAGAAGATACTGAAAAAATAGGCTTACTCCAAAAGGTTCGTAATAACAAGTTGATTCTTATAACAGCTGAAGGGGAAACGGTTTGTCGGAATTTAGAGCATATCAAAACAATACAATTACCGTAAATACCTTATGTACTAGAAACTTAATAAACTTATTTTAACCAAAATAAATATGTAGGTGAGGTCACTTGAGCAAACAAAAAAACAAAAAGAATAATCCACCCTGTTTTGGCCGACGAGGTTAGATTACTCATTCACTGCTTGAGTTGTTTTTTAGACCGTGTCCATCGGCCACGGTCTTCTTTTTGGTTTACCACATATTGTTAGTATATGTTGTTTGGTTTAATTTTGTTTATGTAGAAAAAATATTGTAGTTCTATCCTCCTGTATTATCTCCCTTAAATTAATTAAGTCCCTCTTAATTCGCACACCCATAAATTAATATTTGAAAATCACTCGTATTTAAATATTTATGCATTTCTTCTTCAACTAAATACCCCGTTACTTTAAGTGAAATTTTTCACAATCATTGTTGTAAAGGTTTTATTTCCAGAAATGACCGTAATAAAAGAATAGCCGCAATTACATGAAATGGATATTTTAACTCATAATTAAATTAGGGAGGTTTTAAGCATATGAATTTCAGTTGGATGCTTGGACTAATAATTTTATCTCAACAAGTGATTATGCCAGGAAGTTTAGTAATCACTAACAACAGTGATCCTATCTCCGTTGCCAACCGTACTACCTTTTCGATGTACTTGCCTATATTACCCATTTTGGATACAAAAAAGTTTAAAAAATTCATGGACGATATTGACCAGCATGTAACTAAAAATCCTAAAAATGCAATTATAGATAAAAACGGAAATATTATACCAGAACAAATCGGTTACCGTTTAAACCGCCAAGTTTTCACAGAAAATATTTTTTCTTATTATTTTAATAATGGCTCATCCACATTAGAAGTCCCCTTAATAGCTATTTATCCAAGGGTCGACAGTGAATTACTTGGAAATATTAGAGGTGAAAAAATAGGGAAATATGTAACATTCTTCAATTCCAATAAAAAAGAAAGAAACAATAATATTTATCTTGCTGCAAAAGCCATTAATAATTATGTTCTTTTTCCAGGTGAAATATTTTCCTTTAATAAAGTGGTTGGAGAAAGAACAGCAGGAAAAGGATATATGCCAGCTACGGTAATCGTTAATGGGGAATTTTCAGAGGACTTTGGTGGTGGAATTTGTCAAGTATCATCTACCCTTTTTAATGCAGTTGATAATGCTGGTTTAAAAGTTGTTCAGCGTAATTCACACAGTAGAGAGGTTCCATACGTTCCACCAAAGCGGGATGCCACCGTTAGTTGGAATGGACCTGATTTAATCTTTAAAAATGATTACAATCAACCTATACTCATACTTGCAAAATCGATAGAAAACAAATTAATAATCGAAATTTATTCTTCTGATGTAATTACATATACGCCTAAGAAAGTTCCATATCTTCCCTATGAAAAACATCCCCCCAAGTAAATATTTACTTTGGGGCTTTCTCTTTTTTCACCAACCTGACCGTTTGCACAATAAGAAAAAAGGATTGACAAATTGGACCCATATTTTCATTAACTCGAAATAAAATGTAAATAATATGTCACAGTAATACCGTTGTAGTTAGGTATTTTAAAGTATAAACTATACATACTTTCTGAGGAGTGATTAAGTGAACACAATATTGGTGAATAAACTAAAATTCAAGAAAAATTTATCGATGATTGAGCAATATGCAATCAAAGATTTCCTCTTCCAATGGGTTGGTAGACCAACAGAAGGATTAGATGATTTTCTACCACTTGATTACACAGATGATGTCTTTGCTAAGTTGGAGGCAAAACAGGAAACAGCTTTCCTTATTAATGGGGATGAACATTTCAGATATGCGACAATAACAGAAGATAATCAATTTGTAATAGGTGTTTTAGATTCGAATAAGGAGTTAAAGCATAGAATCATTTCTCTGGATGAGGTTATTAGGTAAGCACTTTCTGGTGCTTACCTCTTAAATTTCCCTCTCTACTTTTGTATACTTCCCGACAGAGATTTCACTTAAATCTTCAGTATAGTATGAAAGTTTCTTCAAACCTCCTGATTACATTAACTTCATAACACACCATCTAAAATAATAGCTGGATCTTCAACTCTTGCACCCGTTACTTTAAGTACATTTCTTCACAAACTTACTTTTTCTTACATAAAAAAGGACAAAGTGCTTCAGCATTACCTCTGCGGAAATAGTAAAAATATTATTACTGGATACACTTAATTGTAAGGTATTTGTTGGAAATTTATATCTTATACTGCTGTCGTAATGGTCCATTCAAAAGGATCATTCATTTCATTCCAATTTTGTGTCATCTCCTCATCGGTCAACAAACATCTGTCTAAAGAGGCTTTTACAAGGGTTTTATCCATGTCGATTCCAATTAGGACAAGTTCATTTTTCCGATCTCCATACTTTTCATCCCAATCATCTCTTAATTCAGGATTTTCTTCAAAATACTGAGCTTGCTGTTCAGAAGGTAAAGAATCTATCCAGTAAGAAACAGGCTCTAATTGTATCGATGGACCAGCTTGCGAGAATAATAAAGCTAAGTCATTTCTAGTTGCACACCATACAATTCCCTTTGCCCTCACTATCACTTCAGGCATTTCCTCTACCCAACGATTAAATCTTTCAGAATGAAATGGAACCAAACTTCTATAAACAAAGGAGCTTATCCCATACTCTTCCGTTTCAGGGTTATGCTCAGGTGCCTCTAATTCTTTTAACCATCCTGCCGATTGGCTTGCAGTTTCAAAATTAAATAAACCTGTATTCAATACCTCTTTAAGTGGAAGTTTTCCGTTTACGGTACGATGGAAATTTGCTTCAGGCTGGAGCTTTCTTAAAAATACCTCCAGTTGTCTTAATTGCTCCTCTTCTAGTAAATCACATTTATTTTGGACTAAAACATCACAAAACTCAATTTGGTCTATTAATAAGTCCGCAACAGATCGATCGTCATCTTCACCTAATGCCTGATTTCTTTCTAATAGCAGGTCACCAGAGGCAAAATCGTGCCAAAACCTATTTGCATCAACCACCGTGACCATGGTATCTAGCCGACAATACTTGGTCAGGTCAATCCCCAATTCTTCATCAATATAAGAAAATGTTTGAGCAACTGGTACTGGTTCGCTAATACCTGTTGATTCAATCACAATGTAATCAATGTTTCCTTTTTGGACGAGCCGTTTCACTTCCTTTAAAAGATCTTCTCTTAAAGTACAACAAATACATCCATTGGTTAGTTCTACCAGTTTTTCTTCCGTCCTATTAAGCCCGCCTCCTTGTTTAACCAATTCGGCATCTACGTTAATTTCGCTCATGTCATTGACGATAACCGCAACTCTTAATCCCTCACGGTTTTGAAGAATATAATTTAATAATGTTGTTTTACCTGCACCTAAATAGCCACTTAAAACGGTTACTGGAATTTTAATATCTTTCATTTTATCATTCCTTCCATTTCGCTTAAATCAAAATCATTACGATTTAAACATTATACTTATCCATGAATCATCGGAACATTCTTTATGTCCATAGACTGACAAATAACTTTGTATCTACTTCGTTTCTCTATGTATTGTATAGCGTTTCAATCTAGGAGAATACTTTCTCAATTCCAGTCTTTCAGGATTATTTCTTTTGTTCTTAGTAGTGATGTAATTTCTGTCACCTGATTCTGTACATTGAAGAGTTATTTTTACTCTCATAGAACTTCCTCCTTTTAATAAATCGAAATCATTACGATTTGTATTTTACATGAGTTCTTTTTATCATGTCAAGCTCAATATAAAATTCTTGTTATTTGAATCATTTATTTTTAGAAAATTCCTTTTAATGATATCCAACTAAACGCTACCCTTTTAGCTCAAAAAGAAAAGCAGAAAAAGGCAGCGTAAACCATTAGATAAATTAATAAAATCATAAACTTTTATAAAATTATTAATTAACTCCAAATTAGATAACTAATCTAAAATCGATAATTTTAATGACTCCAGATTATTTTTCATAACATCTAAATAGTCTAAGCCCTTTTCTTGCTCTTTCTTCGTTAATCCCTCTAATGGATTTAATACTTCCGTTTTAGCACCTATTTCTTTTGCTAACGTTTCCGCCACTTTTGAAGATGTCATCTCCTCAAAATAAATAACTTCGGTATTTTTCTTCTTTGTTAGCTCTGTTAATTCAGTTAATTTTCCTAATGTTGGTTCGACATCGGGTGATAATCCTGCGATAGGAATTTGAGTCAATCCATATTGTTTTGCCAAGTATCCAAATGCAGCATGTTGTGTAACAAATTCTTTCTTCTTGGCTTTATCGATAGTCTCTTTATATAAGTGGTCCAAATCAGCTAGCTCCGCATTTAAAGCCTCTGCATTTTTTTGAAACTGGTCTTTATTTTTGGGATCTGCCTGTTCTAAAGCCTTAGCAATAGTGTTTACTTCTAGCTGAGCTAGAACTGGAGAAAGCCAGACATGAGGATCTACAGACGATGTATGTTCCGAATGACCATGTTCCTCATCATCTTCTGATTCGAGTGCATCCATCAATTTAATCCCACTAGCAGCCTCAACAACCTTTAAATTGGAATCATTAATACTTTTCAATACTTTTTCAGTCCAAAGCTCAAAGTATTGGCTATTGTAAATAAAAACATCGGCGTTTTGAATTTTTATCAAATCCTTTGCTGTCGGTTCCCAATCATGTGGTTCTGCACCATTTGGTATTAATAGTTCCACGTTTGCTGAACTGCCAGCCACCTCTTTTGTAAAGTAGTACATCGGATAAAAAGTAGTGACAATTTGCAGTTTTTTAGATTCTTCACTTGTTTTTTCACTTTTCGTTGACGCTGTGTTAGAGCAACCACTTACCATTAATAGAAAAATAATTAATAGGACTAAGAGTCTTTTCATGTTCATTTACCTCCAAAGTTATCTTTAATTAGGAATTATTACGATTTAAATCGAATAATTATTTTGTATTATTTAAGATTATTAGTAATATACAAATCGTAATTATTACGAATTAAATCTTATAACGATTTTTTATTCATGTCAATCATCAAATTTTAATGAAATAAACGAATCATAATCGCATATCCATATGATAGGAATGATAGATTTGAGGAGGTAGAATTGCTGTGACCATTATATATAAGATGTTTAAAGATAGTCTTGTTTTTCTATTATTTTGTTTATTCCTTTTTCTATTTCTCTTTGCGGAGGAGCTAAAAAACATCACTATTTTTACTAGAATCCCAAGTACGTTTTTTAATGTAAATACCATTTTTCTTAGTATTATTTTAGAAGCTATTCCATTTATTTTACTGGGTGTATTTGTATCAGCTATTATCCAATCATTTGTTTCCGAAAATGTAGTCCGAAGGGTTTTGCCCCGTAATGCCTATTTAGCCCTTATACCTGCTGCCTTACTTGGGATTATCTTTCCTATATGTGAGTGTGCCATCGTTCCTGTCGTACGCAGGTTAATAAAAAAAGGCATGCCTTCACATGTAGGTGTTGTATTTATGCTTAGTGCTCCAATCTTAAACCCTGTCGTTTATGCGTCTACTTATTTTGCATTTAAAAGCACACCTTATGTAGCCAATGCAAGGATGTTTGTAGGATTTATAAGTTCCATTATTATTGGATTAATCATTTACAGACGCTTTAAAGGTGAAAATATTCTTAAAATGCAGAAGGAAAACCATCACCACCACAACCACCAAAGAGGAAATAAACTATTAGAAACACTTTATCATGCAAGTGATGAATTATTTGATACAGGGAAGTATTTATTCATAGGTGCATTTCTTGCCAGTTTATTTCAAGCCTTCTTAGACCGAAATGTTCTCTTATCAATAGGGACAAGCACAACCTTTGCACCAATGGCTATGATGGGACTAGGTTACGTCCTTTCTCTATGCTCTTCAGCAGATGCCTTTGTAGCCTCTTCTTTTCGTTCCACTTTTACAGAAGGTTCCATCCTTGCATTTCTAGTCTTCGGTCCTATGATTGATATAAAAAACACCTTAATGTTATTTGGTTTTTTTAAGAAAAAATTCGTCCTATATCTACTAATGGTAACTCCTCTTGTCGTCTATTTTTCCGTTTATATTTTTCAACTAATTTTTTTATAAAAGGGGTGTCCAATGCTGAGACCTAATAAAGTCCAAGATTTTTCTTTTCATCATCTTATCAGGGGAATCATTTTGATTGGATTTATGCTACTGTTACTCAAATTACTTCTAACGAATAATATATCTCTTTTAATCGCACCAAAAATGATTCGATTTATTTACTTTACACTCTTTATATGCCTTATTCTTGGAGTTCTTCTGATTATGAGAGGAACTTCAGGGCAAAATCATTCTTATCATTGTGATTGTGACGGGGATCATAACTATCCTTCCTCTTTCGGGAAAAGTGTCTTTCTTTATTTATTGTTTATTATTCCTATAACCACAGGATTTCTTTTCTCGAACAATGTTCTAGGCAGCTCTGTTGCAATGAATAGAACAATTAAATTAGGAGCTAGTTCTCAACCGTCTAAACAAAATATAACTTTAAATAACAGTCCAAAATTACCATCATCATCTAATACCAATAAAACTAATACTTCAACTAACACACAAAATGTACTTGATAATCAACCTGAGCCTTTAACTCAAAAAGATTATGATGCGTTGAAGAATAAAATATTAAAGGCTAATATCATTAATATAGACGATAACCAGTATGTAAACATAATGAACATTATTCAAGATAATTTAAATGTGATGATTGGAAAAACCGTAACCACAAAAGGATTTGTGTATCGGGAAAAAGAATTTATGCAAAACCAGATTATTGTTGCTCGATTTGGAATCACATGTTGTGTTGCCGATGCCTCAGTTTATGGAATGATGGCAAAAGGAGAGGTAGCTGCCTTGTCGAAGGATAAATGGGTTCAAGTAACAGGGAAAATTGAGCAAACCCAATTCAATGGGGAGACAATTCCCGTTATAAAAATTGATCAACTTTCAAAAATTGTTGCTCCACAGCAGCCCTATGTATTTGATGCAGGCATTAAAATTGAATAGCCCTTTATTTATTAATGAAAAAAATGATTACTCCATCAAATTAACAACAAGATTAAAGGCATTTATTTTTATCTATTCATAAAATATTCACATTTAAGTAGTAGAATCATTTTTGGGTAAACGAACCATTACCTAATACAGAGAGATCCAGCCGTAATTGTGCTGGATTTTCTATTTCTAATTATTATTGGTTTCAAATAAAACAATTAGAAAATTCTTTTGAACTGTTAACATTTTCATCACAAAGATTGTTTAATATATTTTAATGGGAAACATATCTACCCCATATGGAAAATCAAAACATATCAAATTAGTGATATTTTTGATATGACAGAATTTATTTTTTTAAAGAAACCAATTGTGTTCTACCACAGGAGGAAATTGCATGGACCGAATATTACAATTAAACACCATTTTTATAAGTATCGTCATCGAGGCATTCCCTTTTATTGTAGTGGGGGCATTTATTTCTGCATTGATTGAAGTTTTTATCTCTGAAAATACATTACTTAAAATTCTGCCAAAAAATAGATTTTTATCTGTTATTGCTGCTAGTTTAATGGGAGTATTATTTCCAGGGTGTGAATGTGGCATTGTTCCCATCGTTACGAGGCTCATAAAAAAGGGGCTCGCCCCACATGCAGCCATTTCCTTTATGCTTTCTGGACCAATTATCAATCCGATTGTTTTATTTGCTACATTTATTGCTTTCGGAGATAGCTGGAAGATGGTAGGGTACCGAGCAGGGTTAGCGATAGGTGTTTCTATTTTAGTTGGTCTTGTATTATCTTTTGTCATAAAGGAGAATCCATTAAAGGAAAATAGTGAATTACACACTCATGACCATTCTCACCAAAATACTAAACAAAAATTAATGAGTGTTTTTAACCACACCGTTGACGAATTTTTTAGTATGGGAAAATACGTAGTGCTGGGTGCACTAATTGCATCTACTATGCAAGTTTATGTACCTACTCGGATATTAACAACACTGGGCGGTACGCACGTAACTGCTATATTGGTTATGATGGCTTTAGCTTTTATCTTATCTGTTTGTTCGGAAGCAGATGCTTTTGTAGCAGCATCTTTTCGTAATTTTTTTCCCCAAGCTTCAGTTGTATCTTTCTTAGTGTTTGGCAATATGGTAGATATTAAAAATTTACTTATGATGTTTGGGTCTTTTAAAGCAAAATTTGCTCTTCTTTTAGTTTCATTAATTTCTTCATTTGTATTCATTGGTTCACTTCTTTTGTAAAGGATGTGGGATGATGTTTAAAGTCCTTATTTTAATACTTACTACAAACTTGTTTCTTATGCTGCATGCCACAGGAAACATTTCAAAATATATAAACATGAAGTATAGCTTCTTATCTGCAAGTATGATCGTGATTTTATTCATACTTACAGTTGTCGAAGGAATTAAATTATGGTCATCTGGAGACGAGAAAGAGAAACATCATGATTGTGAATGTAGCCACGATCATCATGAGCATGAACACCATCATGAACATGGTCACGAAAAAAAGAAACAATCTGCTGGAAAAAAGATAAAAAAATTCTTGGCTTACACGCTTGTGTTAATTCCTGCTATTTCTGGAGTAGTTTTGCCAGTGGCAACTCTTGATTCACAGCTTGTGGATGCAAAGGGGTTTTCATTTCCAACATTAGAAGACGGAACTAATCGGGAAGGGATGCACCAAGTTCTAAATCCTGATATGAGTAAATTCATGAATCAAACTGATTTTGAGGATTTAGTAAGGAAAGAGTCTAAGTCTTATATTCCAAAAAATAATATTACTTTAACGGATAAAGACTATTTAGTCGGGTTAGAAGTAATGTATAATTTTTCAGGGGCTTTTGCAGGGAAAACTCTTACCATGAAAGGATTTACTTACAATGGTCCAGGAGAACAACCTAACCAGCTGTTTTTACTTCGATTTGGGCTCATTCATTGTGTCGCTGACTCTGGTGCCTTTGGAATGATGATTCAATTCCCGAAAAACGTACACATACCGAATGACCAATGGTATCAAGTAACAGGAACAATGGATACAGTTTATTATCCACAAATGAAAACCAAAATTCCTGTTTTAAAAGTAACAAGCTACAAAACCATTCCAAAGCCTAATGACCCTTATGTTTATAGAAACACTTTGAATTAATGAATGGACCCTATTTGGGGTCTTTTTTTTGTCGATTTATGTATGGAAATATAGAAAAACAAAAGTACTTGGAAAAGGTTCCATCTCTTAGTCTAGATTATGTTTTTTCTCCCTCTTCAATCCATCTTTGGCAGATAAGGTGGGCATTACCCGCACACTTGTGGGAGGAATGGGTATCCAAGCGATTTCCCTAGCTCTATTGTCAATATTCTCTGGATCGGTCATCGTCACCATTGTGTTACTTATGTTATGGATGATAGCTGCATGGACGTTTGTATCGCCTCAGAACTTTAACTTAGTATCTCTTGTACCTAATGCCTCTGGTATTTTCCTAAGCCTGAACAATTCATTTGTGCAATTAGGTACTTCTGCGGGTGCTGGCATGGGGGGGGGTGCTGTCGGAGGCATGTCAGTCATGGTAATCACTTGGTTCGGTGCAGCATCAGCAGTGTTTGCAGCTTTTGTAGCAGCAGTTTCATACGGTCGTGTACATGCAGTCTCAAACGCACGGTAGGTATTAGGTTTAGAGACAAACTATGAATTTAAGAATTAAATAGCAAAAAGCTGATTCTCCTAATTTGGAAATCAGCTTTTTTATAACTTTGTGAAGAAATATACTTAAACTAAACTGCCCCGATAGTGGAACAAGAAAAAGCTGCCACAATGACAGCTCCGATTTACAACACTTGCACTCTATAGTTTAAGTAGAAACCTTCACAATCTCTTATACACTTTAACATAATCCAATCCCTAAATAGATTGTTCTAGAATTTAACTCATTACAAAGACGTCTTCTTATTTAAGAAAAGCGCCCGATTGTTGAAGATAAAAGGCTGTTTAAGATGGATCGCACTTATTGAACTAGCACCCGTTTAGTAAAAAAAGCGTTCTACCTATTGAAGAATACTCCCGTTGTTTAAGTACATTTTTTTACAATCTTTTGTTTAAAATTTATTTAATTATATACATTCGTTCTTTTATTAAATTACAAAAATAACACAAATCATAATCATTACGTTTTATATTGACAGAAGATTTAAAACATAGTATATTCATAAAGGTTATAAATAGGAATTGTTACGATTTGCATCGATTATTAAAAAGGAAAAGGAGATATTTTATTTATGAAAAAGGAACTTATCAAATCAATATTTGTGTTTTTCTTATTAGGTATAATCCTTATAGGCTGTCAAGAAAAAGTAGACACACCTGTCGGAAATGCTCCCTCTGATTCTGAATCTACTGAAAGTACCAATCATAACCATAGTCACGATGATGAAAAGCAGAAAGAAATATATTCAGGGATATTTGAAGATGACGAAGTTGAAGATAGAGAATTATCAGATTGGGAAGGAGATTGGCAATCAGTCTATCCATACTTATTAGATGGAACTTTAGATGAGGTCTTACAGAAAAAAGTAGAAACAAACAAAGATAAAATCTTTGAAGAGTACAAAGAATATTATAAAGTTGGGTATGAAACAGACATTGAACGAATCGTTATAAAAGATGATACGATGACATTTTATAAAAATGGAGAAGGAAAAACAGGAGAATATAAGTATGATGGATACAAAATTTTGACTTATGAATCCGGAAATAGAGGCGTTCGTTATTTATTTGATTTAGTTGGAGAAGTAGATGGTGTACCAAAACATGTTCAATTCAGTGATCATAGTATTTATCCAACAAAATCAGAACATTACCATATTTATTTTGGAGATGAAGATCATGACACTCTTTTAAATGAATTAGACAATTGGCCGACTTATTATTTTTCTAATCTAAGTGGAGAAGAAATTGCAGAAGAAATGAATGCACATTAATTTTATAAAACTTAAAAGACGACCAGCCATTATTTTTCCCTTTTAGTTCGAGAGTATAATATATAGCTTTAGAAAAAAGCAATATTAACAGTTTCTCTCGAATACTTATTAAACAGCAAATGAAGAAACGCCATTTTAATCAAACTTTTTTAAAATGGCGTTTTTTATTATAAAATTTGATCAATTTTTATCTCGATCTCAACTTAAAAAGTATTTTTTCTAATTCACCCTTGAAATTCTTCCTCCATTAAATGGCCCGATTGCTGAACAAAGATCAAACTGGACTCTTCCACCAAACTGCTTACTTTAGTTTAAGTACAATCCTTCACAAACTCCAAACCAATGTAACATAAATATCCAATTTTGTTTGAGATTCTTCTTCCATTCGGTCTCTAAATCTGAATAATAAAAAAGTGGTTCCACCAAGAAATCTCTAGAGCAGCTCAAAAATCATGATCATTAAAACAGTAAACAAATACTGTTCAAATGCTTGCACTGAATTAATGAGCCAGCACTCATTCCAATAAACGCCATTAATGACAAACCTTCCAGACTCTCCTTATGTTTTCCACAATAGTGAAAACATAAATACAAGAACAAAACAAGAGAATAACTTATATAATCCCTTGTTTTTTCTTATCCACGAACTATTTTTAAAACAATGCTAACATTTTATAAAGTACTCCCCACTCGTACTAGGTACATTCCTTTTGATCCTGTTTTAACATGAGTGGTGTATCACTAAACTATTTTACAGTTGCTTTGGTTACAGCCATTTGAATCACTTTACAATATAAGTTTAATTTTTATTCCTCTTCATCGATGGATTGCTGAAGTGCCCTTTCTACCCATTGACTCATCGTTATTTTCTCATTTTCAGCAAATTGCTTTACTTTATCTAAAATTTTTATTGGTAATTCCAAATTCGTTTTTCGATAAGCACTTCTGACAATCACTAAACCTTCAGCTATTTCAATAGTTCCTTCTTGTACATGAAGAAGTAGCTGTTCAATGGGAAAAGGTAGTTCAGTAAACGGCACTTCTCCAGCTTTCAATGATATATGAACCCATAGATCATGCTCACGGATTCCTAAGTTTTCAATACCCCACAATTCATAAATGAAGTCAATAAAAGGGTACAATATATCTTCCCCTTTTAGAATCTTAATGTGAACG
This sequence comes from Bacillus sp. OV166, assembly GCF_900177675.1. GTDB lineage: Bacteria > Bacillota > Bacilli > Bacillales > Cytobacillaceae > Neobacillus. The sequence continues at coordinate 242,229 of NZ_FXWM01000002.1, read as the reverse complement.
TAACCTTTATTGTCAAATGGCTCTTTATGGATGCCATAACAAGGGTTCAATGAATATCTTTCAGTGCCCTCTTCATAATTAACCCACTTTTGATAGTTTGGAAGATAAAATCCCCAATCCAGTTCCTTATTCCTTATAACTCGAGCTATTAGGTTATCTGAAGATTGGAATAGTTGAAAGAGTGCAATATCATTGCTGGATTCATAATATTCAATTTTCCGAACACGTTCTGATTCCGAAAATTGCAGCAATTCTTTTGCTTCCTCAAATGCCTCTTCTGATATGACATATGTGGTTCTTTCATCACCAAAAGGTACCTCTAAGGCTTTAATAGTGTCATCTTTTATATATTTGTAGACACTTTGAACGGATAATCCTAACTGCTTTGCAACTTCTGACGGACGCATTCCGGTAGGAATCTGTTTCCGCACTATGGCTAAACGGTCCACATCCTCTTTATAATAACGAGCTTCTCTATGCAGTCGGTAAGGATCCATAATTTTTTTTATTTTTCCTTGTTTGCCATAGTGATAGACCGTTGGTTTAGAAACACCTAATCGGTCAGCTACTTCTTTCTGTGTATACCATTCATTCATCTACTATTCCTCCTTAGAGCTGCCAAATCAAAGCTAATCATTTTTTAGTATTCGTTCAGTTAATTTTCGAATTGTTCATTAACAGGTACAATTTCTTTTATAAGTTGTATGTCTTTATCATTCGATATCATTTCTTTATTATCCTTTTTTACAATAATATAAAAAAGATAATGTTGTTTATCATTAAAAGATAATTAGACATTACTTATAATATTATATCTTTAATAATATATTAATGGATATTTTAATAAATTAAAAATAATGTATCAATTATTAAATATAAATAATTATATAGATTAAAATAAAAGTGGAAAATATAAATAACTATTATTATATAAACAAAGGGAATATTTTTTTATGTTGATAAAAATCTATATTAAAATTAAAATTTGTTATAATCTAACTAACTTAAATCATTGACTAGAACACATATATTAATTAATAATGGTATTATTTTTGAAATTAAGAAAAAGGAGGTGTATAGATATGCAAACCCCAATGGAAAGTAAAAAAGACCTTCAAATAGATGAATGGAAAAAGAAGATTAAGGATAGTTCATCCATTCCTCTTTTGCAGGAGCAATTGGATCTTGCGGAAAAAAATCAAGAGAAGCAATTTTCTGATTTTTCTGACGTGGAAATGATACAGTGGTTTTTATATCGTCAGGAGCATTTGAATCGGCAGCATGATAAATCTCCACGAACAATCAAAGAATACGGGCGGGAGATCACACAATTTGTTGAACAACTAGTCCAGTTTTCCCGAGAGATTGATGTTGATATTGAGAATATAATAGAAAGTTCTTTATTCAAGTCTATTTCCCCTCGCCATATAAGGCGATACCAGGAATGGTTGGCAAACAGAAGTCCATATGTGCAGAAGAAAGGCTTGTACTCCCAAGCAACATTGGCAAGAAAGACAACGATCATTAAAAACTTTCTGCAGTTCTTATACGAAGTGGAATATATTAGTGAACCACTAAATAAAGGATTTTTTACTGCAACGGTAAGAAAAGATGACCGGCCTAATCGTGACTTAGGACCACAGGAAGTGAAACAACTGCTCGTTTACTTCCATAAAATAAATCATCCTGTTGCCTTTTCGATGATTCATATTCTGACCACAACCGGATTAAGAAATGAAGAATTTTGTAAGTTAAAAGTGAGAGATCTCCAATATGATTCAATCAGCGGTGGATATTATCTAGACGTATTAGGAAAAGGTAACAAAAAGAGACAGGTCCCTTTAAGAGAAAAAAGTGTGAACAGCATTCGAATGTTTCGGAATGCAAGAGGGCTTGAAGACATAACGGTTGCAGATAAGGAAAGCCCATTAGTCACAACTAATACAGGAAAATCCTATTCCCCTTCCTATTTATCGCAGTATTTAACCAAAACTATTACGGAAACCAAACTTCCTTTTCTGATGAATCGTTCCTCAGCGGTAGGACCACATACATTTCGTCATGCTTTTGCGATTATTTCACATTTAAGTAAGGTGGACATTTATCAAATTATGCGTTCTCTTGGCCATGAGAAAATCGAAACGACAATGATCTACTTGGAGAAGGTATTTGAAAAAGAGCGCCATGCGATTCATGCCTGGAAGCCAGAAGTATTTGGAGAGTATATATAATAGAAGAAACTAAGCAAATACAATGTAATAAACGGCGGATAGTTCACTTTTATTAAGGGTTCTTAAAAAGCTCCCCGCCAAGGTACAACCGTTCCAAAATGAATGATTTTTTGCCTTTTGAACCGTAAGACGAACTAGTGGGCATCAATCGACGGTCAAGGGAACAGCACAAAAAGTTTTCGATGAGAGATAGCCCATTTATCATCGAAAACTTTTTTGCCCCTTGAATGGCGATTGATCCGAAGGACAAGAACAAAAAATAAGAAAAAAGATATTCTATTTAATCTATCCTTAAATTTAAGATACGATTGTAGCTGAAATCTGTGCCTTCCTATTTTCTGGTAGATAATTACTTTCAATTTTCAGCTGTTAAGCGAAAATTAAAGAAAAATAAAACAGTCCTTGGGAAGCAGATAGCTCAGGGACTGTTTTATCATTAAAATTTTTAAACTATAATCCAAGTAATAGATTTTGAATTTAAAAAAGAGACAATCGCCCGAACGATTGTCTCTTTACTATTTTTCAAGGATGAATCTTAATGATTTATCCTTATTAATTATTTGTTAACAAGTACCTTTACACTTTTCTCGATCATGGAAACGATGTTTTTATGATTGTTTTTTGCAATTTCAACATAATCACTTGTAACTTTTAGCAAGTCGTTACGACGCTCTCTTACATAGTGTACATAATTCTCACTATTTTCCACAAGGTTATTATCAAATCGATCCATTAGATCGAAGGATAATTTAATTGGAGTTAACGCTAGATTCTCTACACGATCAGATACATCTCGAAATTGGTCTGTAAGCTCTGGAAAATCAATCTGGAAGGCATCATTTTTTTTATAAAGGGCACTTACACTATCAACGATTTCACTGTTGGTCTTTTTAGATTCTTGATAAAGATTTAAAAAAGAATTTCTAAAGTCTTTATTGACCTTAATCGTTTCTTTTACAGTCTTTAGATAAGCTTCTTCTCCACTTTCTTGTAGTTCCTTTGCCCAATCTAACGATAGCCCGAATTGATTCCATAAGGTGTCTACAAATGGCATGACTTGATAACCTTCTTCCTTAACTACAGCAGCTTTCTTTGCTTGCTCACTTATTTTTGTCGTTGTACTCATTTTCATTCCTCCTCTTGTCATTGGTGCCTTTCTCTATTGGATCCTTCCTTTTAAATGAAGGGATAAAGAGCTCTAGTAAATTAGAATACGTTGTGAAGAATTGATCTAACATTGATTGGTAGGTTTCTAGTTGATTTGCATATCCCTTTAAGTATGTAACGCCTACCTCTGTGATTTTGTAACATCGCTTTGCCGAACCATTTCCCGTAGTATCCCATTTCAGATGAAACAAGGTTTTCCTTTTCAAGCTGACCAAGGAGCCGATATAAGCTTCCTTGATCAATCGTATGAAACCCAAATGTTTCAAGCTTTTGAAATAGCTCGTATCCATGAAGTGACATTCTACTAAGAATTAATAATATAAAAGGCAGAACAAAACTCTTTGATAGTTGAATGATTTGATTGGCGCTATCTTTTGCCATTGGATTATTCTTCTATATGTGTAATTTACATCTATAGCGACATTATGTCAATCATTTAAATTATTTGAAATATTAAAAATATTATTTATGTTATTCCGTTGGCACAAGATACGGCTACTACTGATTCAACTGAGCAAGATTCGGAAACACCTTTAAAATGGGTCTAACCTAGGAAGGTAAAATTTCCATATCGGTTAGACCCTCCCGATCCATTTAGTGCCGACGCGACACGTACGGAATGATGGGAAGCGTCTTTTGCTTCCTTTTCAGACCGTAGTGATGCCGCCAATATTTGAACTAGATCATCTTCTTTCTAAAAATAACCTCTCCTACCGATGTATACGAGACAAAAAAACAACACGCATTTTCAGCGTGTTCAAGAATTCTTATCTTTATCATGAAAATTCAAAACAGCGATTACAAACATGCCAAAACTAAGCATCAAGGACAGAACTTCGAATGTAGCCATTTATTAATCGCCTCCTTACCCCTATCCTTCCCCGATCCAAGTTTGTCCCATACCAGGGTATAGAAAAATAAAAAAAGATGCCTACACCTTTATCATTTATTTTTTGTGAAACCTTGCCATTTGAATTTACCTTGATCTCCTATCATGACACTTGTCTCCTTTGTTCTTTCTTATGTAAAAGGAATATTAGTTCGTTTTTTTCGAGTGGGGAGCCATGGTTGTTTCATTGCTCCATGAAAAGAGTGATGAAACTTTTACACCGGTAGCTTTTAGAGCTGATGCCTTTCCTCCACTTTTTTTACACTGTTTGCATTATTTAGCTAAATTTAACAAAAGATAATAAAAAAGGAGTTAGATGTAGAATGAGAAGAACAAAACCTGAGATAAATTTTCCTGAGACATTTTTACAGATAGCCTTAGGAGCAGTATTGAGCATATTACAAGGTGTATTCATTTATAAGAGCATCAAGAATGAAATAGAAAAGGGAAAAAGAACTGAGGCTAAATAAGCCTCTTTTTATTTTGGTTTTAGCTCTTCTTGGACTACTTTTATCTGACCATAATGCGGTTGTTACTGCTAATCGTTCTTGCAAAGCAGATACAGCAACCGAACTACTAACTTTATGTTTATGCTGGTGTTCAACCTCTTCTAGTTCAATATCGAATATTCCTAACTTAGTGTTTCTTCCCATAACAAAAAACCTCCAAGAATGAATTAATCAAAGCAGTAACGAAATAGGGATAGTATTCCCTTGCACGATTACCGTTCGATAACATTTCATTGCTTGAAGGTTTGATTTTAAAGGTTGACACCAAGTATGTATTAGTGGAGACGGTGGGAGTCGAACCCACGACCGATCGGTTAACAGCCGATTGCTCTACCAATGAGCTACTGTGGAACAAAAAATATACTATTTTATTATGGTGGGCCTAAATGGACTCGAACCATCGACCTCACGCTTATCAGGCGTGCGCTCTAACCAGCTGAGCTATAGGCCCATTGGAGCGGGTGATGAGAATCGAACTCACAACATCAGCTTGGAAGGCTGAGGTTTTACCACTAAACTACACCCGCATTTCTAAAATTGGAGGCAACACCCGGATTTGAACCGGGGATAAAGGTTTTGCAGACCTCTGCCTTACCACTTGGCTATGCTGCCTAATTATGGCTGGGCTAGCTGGATTTGAACCAACGCATGTCGCAGTCAAAGTGCGATGCCTTACCGCTTGGCTATAGCCCAATAATTTAAAAATAAATGGGGCGACTGATGGGAATCGAACCCACGAATGCCTGAACCACAATCAGGTGCGTTAACCACTTCGCCACAACCGCCATAATCAACAATTTATAATAGAAATCAATATCAAAATTTCTTAGACTTTTTTTATATCATTAATACTAATATCTCTAATAATGGTGGAGGGGGACGGATTCGAACCGCCGAACCCTGAGGGAGCGGATTTACAGTCCGCCGCGTTTAGCCACTTCGCTACCCCTCCATATTGTCAAATAGACTAAGGTATTATTAGGTCTAATGGTGGCTCAGGACGGAATCGAACCGCCGACACAAGGATTTTCAGTCCTTTGCTCTACCGACTGAGCTACTGAGCCACACAATTTATATCAACAGTAGTTAACCTACCGGAATAAAAATGGCGGTCCGGACGGGACTCGAACCCGCGACCTCCTGCGTGACAGGCAGGCATTCTAACCAACTGAACTACCGGACCATATTGCGGGGGCAGGATTTGAACCTACGACCTTCGGGTTATGAGCCCGACGAGCTACCAGACTGCTCCACCCCGCGACAATAGAAATTATTATTTTATTGAAAAATATGGAGGAGGAAGAGGGATTCGAACCCCCGCGCGGTATGACCCGCCTGTCGGTTTTCAAGACCGATCCCTTCAGCCAAACTTGGGTATTCCTCCTTATTAAATATAAAGCTAATGGTGGACCTTGTAGGACTCGAACCTACGACCGGACGGTTATGAGCCGTCTGCTCTAACCAGCTGAGCTAAAGGTCCAAGTTAAAATTTATTTAAAGAAACATTTGGTAGCGGCGGAGGGGATCGAACCCCCGACCTTACGGGTATGAACCGTACGCTCTAGCCAGCTGAGCTACACCGCCAAATATACAATTAAATTATGGTGGAGCCTAGCGGGATCGAACCGCTGACCTCCTGCGTGCAAAGCAGGCGCTCTCCCAGCTGAGCTAAGGCCCCTTAAGATTTAAGTGAAGAATGGTCGGGAAGACAGGATTCGAACCTGCGACCCCTTGGTCCCAAACCAAGTGCTCTACCAAGCTGAGCTACTTCCCGTTAAAGTGCGCCCTGAGAGATTCGAACTCCCGACCTTTTGATTCGAAGTCAAACACTCTATCCAGCTGAGCTAAGGGCGCATATATTGTGAGTTATTTTGCTTTCACAAAAAACTTTAAGTGCCGAGGACCGGAATCGAACCGGTACGGTAGTCACCTACCGCAGGATTTTAAGTCCTGTGCGTCTGCCAGTTCCGCCACCCCGGCAAAAATAGAGAGCGGAAGACGGGATTCGAACCCGCGACCCCCACCTTGGCAAGGTGGTGTTCTACCACTGAACTACTTCCGCATATATGGTAAGTTATTTTGCTATCGCAAAAAACTTTGGTGCGGGTGAAGGGAGTCGAACCCCCACGCCTTGCGGCGCCAGATCCTAAGTCTGGTGCGTCTGCCAATTCCGCCACACCCGCATATTAATTTTAAATGGTGAGCCATGAAGGACTCGAACCTTCGACCCTCTGATTAAAAGTCAGATGCTCTACCAACTGAGCTAATGGCTCATCCTAAGATGATTCTCTAATCCTTTGTAAGAAGCATGGTGCCGGCGAGAGGACTTGAACCCCCAACCTACTGATTACAAGTCAGTTGCTCTACCAATTGAGCTACCCCGGCATTAGTTTGGAAAAATAATATGGTGGAGGATGACGGGATCGAACCGCCGACCCTCTGCTTGTAAGGCAGATGCTCTCCCAGCTGAGCTAATCCTCCAAATATAGTGACCCCTACGGGACTCGAACCCGTGTTACCTCCGTGAAAGGGAGGTGTCTTAACCGCTTGACCAAGGGGCCGTAATAAATTTTGACAAAAAAATAACCCCAAAGGGGTAGCCTGGCAATGTCCTACTCTCACAGGGACGCGTGTCCCAACTACCATCGGCGCTGAGAAGCTTAACTTCCGTGTTCGGTATGGGAACGGGTGTGACCTTCTCGCCATAATTGCCAGACTATTTGGTTGAGGTATCATTCCCTCAAAACTAGATAATGCAAAAGAAGTTGTAAAAACGAGTATGCCTTAAAAATTGGTTAAGTCCTCGAACGATTAGTATCAGTCAGCTCCACATGTTACCACGCTTCCACCTCTGACCTATCAACCTGATCATCTTTCAGGGTTCTTACTAGCTTGCGCTATGGGAAATCTCATCTTGAGGGGGGCTTCATGCTTAGATGCTTTCAGCACTTATCCCGTCCGCACATAGCTACCCAGCGATGCCCTTGGCAGAACAACTGGTACACCAGCGGTGCGTCCATCCCGGTCCTCTCGTACTAAGGACAGCTCCTCTCAAATTTCCTGCGCCCACGACGGATAGGGACCGAACTGTCTCACGACGTTCTGAACCCAGCTCGCGTACCGCTTTAATGGGCGAACAGCCCAACCCTTGGGACCGACTACAGCCCCAGGATGCGATGAGCCGACATCGAGGTGCCAAACCTCCCCGTCGATGTGGACTCTTGGGGGAGATAAGCCTGTTATCCCCGGGGTAGCTTTTATCCGTTGAGCGATGGCCCTTCCATGCGGAACCACCGGATCACTAAGCCCGACTTTCGTCCCTGCTCGACTTGTAGGTCTCGCAGTCAAGCTCCCTTGTGCCTTTACACTCTGCGAATGATTTCCAACCATTCTGAGGGAACCTTTGGGCGCCTCCGTTACTCTTTAGGAGGCGACCGCCCCAGTCAAACTGCCCACCTGACACTGTCTCCCACCCCGATCAGGGGTGCGGGTTAGAATTTCAATACAGCCAGGGTAGTATCCCACCGACGCCTCCACCGAAGCTAGCGCTCCGGCTTCTCAGGCTCCTACCTATCCTGTACAAGCTGTACCAAAATTCAATATCAGGCTACAGTAAAGCTCCACGGGGTCTTTCCGTCCTGTCGCGGGTAACCTGCATCTTCACAGGTACTATAATTTCACCGAGTCTCTCGTTGAGACAGTGCCCAGATCGTTACGCCTTTCGTGCGGGTCGGAACTTACCCGACAAGGAATTTCGCTACCTTAGGACCGTTATAGTTACGGCCGCCGTTTACTGGGGCTTCGATTCAGAGCTTCGCTTGCGCTAACCCCTCCTCTTAACCTTCCAGCACCGGGCAGGCGTCAGCCCCTATACTTCGCCTTGCGGCTTCGCAGAGACCTGTGTTTTTGCTAAACAGTCGCCTGGGCCTATTCACTGCGGCTCTTCGAGGCTATTCACCTCAAAAAGCACCCCTTCTCCCGAAGTTACGGGGTCATTTTGCCGAGTTCCTTAACGAGAGTTCTCTCGCTCACCTTAGGATTCTCTCCTCGCCTACCTGTGTCGGTTTGCGGTACGGGCACCTTTTATCTCGCTAGAGGCTTTTCTTGGCAGTGTGGAATCAGGAACTTCGGTACTAAATTTCCCTCGCTATCACAGCTCAGCCTTCGCGAGAAGCGGATTTGCCTACTTCTCAGCCTAACTGCTTAGACGCGCATATCCAACAGCGCGCTTACCCTATCCTCCTGCGTCCCCCCATTGCTCAAACGATAAAGAGGTGGTACAGGAATATCAACCTGTTGTCCATCGCCTACGCCTTTCGGCCTCGGCTTAGGTCCCGACTAACCCTGAGCGGACGAGCCTTCCTCAGGAAACCTTAGGCATTCGGTGGATGAGATTCTCACTCATCTTTCGCTACTCATACCGGCATTCTCACTTCTAAGCGCTCCACCAGTCCTTACGGTCTAGCTTCAACGCCCTTAGAACGCTCTCCTACCACTGACATCTAAGATGTCAATCCACAGCTTCGGTGATACGTTTAGCCCCGGTACATTTTCGGCGCAGAGTCATTCGACCAGTGAGCTATTACGCACTCTTTAAATGGTGGCTGCTTCTAAGCCAACATCCTGGTTGTCTAAACAACTCCACATCCTTTTCCACTTAACGTATACTTTGGGACCTTAGCTGGTGGTCTGGGCTGTTTCCCTTTTGACTACGGATCTTATCACTCGCAGTCTGACTCCCACGGATAAGTCTTTGGCATTCGGAGTTTGTCTGAATTCGGTAACCCGATGAGGGCCCCTAGTCCAAACAGTGCTCTACCTCCAAGACTCTTACTACGTGAGGCTAGCCCTAAAGCTATTTCGGAGAGAACCAGCTATCTCCAAGTTCGATTGGAATTTCTCCGCTACCCACACCTCATCCCCGCACTTTTCAACGTGCGTGGGTTCGGGCCTCCATCCAGTGTTACCTGGACTTCACCCTGGACATGGGTAGATCACCTGGTTTCGGGTCTACGACCACATACTCATACGCCCTATTCAGACTCGCTTTCGCTGCGGCTCCGTCTCTTCAACTTAACCTTGCATGGGATCGTAACTCGCCGGTTCATTCTACAAAAGGCACGCTATCACCCATTAACGGGCTCTAACTACTTGTAGGCACACGGTTTCAGGAACTATTTCACTCCCCTTCCGGGGTGCTTTTCACCTTTCCCTCACGGTACTGGTTCACTATCGGTCACTAGGGAGTATTTAGCCTTGGGAGATGGTCCTCCCTGCTTCCGACCGGATTTCTCGTGTCCGGCCGTACTCAGGATCCACTCAGGAGGGAACGAAGTTTCGACTACAGGGTTTTTACCTTCTATGACGGACCTTTCCAGGTCGCTTCATCTACCCCGTTCCTTTGTAACTCCATGTTGAGTGTCCTACAACCCCAAGAGGCAAGCCTCTTGGTTTGGGCTATGTCCCGTTTCGCTCGCCGCTACTCAGGGAATCGCGTTTGCTTTCTCTTCCTCCGGGTACTTAGATGTTTCAGTTCCCCGGGTATGCCTTCAATACCCTATGTATTCAGGTAAAGATACTGTTCCATTACGAACAGTGGGTTCCCCCATTCGGAAATCTCCGGATCAAAGCTTACTTACAGCTCCCCGAAGCATATCGGTGTTAGTCCCGTCCTTCATCGGCTCCTAGTGCCAAGGCATTCACCGTGCGCCCTTTCTAACTTAACCTAAAAGGTTATTCTCTTAACTTAATAAGAGAGAAAACTAAAATGGCATTTTCTCGGTTCTTACATTGACTTCTTCATTACGATTATCTAGTTTTCAAAGAACGATTAAAAAAAGCTTTGAGAGAATTGTACTCTCAAAACTAAACAAACAAAGATCGTGTCACAAACTGTTTTGTCTGGCTCACAGGTCCAGCTTTATCCTTAGAAAGGAGGTGATCCAGCCGCACCTTCCGATACGGCTACCTTGTTACGACTTCACCCCAATCATCTGTCCCACCTTAGGCGGCTGGCTCCTTACGGTTACCCCACCGACTTCGGGTGTTACAAACTCTCGTGGTGTGACGGGCGGTGTGTACAAGGCCCGGGAACGTATTCACCGCGGCATGCTGATCCGCGATTACTAGCGATTCCGGCTTCATGCAGGCGAGTTGCAGCCTGCAATCCGAACTGAGAATGGTTTTATGGGATTGGCTAAACCTCGCGGTCTTGCAGCCCTTTGTACCATCCATTGTAGCACGTGTGTAGCCCAGGTCATAAGGGGCATGATGATTTGACGTCATCCCCACCTTCCTCCGGTTTGTCACCGGCAGTCACCTTAGAGTGCCCAACTAAATGCTGGCAACTAAGATCAAGGGTTGCGCTCGTTGCGGGACTTAACCCAACATCTCACGACACGAGCTGACGACAACCATGCACCACCTGTCACTCTGTCCCCCGAAGGGGAACGTCCTATCTCTAGGAGTGTCAGAGGATGTCAAGACCTGGTAAGGTTCTTCGCGTTGCTTCGAATTAAACCACATGCTCCACCGCTTGTGCGGGCCCCCGTCAATTCCTTTGAGTTTCAGCCTTGCGGCCGTACTCCCCAGGCGGAGTGCTTAATGCGTTAGCTGCAGCACTAAGGGGCGGAAACCCCCTAACACTTAGCACTCATCGTTTACGGCGTGGACTACCAGGGTATCTAATCCTGTTTGCTCCCCACGCTTTCGCGCCTCAGCGTCAGTTACAGACCAGAAAGCCGCCTTCGCCACTGGTGTTCCTCCACATCTCTACGCATTTCACCGCTACACGTGGAATTCCGCTTTCCTCTTCTGCACTCAAGTCCCCCAGTTTCCAATGACCCTCCACGGTTGAGCCGTGAGCTTTCACATCAGACTTAAAGGACCGCCTGCGCGCGCTTTACGCCCAATAATTCCGGACAACGCTTGCCACCTACGTATTACCGCGGCTGCTGGCACGTAGTTAGCCGTGGCTTTCTGGTTAGGTACCGTCAAGGTACCGGCAGTTACTCCGGTACTTGTTCTTCCCTAACAACAGAGCTTTACGACCCGAAGGCCTTCATCGCTCACGCGGCGTTGCTCCATCAGACTTTCGTCCATTGTGGAAGATTCCCTACTGCTGCCTCCCGTAGGAGTCTGGGCCGTGTCTCAGTCCCAGTGTGGCCGATCACCCTCTCAGGTCGGCTACGCATCGTCGCCTTGGTGAGCCGTTACCTCACCAACTAGCTAATGCGCCGCGGGCCCATCTGTAAGTGACAGCCGAAACCGTCTTTCAGCTTTTCCTCATGAGAGGAAAAGGATTATCCGGTATTAGCACCGGTTTCCCGGTGTTATCCCAGTCTTACAGGCAGGTTGCCCACGTGTTACTCACCCGTCCGCCGCTAACCAACAGGAGCAAGCTCCTATTGATTCGCTCGACTTGCATGTATTAGGCACGCCGCCAGCGTTCGTCCTGAGCCAGGATCAAACTCTCCAAGAAAGTTGATTAGCTCATTTTGTTACGTTGGCTAGTTTCATAGTTGAAACTAATAATTTTTGTTTGTTTGCACGATTTTGTTTGTTTAGTTTTCAAAGAACAATTTTTCGAGACAGAATATTAGTCTACCATCTCATATTAACAATGTCAATAGCTTTTTTAAAAATTATTGATTTTAAATTAGCGACAAAGAATATTTTATCATGCTGTTCTATAAAAATCAACTAAAAATTAATTTCTTTTAATAGATTTGATTTTCAATTGATATATTTATTGAAGCAGCTTTTGAATAATAACATTTCTAGTAGTCCAGTGCAATAATTTTTGATCTCTTTTCACTTTCAAATTGTGGGAAATATTATTTTAATAACCCTGTCTTATTTATTTATAGTTTTTTCCTGTTAAGAAATAAATTTTTAATATCTATTTTTTCTTTGTAAATAACGAAACAAATTAGGAGCTCCTTGTAAAACAAAAATACTAATTTCTTGTTTTTAGCTTTATAGAATGAATTTATCATTATCAAGTTTTTTTCCAATAAAACCGTTAGAGTCCTTTTGTCACCATAAAAAATTGTGATTCCATCACTACTACATTTTATTATTAAATCCCAAAGTAAGTACTTTTGATTCTGAGGTAAACTTCTGACCATTCTTACTGTGTCCTTTTCTCTTTCTGGAATGTTTGATTCTATATCGTACTTAATATGTTGATTATTGTATTGAGTAGGATTTTCTATTTGAGGATAAGTTTTCGGTTCGTTCGGTATGACGGCCTGCCGTAAATGGAACAGGAACCTACGGAATGAAATGCGTTAGCCGTACAGTCCGTGGTTATCGGTCCATTTAATGCCGAAGCGACACGTACGGAATGACAGAAAGGCGTCTTTCCTTTCTGATCAGTTCGTAGTGCTGCCGCAAAAGAATGTACTTTACATTTATTTAAAAGCCCTTCAAGTCTTTTTCTGAAGAAAAAAAGCTAGCCTAAATGCAGCTAACACAATTTATTAAATCACTGAAGGTATGAATCTATAAATCTCTTCAAATCCCTGATAATTTTTAGTGTAGTTAAATGATAAATTTCATGAAAAAGCGACTGTCTCGAAAATCAAACAAATGTTCCTTAAAATAAAAGCAGTAAAAATCTTGATATATCATTGAAAGAAAAATTTGGAGTTGTTTTCATGTCAGAATTAGAGCCTGTGGAATACGATTGGAACCCCTTTCGCGATGATCCCATTATCAAAATAACAAATTGATATGAAGTCCTGCTTCATGTTAACTTAGACAGCGGTTATTCATTATCAAGAACTATATAAGAAATTACAATGAAGACTTAGAAGGATATGAAACAAATGTAATTGAAGAAGGCATTAAATATGCATTAGGATTTTTCGGCAATGAAATACACTAAAAATATAGAAAGAGACAACAAGGACCATTACCTTGGTGTCTCTTTGCTTATCATAAATTAAATCCTTTAATACCGATCAAACTAAAAGTAGCAGGAAAAACATTACTGTCCACTCCAAGCTGACAAATCACATTGATTTGTCCATGATCGGTGCCTGCCCCATTTATTTCACCATTTTTAGGCTTCTACAATGTTGGGTTGTTTGTATACTTCTGTTTCGAATTCACCTGTTGCTTTACTTGTTAGTACCCCAGAGGTCATCGCTCCACTGACGTTTAAGGCTGTACGGCCCATGTCAATAAGAGGCTCGACTGAGATTAGTAGACCGACAATCGCAATTGGAAGGTTCATTACGGATAACACGATTAGGGCTGCGAACGTTGCGCCACCGCCAACACCTGCGACACCAAATGAACTGATTGCCACTACTAGAATAAGAGAGAATATGAATCCTGGACTTGTAGGATCAATACCTGCAGCTGGAGCAACCATTACCGCTAACATCGCTGGATAAACACCTGCACATCCGTTTTGACCAATTGAAAGTCCAAAGGATCCCGCAAAGTTTGCAATCCCTTCAGAGACACCAAAATCCTTTGTTTGCGTTTTAATTGTCATTGGCAATGTCCCTGCACTTGTACGTGAAGTAAAGGCAAATGTCAGGGTTGGTAAGCCTTTTTTCACATAATGAAGAGGACTTAGTTTTGCAAATGATAATAATAGTAAATGCACAATAAACACTAGAATAAGCGCCACATAGGATGCAATGACAAACTTTCCTAATTTCACGATGGCATCATAATTACTTGTCGCTGCAACCTTAGTAATGATTGCTAGAATACCATAAGGTGTTAAACGAAGAATTAGTGTTACAACCCTCATGATTACTGCGTATAAAGTATCGATGATCTTCGCAAAAAATTCTGCATGCTCCGGTTCCTTACGTTTTACACCAAGATAAGCAATTCCGATAAAAGCTGCAAAAATAACGACTGCAATCGTTGAGGTTGCACGAGCGCCTGTTAAATCTAAAAACGGGTTACCTGGGAATAACTCTAGTATTTGTTGAGGAGCTGTCATAGCATGAACCCCGGCAGCTCTATCCTGTAACTCCGCATTACGAGCTGCTTCAGCCACACCTTCAGTTAACTCAATTCCATCAAGCCCAAAGCCTAAAGCTGCTCCAATTCCAATTGCTGCAGAGATGGCGGTCGTTCCAAGTAGAATTCCAATAACTAGAACACTAATTTTTCCAATATTTTTTGTTAATTTTAATTTTGTAAAGGCTCCGACAATAGAAATGAATACCAGCGGCATAACAACCATTTGTAATAGTTTTACATAACCACTGCCAACAATGTTAAACCAATCGATTGTTCCTATTGTAACCTCGGATGTTGTTCCATAGATAAGATGAATAATAAAACCAAAAATAAGACCTAAACCCAAACCAATGAAAACACGTTTTGAAAAAGATACATGCTTCTTTTGCAAGATAAACAAACCAAACATGAGCAAAAGCAAAACAGCAATATTCACAATAATAAGAATCGTGTTCATCCTCTTCCCCCTCTTTTATTTACTAATAATATTATCGAAATTTTAATACACAAATTCCAATCGGTCAAGTAGGAATTAATAGATTTAATTTTCAATAAGATTAACACTTTATAAAAAACCAACTTCAGCCTTATTTAATCAACGTTTTGATTAAATCCTGATTCAGCCTGCTTCAATACTATCTTTTTGCATCCAATTTCAGAAAAAGAATGTGGAAGGTTGTTTTCAAAAGGTAAACAAAAGGTTATCTCCCCGTAGCCAGGAAAGATAACTTTAAAATATAGATTCCCACATAATGGATTTAAACTGGAATCTGGACCCCTTATGATTAAGAGCCTTATACAAATATCATTTTAAGTGCTGTAAAGAATTCCTTTTCTGCACACGGAATGCTAGATATAATTTATTTTTCTTGCTATATGCACGTAACTGCCTAGCTGGCTTGCATCGCGTTACTATAGTTAGCACTTACAAGCCTTTTACCGTCATGCTATGTTCCCCTAATCCTTTCATGTGAACGTAAGACTCCGGTTTTAAACGGATTTGTTTCAGATTATTTTAAATCGGGTATAAATGACGTTTGCTTTCACATCATGCACAACCAAAACCTTGTAATTTTTATGTGCCACAACGGTTCTATTTCCTTCAAACTGCCATTCCGTCTTATTTTCGGTTATATTCACAATGACCGAATTTTCATATACCTTCTCAACGATCCCTTTGATTCCATTTTTAAAAAGAATATAATCTCCTAATTCTGCAATTTCTTTTTGTTTTGAACATCATTTTCCCTCCAAGAAAAGTACTGTTAGAAGAAACAACTTTATTCAAATTAAATGACTTTATTTCGAAACACTTTATTATAATGAAACACCAATTGTCACTCGACACTTATTACAGTAGAAAAGCGTCCTGTTATACAGAAACGCTTTTTCGAGAAAGAGATAAGATGTTAAGGTCACTCTCATGATTCTTAAATGTTTTACCATCATGGTAATAAAGTTCAGAGCCTAAATGAACATTGTCGTTTTCTTTCAATTGACGAATTAGTTCTTCACTTTTTGTTTTATTCATTTCTTTATACCAGGTTCCTTGTGGATATAGAACCGCGATTGGACCATGCTTGCATTGGCCGTTACGCATTGGATATGCTAGTCATCCGAATCGGTCAATTGATGACAGGAGACTTCCACTCCATAAGATTCTCAGCCTTGACGGCTGCTCCACCTAACTGTCTACGCTTAAAGACTAAAGTTACCTTTAGCCCTCCAAGACTCGCTACGAGCGAATGGCTAGTTCTTACTCGACGGGAATCCCACCCGCTATATGATACGACCTATGCTCGGTCGCACAAGCACCCCATTAGTTGAAGAAAGTATAAAGAATTTAAAGTATTACACCTGAAAAATCCCCTTCCGCTTCAATTTACATGTTAAAAATCAACAATAATCTTTAACACAGTCATTAAAAAAAGAAACTGCCCAGCAGTTTGAACAGCTCATTAAGTGATTAGTATAAGATTTGATCTTGTGCCATTTCGGTCCGCTTTTGTTATTTTAAGTATTCGTGGACATGAAAACCTCTATTTTCAACTTTTAATAAGCTTTTATGATTCTTAAATGTTTATAGAATGGTTATCTATTTTTCCTAGATTACTGCTTGTTTTAGGAACAATAGGTTCAACTTTGCCAAGCCAAAAGAGATAGGTTAATGCACCGATTAAGGTAGCAGTTCCTGACACTATAAGTGCAGGGGTAAATGAGTGGGTAGTAGAAATTATAAAGCCGGTTACAATCGGACCCAAAATGCCACCCATATTTGACACACAGTTTTGAAGTCCTCCAACAACTGAAGTCATATTTACCGGGGCTACGTCTCCAGGAAGTGACCAAATAGCACAAGCAGCAGTCGTTAAACCCGCATAGGAAATCGATAGTAAAGCGATAGAAAGAACAGCTGAATTAACCAGCCCCGCAAAAGCAATCGAGGTTGCCAATAACATACCTCCACCTAGGTTTAATTTACGAACAAAGGTTAAGGAATAGCCTTTAGAATAAAGATGGTCGGAAAACCAGCCCGCTAAAAGTTCAGCAACTAGACCAAAGAGTGGAGGAATCATGGATACCCAACCCATTTTCATCAATTGGAAGCCGCGTTCTTGTACAAGATAAGTCGGGAACCAAGTGATAAAAAAATAAATGGCATAGTTTAACATGAAAAACCCAACACACATTGCTAAAATATTACGGTATTTAAGAAGTTGATACCATTTCATCGGCTGCTCTTTAGCAAGACCTTCCTTTTTTACCTGACCATCACGAATATAGGTTAATTCTTCTTTGTTTACATACAAATGCTTTTCCGGATCACGATAATAGGCCCACCAAACAGCTACCCAAATTAATCCTAACAGACCAGATACAATAAACGGAACTTTCCATCCAAAATCAGTCATTAACCAAACAACAAACGGCATGGCTATTGCCGTACCCACTTTAGAACCGCTGTCGAAAATAGCAGACACTCTTGTACGTTCTTTATCAGGGAACCATTTTGCAGTCACACCGGCAGAGCTTGGATATGCTCCTGCCTCTCCCATTCCCAATAAGGAACGAAATATGATGAGGGATTTCATTCCTTGGCTAACAGCTGTCAATGCCGTAGCAATGGACCACCAGGCAACGCTTAAAGCAAGTGAGAACCGCTGTCCCACTTTATCAGCCAGCCACCCTGCAGGAATTTGAAACAACGCATAGGTCCAAAAGAAAGCAGACATGACTATTCCCATTTCAGCAGCATTTATTCCAAATTCCTTCATTATAGACGGAGTGGTGGCAGATAGGACTGTACGGTCCAAATAATTAATGGCTATGGCTGCCCACATGAAGATGGCAATCTTCCATCGAACTTTCGTTCTTTTTTGATTTATTTCTCTCATTTTAAAACCTCCTATTATTGAAATCGCTTCCAAATGAAATTAAGAATATTATAACAATTTCAGACATTCCTTGGTTAATCAAATGATAGATAGCCATCGTGCACAGTCTAAAGAGGAAAAAATTCTGAGTCTTACAATTTTCTGCTTTATTTCTAATCATTTAAACACGATCGCAAGATTAATAAATGAACCTTTTTAACTTAATGCCGTCCCCCTAAAATCTAAGAAGATTTTAGGGAACGATCTTAATGAATCTATCTTTCTATGCCTTTACAAATACTGTTTTGATTGCGGTAAAGAATTCGACCGCAGCCTGGCCCTGCTCACGGGAATGCGAGCTGGACTGTTTCATGCCGCCGAATGGTGCCTGTAATTCAACACCCGCAGTTTCCGCGTTAATACGTACAAGTCCAGCCTCGATGTCGTTGATAAACGACATCATGGTGCCGATGTCTTTTGTATAAATGGAGGCACTAAGCCCGTACTCGACATCATTAGCCTGCGTTAACGCTTCTTCAATTGATTCCACTTTTATAAGAGCCAGCACCGGACCAAAGATCTCCTCCTGGGCAATGACCATTCCATTCGTAACCTCTTCAAATATGGCAGGTTGGACAAAAAAACCGTTTTCGCCTCCGTTCTCCGTGTACCGTTCACCGCCGTATATTAATCTTGCACCCTCTGCTTTCCCTTTTTCAATATAAGAGAGTACGGTATTCATCTGATTCTCACTGGCACATGGTCCCATCCATGAAGTGCCTTCCATGCCGTTTCCAATTGTAATATTTTTTACCTGTTCAAGCAGTTTCTCTTTAAATGCATCGTATATCTCTGCCTGAACAAATACCCGGCTTGTAGCAGTACATTTTTGTCCTGTCGAACGAAGGCCGCCACTAATTGTTCCTTCTACCGCCAGATCTAAATCCGCATCTGCTGTAATAATGACAGGATTTTTCCCGCCCATTTCCAGCTGATATTTTGCTCCGCGAGCCAAAGCTGCCTGACCAATTTGTTTCCCAGTGGCATTGGAGCCTGTAAACGTAATGCCGTTTACGTCTGAATGGTTGACGATTGCTGTGCCGACTTCGGACCCAGCCCCGGTAACCATATTGACTACACCAGCCGGGATGCCGGCCTCATGCATACACTCCATAATCTTGGCTGCTGTAACAGCTGCTTCCTGTGCCGGTTTAATCACAACGGTATTCCCATAAATCAAGGCAGGGGCCATCTTCCATATCGGGATGGCTACCGGAAAATTCCAAGGAGAAATTACACCGATGACTCCAAGCGGAACGCGTGTCGTAAACATTAACGCCTTGCTGTCAGTGGATGGTATCACATCACCCGTTTTGCGCATCCCCTCACCAGCATAGTAACGGAGGATGGCAATCCCGCGCATTGTCTCTCCTTTTGCTTCAGGGAACGTTTTACCCATCTCTCTTGTCATCGTTTCGGCAACCTCTTCAAGCCGCCTTTCCAGACTATTTGCTATTTTATAGAGATAATCACCTCGTTCTGCTCCTGAAAGACGGCGCCATTCTTTTTGCGCACTTTTGGCTGCAGCCACAGCCCTGTCAACATCTTCCCCTGTCGAGCATTGTACGTAGCCGACGATTTCATTTTTATTGGCAGGATTAATGGCTGCGCCGACTTTATTTCTGAGGGATGATACCCATTCTCCGTTAATATAGTTAAGATGGGTTTTTACCTGAACTGAAGTGGTCATGATTAAAACTCCTTTCCATATTCCTAAAATGTAGGGCCAATGCGCCAAATACCAAAATCATACTGCTTCAGAATTTCTGCCTTCGTCAGCTTTCCAGAAGCAACAAGCTCAATTTCATCAAAAATATACTGGCCAACCGACTCAATTGATTCAATGCCTTCGATAATCGTTCCGGCATTCAAATCGATGTTATCTCCCATTCTTTCAAAAATTCCAGTGTTGGTTGCAATTTTAATAACAGGAGCAATAGGTGATCCGGTAGGTGTACCTCTTCCTGTAGTAAACAAAACGATTTGTGCTCCACCAGCCACCATCCCCGTTAGCTGTTCAATATCATGCCCCGGAGTATCCATCCAAACCAGACCTTTTTTGGATGGGACTTGTGCATAATCGATCACTTCTTGTAAAGGGCTGCTGCCAGACTTATTTGAAGCACCTAATGATTTTTCTTCGAGAGAACTCAACCCTCCCTTGATATTTCCAGGGCTTGGATTCCCTGTACGGATATCTACTCCCATCATGATGGCCCGATTTTCCATAGCACCGATTACTTCATATACTCGCTTGGCTGTCCTGTCATCGACTGCACGTTGTGCCAATAGATGTTCAGCACCAATTAGTTCTGTCGTTTCTGCTAAAATCGCAGTACCTCCGTTATCAACAAGCATGTCGCTAACGACCCCTACGGCTGGATTGGCTGATAGACCGGAACATGCATCCGAACCGCCGCACTCGGTCCCGATAATGAGCTCACTGAAATCACAGAGTTCCTTCATTTGGGCGGATGCATCCTGTACCATTTTCACTGCTATTCTAGATCCTTCAGCGATGGCACCAAGTGTTCCATTGTGGTCCTGAATGGAAACCACTTCAACCGGCTTTCCTGTCTTGGCTATCTCTCCTGCAACACTGCGTGCTTGATGGGTTTCGCAGCCAAGCCCTAGAACTACCACGCCATAAACATTCGGATTGGCCCCCATTCCTACATAAGTACGGAATGTTTGATCATAATCTACACCTACCTGTGCACATCCATGCTGATGTATAAAAGAGACCGTGCCTTGCACTAATTCGGTAATTTGTTTTGCTGCCTGGGTTGCACAAGTAATCGTAGGCAAGATTAACACGTGGTTTCTTACCCCTACTTGACCGTTTGGGCGCCTATATCCCCAAAACTTCTTTCCACTATTCAACTTTATCCCCCCGTCCTCTTTTTCCTTCCAGATTGTGAATATGAACATGTTCACCAATATCAATCTTTGTAGTGGCTGAACCAATCACTTCACCATATTTAAGAATATCCTCCCCCTTGGAGATCGACTTGACAGCGAATTTATGCCCGAATTCAATTTTTTCCTTTAATTCAACGTCAAAGCTGTTCCCCTGGCATGTGACCTTGACATGACTCCCTGCTGGAATACCCTCTAAAGCCACAGCCACTTTATCATTCGGCTTCATCATCACCGTTTTAAAAGCTGTACTCATCTTAAATCTCCCCTGCTTTATATTGGTCTTCTTTTAAAAATAGTTAGAGAATGGCTTACAAATTGTGTACTACGTTTTTTGCAAGTTGGACAGTATTTTGTAAAACCCCAATATCAGATATGTCAATTTCTATTTGGTCTCCATCTGCTAACGTAAATTCATTTGAGGGAACAATACATGTGCCTGTCAATAAAACAGTGCCGTTAAAAATCTGATTATCTTTAAGGAGATATGAAACAAGCTCGTCAAATTTCCGCTTTAACTGGCGGGTATTAGCCCTTCCTTCCACCACTTTATCGCCGTTCCGATAGATTCTGCAGGTAATTTCAAATTGATAAGGATCTGAAACCGCTTCAGATAGAAGAATGGCTGGACCAATAGAACAGGAATTTCTCCAGATTTTTGCCTGGGGTAAATAAAGTGGGTTTTCCCCCTCAATATCACGGCAGCTCATGTCATTTCCAATGGTATAACCTAAAATTTCTCCCTCGCTATTAATGACAAGCCCTAATTCTGGCTCAGGGATTTGCCATTGGGAATCACTTCGAAGATATAGCTTATCATTTGGACCCACTGTCCTTGCGGCAGTGGATTTAAGAAAAATTTCAGGACGTTTGGCATCATAGACCTTGTCATAGACAGTGGTTAAACCGTTTATTCCATCAATAGATTCGAAGTTTCTGGCGTCCCTGCTTCTTTCATATGTAACACCGGCCGCCCACACTTCAGGAGCTTCAATCGGAACGAGCAATGATAGTTTTTCTAGAGATTGTGATATTGGATCTAAGGTAGAGATAGCGCTTTCAACAAAATGAAGAAGAGAAGTATCTTGATCTTTGGCTTGCTGAGCTAACTCCAAGAAGTCTTTTTGCGGCAGTGAATAGATAAGCCCCTCATTTGTTAAAGCAGCAAGAACTGGAACTGACTTTTCATTTAAATAAGAAATAATACGCATATAGTCCTCCTTTTAAATATTAATTAGAGCGTTTATATTGTTGTTTCCCTCCCAATTAAATTTTTCTTGAGTTCTCATAAATTTTAAATGCAAATTTCGTGCCAAAAAGAAAGATGATATTATTTTTCAAAAAAAAAACACCAAACAATCTATCAAATCAAGGTTTGTCAGGCTCCAACAATAATAACTCCTATTCATTAAAGAACAAGAAACTATTTAATTTAATTACTTATTTACTTCAAATCTTTCATATTTGAAATTCATATTTCAAATATGAAAGATTTGAAGACTCATTTAAAAATGTAAATTTTTGACATAAAAGGTAGTTTTGTTATACTAAATCCTTGTAAAGTGTATCCATTAATTACGTTCAAGTAGTTGCTTCCAGAGCTGTTTTTCCATGTCCTAAATTCGATCTAAAAGGAGAACTGTGAAGTTTAAGCACATCTAAAACTCTTTAGAAATACCCCCCCTTACAAAAAAATATCGGAAAATTCAAAAAACAAAAGTATAAAAAAACAAGGGGGTCTACTTGACCTCCCTTGTAAAATAAAATTGTTCCTTTTTATTCTATTCTTCTATAAATCTTTTCTTTAATCTTACTAGTCTCTCAATCTCTACTATAACTACTTTACCGGTTTAAAGTAATCTTTGGAACATCCGGTGTTCCTTAACTTTTATATATTTTCTCCCCCTATTTTTCAATCAATGTTAGCTGTAACCAAAATACTTCTTACTTTTTCCTTTCCTTGCTCATCCAACATAGTCCCTGGTGCTTTGACCATTGGTATCATTGTTCTTCCTCTAAGCATAACCGCTGTCTTTATTGCTGCAACAAAAGGTTGTGAAACATCATAAACACTCAAAAGCTTACTAATTTTTTTCTGACTCGAAACGACCTTAAAGAAATCCCCACCCTGGTAGGCTTTAAAAAGCTCACTGAAAAGCTCCGGTACTATGTTCGTAAGTCCGCACAGGACCCCGTCTCCACCGGCCATTAGATTCGGAATAAAATATTCGTCAAAGCCAGAGAAAACGCTGAAGTCTTTAACCGCAGATTTTACAACATGAATCAACTGACGAGTGTGTGAAATGTTATCGACCGTATCCTTTATTGCGACAATATTTGGAAAATCTTGAGCAAGCATTAGAACTAACTCAGGACTTATATTGACATTGGTCCTGTCAGGGAAATTGTAAATCATAATCGGAAGCTTAGTGGACTGAGCAACAGCTGCATAATAGTTATATAGGTTTTCATCATCGAGCTTGAAATAGTATGGTGAGATAACGACCGCAGCATCTGCGCCTTCATCCTCCGCAAACTGAGTTAAATTGACCACTTCTTCGACGGAGGTTCCTCCTGTCCCTATTAAAACCGGTACCCGGTGATTCACCTTTTCGATTGCAAATTTAATAAACTCCTTTTTCTCTTCCTGTTTAAATGCGAAGAACTCTCCCATGCTGCCAAGAAATAGCAGACCCTCGATACCATTAGTAATCAAATAGTCAATATGTTCATGCATACCCTCAAAATTAATCTTTCCTTCTTGGTCCAAGATAGTAATAACGGGTGAAAAAATTCCTTTAAACATTTTAGTCCTCCTCTTTAATTTGCCTTTCAAACTGGATACTAAATTTAAAATGCAAATTTCATGCCAAAAATCAAGTTCCTATAAAACTTTTAAAAAAATAACCAAACAGCCGAATCTAAGGTTGTCAGGCACAAAAAATAGCTCCTATTCAGTAAAGAACAAGAAGCTGTTTATAAAAGCTTATTTAAATTTATCTTTCATATTTGAATTTGTTTTTCAAATATAAAATGATGCAACTCATTTATGAAAGTTCAACTTACGCCAAAGGGTAGTTTTACTTATTCCAAAATCCTTGCAAAGTCTATCCTTGTTTCCATGATAACGCTCAAGAAGCTGCTTCCAGAGCTGATTTTCCATATCCTCAAATCGATTTGAAATGGTGACCTGTAACTCGTCTTGATTTTGTCCCACTCTGTCGTAAAGTTTCCCTTTCTTCTCAGCCAACAGCTCCCGAATCTTGTACTCTGTTAACTCTTCACCCTCCTCTGTACTAATGACTAACCTTTCGATGAAGTTTTGCAATTCCCGTGCATTACCAAACCAATCGTAACTTTTTAGACAATCAAAAAGTTGATCCAGCGGTAAAAACAAAACCTTTTGCTCTTTTATACATTCACTCTTGAAAAAGTTTATAGCCATAGGGACGAGGTCGTCTTTACGTAGCCTGAGTGGCATTAATTGTAACTCCAATACACTCAGCCGGTAATAAAGATCTTCACGAAAACGCCCCAATCGAACTTCTTCACGCAGATCCCGGTTCGTAGCGCAGATGATCCGAACATCAATAGGAGTTACCCGATCTCCTCCAACACGTCGAACCTCCTTTTCTTGCAATACCCTTAGGAGTTTCGCTTGAAAATTAAGGGAGATTTCCCCTAATTCATCGAGAAATAATGTACCTCCATGGGCTAATTCAAAAAGCCCCATCTTACCTCCTTTCAGTGCACCTGTAAAAGTACCCTCGACATATCCAAAAAGCTCACTTTCAAGTAGATTTTCACTCAATGCAGCACAGTTAACGGAAACAAAAGGTCCCTTAGCCCGCTTGCTCTCATTATGAATGCTCTGTGCAAAGAGTTCCTTTCCTGTCCCCGTCTCACCATAAATTAAAACTCTACCGTTAGATTTAGCATACTGTCTCGCTTGCTGAATACATTTGAGCATTTCTGGGCTACCACCCTGAATATCATTGAAAGATTTCTTGGCCACTAATCCTTTTTCATTAAGCCTAGTCCTGATGTTCATTTCTAAATTTTGAATTTCACCAATTTCTTGAAAAATAGCCACTGCTCCATGGAACCTACCATGAATGATAATAGGAACCCGGTTACAAACAATCTTCTTTCCATTAATCTTAAGAAGGATATTTTTTTCCTCATTATGTTCGGATAAAACTTTATTCAATAGACTTTCGGGTAAACACTCAGTTAACTTATTCCCGAGAACCTGGTTTATTGGCACGCCAAATATTCTCTCAGCTGATGCATTATATACGGTAACCTTCTCATTATCATCTATTGTAAGAACTGCCTCAGTTGTAAAATTAAGAATCGCTTCAAGTTGCTTTAAACGAGCCTTCTCCTTTTCCATTGATTTTAAAATTGTTGCGGCTTCATTAAGGGCTATTTGAAGGGACATAGGACCCGATTCTAAAAGACATCCATAGATTCCACGCTCTATCGCTTGTTGTGTGGCTACTACATCACCCACTACTGCATCTATTCCCTGGTCTTCTATTAGATGTTTCACCTTTGCAGGTATTTCGTTAGCATCTTGACAGGGCAAGATTTGCAAATCTATGTCCATAATGTTATTAAAATGCTTAGCTTGAAATAAAATATTTAACGTCGTGATAAAGGCGATTTTTTTAAAACCTTGCTCACTTGCCTTACTTAACGCCATTAAAATGTCGACAGACGTAACAGGTATTTCGATGACAGGTAAATCGAATGAATTTCGTAAAGCTTGGGCTGTTCCCCCACGGGAGATAAGGATCTTTACACCTTGATTGATATAAGATCTGATTTCATCAAGATTTTCCTTGAGATTCCCTGGAATAACGGTATAAGGTATATCACAAATTTCATTCATTCTTTCGGCCTGCTCTACTAAGGCTTCATAGGGAGCAATGATGAGAATATTGTTCATTAAGTAGACACCTCTATTTTTTTTAAATAATCTGCGAAATTAATTGCGGCTTCATCTCCCTATAATTAGGGAGGTGATCAAACCATTCCCTTTGACAAACCTCTCTCTAAGATTAAAAGATGAGATTTATTAATCACTAAAAATGACGGAATCATTTTAATATCTTTAACTATACTTATAACTTTTTAGTATCGTAAGTTTTGTGCTGAGTTATTTGGATTGTTAGCGATTTTAGTACATAGTACAGGAAAACTGCTTAACTGTTCTTGTTGTTATGTGGTTCGAACTGTTCAATTGCTCTTTAAACTAGTATAAAGCTCAAAGAAGGTTCTTTGTACTCCTTTATTATGGACATAAAGAAAAAAGCTCAACGCAAACGATTTTGATCTCTTCCCGAACAAAATGGGCCTTCTCTGCTAACATCTTATGAGTTCCTTTATCTCAGTCGAAGCGCTAAGTGAGGCACCAAGCCATGGTCCCTTCGGGAGGTTTGCGGAGAAAAATGCAAATCAAACGGGAGAGGGTAAACCAACAACCTTTGATTTCTTAAATAATTTTGGTTTTATCCTCAGCTATTTCTAAGCTAAACTTCTTTAATCTCAGCTTTAAGGAATGGAAGAAATCTTGAAGGTTTTACACATTACTGTGGTAAGAGTAAACAAGGAAACTTCCGAGTAAGCTTCGCTCTTATATTGAAAACAGCATACAAGGCAAGTAGGCCACTGGAACCTCCCCAGTAGCCCCTCTCAGAACCGGACGTGAACCTCTCAGCTCATCCGGCTCCCATTATTCAGCCGTAGGCTTGATACCTATTTCCCAATGTTTAAATAGTTTTGGAATCTGTTTTGCAATTCTACCTAATAAGTATTCAGCTCTTTTCTTGTGACGAGCTAACCTTTTGTATTTCTTCCTTGCCCACATTATTAAGGCTTTATTGATGTGTCTTAATGTTGAGTACATTTCAGATTTGTAGAACTTGCCATAGTAATTAATCCACCCTATAATCTGTGAGTTAAACATATTTGATAGGTCCGTAAGGTCCTTTTCGGCTTTTAACTGTAGCTTCCAGTCCCTTACTTTTTGCCGAATTGATTTCTTAGACTTATTACTAATCGCTGGTGTAAAATTAATAAAATGCTTTCCCCATCTGTTTTTGGAACGTCTTGGTCTGAACGTATATCCAAGAAAATCGAACGAAATATTTTCGTGATTTTCTTTCCTATCTGCATCTTTACAATACACAATTCGTGTTTTGGTTGGATGTAGTTCCAGTTTACATTCCTTCATCCTTTTGTTAAGTGATATAAGCAATTCTGTTGCCTCAGCTTCTGATTCGCAGTGGATAACTGCGTCATCTGCATATCTCGCAAAAGGATTATTTGTATGGTTTATAGTCATCCACTTATCAAATGTGTAATGAAGAAATAGATTTGCTAGAACTGGACTTATAACTCCACCTTGCGGTGTACCAGAAGTCCGTTCTACTATCCCTTCTTTTGTTTGAAAAGGTGCCTTTAGCCATCTATTAATATAGAGTTTTACCCATTTATTACTTGTGTGCTTTTCCACTGCTTTCATTAGTAAACCTTGGTCAATGTTGTCGAATAGTCCTTTTATATCGAATTCTAGAACCCAGTTGTATTTCCAGCACCTTTTACGGGTTATCTCTAATGCTTGAATTGCACTTTTATTGGGTCTATAACCGTACGAATCCTTGTGAAAGAAAGGTTCCACCGAGGGTTCAAAGTACAACTTCACGACCATTTGTGCAATTCTATCTTCAACAGTTGGGATCCCTAGTGTCCTAGTACCGCCACCTTTCTTCGGTATTTCTACAGCTTTTACTGCTGGAGGAAAGTAGCTTCCTGAGGACATTCTGTTCCATAGTTTGTAGAGATTATCTTTTAGATTCATTTCGAATTCTTCAATCGACTCTTCATCAATACCGGCTGACCCTTTATTTGCTTTTACTCTTAGAAAGGCTTCATAAACTACCTTTTTGGATATCGCAAACGACTTTGTTTTATTCATAAGTTCCTCCCATTTAAATGGTTGACTTGGTCATAAAACTGAATAACATAACCCCTTTGCTCCTCCTCCGTTAGGAGGTTTCATTACTACTACGGGTTATTCCGCCCCTATACATGGCATTGGTACTCTGATTCTTGTGGTGCATCCACTTGAATTTCTCCCTTGGCATCCATGTCGTAGGTTCCCACGTTCCACACTCAAGCCTGTATTAAGTTCACGCCGCCTTTATACCGGTCACCGAACGGACAGTAAACAGGTTCCCTCCGAACTAATCCTGAGTTAACGACTCCCCCTCAGTTTTGATGACATCACTACGCTTTCGATACTTCCTCAGCGGTTCAATGGTTTTCGTCTCCTTAATACGTACCTGACAAAGTCTTGCTCTGCCTTTTCCTTAACGCTCAATACCATAGCTTTTGACTAAAGCACCTTAAGGTGGTTTGCAACCTCTACCTGTATAGCGATTGCGAGAGGCCTACTCTCATCTTGAGTGCAGCACAACTAGTTGATTGTGCCTTTCAGGCACACCTCGCCAGTTTTCGTGGCACACAATCATCTGCATACCTTACCATGTGACTATCGGGAGTTCGGTTAGTATAAGTGATAAGCCTTATGCTGCTCTGGCTGTTATTCCGATAACAACAGAGATCCCTGTGTCGATTTCATTCCAGTGCTGTACCCGCCAGCGACCGAAAAGAACCTTCCAATTAGTTAATCAAACCAAAAAGGCGATACCTGGTTAATGCATCGCCCCCCGTTAATTGAAGGCAAAAATAAGAAACAGCCTAACATGCTATCATTCTAACTCCCAGTCAAACTCAACGTGCTCAAATCAATATCATCCAATTTTTTATCAAAAGCCGGGTCTACAATTAACGTGAACTCTTGACCATCCTTCACATTATCGGCTGTTTCGGAAACATTCTCATCCTCTCCTTCTACCCAATGCAATTGAAAGAACTCTTTATCATGCCCCAATGTATTTACCATCGTATATTCAATAACTTTTTGACCTTCATCATTAACAGATTCCTTAGTTTTTGCATTGTCCAGTATAGATTGATACGCTTCGAGTTCTTTAGCTTCTTTATCAGCTTGATATTTTTCGAGCTCTGATATTTCTTCTGGTGTTAACTTTGCAGATTCCGCTACATACCACTCGAAGCCGTGCTTTTCAGCTTCTTTTAGGAATGCTTCAGGGTTGAATTCATCTTGTTTAGTTTCTTCCTTGACTGTATCCTCTTTAACTTTCTCCTTACCGCAACCTACTAATAGTACAATTGCAAACATGCAGATTAATATTTTTTTCATTATTATGCTCCTTGAATGTCATTTGTAATAAAGTGTAGAATTTGTATCTTTTAAATTATTCTTTTAAATTTTATCTACTATTTTATTGTTCCCAAAATGGAATCATAAAGATTGAACCTTTATTTGATGTTATATGTGATTAATAAATTCCCTTTCTTCATTAGCCCATTCTATCGTTAGCATTATGGTTGTTGAATATTCAAGCATAAAAACACTTCAATAACATTTTCTTATTGCACTTACTTGCCCCATAAGCACAATAAAAAAAGATGCTGCACAGCAACACCGTGTTCAACTCTTGCACCCGTTAGCGAGTATTCGGGAGAAAATCGTATCAAACTGAGGGAGTTTAAGTAGAATCCTTCACAATCTTTTCTACACCTTAATAAACTCCAATCCCTTAAATGTGTTGCTCCATACAAAAAGACGCCTTCTTATTAAAGAAAAGCGCCCTTTAATGGCATAACCATAACCTTAACCACTTCGTAAAAAATCTATCTTATATTTGTCACTACTTCTTCCAACTTATTACCCAAGTTTTACAAAAGATGGCAATAGTTCCAAGGTTTTTATACAAAGCTTAACCGGCCTAACTTATTGCATTCCTCTGCGAACCACAAGGCCTTGTCAGGCCCCACTACCATACCATGTGGCTCCGCATTTTTCGTAGGAATAGGATATTCCGTAATTTCACCGTTTATTGTAATTCGACCTATTTGATTACTTCCCCATTCAGTGAACCATAAAGCACGATCAGGGCCGGTTACAATTGCATGTGGACGAGCATTCGGAGTAGGAATGGTAAACTCAGTTATTATTCCAGAAGTAGTAATTCTTCCAATTTTATTTCCGTTAATTTCTACAAACCAAAGTGCACCATCCGGTCCATTTGTAATACCCACAGGACCAGCCTGTTTTGTGGGTAACTTATATGGAGTCACTTCCCCACCTATCGTAATCCGACCTATTTGATTACTTTGATTCTGAGTAAACCATAGAGCATGATCAGATCCAGCCACAATAAAAGAAGGATAAGAATCAGGAACTGGTAAATTATACTCAATAATTTCACCTGATGATAAGATTCTCCCTATTCTATTTCCGCTCATTTCTGTAAACCAAATGTCTCCATTATGTCCTTGCGTGATTCCAAAAGGTCCAGAATCGCTGTTCGGTAGCGTATATTCAGTGATTTCACCTGTTAATGTTAGTTTTCCAATTTTATTTGTCCTATTTTCAGTAAACCATATATCACCCTGATCTGTAGAAGTGATAGATAGCACACCTGCATTGATAGTAGGAAGATCAATATGAGTCACTTTACCATCAACAGTCATTCGACCTATTTGATTCGCTTTATGTTGTGTAAACCATAGGGCACCATCTTTTCCCCTAGTAATTCCATAAGGACCTGAATCTATATGGGGAAGTTCATATTCTTCAATTTTTATTCTCACGTTAATTCCTCCTTTTTCTTGTATAAAATTATTCTAATAATTCGTATCGGTAGCAACACAAATAACTCCGTTCGAATAAATTGAAGCGGAGTTACTATAAGTGTTGAAAAATCCCTAATTAATTACAGCATTTTATATATTTCAATAAGGTTCCTATCTGGGTCTCGAAAATGTGCAATACGTGATCTCCATTCTTTACGATCGTGTGGTTTAGTAATAAATTCAATCCCATTATCTCTTAAACGGTTATAAGTCTTATCAACATCTTCTACTTCAAATTGAAGTAGAAATTTTGATTGAGATTCCCCTTCTAAAAATTTATTTTCCTCTCCGACCACTTCTGCCATGGCTTTTCGGGATAAAAGCTCGATTTTCGTTTCTCCATTATTGAAAAGTGCATATTCCATTTCTTCCTCATACCAACTTATTGGAAGTCCTAATAAATCTTTGTAAAAATTGGAGCTTTTTTTAAAATCACTAACCAATAGTCTAATTTGTAATAACTTCATTCAATCTCCTCCTTAATGTTGAGTAGTACGTCCCGATGTTAAACTAAGTAACATCTTCTGATTAACTTCGATTTATTTACGAATAATCCCTTCTCTTATTCAAGAAAATGGCCCGATTGTTGAACACAAGTTAAACACCGTTCTTCAACTAACCTGCTTCGTTAGTGGAACAAGAAAAAGAGCCGCCGCAGCAACCCTTTGTTAAACACAAGCACCCGTTAGCTGAATAAAATTGTTGTGCGCTATTTGCACCCCTCCAGAAGTCGGAAATAGGGACAAGTTACATACATTGTTCAAGAACAATAACTTAATTCAATAATCAAAAAGAGCGCATTACAACCGGAAAGAATCCACATCCTCTTTGAATCCATTCCGAGCCCTTTTCAGCAGTCTAAGTCCTGTAAGCCAAACTGCGACCCCGGTTCCCCACAATATCAGGGCTGAGCCAAATCCGACAGTTGCCCACCATACCTCAATTTGATGATGCCCCAAGGTAACTCTCACAGGTAATGTTAGCAATGTGATTGTAGCAAGCAAGCAAAGGAGTGTACCTGCAATATAATGGATCCTTACCCGAAAAAGATGGGCTAGAGGAAAAAAATGAGCACCGACAATAAGGGCCATCACAGGGACAAACAAATCTAAATGATTGGTAGCACTGCATATTGCGCTGGCGGCGGCAATCAACAAGCCTTCTAAACCAAAAATAATACCGAACATCATACCCATTCGTTTCGAACGACGGGTAGCATCCCCTTCCATCATAGCGTTTGATAACCTTCTTGAATTCTTTATCAATTTGATTCCGCCTATAAGCAGTAAGACACCAATTAACAGGGATAAGATCAAAAGCCAAAGGAATCCCCAGCCCTGCAATCCTCTTATACCAATTCCCGCCCACAGAGTACCGAAAAACGCCATGAAGAGAACTCCGGATGCTGTCCCACGCACAGCAGCCCTGGGAATTATTGTTTGCGACATATCATTTCTCCTCCTCTTTCAATTGCATTCTAAAAAATGCACCCACAATAAACTGGTAATCCTCATTCTTTGGAATATCTTCGATAAAATCACCTATTTGTCTATATATTTCGATAGCTACATCCTTATACCTTTTTCCAAAGGAGAATTTACCATTAGGGAAAGTAATTGCAAATATGTATCCTATTTTTATCCGTTTCTATTTTTAAAGAATCTTAAAATTATTCCTTTAATTCAAATATTATTTACTTACTCCTATTTCACTAATCTGGCCTATTTTTGTTGATGACTCAGAAAACTATTTTTCAGCTAACCTGCTCCGTTAGCTCAATAAGAAAGCCGCCAAAATGGCAGCTCAATCTTTAACTATTGCACCCGTTAGCTGAATAAGTTATTTATTTTGTTCCATTTACTAAGAGATCTGCTCTCTCAAAAGGTTTATCTTCTTCAACATAGATATCTTCTGAAATCATCCAATTATTTTCCCACATATCCCGAGCTTCTTCCGAATCTCTTTCAAGACCTCGTGCAAGCCTTGTTTCTCGTGGACAATCAACCCAAATTGTAAAATCATATTTATCTGCAAGTTCCGTACGAATGGAATAAACACCTTCTATTACGACGGTTCCTCCAACAGGAACGGTGTGCCATTCCGCTAAATCATCATTCTCCCAATCATATCGCTGATAATGACCCTCTTTGTTTTGACTAATAGGTTCAAGAACTTGATCTAATATACGTTTCCAATCAAAATCTGCACCAATGGGCTTTTGCTTTGGATTTGTGTTTATATGTTTTAATGAAGGTAAATAAAAATCATCCATATGTACAACAGTTACATTAGAAAATTCATCTTTTAATTTATTTGCGAATGTACTTTTGCCTGAACCCCCACAACCATCTATTCCAATTAACAAGGTTGATTGTTTTTTGGGGATTGAATCAATTGATTTAACCAATTGTTCAAAAGTTTTAAATTCACCTTTAATAGCTTTGAAATTCATTTTATCACCACTTTTAAATTTAATACTAATTCTTCATTTATTACATCAAACCTGCTAATTGAAGTAAACAGCTTCATTAGCTCAAAAAGAAAAGCTGCCACAGCGACAGCATTCAATCTTCAACTCTTGCACCCGTTAGCCATCCATGAAGCGCAAAGAATGGAAATATATTGAATCCGGCGATACTGTTCCTAAGGCTGGGAGAGGAAGGTCGATAAACTCTGGTGCCTTAGAGCCCATCCGTTAGTCTGACTCCAACGACCACGGTGCACTGTATAGACGCACAGCTGGACGAAAAGGAAAGAAAAAGGCAGCAATTGTAGTCGCCCATGCGATGTTACGAATCGCATATTACCTTCTAACCCGAAAAGAAATGTACGTTGACTTAGGCGAAGATTATTTTGATAAACAAAGACAAGTATCTATTGTACGGCACTCGGATCAAAGACTAGAAAACTTAGGTTATAATGTGACAATTACCGAAGCATCCTAATCCATTATTCTCGTAGTCCATAAACACCTTGATCAGGCGCCCCGCTCTTTTTTAAAAAATGGATGAGCTGCGTCTATTTAAGTATTGCCTTTTTACCGAAGTTACAGAAGTTAATTTTCATGGTAGTTTAATAAATAAATCAACACTCGCTTTCTAATTCATTAAGCTTGTAAGTTCTAAGAACACAAGTTTTTGTTCTAATTCACACTTCTGACGCAAGTGATGACTGAAATGCATGCTTACCAAATCGTACCACTCCCTAGCGTTAAGCCAGCCAAAGCCCTCATGTTTTACTTTGTAATTTGGATTTATAGAATCTACTTTAGATTCCCATTGTCTCAACCTCTGCATTACCTGATCTAGCCTACTCATAAGGTTTTCTTTACTATCCGAATTGCTTGGTGGGGTATTTAATTCGTCCGGTAACTTGATTTTTATTGGTGGGAATCCTCCAATTTTATATAAATGCTCACCAAATTCCGTTTTCCCAAGCTTTTGCTCTTCCTCTGCTGCCGAACAAGTTTCCACATTGTCAAGGTACTCATGGGCAACGAGGATCAAATGGTCGTACATTTGACCGATAGACCAAACACCTTCATCAGTTATATACCTTAGTTGCTCCAAAGAATAGTTTTGCAGATAGCTTTTGTATGTTTCAATCACTTTCAAATCACTCAAATTAATCACTCCTTTATCACTGTTATGCATATTAATGTCTCTTGATGAGTATGCATTATTTCTAATCTATTAGTTCTCTAATAATATTTAAATTCCTTTCCTATTTAACTTATCTATTCCGCCCAATTGTTGAAAAAAATCTTGTAAACATTCTTGAACTAAACTGCCCCGTTAGTGGAACAAGAAAAGGGCTGCCGCAGCAACCCCCAATCTTTAACTCTAGCACCCGTTTGTTTAAGTGCAATCCTTCACATTCTAAAGCCATAAGAAAAACTCCCTTCATATTGAAAGGGAGTTTCTCTGTAAATCCTCTGATCGAGGTAATTTCATTTCCACCCAGTTAAAATCTTTCGTTAGGATAGTTGAACAATACTCTTCTTAACTGGTTTGCTTCTTGCTAATAAAACTTACTTTATCGATTGTCCATTTAACAATCACACCTAAAATAATATAAAGTGGAAATGAATAAATCGATTTCCAGTTATGCAGATCATAAATTTTAAGCCATATAAATAGTGGTTCTCCAATAAAGGCAAAAACAATAGCCATTATTACCATAGCGATGATGAAAGATTTCCAATTTTGAGTATATTGGTAAATAAGCGAATAAGTTACAGGTAGGAATGCGTAGTTTACACCGTATAAAGGCGGAACTGCTGGTATTATCATATTTGGATATCCCCATAGCATATATCCAGTTCCCAAAACATCAATAAAATCAGCAATAGCTATTATCATAAGACCGAAAAGCAGAATTTCTCTTATTCGCTTTTTATCAACAAATCTACACCAAATAATGTAACTAAATACCGTTAAGGCTAGAATTAACCACCAATCAAAATTAAATAAATTGTGTCTTAGATAATAATCAAGGTTTAATGTTGAGAGTTCTTCTCGTTTTTTTACTACATCTCCCCAAGTAGGGTTCACCTTATACCACCGTTCTTTCGATTAAGTATCTCCACTTATTATTACCAAATATTTTAAATTAACTATCCTGCCCCGTTAGTGGAACAACAAAAAAAGCTGCCGAAGCAGCCACTGATCTTAAACTCTTGCACCACGTTATTTTAAGTACAATCCTTCACATTGTCTTTGAAAAGTTGTATTTGAATCATTTTAAGGTCAAAAATTATTGGGTCCGAAAGGATTTTCTGGTGGATATTCCTCTAACTTATCAGCTGTTCTTTCATCTGGTGAAGTCGCCCCAGATTTTTTGTCAAAATAAATGGCTATTCCAACCAATATAATGATAGGTGTAAATATATAAATCCAAATCATCATAACACCTCCAAACTAACCAAAGAATTACTTATATTATATTACAAATTTAACTTTTTTTTACAATACTTTCTAACAAAACTGCTTCGTTAGCTCAACAGGAAAAGGAGCTGCCGCAACAACTCCACTGTTCAACTCTTGCACCCTTTAGTGGAATAAGACCCTTTCCAAAAATGAAATTATGAAAATACTCAACCCATAAGCCGTAATTGACTTGCGTAGATTATTTCACTTATTTTCAATTACAACACATCATCGCTTAATCAATCCCGACAGGTCTACTTCTAATACTTTATCTTCTTTATCGTTGTAAGTAGATAACAATACAGTAATGATTCCCGATTCATTCTTCGTCTCTTTCTTATCGATAACCTTGGCGATGGTATACAATTCATCACCAGGATACACCGGTTTTATAAATTTCATATTATTCATCCCTGTTCCAGCGATGATATCATCACCATAGATACCTTGTTCAATCCAAAGCCTTACTGAAATGCTTAATGTATGTAGTCCGGAAGCGATGATTCCATCAAATCTCCCCTGCTTTGCTTTTTCCTCATCTAAATGCATATATTGAGGATCAAATTCTCCTGCAAATCTCATAATATCCGCTTTTGTCATTTTGAAGGAATTAGTTTCAAACACCTGTCCAACTGTAAACTCATCAAACTTCATAATTACACCTCTTATTTAGAAACTTTTGCACTTGTTTATATTAAGGTAGCATCAAATGCACATCAAGTTAAAAAAATACTCAAAATCCTCTAAAATCAATAGAGAAGAATACTTTTTTGGGGATATATATAATTCATCTTTGCAATTGTAAATACCATATTTAACTAACTATCCTGTTTCGTAAGTTCAATAAGAAAAAAAGACGCTGCTGCAGCAACCTCTTGTTTAACTCTTGCACCCGTTAGTTGAACAATATGCGTGAGCGTACCTTTAGATCGTGGTCGAAACAGTCAGTATTTAATGGATGTTCTTTCGAAGCTACCGTTTGGTACGAATATATTCTCTATTCATATGCTCATATAAAATGATATATAAGCTTTGCACTGTGATATATACGGGTAGCGAATAGTAAATTTGCCAACCAGTATAATGAAACACGCCCACTTTTACCGTTATCCATTCGAACAACACAGCAAGCATCGAAGTAAGCGTTAGTATCGCAACGGTTCTGACTGGTTTAGGGCGAAACCAGTCGTACGCATACAGAAAAAAATATCCGAAGGGCAGGTACATTAAATACAAGAACAGGTCGATCCATTCCATTTTATTAGTGTCGTTAACATAATACATCTCGAAAGGTGGTAACGACAAGATCGTGTCGAATATTTTGGCAAATAGCAGAGGGACGAGAGAAATCAGCAATCCCATCGAAGGCGGAAACCTCTTAGGCAGCATCCACATAAGGCTGTACCCAATAAGGCTGACAATGAAGATAAACCATTCATTTGCATCGAATCGCTCGGGTGGGAACAGAATCACGGGATCCACACATCCTTGCGGAGCATATTACGATACATATGCACCAGTATATACATTACGGCAAAATACACAATCCACGCTGCGAACGATGAAGGAATGGACCAAGCGTAATTTATGATCGCTTTTCCCCTTACCGCCAATGCTTCCATCCCCAGTTGCACCCCCGAGCTACCTAACCAAACCAGCAGCTTCCACCTGAGACTGTCTCGCCAAAAGCCAATGCTCACTTCTATGAGAACGATCGACGGTACCGTTATTAAACCAAAAATCAGAAAACCGCAATATGTCCCCGGTTGTACTGAAACGGAAAGCACGCCGTAGTTGAAAAAAAATATGCACCAGCCAGTGAAGTACAAAAAAATACTTAACGTGATAGTAAAAATGATTTCAAAAAAGTGAAGGGTTCTCACGGCAAATCGGGCAATGAGTGCCAGAAGCAACGATATGCTTATAAAAGTGGTAAGAACCAATGAAGAAGTCCTCCTTCCAATTAATGCTAATTCGGTTTTATATTCCCCGATTAGATTTAAAATAATCCGTCCCCACTATTCCACTAAACTGCCACGTTAGTTCCATAACGAGTTTATGTACAGAGTAAACATTTCTACGATTATGTTTACTCATTAGAAAAGACCGTCATTTCGACGGTCTTGATCAACTAACGCTACCCGTTAGTGAAAGTACAATGTTTCACAATCTCTCCATAGCAACCACTTTCCTGTTCGAAAAACTGTTTATATCTCTGGAAATTTCAAAATTATAACCTGAATAAAATTGGATTGGTCTTCTAAACCTAATTAGGAAAGGAGGTAATGGATAAATGAAAAAAGACATTCAAAATAATTTAACAAACTCACAATCAGTGAAAAACCAGCTTAATCAACTTGAGGCACAAAATGCTACAAATGAGAAAAATAAAAATGGTAGTACGAATGAGATTAACCCAATAGTAACTGATGAAGGACTAAATCAATAAATTACATGCCCTACTAGTACCACGCTAGTAGGGTTCACCAGTTTGTTTATATTAAGTATTCCTGATGTTTTAATTTGTTTCCTTTTAATGCCATCCGCCAAAAGTTTATGTTACAAATTCAACTATACTTCCCCCTTGCGTACATAGTGTGTATTTTTGTTGTTGATTTAGCGAAATAGCAAAACCACATGAGACAGCCATTCTTGTGGAAAAAATACCCAGCATAATCAGAATCAGGAAACCCGACCCCAAAAACGGCGATTTTCTCCTGTTTCTGTGCGTCAGCGGACGGAATAGGGATTCCCTTGTTCAACTAACCTGCTTACGTTAGTTTAAGTACATTCTTTCACAATCAATATAGTTTTTTTAACAGAAAAACCCAATTACTTTATAAAAATCATCGGGAATAGAGTGTCACGAAAATGACACTTCTTTCCGAGAATGTGGTATTGAGTGTCGTCAAAATAACACATGGTGGTACTGTAAGAAGAGATACTAATTTTATAAGAGAGACAAATATAGAATAAGAGAGATATGTATGCCCCCCATGCAGGGGCGAGGCTATACAAACCTTCTCTCTAAGTAAAGTATCGTATCTCACGGGGAAGGAGGTCACTTTGTTAATGGTTTTAGAAAAGGAGCATCTCCACAGTAGGCTTACAGAATGCCCTCAGATTCAATCTAGAGTTTATTCTAATAACTTAATAGGATATAGACCTCGTAAACCGCCACCACGACCCTTTAATTTTATTTTGAATAAGTTTGTTTATTAGGAACAAACTAAAACCTAGTGTTGTATTTAACACTAAACCTCGATGTGGAGGGATATACTTTGAATATTCTAATTAGCTTAATCTCAACCTTAATTCTTTTGGTAATGAAAGCTGCAATCTCAATAGACAAGAAGACATCATGGTTAAACTCTATATTAAGAATGCCAATTTTAATTAAGCACTGAGTATTCTATAAGTATCATCTAGTTCACATTGATGTAAAAGAGAGGCGAGCATAATATTGTGCTTGCCTTTTTTCTCATAATTAATGAAGCAAAATAAATAGCAACCCTTGAGAAAGGAGTTGCTATTTATGAACTCTATTACTTCAATTTTAATTTTGCTTTTTTTGTTTGGCTAATTTTACCTTATCCATAGTTCCTGGAGGTTGTTCAAGCCATTCGTTTTGAATCATTAAATAGGCAATGTCCTTAGCATATTGGGCAATCTCAAGTGAAAGACGCTCATAATTTAAGATTAAATCGCTTCGTTGACTTGCGGCGGCGGCTGTTGCATAATTACCAGACCCCGTTGCTGTTAATATTCCTATATGGGAAATTATCAATTTATCAGAAAATACCTCTGCAGTTGAATTGGTTATTGATACATCAGCAGATACAGGAGACTGTGTATCATTATCAAGTAAAACACCAGTGAATATTTTGACGTGCTTTTCAGAAATGTCTTTACCTCGAAGCATAATTTTTTGTACTTCTTTCCTTGGTGAAGATTGGGCAAAACTAATACATAAAGCTGCCCCGATTAAATTGGTTTGAATATTCATATGTAAGTGAGAAAGTTCTATAGCATTTAACGGTCGTTTATTTGAAAATGGATTTAAACCGCTTAAATAGCTTTTACTGTCAACAAAATCCTTTTGTTTAGGATAATCAATATATGGTGAACGGATAAACAGTCCTTTGTGAAGAAGTACATCTGAACTTTCATCATATAATTCAGATATCTTTATAAGTGAATCCTTAAAGAATTTCCGAATATCTCTTCTTGCACTCATAGACAAAAAGCCACTATATCCAAGCATTCCCGCTTTAGACATATGGTTGAGATATGTAAGCATAAAGGCATCGGTATATAATCGAGGAGCATTTAGATTAACATCACTCACAGAAAACCCATTGGGAACAGGAATATTTTCTTGTTGAAAGAGTTCACTTAAATAGGAGAGGTGACTAGATGAAATGCTATGACCCATCTCAATAATTGACCTTACTTCTGTATCTTCAACTGTACTAAGAAAATAGTTTAAAAATTGAATCGACATACTATCGTTCATGTAGGATGTCCATAGAGATGCTATCTCGGACGATGTTAAATCAATTTTATTCTCAGTCATGAATAACAGACCCTCCAAATAATACCCAATTATATATGTATTATTTGTTAAAGGGGAAAAAGTATTCAAAATGAAAGATAACTGATTAACCTCTATTTGAAAATTATCTCCTTCTTATATCTACATAAACTCCCATACAGTGATTTGTGCTGTCCTAAACAAATAAACCCTCCTGTAGAGTTAACTCTACAGATTCGAAGTGCTAGACACGTTATATTTCATTCAGTAGCAGACAAAATAAAAGATGGGTACTAACCAAACCTACTCAACAAAGCAGGCTTACATAATGCTCTCAGATTCAATCTTGAGCAAAACTGAATTAAGGGGGAAGGGGGAGGAATGTGGGGAGGATAGACATTCTAAAACGCCTCCACGAGCCATCTTGAGCATCTACAGGCGTGTGTGCTTTATAGAGTAATATGCTTCCGAATAATCGCTTCTAATAGACACAAAATAGGACTTGAAGAGTATCCAAGTCCTTTAAGATTTCTTGTTTAACTCAAGCACCCGATAGTTTAAGTGTAATTCTTCACAAACTAGCAAAAGTTAACCGAAGAATTATGGTTTCCTTTGCAATTTTTAAATTTTTTTGATTGCATTTGAGGAACTACTGTAGCCCAAATTAATTGAAAAATACCAACAATTACAAGCCTACAGTTGGAATAGGCTTATCTTTAAATCTTTATTATTTCATATCACTAATTTTCACATCAAAGATATTTAGTAAAGATATTATAATGATTATGGATAAGAGCCAAGCTAACAAAGGGTTTTTTTGATGAATCGGCAAAATAAGGAAAATGATACTTGTGAAGAAAACAGACCAACCAAAATTCCAACTATGATGATAAGTAATAAATCCCATTTTATTGTTAAAGTATTCAGCAACTAAATAAATTCCTGACCATAACAAAAACCAAAAAAAGCGTTTCATCCAACCTTCAGGAAATTTTCCTAAGTATATTAATACGGTTACAGTATAAGAAATTGTCATCGATAAAAGGGTAATCGTTGTATGATTAGGCAAAATTAAATCGTGAAAAATCCACATCGATTTCTTATAAAGTAAAAAATTATATAAAAAGTCTCCTATTATAAAAAAAAGAATGGTGGGATAATACTGTTTCCAATTTCTCCAATCCCCCCATATTAACCCCGCAATTAAATAAAAAGTATTAATGAAAATATACATAAGACCAGTCCCTTGCCGAAGTGATTAGCTTTATCTTTTACACTTATACAAAATAATTAAATTCCCAGTACGTGCTTATTAGGAAATACGCTCGAATTGACGTAAAATC
Organism: Bacillus sp. OV166; assembly: GCF_900177675.1. Classification (GTDB taxonomy): domain Bacteria; phylum Bacillota; class Bacilli; order Bacillales; family Cytobacillaceae; genus Neobacillus. The sequence goes on along the minus strand of NZ_FXWM01000002.1, from coordinate 200,487 downwards.
AGCTTCCGAACTAACTTCAAAACAAGCACGAGGATAATGTATAAGAACGGATAAACAACTGCAGATTGCCACAGTTTCCACTGGTTATGATAGAAATATCCAGATACATCCGCCAACCACTCGTAAACCACAGCAAAAACCGAGCACCCAATGATATACCAAAATTTCTGTGATATATTCTTCATGTATTGATAGTAATTCAGAAATATTGCATTCGCTGCAGGATAAATTCCAAGTATAGCGATTATGTACGTCCATTGTATGCCTTTTGCAAAATAACCATACCAATCGAGTTTTAAGTCTAAAGCGAGGTCTACGAGTTGCTGAAAAACCATCGCAAACATACAAGTAGAAAATATCTCGATAGGGGTCAGCTTTTTGGGCATGAACAGGAACACTATGTTAAGTACAACTACGCTTAGCACAAAGAACCACATCGTCACCTCACATCCTCCACTCTATTTTCCTACAAAGCCAGATAATTCATACGCCCCATAGCCGATACACGGTATGATTCTTTTGTGCTTCTTCAAGTAACCTGCCCCGTTAGTCGAAACAAAAAAGCTGCCAAATGACAGCTCCGATCTTCAAGTCTTGCACCCATTAGTTTAAGTACATTTATTCACAAACTTATTATTTCATTTATTATAGATATGCTATCCCTTTTGAATACAAAAAAACTGCGAACTGGTAGCAAAATTGAGAACTATTTAAATAGTTCTAATAAAACTTTGGAGGATTTCTTAGATAAGTAATCAATTCTAGAAAAGAGCCCTGAAAGGCTCCTTTCAGCTATTCTATTTCATCACTAACTGAGAAAAATTCAATAAACGAACGACCTAATTTACTTAAAGAAATGTTTTCTCTGTCCTTTGGCTTAAAACTTGCAAAATTACTTGCTAGTTTATTTACTTTTCCTTTTTGAAATGACAGTGCCCAATCGGTTAAATCATTTACTTTTTTAACTATTTTTTGATATTCGTCATCATATGAGCTTTTAAGTAAACCTTGTCGAAGTAGTTTTTCTCTACACATTCTGTAGTGATCATTGTCAATTCCTAAACTGATAAGATATTCACTAAAATTACCATCATATAAAATAACTTTGTCTTTATCAAAAAGTATCCTTAAGTCAATCATTCTTAAATTCCTAAGGATGTCCAAGTAAATAATTGTTTCCTTTGTTTCAAGAGTTTCTTGCCCTGTTAGAGAAACAAATCCATTTGCTATATATCTAATTTTCTCTTCCTCTTGCTCATCAATAACATAATCACAAATTAGTCCAGCGAAAAAATCCTTAATTAATGTTTGATTTTCAGGTGACATCCTAAGAAAATTTTCTTCTATGATAGATATCCTATTCTGAAGTTCTGAAATTAATCGAAGTAAGTTATCTTCCAATCTTTTTTGTTTGTAACTAAAAATAACGCTAGTTGCTCCTGGCACAACTGCTCCTAAAGCACCCTCAAGAAAAACCTCTGATACAGTTGATATTCCACCTTCTGCGGTTACATCAATAATTTCTTTTGCTCTTTCTCTGAGTGATTTTCGTTCTCTTCCATTACTCAAGTAAACCCCTCCCCATTATATTATTATAACAAATTAAGGAAGGAGTAAATCCGCATAAGACTCTCTTTTGCTAGATACAAGTAGAAACAAAAGCCTCCACCTCCAAACATGACAGATGGCTCTTCAATTAACGCACCCGTTAGCTTAAGTATTTTATTTCACAATCTTTGCTTTCTAATAAAAATGGTTGCCGCAGCAACCATTAACGATTCAGATAACGTCCATAAATATAATAAATAATTATCGATGGGTCTGCTCTCCGATAATATTACCAATACGGCTTAATCCTTTTTCTGCTGTTAATATCATTTCATCAAATAACTCCTGAACAGTAGGAATATTGTTAATAAGTCCGATTACTTGTCCAGCCCATCCAAAACCTTCATCTTCATTTCCATCATAGATATATCTGCAATTAGCATTTCCGCTAATTATTTCTTGCAAATTTTCATAGGTGGCTCCTTCTTTTTCACGTTCGATAATATCCAGAGTAAATTCACTTTTCAAGACTCGTCCTGGTGAACCAATTGTTCTCTTAATAATTACTGTATCCGACTCTTTCGCATTAACAATTGCCTGCTTATATTTCTCGTTTGCGTGAACGCACTCTTTAGTAGCAATAAAGCGAGTACCCATTTCAATTCCTTCTGCCCCAAGTGCAAAAGCTGCCATTAAACCTCGTCCATCTCCAATCCCACCGCTCGCTAACACCGGAATCGATACGGAATCGACTACACGAGGAATAAGTACCATTGTACCAATATCGTCTCGTCCTAAATGTCCACCGCCTTCCTGTCCAACTGCCATTACAGCGTCAGCACCGAGTTGTTCTGCTTTCTGTGCCTGTCTAACGCCTGCAACAAGGACAAGCGTTAGAATATTTTCTCCTTTTATACGTTCAAAAATAGGTTGAGGATTAGCTCCTGTTATAGAAATTGCAGGTACCTTTTCTTCAATAGCAACTTCAAGCAATTCCTTATATTGTCCATCGTGCCTTGCAATGGCAAAGTTTACGGCGAATGGGTTATTGGTAAGTGTGCGTACTTTACGAATTTCCTCCCGAAGTTTTTCAGGTGAACGCAGCGTTGCCGCAGTAATTTGTCCAAGTCCTCCTGCATTCGAGACCGCAGCCGCCAGTTCAGCAAAAGCAAGGTAGGCAAGTCCTCCTTGTACAATTGGATATTTAATTCCAAAAATCTCGGTTACTCGTGTTTTCATAGTTTATCCCACTCCTTTTCAGATGTTCTATGTATGAGGTTAAACATTCCACACAAAAGATTATTAATCCTGCAAATGTTCCTAAAAAGGAAGCTCTTGTTGTGCTAATCTGCCCAGTTCAACAAGAAAAAATGACCGCCGCAGCGGTCATCTCCTTAACAAAAGCTACCCGATAGTTTAAGAAGAAATCTTTAAAGTTTTCAATATTTATTTGATTTTCTCCGCCAACTCTAAAATAATTCCCTCTGGACCACGAACGTAGCATAACTTATAACTTTCTTCATATTGCTGTATCTCACTAAAGATTTCCGTGCCCTTCTTTTTCAATTTTGCAACAATAGCTTCAATATCTTCAACAGCAAAGCAAATATGTCGGATACCCAGCGTATTTGCAAAAGGTTGCTGAATATCTTTTTCATCTGATGGCGTATAAAATTTGACTAGCTCTATCCATGCCTGACCATCTGGCATCCCCAATCCTACACATGCCGTTTTAACATCATTAAGCCCAACTATTCTGTCCAACTGTTCTCCATCCAATTCCCATTCCGCTTGCACTTCAAGTCCTAAATCAAGAAAAAACGCTTTAGCCTCTGAAAGATCATTTACGTTTATACTCACATGATCTATTCTATTGATCTTCATATCTCATACCTCCTATGTTCCTGTTATTTTCAATACCTGTATTGTGTAAGGTCTGTTTGAAATTCTAATTCGCTTAAAACAGAAAATATCCTTCTTCAACAAACCTGCCCCGTTAGCACAATAAGCAATAAGAGCTGCCGTATCGACAACTCCCAATTCAGCTATCGGACCCGTTAGCTTAATAAAGATAGCCTAAAAAATCTAGATCTCCTTCGCTCCAACCAGACTTACCAACTTCTTTAATCATTAATCCATCAATTACTTCATAACCTATATCCCTTGTAATTTGACTTATATGGTCAATTTTTAACCATTTACATTTGTTCGTAACTGACTTGTACCCATTTTTTAAATACAACGTTTTGTTGTCAGAAAATAACAATAAAAAATCAATATTTCTATTGCAACAAAACTGTTCAATTTCTAAAAGTAACATCGAACCTATCCCCTGTGAGCGAGTGTTTTGGGTGACACATAAATCAATTAGACCAAGCACTCTTATAGGATTTCCGTTAAGATTCATCACTCTGTAATCTATTCCTACCTGTCCTACAAGTTGATTTTTGTCGTTAAAAACTACAAATCTAAAATGAGGTAATTGTTTGAAATAAATTCTGTTTTTTGGAAAGTCTTCTTGAAAACATTCGCTTAACAATTCTTGTATATTTGAAGTTAAATCATTACCTATTTCATAATCAAATACCATATCTATCTTCACATTATCTTCTCCAATTATCTTCATTAGAGCAGCCCCTATAGTCTTAAACTAACGCACCCTTTAGTTGAACAAGGTTTATTCTCCATTTAATTTTTTTATCTCATTTTCTAAGTAATTAAGGCGTTTATTGATTTTATAAAACGTAGGCATATACGCTATAACAACAATAATGATTACTGATAAAACTATTAAAACATTAATTAAGCTAAAATTATTCATTGTCCTTCTCCTTAAAAATTTGTTTTAACAATATTATTCGATACGTATTGTTGATTTCCTTGTTCAACTAAACTGCACGTTAGCACAATAAAGAAAAAGAGCTGCCGCAGCAACTTCTTGTTAAACATAAGCCCCCGTTACTTTAAGTGTATTTCTTCACAATCTTTTCGATAAACAATTTTTATCTGAACAGGGAAATTATTAATTGTAAAACTCCATATTTGTTTTTTCCTTTTTATAATAATCCAGCCTATCTTGTAAAGTACCTGTATGAAATTCAAACTTATGACCATCAGGGTCAGTAAAGTAAATGGATTTTTTATCTCTTTCGTCTCTTGGACGACCTGAAAGGATGTTTACATTCAATCCCTCAAGTTTAGTATACATATCATCAAACTCAACTTCCTCTATTGAAAATGCAATATGAGTGTATGACTGGCTGATTTCATTACGGGGAATATCTTTTTCTTCATTAAGGGCAAGCCATATACCATTCAAATCAAAATAGGCTGTACTTCTGCCCCTGACTAACAACTTTGCATCAAACACATTTTTATAAAACTCTATCGATTTCTCTAAATTAGACACAGAAAATAAAAAATGATTAAGACCATTTACCGACATAATAACACCTCAAAAGTACATTTTTTTATAATTCCGTCATACAAAGGAAACAAACTTTATTGAAGTATTCTGCCCCATTAGTTTAAGTACAAATCTTCACAATCTCTTCTAAACTTCAACATATATTTCCTATTTTCTTAATAAAAGCCTTTGCTTTTTCGATGAGCAAAGGCTTTTTTTGAAGAGTTTCTTCTATTATATATTGAGACTTTTCAATTCTCTTTCGTACTCCTTAACTAACTTATAAAAAGTTGTCTTTTTAATCCCTATTTCTTGCATCGCCTGCACTGCTGTTATCTCTCCGGTTTTCCATCGATGATAAACTTGTTTAAACTCTTCTGTTATTACAGATTTCGGTCTTCCGAAAACTACTCCATTTTTTAATGCGACCTCAATGCCTTCACGCTGCCGTTTCCGAATTCGATTGCGTTCGTCTTCTGCCATCCAAGAAAGAATTTGTAAAACCAGGTCGGCAATGAAAGTGCCTAGACTATCTTTGAATTGAGTGGTATCCAATAAGGGCATATCCAGTACCACAATGTCGGCCTGGATATTTTTCGTAATGTCATTCCACTCCTGTAGAATTTCTTCTTTGTTCCGGCCAAAGCGATCAAGCGAATGAATATAGAGTACGTCCCTTTTCCGTATGATACGCTTAAGTAATTGGTATTGAGCTCTCTTAAAATCTTTTCTACTTTGTTTGTCCATGAAAATGTCTCGTTCATTTATCCCTTTTTCCTTCATGGCTTCAAGTTGTCGTAATTCATTCTGATCTTTGCTGCTTACTCGTATGTAACCAAATTTTCGAACGTCCATTTGAATCTCCTTCATTTTGGTTCTTTTTCTCTTATTCTACCAAAAAACGTTCGTAAAAGTACTATGAAAACCAAGAACGTTCATAAATCATTTTTCAAGTATTACGAACGTCAAAAAAAGCCTTTTTTTAATAAAAAACAACCGTTCGAAAAAGTGTACTTTTACGAACAAGCAAAATAACAATTATAATACAAAATCAAAAACAATAGTCTTTCATTAATGAAAAAAACAGGGTTAACCCTGCTACATACTCTAAAACATTTTCTTTATCACATTTCATTTTTTGAGAGCACTATGAAAAGATGAGTTGCTACAGAACTTCTTAAACTCTTGCCCCCCGTTTAACAAGGAACTTAATGTTCATAATTTCTAAACTGGTGATATTATTCACATACGTATTTACGCATATCAAGAAGTCCTAATACACCCGATTCATTATAAGCAGCTCGCCACCTAGAAGCTGATCTATTTACTCTGACAATACCAAGGACTTCAACATCAAAGCCATTTTCTTCAAAAAATTGCCTTGGTAATTTTCCATTCTCATTTTCAGCTATGAAAATCCTTTTAAACTCATCTGTATACGTAATTCCCTTTGAACTTACAGATTTGACATAAGGATTATTGGATAGGTTTCTCATTTCCTTTTCAGTAAAGTGTTTTTTGACATTTGATTTTTCTCCAGTTCCCCATTTTTTATTCATTACACATAAAAGTACCCTATAGCGCAGACCTTTTTTAAGGTGTCTACTCTATAGGGTACATTTTATATTTTCTGGTTAACCATTCTTTATATCGTTCATTATAACGATAGACGGAGTAGAACATAAGCCCCAGTGGAACATGGATCCTGTCAAGCCCCTACTTTTAGAAATATGATAGGGGCTGGTTGGGATAAAGAGATCTCGTATAACAAGCGAAGCTATGATACCGCAAAATACGATTAGGGGGACCAGTAATTTAATTTTTTCCGAAGTAAATTTTTTCTGGAAATAATCACAGCTAATTGTCCATCACCATCAACCGCATACAATGTTCCAACATCCTCCAAGTATAATTGGACAATCGCAATATAGATGGAAGTGGATTTCTCAATGACGATAGGATGTACTTTTATAATCTGATACTTTTTGATGTAAAAATTTTTCTCCTGAAGCTTAACCCTATTACGACTATCTATTTATCCCTAAACTTTTATTCAACTAGAATTCTTTGAGTTTCTCTGACTTTTTTTGAGATAACAGATGCAAGACCTTCAATAAATCCATTATTTGCATTCGGCATCTTTGGACGATAATAATTTACGCCGAACTTATCCGTAACTAATTTACACTCATAATCGATATCATATAGAACCTCTAAATGTTCGGCTACAAAGCCGATAGGACAGTATATAAATGATGTATAACCATGTTGTTCGTATAATCCTCTCGTAAGCTCTTTGACATCTGGACCAAGCCAAGGTTCTCCAGTCCTACCTGCACTTTGCCAACCAACTGAATAACTTTTTATATTGGCTTTACTAGCTATTAATTCTGCTGTTTTAGCAACCTGTTCAGGATAGGGATCACCATTTAATAGAATTCTTTCTGGTAGACTATGAGCAGAAAAGATAACAATGGATTTGGAGAAATCATCTATCGAAAGCATAATTTTCTTTATTTGATTTGCCCAAAAAGTAATAAACTTAGGCTCGGAATACCAAGAATTAATGGCATGAATCACAGGACCATTAATTTTTTTAGACATTGTCTTAGCACGATCATTATACGCTTTTACACTATAAATAGAATAATGTGGGGCAAGAATAATACTTATTGCCTCTTCAATTCCATCATTCTTCATTTGCTGAACGGCATCTTCAATAAAGGGAACAGCATGTTTGAATCCTAGATACATAACAAATTCATGTGTCTCAAACCAATTATTTAGTTTAAGAACTAACTGCTTCGCTTGGTTTCGCGTTATTTTAGCAAGTGGGGAATTACCACCTATTCCCCTATATCTCCTTTTTAAATCTTCTAACAAATCTACAGATGGTTTTCTTCCATGACGAATGTGAGTATAGTAGGATTCAACCTCATTTAAGTTATTAGGAGTTCCATATGCCATGACTAGTAACCCTATTTTTTTAATCATAAACACCTCGCTTAACTAGTAATTTAAAATAGCTGGTCCTATATCACCATTTAAGTATTATTCTTAAACTTACCTTTTGTATCACATAAAATTACAACCTGGTCCTTATTATTTATAAATACTATATTTGTTTTGTTTTCAACAAGGATACATAGACGGAGTCAAAATAAACATAAGTTTTAAAGTTCTATTTATTAACTGTGTAAAACCAAAACTGTTTTAAATGTAAACAGCCCAGCCAGTAGGAATAATTTTTATTGAAACCATTCTGTGTGGAAAATGCCTTCTTTATCAACACGTTGGTACGTGTGGGCTCCAAAGTAATCACGCTGTGCCTGTAAGAGGTTTGCCGGTAATGTTTCTGTACGATAGCTGTCATAGTAAGCAATAGCACTAGAAAACGAAGGTACCGGAATACCATATTCAATTGCCACTGCAACTACTTTACGCAATGCGGATTGATAACTTTCTACAATTTCATGAAAATATAGATCTAATAATAGGTTCTCCAAGCTAGGATTACGGTCATATGCATCTTTAATTTTTTGTAAGAAATGTGCACGAATAATGCAACCTCCTCGGAAAATCATGGCAATATCGCCATAACGAAGGTTCCAATTATATTCTTCAGATGCGGTTCGCATTTGGGCAAATCCTTGTGCATAAGAACATATTTTACTCATATATAAAGCTTTACGTACCGCTTCAATTAACTCTTCTTTATTACCTTCAAAGGTATTTACCTTAGGTCCTTTTAACAACTTGCTTGCCTTTACGCGTTCTTCTTTCATTGAAGAAATAAAGCGAGAAAATACAGATTCAGTAATAATCGGAAGTGGCACTCCTAAATCTAGAGCATTCTGACTCGTCCACTTACCTGTACCTTTCTGTCCAGCTGAATCGAGTATTACATCGATAAGTGGTTTTCCTGTTTCTTCGTCTACTTTTGTAAAAATATTTGCTGTGATCTCAATTAAATAGCTATCTAATTCGCCTTTATTCCACTCTAAAAATACTTCGTGAAGCTCCCCAGCACTTAAACCAAGTAATTGTTTCATTATAAAATAGGCTTCTGATATAAGCTGCATATCGCCGTATTCAATACCATTGTGAACCATTTTTACATAATGACCAGCCCCGTTAGGACCGATATATGTACAGCAAGCATCGCCTTCTACTTTTGCTGAAATTGCTTCTAAAATTGGTTTTACTAGTTCATAGGCTTCTTTCTGACCACCAGGCATAATAGAAGGCCCCTTTAGTGCCCCTTCCTCTCCTCCTGAAACTCCTGTGCCAATAAAATGAATACCTGCTGCTTCTAATTCTTTATTCCGTCTAATTGTATCTTGAAAAAAAGTATTTCCTCCATCAATAAGAATGTCCCCTTCTTCAAGAAAAGGTCTTAACCAATGGATTGTTGCATCTGTTGCATTACCTGCTTTTACCATTAATAATATTTTTCGAGGCTTTTCTAAAGAATTTACAAATTCTTCAGCACTATATGTGCCAACAACCTGTTTGCCTACTGCTTCCTTGTTTAAAAATGTTTCTGTCTTTTCAGATGAACGGTTATAAACTGATACTGAATATCCTCTACTTTCAATGTTTAACGCAAGATTTTTACCCATTACTGCTAAGCCGATTACACCGATCTGTTGTTTTGTCATAATTAATTCTTCCTTTCAATTTTAGGATTAGAGTCTTTATATTGATTATTTTGAAGATAATGCTAATTCAAGTGATTAAAAAGTGATCATAAGTAATGTTTCATCTAGTCATTATTCTAAGACTTAGTTTTCAGAAAACAAAGTATGCACTTTTTTATCATATAGTGTCAAAAAACATACTATTTGTAAGAGTTGAAGAAAAGAATAGTGAATAATGAGGAATTACAGTTTATCTACAAATATAAAAACTTTCAAGAAACCTTAGGAAATGCTTCATACTATGGATTTTACAGAAGGAGTTAAAATAACCTTTTTTAATCGAATAGCTATCAAGCTAATATTTTTGGTGTTAACAGTAAGGTGGTACTCTGCACTACAAAATTGAGCTTCATGACTTGAAGAAAATAAGGGGAGTTGAGGGATTATCCATTGCTATAATAAAAAGATTATTTAACATACTAGAAGCGTAGGAATTAGAAAAAGTATGGGTTTAACTAAATACTGTTAATTTAATTTTTGTAATTATTGTCTAAAGATTGATTATTCATCTAAAAAATCTTCCCCATAGGTTTCAATTGCCTTATCAATACATTCCCAACATTCACATCTATTTCTTTCCATTTTTGATAACTCATCCCCACAAGTAATACACACATCCATTAACATAAAAATACCCCTTTCTGGTTTAAAGTTGTAAAACATAGTACTTAAAATGAATGTACAAATTAATAATTTTTTATCCCCCATACTTTTCCTAAATCTTAAAAATTTGAATTACATCCTCATGATTTATAATCCAATAATTCATCAGTTTGAGTGCTTTATAAATAGTTTTCAGGATGTCCTCTTTAAAAAAATTAGCTGATATTGGGTTAAATACATATCTAATTCTTGGCTGCATTTAACTGTTTTTTCACTCGTAAAGCCTACTTTCCGAGCAAATTTAATCATTTCTTTACGTTTAGAATCAATATTTGCAAGTAACTCTTTCATTAATTTTTCATTCTTCATCGTTTTCCACCACATCCTAATCAAAATTTTGATCATAGCAAAACATAACTACAATGTGAAATAATATTAAAATGAAAAACCATTAAATAAAGTAATGTAAAGAGAATATATTAAATTTTCATCTATCAATTGTTATGACACCAAGAATTAAAAATTCATTTAAAGTTGTATGAAATATAATTTATGATATTAAAAGGGTAGTTGAAAGTCCCTTGTACTATCATAATTAATTATTAAATCAATACTATTTTTAATTATTATCTATATAGGACCTCGTATTTTAACTGAGCTCTACCTGATGAACCAAATTCTTGCATTTTCCCTTTGACAGTATTTTTAATTGCTTCACGAGCGGGCCCCAGGAATATACGTGGATCGCATTTATTCGGCTTTTCAATTAAAAAAGAGCGCACGACTTCTGTAGCAGAAACTTGGTTCTCAGTATCAACATCGATTTTGGCTGCGCCAAAAAAAATCGCCTTTTGAATATCCTTAATAGGAAAACCGGCAACGTTAAGAGCCAGTGGAACACCTGTTAAATCCATTATCTCTTTCATTCGGTGAAATCTAAAATTGTATGGTCCGTTATAAGAACCAAAGGAAAGTGCTAAACAATCGACTCCTGTTTCACGAACTAATTGCTCACATTCTAAAGGAATAGCCCATGTAGCATCTACATCTCTATTAAGACTATCTTCCTGATCCCCAATTCGTCCCAGTTTTGCTTCAACAGAAACTCCAACTGCATGGGCGACTTCAACCACACTTTTTGATAATTTAATGTTTTCTTCAAGTTGATATTGAGATGCATCAACCATAACAGATGTAAAACCAGCATGAATTGCTTGTATACATATGTCAAAACTTGAACCTTGATCAAGATGAATAGCTACTGGGACTGTTACTTTGTATTCCTTCATTAACTCTTTGACCATTTGAACAGTGAACTTAAACCCACCCATGTAATTAGCAGCACCTTCTGATACCCCAAGTATTACAGGGGACTTCTCTTCATTTGCAGCTTGTAAAATTGCCTGAGTAAACTCAAGATTATTGATATTAAACTGTCCAACCGCATATTTACGATTTTTCCCCACAATTAGCATATCCTTCATCGAAACTACCGGCATATCTATCCTCCTTTTATAAAGTGCTATAAAAGAAAACGTTTACATCGAGGTATATTCCAATTACTATTTTGAGAACTGTACGTAGCTTGGTATAGCTATCGCCCCATTTCATCCCAGAGAACCCTATGGCAAGGATAATTATATCCACTCTATTTCCTTCTTTTGGATCTCTTGTAAATATTCATTTATGTGTTCTTTAAATGGAGTGGTAAAGGTGGTCTCATATCCACACTCTCCACAGTGTTTACCTGATACTGATCCATCTACTATATGTGGGAGTAGATAGTCAGGTACTACATGAGGTGTATGACATACTGTACAAAGATAAAACACATGGCTCTCTGGCTTTTGCTTTTTCTTTTTCATCACTTTACCACCCTCCATTATTTAATTAAACGATTGGACCGGATCCAGTAGTACAGTCAGGATCCTTTTCCCCTTTTCAAATAGATCCTCAGGATAATAGACTGCTGACTCCTCCGCCTTAGTGGCTAGGCCTAGCTCATAGGCTGTCAGGATCTTCCAACAGTCTAATAAAGAAGCAAGGTGAAAAATGAATGAGCCTCATTGATGAGTAAATGGATAACAGCATTTGTTTTTACTTCACTGATTAAAGCCTCGCCCTATTTTTCTACTTAAAATTCATGTATTCTGATTACCTTACAACCTATACAAAACTAATCATAACATGTATAATATTTAAGTATAAGTATGTACTTTTACATCATATAGTATCAAAAAGTATACTAATGATGTATATAAAATATTAACCATATTTCAATCTAGTATAATGCAGATAATTTATACACGTAAGTAAGCACTTTATGAGCATATAGTATAAAAAAAGATACTGTAAATCTTTATAAATGGAGGGAAATAATGAGACACATTGGTGACAGGGCATTTAACTGTGAAAAAGAATTGTCACTCGCCGTTATTGGGGGAAAATGGAAGATGCTTATTTTATGGCATCTAGGTAAAGAGGGAACCAAACGATTTAACGAACTGAAGTCTCTGATGCCAGGGATTACACAAAGAATGCTTGTTAATCAATTACGAGAACTAGAAGAAGACCTCATTATCCATCGTGAAGTTTACCCTGTTGTACCACCGAAAGTGGAATACTCAATGACTGAACACGGGGAAAGCCTGATGCCCATTCTTGAATCTATGTATGAATGGGGGAAAAATTATATGGAAACGGTATTGGATAAGAAATAACTCAACTCACCAAGCCCCACTTATGGCAGATATCCAATAAACATTTTCCTTTTTCATTTCTATAACATTTTTTAAAAGTAATTATAAAACCAGGGTCAAACATTTAACTCACCAAAATTTTTAATGAACATACATTAAATAGGTTAAAAAGAGGTAAAATAGACCTTAAATAATAGGAAAAGTCTAACCATAATCAACTTTCAATCAACAATGAAAAAGAGTTTGGAGAATGTTCCAAACTCTTTTTCATTGTTATTTTTTTTAACGAAAGGAGCACCTCATTTATAAAATGTTCCCAAATACCCTTTTATATTTAAGTTGAATTACAACAGATATCATTCTATTTTGACTCCCTAAAAATTTTGATTAAGGTTTCTAAGAAATTACTTGAGTGACTTCTACACTATTAACCCCCGATTTAAACTTTTGTTTAACTGCAAACAACTTCATTAATCATTTATATAATTTTATATATAGTATATTTTTTTTCACTATCTAACAAAAAAGTGTGTACTTGTTAAAAATCTTTATGTGCTTAATAATAACAATAAATCCATTTAAAATACATTATAAAAATACAAAAATCTATATGGAAACATGGGTAAACGAAGGAGCGAGGCTATGAAACTAAGAGTTTCTGCAGTACAATACCATCTTCATACAATAAGTTCATTCGAAGAATTTTCCAAACAAGTGGAACATTATATTAAAACCGCTCAAGAATTTGATTCAGACTTTATCTTGTTCCCAGAGTTTTTCACCACACAATTACTATCTATTGGCACTAAACAAGGGAATCCCTTGACCATTCAAAATCTCCCAGATTTCACAGAACAGTATCTATCCTTATTTAGTAATTTTGCTGTGCAGACAAAAATGCACATTATTGGTGGAACCCATGTCCTCCGTAAAGGTGAACATTTATATAACGTTGCCCACCTATTCTATCCAGATGGAAGAATTGCCGAACAATCAAAGCTTCATCTAACTCCAACTGAAATTAAAGAGTGGAAATTAGCTCCTGGTGAAAAACTAGAAGTCTTCGAAACTGAAAAAGGGACAATTGCCATGTTAACTTGCTATGATATCGAATTTCCAGAAATAGTTCGAATAGCAAAGGCAAAGGGAGCAGATATAATATTCAGTCCTTCTTGTACAGATGATCGGCACGGATTCCATCGTGTTCGATACACCAGTCATGCAAGGGCAATAGAAAATCAAATCTATGTTGTAACCACCGGCACTGTTGGTTCACTTCCTACAGTTGACTTTATGCGAGCAAATTTTGGACAAGCTGCAGTAATTACACCAAACGATATCCCTTTTCCTCCACGCGGTATTCAAGTAGAGGGGGAAATTAATCAAGATATGATTGTAACAGCTGACTTGGATTTAGACCTGCTTTATCAAGTTCGTGATAGTGGTTCCGTCACCACATGGCGTGATCGCCGTACTGATTTATATCCAGATTGGTTACCTTAAAGGCACTCACTCAACAAAAAGTAGGTGGGAAGAAAGTGTATTATAAAAATTTTTTTGTCTTCGATAAGGATCGTGCTATCCCAGCTGTAATTCGAAATTATAAAGAAAGGGATTTTTCAGATTTGGTCCGTGTTCAACAGGAAAGTTTTCCTCCACCCTTTCCGCCTGAATTATGGTGGAATAGGGAACAATTGAATAATCATGTTACGTTATTCCCCGAGGGTGCCCTTTGCATTGAGGTGGATGGTAAAATTGCAGGTTCAATGACTGGTCTATTGATTGAGTTTGATTCTAACCATCCAGAACATACATGGGAAGAAATTACTGATAATGGTTATATTCGGAATCATAATCCTGACGGTAATACACTCTATGTGGTTGATATTAGTGTAAGTCCCTCATATCGAAAACTCGGATTAGGAAAATGGTTAATGTTATCGATGTATGAAGTGGTTGTTCATAAAGGATTGGAGCGATTGCTCGGAGGAGGTAGGATGCCAGGCTATCATAAAAAAGTTAATGAAATGACTCCCGAGCAATACTTGAAATCTGTTGTCAAAGGTGAATTAAAAGACCCTGTTATCACATTTCTGCTTCGGTGTGGCCGTTCCCCTATCCATGTTGTTGCAAACTATTTAGAAGATGAAGAATCGTGCAATTTTGGAACGTTGATGGAGTGGAAAAATCCCTTTATCTGATTAAATCATCAAAAGGAGAGTGTAAAAAATGGAATACCATCGAATTACGAGTATACTAGATCCTTATTTTAAACAATTGCATCAATTAATGGGAGAAGTATTTCCTCCAGAAGAGGTACTTGAATTTAATTTATGGAAAGAGCCTTTGGAAGACCCAAATATTCGGGTTTTTGTAGCAGTTGAAAATAAGAAAGTATTAGGAGCGACAGAATACCGTTATTACAAAGACTTTAATATAGCCATGACAGATTTCACCATTATCGGCCAAGCTGGTCTTGGGATTGGTCCATTTTTATCTAAAATGAGGTTAGAGGATCTTAATACCTTAGCAGCCGAAAATGAGAAAGAATTATATGGTATGTTTGCTGAAATTTATGACCCTTACCAAGTAGAGAATCATGAATTTGGCAGTGTTAAGCCTATGGATCCGTATGTCCGCCGTGAGGTATTGTCGCATCTTGGCTATAAGCGTCTTGATTTTCCTTATGTCCACCCATCTTGGAACAATGATGGTGAACCCGTAACAGGACTCGATCTTTGCTTTCTTCCAATTAATGAAAATATTAAAGAACTACCAACAAACATTATTGTGAAATTTTTAAAACGATATTATTCAGTTTTATCGAATAAACCGATATCTTGGTATGTAATGATCCAGAACTTAGAAAAAAATACAAAGGTTCAGCTATTACCAATTTAGCTAGAATAATATGCTCATAGAACAACAAGATATGGAAAAACAAAGTTTATATTACCCTTAGTTGATCAACCCAACAAGTAGTATCATGTAAGTCTGAACAAAATTTGCACAGAGACGAAAGGATTGGGATCAAACAATGAAATGTGTTTCAATTGATTTAGATGGCACATTACTAAACTCTCAGCATCAAATATCCAAAGAAAATATTTCAGCCTTAAATGAATTGCAAAAAAAAGGATATGAAATCATTCTAAACACAGGTCGAGCATATAAAGATATTGTAAATATCAAAGAAATACAAAACATGGATGTTCCGATAATTTGTTTAAACGGTTCTGTCCTCTACTCAAAAACAAAAAACCTATTATTCGAGACATCCATACCTATTTCTACTTATAAAAAAATATTCTATACTTTACAAAAAATAGGAGTATATGTTCTAGTATACACTAATTATGGTGGTTTCCCTTCCACTTTGCCTCCACTACATCATAAAAGTAATGAAGAATTAGATACACTTTTCGGTGAATTTAATTACGATGAAATCTTAAACAAAGAAAACCTTAAAATCTATAAATTAATTGCATTGGTTCAGAATGACCGATTAGAAAAAATTGAGGAAGTTAATAAGAGATTAACAAATAAATTTGATATAGCTATGGCCTCTTCCTTTCCTAACAATGTAGAAATTACTTCAAATGACGCCCAAAAAGGACAGGCTTTATTACGCTACCAACATATCATGAATTTATCCTTCGATGAAATTATTGCCTTTGGAGATGGTGGTAATGATCTCGCCCAATTCGAAGTAGCAACCACTTCTATAGCAATGGGAAATGCTCCTCTAAATATAAAAGAGAAAGCTACTATTGTAACTAAAACGAATGACGAAGATGGTTTTGCGTATGCAGTACGTAACCTTTTACAATTAGTTCAAACCCAAGAGTCCTCTTCCGCAATTTGATTTTAGGATACTTCATTCCATTGAAAAATTACGTCCTAGTATACTCTCACCGATTTAGCGAATATATGAATCTACATTCTAACCCGTGAATAAATTGAAATATTCACGGGTTTATTTATACTTTAGCAATTACTATCTTTAAACTAAAAAGAGCATTTATTAATTTAGGACTCTGGCGTTCTAATTTCCAGATCTAAGAATTGGATTAATTCTGTATCTTTTTCCTCTCTCTCCTTTCTTCCCTATTACTCCAAGCAGTCTTCCAAAACTTTACTTAGTGTACTCGTTTTCAGAATCATTTTCCTACTCAATCTCAAGTATATTTCTTTAAACTAAAGGCATGGTAATCTTATCTAAGAATTATTGAAACAGTAAGGAAGCAACAAAGCCATGCGTTGATTGATTAGATTGGTTTCTGAAGAGTGGTCTGTAGTGAGAAGTAACTTAGTGCCTGAATGTGGAAACTCAACATAACGCCATTCCAGAGCAGAGTAGGGTTCATGCCTAAGTTTTTTCTCACAGATGGTGTTGAGCCTTAACCATTAATTACGGTGTTTAAATAGTATACGGACACATCAATGATATGCATTTGCTCCTCTGGTTCTACTGGTATTAGAGCACACTTCCTAGAAGACTATCCGAACAGGGTTATCACTCTAGCAAAAGGTGAATTCGTGGAGAAAAGAAAGAATATTATTTATTATTTTTCTAGTGAATAGTGTACTGGCAAAACACATCTAGCCATAAGTCTTGGAATAGAAATGATTCAGAACGGCTACAAAACTTAATTTATAACAGCTTCTGAATTGGTAGAAGAACTCTTACTGGCACATGAAGAGCATAAACTCGGGGCATTAGAAAAAAAGTGGCTTAAATTTGATGTGATTCTTATTTATGAATTAGGATACGTCCCCTTCTCAAAAATGGGAGCAGAGCTTTTATTCCAATTCTTTTCAAGCCGATATGAACGAGCTAGCGTGATCATCACAAAAAATCTTGAATTTACGGAATGGACTAACCTCATTGGAGATGAAAAAATGACGGCTGCTTTACTGGATCGTTTAACACACCGGATACACATCCAACTACTAAATGGTGCATCATATCGCTTCCGCCAAAGTATGAAGCAAAAAGAAATCGGAGAAGGATAACCGAGACTACGAGGTGTTTGGGGTTCTTGCCCCTTCCCAGGGTAAGAACAACCCCAAACACCCAATTAATCCCACTAATGGCAGTTGAATCTCATCAAGTGGCTTAATTTTGAAGTAATCACTCTGGCTCAAATTAATATTGACAGATATACAAATAACTTCTCAATTATTAAAACTCATAAAAATTGTTAATTATATTGCAATTTGTTGATTTTTATTCATATTTTCTACTAAATCTCTTATTTCAAAATCATCTAATTCAAATACACCTTCATCTAATTCGGGCATTACTTCAAGTACCTGTTTTTCATAATTCTCACGTTCAAATTCTTTCATATAATACCGTTTTAACATTAATGTCATCATGATAGCCTCCTTTTAAGAAAAAATAGTTAATCATGTTATTTTTCATCTTCCCTTATTACATTGATTAAAGCAAAATTCATTAGTTTTAACTTTATTTAAAACAAATTCTTCTTAATTCATTTTAACCTATTAAGGCTTCAACCTTTTTTTCTACAGAATGCCCTCCAAACTCATTGCGCAATGCTGCAACCACTTTCCCTGTAAATGTATCATTTTCTAATGACCGATAGCGCATCAGTAAGGACATTGCTATTACTGGTGTGGCGGTTTGTAGATCAAATGCTGTTTCTACTGTCCATTTCCCTTCTCCTGAAGAATGCATAACTCCTTTAATTTCTTCTAATGTTGGATCTTTAGAAAATGCATGCTCAATTAACTCCATCAGCCATGAACGAATAACCGAGCCATTATTCCAAACTTTTGCTACATTTTCATATTCATAATTAAATTCGCTTTTCTCTAATATTTCAAATCCTTCTCCAATTGCAGCCATCATCCCATACTCTATCCCATTATGAACCATTTTTAAAAAGTGACCACTTCCTGCCTTTCCAGCAAATAAATACCCATTTTCTACAGCTGTATCTCTGAAGATAGGTTCCACTTTGCTCCAAGCTTCCTGATCACCTCCAACCATATAACATGCTCCATTACGGGCACCTTCCATTCCTCCAGAGGTTCCCACATCTAAAAAATGGACTCCCAATTTCTTAAGATCATCATACCGACGAATCGATTCCTTATAATGTGAATTTCCAGCTTCGATTACAATATCACCACTACTTAAAAATGGAGTTAACTCACTTATAACTAAATCAACAACTGAATGTGGAACCATAATCCAAAGAATCCTAGGCGTTTCTAAAGAATTTACAAGTTCCTGTAAACTTGATGTTGCTTTTGCACCATATCTCTCCATTTCTTCAACCGCATTTGAATTTAAATCAAAACACACTACTTCGTGTTGATGATCCAATAGGTTTTGACCTAAGTTTAATCCCATTTTTCCTAAACCGATTAACCCAACATTCATGATTTTCCCTCCTAAGATACCTATAAAATTTATACAAGAAGTGTTTTTTTATAGAATTTCTAAAAATAAAACTAAATTGACTCCCTGAGGTTGGTAACACTGCGTATGTACCCCCTCAAGATTTTAAGTAAACTATTTGAAATCTACATATTATTGAATTTTCCAACAATTTTTTTCAAAGTTCGTTATAAAACAAGTATAATATCCATAAATTTCATTTGTAAGTACGCACTTTATTGTCATCTAGTATCAAATGCTATACTATTTTTCCTAGGGTACCAAATGAAGCATCTCTTTAATGACCCATCTTGCAGATGTGAGATTTGGAGTTCGTATAAGATCTAATTTGTTCATATTAAAAACAACATGCAACAATCCCTATAAAGGTTGTTGCATGTTGTTTTTTTATGTGTGTTATACTCCCGCTTTATATCGTAAAGTGGTCTAATTTTGGTATATTCTCTCATTCACAAGGGGGCTATCTTATACTTTGTACAAAAGGAAATTCAAAACCGACAGTTATCAGTATTTTCTTTATACAATTCCCTCACAGTATCTTTTTATACACTATATGATAAAAAAGTGCATACTTTGTTTCTCCGAAATTACATAATATAATTGCATTGTAGCAAACAAATTAAAAATATTAGGGAGAGAAAAAAATGGAACTTCAATTAGCGTTAGACCTTGTAAATACTGAAGAAGCAATTAAATTGGTGGAAGAAGTAAAAGACTACATTGATATCATAGAAATCGGTACACCGGTTGTTAAAATTGAAGGTCTTCAAGCAGTAAAAGCTGTTAAAGAAGCATTCCCTCAATTACAAGTACTAGCTGACATGAAAACAATGGATGCAGCAGGTTACGAAGTTTTAAAAGCTGCTGAACATGGTGCTGATATCGTCACTATTCTAGCTGTAGCTGAAGATGAGTCTATCAAAGGCGCAGTTGCAGAAGCGAAAAAACTAGGTAAAAAAATCCTTATTGATTTAATTGCTGTCAAAGATATTGCCAAACGTGCGCAAGAAGTTGACGAAATGGGTGTAGACTATATTTGTGTCCATACAGGTTACGACCTACAAGCAAAAGGTCAAAACTCATTTAAAGACCTTGAAACAATTAAAAGTGTCGTAAAAAATGCAAAAACTGCAATCGCAGGCGGTATTAAATTAGAAACACTTCCAGAGGTTCTTAAATCAAACCCTGACCTTGTCATTGTAGGTGGCGGTATTGCTAACCAAGATAATAAAAAGGCTGTAGCTGCTAAAATGCAAGAATTAATTAAACAAAAGACTTTTGCTTAAGAAGGTATTTAATATGACGACGGTTAAATATGCTTCTGAAATTGTAAATGAGTTAAATCGGACAATCAACTTAATTGCTGACGATGAGGCTGAAAATTTAGTTGATCGGATCCTTGAATCTAAAAAAGTATTTGTAGCTGGTGCAGGAAGATCTGGATTTATGGCCAAATCCTTTGTTATGCGCTTGATGCATATGGGGTTTAATGCCTATGTCGTAGGTGAAACGGTAACCCCTAGTGTTCAAGAAGACGACATTTTAATTATTGCTTCAGGATCTGGGGAAACAAAAAGTCTCGTATCAATGGCAGAAAGAGCTAAAAGCTTAGATGCAGCTGTTGCAGTTGTTACCATTTCTCCTGAGTCAACCATTGGAAAGTTAAGCAATTTAGCAATCAAAATTCCTGCGAAACCTAAAGCAGGTGCAGACAGTGATTACAAAACCATTCAACCGATGGGTTCACTATTTGAACAAACCCTCTTATTGTTTTTTGATGCTGTTATATTAAGGATTATGAATAAGAAGGGATTAGAATCAGGGGTTATGTACGGCAGACATGCAAATTTAGAATAGAAAAAGGTTTAACTTTTTTACAAGGAAAAATCAAAAAATAGAACTAAAAAAGTCTGTTAATCTACTATAATTCAATAAAAAATTGTAGTAATTAATTCCGATTACATTATGGACAGCTTCACTTTTGGTGAAGCTGTCTTTTTGTATGTATGGCAGTTAGCTCCTCTATTTATGTAAACCCCGAAATTGCCCGGCATAGGCTAAATGTTTTTCTAAAGCCATGTTTCAACCTATGAAAACTTGTTTCCATTCTATATTACTCCCTCTTTGTTTGACCACTCCGAATCTTTACGAAAATGGCTGTCAACGGGCTTGAGATTTGTGAAGTTTTTAAATTGATCTTCTCAAAAAAAAATCACAAAGTTTGCGATGCGCTAACGTAGCACCCTTACCTGCCCTATTGATAAAACGATTACAATAAAGAGAACAAAGAAAGAGATTAATAGGGGTCGTGCGTATATTGCCATCCAAAGGTCCTTTGGCTAGGATTGGGCGAGAATCCCAAGGTCTTTAAGGTTTTAAAACTCGTTTGGTTCGTCGGCCCTGCCGTAAATGGAAAGGAGCCTAAGGAATGTAAGCACCAGCCGTAAGGACCGTGTTATCGTTCCATTTAGTGCCAAAGCGACACGAACGGAACGACAGAAAGATGAATTATCGACTTCTTGAATTTTTTATTATGTAAATTTCCATTGTCTATTGCCTTTATTTAATAAGATCCCGATAATTACAAAAGAAAAATACTTAAAAATTGTTAAGAGAATCTATGAATGAATCGTCTAATTGCTAAATCTAACAACAATAGCTCCTCATTTAGGGAAGATCATTTCGCTACTAATTTTGACCCTTTAATATCTAATGACCATAGACCGCTGTTTAATACAGTATTGGTATGATTCACTTCTAATCTCTTTTTAAATAATGGGCGATCAAGAACAAATGTATGAAATTCACCCATTTCCCCATTGGGCAATTCGGATAGTGTGAGAGAAAAATGTTGAAACACCTCGTAAATTCAACTTATATTGATTTTACAAGGCATTGTCAATGAAACAGACAATAAATTTTACGAATTTTTTGACAAAAACCTAATTAGTCCGTTTACAATAAAACACTTCCAAATTATTATAATTTTATAAACAAAAAAATGAAGAAATTAGCAATTGTGTTAGTCCTTACAAAATATACAATTGGAGGAAAGAAATGAAAAAAATTATCAATGACCCTAAAAATGTTTTAGATGAAATGCTAAATGGATTTACTTATGTAAATGGTCAATTAGTTAAGCGGATAGATGGAACAGGTGTTATTTATCGTATCTTTGAAGAAAATGGGAAAGTCGCTATAGTAAGCGGAGGTGGAAGTGGACATGAACCTTCACATGCAGGTTTTGTCGGTCAAGGAATGCTTTCAGCTGCCGTTTGTGGCGAAGTCTTTACCTCGCCAACGCCAGACCAAATTGTACAAGCTATTTATAAAGCTGATCAAGACGCAGGTGTTTTACTCATAATTAAAAATTACTCTGGTGATGTCATGAATTTTGAAATGGCACAAGAGCTAGCTGAATTGAATGATAGCAAAGTAGAAAAATTGATTGTCGATGATGATATTGCTGTCGAGAATAGTACATATACTGCAGGAAAACGTGGTGTGGCTGGTACCATTCTTGTTCATAAAATTTTAGGAGCTGCTTCAGAAGAAGGGTTATCTCTTGAAGAAATTAAAAAAATAGGAGAACAATTAGTCCAAAATATTAAGACAATCGGTGTTGCCTTATCACCTGCAACCGTTCCTGAAGTTGGTAAACCAGGGTTTCAATTAGAGGATGACGAAATGGAATATGGTGTTGGAATACATGGTGAACCAGGTTACCGCAGGGAAAAAATTAAATCATCGCAAGATATTGCAAAAGAATTAGTAACCCAGTTGAAAAAAGAGTTTAACTGGCAAAAAGGTGATCACTATGGAGTATTTGTGAATGGTCTTGGTGCTACACCATTAATGGAACAATATATCTTTATTAATAATGTACAGAAATTATTAGATGAAGAAGAACTAGAAATAAATTTTATGAAGGTCGGTTCATTTATGACATCTATTGATATGGCAGGTCTCTCTTTAACTTTAATACAGTTAGTCGATAAAAAGTGGACAACTTACTTAAAACATCCAGTTGTTACATCCGCATGGGTATAGAAGGAGGAATTATCGATGTTAACGGTTGAAAATGCAACCAATTGGCTCATTAATTTTGCCAAAAAGGTTAATGAACAAAAAGAATTTCTAACCGAATTGGACAGTGCCATTGGTGATGGAGATCACGGATCAAATATGGCACGAGGGACTAAGGCAATGGAAGACAAATTGGTAGAAGGCGGTTTTACAACTGTACAAGATGTCTTCAAGACTGCATCAATGTTGTTACTTAGTAAAGTTGGCGGTGCTTCTGGCCCTCTGTATGGATCAGCATTAATGGGAATGGCCAAGCAAGCTGGTAATGACGAAAAAGATTTAGTTGCCATACTAAATGCTGGGCTAGAAGGAATTCAAAAACGTGGAAAAGCAGAACCTGGTGAAAAAACGATGGTAGATGTTTGGGCACCTGTGATTCATGCATTAGAATCTGGAAAATTAAATAAAGAAACAATACAAGAAGCTGTGAATCAAACAAAAGATATGAAAGCTACAAAGGGCCGTGCTTCATATCTTGGCGACCGATCCATTGGACATATGGATCCTGGGGCAACTTCCAGCGGTTATTATTTTGAAGCATTGTTAGAAGGTGATATTATTGATGAGTAAAAAAGCTTATGGTATTGTCATTGTTTCACATATCAAAGAATTGGCAGAAGGCTTAACACATTTATTAAGAGAGGCAGCAAAGGAAGTTTCTATCACAAATGCTGCAGGAACAGATGAAGGTGATGTAGGAACAAGCTTTAATCAGATACATCAAGCGATCTTGGAAAATCATGCGAACGAAATTTATGCCTTCTATGATCTAGGCAGCGCAAAAATGAACTTGGAAATAGCGATAGAAATGACAGATAAAAAAATCCACCTTATGGATACCGCTTTAGTTGAGAGTGCTTATACAGCAGCTGCCCTAATTCAAGCGGATGCGCCCTTAAAAGCAATTATAGAGCAACTTGAACCTTTAAAAATAAAATGATTTTAAATAACTCAACTTTCACTGTTGGATTTACAACCTAAATTGTTGAAATAACATCTTACTCTCTCATTAGAAAAAACTTGATTTCTGAGGTAATGAGAACATCATTCTTTTTTAATGTACTTCAAACGAGTAGAAACAAAAAAGAGGAATATGAAATCCACAATTTTCCATAAAGTTAAAATCCACAAAAACGAATAGAAGAAATCGGCAGACGAGCCGATTTCTTTTTTTTAAACTTTCTTCCAAAAACTTAAAATCTCCTCTTTATCGAGTATTTGCATCTTGCATTCTATTCCAACATGACAAAGATGAACAGCAACCACACTATTTCCGCTTTAAGGCACATGACTTTGACGATCATTATCTCCAATAAATTGAGAAACAATGCTTCCTTACTGCCCCTTAGCCTACTTGCCTTTGCCGAATTTGTTTGCCTGGAGCCCGCCCTTCACACGGTCATAAGCCCTCACATTTATATTGGGGAGAACAAAGAAGGCTCACTACCGTCCGAGTGTGGCAGTCGAACATATTGCAGGTATTAGACGCCTAACGGCAAAGTGCTCGATATCCTTTTACCATTAAAAAACTTATCCCGAGCATCCGATGTGATTAGCTGCCGAAAGGTCGCAGCATCGGTTGAAGGGCGAGGTTTGATGCCGAACTTTTCAATAAAGAAAAACAATTTTTTATTTAAACATAATTAGGACAAGATTAAATAATAATGCTGAAAATGTCGAAAGTTGGAATTTTCAAATAATAAAACACAAGCAATTTGCGTGTTATACTATTTGAAAGCGCATACATCTATATTGAATTCGAGTGAAAGGGTGGATTACTATGTTAGTAGAGGAATTAATAGTTCAATTAACAAAAGTAAAAAATGATACACCATCACATGTAAATGAATTACTAGATTACCTTCAAAAACGTTATATTTATGAGGAAATATCTATTGTTGAATATAAAAAAATTTTTTTCGAACTGGATAAACTTAAAGCAGAAAAGCCGAGTGAATTTTTTATCAAAACAAAACTATTTAATTTAGAATTTGATATACCGAGTTAAAGTTAAGAGTATCTGAAATGATACTCTTTTTTCTTATCGTCTATGTTATAATCTTTACCAATTTCATGTTGAATAAGGAGTAATCAAACTAAACATGTCGGACTCGACATAGTATTTGATAGTAGCAAAATAAGCGTTCACTTGGTAGTGCAATTCAAACTGATCATAAGATTTCAACAAGTCAATTCTTCAGAAACAGTTTGTTTCATTTTATATAACTCTAATAGAATACAAGAATGACTGTCTTAAATTGAAAAGAATCTAGATCAATTAGAAAAACCCTGTGGGTAGATGATGAAAGGAACGAAGAGTACGAAGGAAAAATGCTTTTATACTTGGCCTGAATATTGTATATGGCATTTCAGTGTTATTAAATAAGTAATTTTTTCATAATTGAGGACGAAAACGCTTTGCTCTTTTTGTGAAGAATTCTACTTCCAACTTATCAAAAACCATGGTTTTTGAGGCAAATAAAAAGAGGAATCATCTTACCTCTTCTTTTGTGTGCTTTTTCTATCAAAGCTTATCCCAAAATCATCCTATCACAAACATTCCCTATTTTAATAGCCTTTGCTCTCGTTGAGTAAAGGCTATGTTTTTACGAGTTCCTACTATTATATTATATTTTCAGTATGACAAAAGGAACACCACCTATATAAAATAATCAAGCATATTTTTCTGTGGATTTTAACAAATATTAAAGTAATAGCAATAACACGAACCCACCAACCTGATCAATACCGAAAAAGGTTGTCAAAAAAAGAGTGCCCATATGATTGCTAATTGCGGAAAAAATCACCCTTTTTGAAAATATTTCGACAGTGCCGCCCACACCTATTAAATTTAATACACGTCACGTTGGTAACGCCCTTGCTTTTGCATATCATTTAGATACGCTTCGGCTGCTTCACGGGTCATCATACCTTCTTTTTCAATAACGTTAATAAGCGTGTTGTGTACGTCTTTCGCCATATATTGCTTATCTCCACAAACGTAGAAGTATGCTCCATTTTCTAGCCATTCAAATAATTCTTTGCTGTTTTCAAGGATTTTATGCTGTACATATACTTTTTGAGTCGTATCACGGGAGAACACAGCCTCTAATCTTGTCAGTACCCCGTCTTTTTGATATTTTTCTAACTCGTTTTGATAAAGGAAATCCGACGCTAAATGCTGATCTCCAAAAAATAGCCATGATCTACCTGTTGCTTCATTCACTGCAAGTTCCTGGATAAAAGAACGGAATGGTGCAATACCTGTTCCTGGACCAACCATAATAATATCTTTATCTTGAGACACTGGCAAATTAAAATGTTTATTTTGTTGAATAAATACTGGAAGTGTATCTCCTTTTTGAAGACGTTCAGCACATAAAACAGAACAAACTCCTTTTCGTTCTCGTCCGTGAGCCGTGTAGCGAACAGCACCGATGGTTAGATGCACTTCCTCAGGATTAGGGGTAATGCTACTTGCAATTGAATATAGCCGTGGCGATATTTTTCTTAATATAGAGACAATCTCTTGGGCAGAAGCTTTCCATGGACCAAAATCACGTAACAAATCAATCAAATCACGCCCGTCGATATATTCTTTCAGTTGATTTATACTTTCATCCGATACAAGCTTTTGTAACTCTTCGTTTTCTGTTAATTCCGCTGCCTGCTTTATAATTTTTTTCGTCAATAACGTAATTTCAAAGTGTGTTATTAGCGCTTCCTTTAATTGGAGTGTATCACCTTGCTTATTAATTGTAACAGCCATTTCTGCATCCCATTTCATTTCCTCAAGTATGGAAGCCACTAGTTCTGGATCATTTTCAGGGATAATACCAAGGCAATCACCTGGGACATAGGAAAGATCAGATCCTTTTAACGATATCTCGATATGCCTCGTTTCTTTACTAGAGCCAGCTCCATTTAAATTTACATTTTTGAGAACTTTCGCTTGAAATGGATTTGTCCTTGAATATGTTGTTGGCACCTTTTTATCTTCTTTTGTATATTCAGAGTTTATACTAGTAAGTTGCATAAGCTTCACCTCAAAATGTTTGTATAAAGCTAGGATTACACAGGATGAGAAAATCAGATATATTTTTTTATACATAATTTACAATCGATTGTATTTATTACTCTTAAGCCTCTACTATTTTAAATTATCATATTAAGTCACGATAGAATTCAAGTGTAGAGTAGTGAGTAGTGAAAAAGCAAAGTAATATAATAGTATGTTTTATTTGAAAGAAATGTTATTTATAATTTATCCAATTTTACTGGTATAGATTGGATTATACCCTAGAATAGCCATGTAACTTCTTGTCGTAATTTCCTGTTCCGTAGTTTGCGTAAGCATTTTAAGGGCATCCGATAGTTCGATACGTCGATAAGTCTCAGTAACACGACCATCTTACAAAAAGAGACTGTCGACCTCTCCGTAGTAGCTCTTTTAATTCATCGGACAACTCTTCAGATCTATCCAACGAATCAAGAACATTCTCTTCTGCAGCAGAACAACTAATAACTGTAATGTCTGCCTGATCAACTCTACCTGTTGGAGAGTATGCTAAAGCACTGACGATACGGTGTTGAGCACTACTAATCGTCTCTCATAGGAAAGTGGCAGATGAAGGTGAAATGTCTTCAACTAGAAGGCGAGTTATGCCACGATCATTAATTGCCTCCAATATCTGCTCTGGATCGTCCTCGACCACAACCTCCTTATGAGGCGGCCAAATATCCATCCAAGAATGATTCATATGCCTTTGTCAAACATGGAAAACGAAGTTCTCAGGATAAATTCGAAGTCGGCCAGGTTCGTCACCTAATTGAGGGCGGTGAAAATCGTAGAATCGTGTTAAAGCTGACATAAGAAGAGCACTTGCCCCCATCCCTCCGCCAGCTTGTCGAACCACTACTCCAATTCGATCGTTCATATTGAACCCAGGAAATATCTCCTCTATGGAAGATGTATAGCCTTCAACTTCGAAATCTGTATAGCCCATGATATTAATCGTGTGCATTGTAAAGGTCTCCTTTCCATTATTTAAAGAATAATGTGATAAGGATTTATGTTTTTATTTTATAGAAATAGGTAAAGAATACTGAGAAATATACGCAAATTAAAGGGTCTATCTAAAAAGATAGATCTGAACCTAAATCTATATTCTTGTCTTAAAGATAAGGAAGCGTTCATCATATAAATGAACGCTGACTTCGAAGACTTATTTACAATTTTGATCACTTATAAATTTTGCATCGCCAATATAGAAAGGCGAAAACACGAATAAAGCTTGTCCTAGCTATATGAAGTTATTTATTATATATTGTCTTATTGTTTCACTTACATAAATAAAGGTTCAGGTAATCGATGTGCTGTATAAATAGCATCTCCATCGCTCTCACCTTCAAAGGTTACAAGTGTACCGGGATTAAAAATGAAAACATCGCCCACTTCTCCTACGTACTTGTTCCCTTGTTGATCACTTACAACAATTTTTCCTCTTACAATAACTTTAATTTCTAAGAACTCATACATAAAATCAAAACTGTCTGTAGCTTTTTGCATTGAGTAGTATCCTAATGATACTGCATTTTCCCTATCCGTAACTGGTACGTCAATGATTTGACTTTTTAATGCTGGATTCCCTAATACTGCATTTAATTCTTTCTTTTCATAAGTGCCTGCTTTGATCAACTGGATACCAGGTTTTTGGCTTAAGAAATTATAATCTGTTTTTGTAACTGTTTTCTCACTCATCTTCTTCACTCCAATACAATATTTTAATAGTTTTAAAAGTTACGCTAAATTAGAAACTGCTCTATGAAGCTATTTATTAAATTGTCTTATAGTTTGAACTTACATAAATAAAGGTTCAGGTAATCGATGTGCTGTATAAATAGCATCTCCATCGCTCTCACCTTCAAAGGTTACAAGTGTACCAGGATTAAAAATGAAAACATCGCCCACTTCTCCTACGTACTTGTTCCCTTGTTGATCACTTACAACAATATTTCCTCTGACAATAACTTTAATTTCTAAGAACTCATACATAAAATCAAAACTGTCTGTAGTTTTTTGCATAGAGTAGTAACCTAATGATACTGGATTTTCCCTATCCGTAACTGGTACGTCGATGATTTGACTTTTTAATGCTGGGTTCCCTAATACTGCATTTAATTCTTTCTTGTCATAAGTGCCTGCTTTAATCAACTGTATACCAGGTTTTTGGCTTAAGTAATTATAATCCGTTTTTACGACTGTTTTTTCACTCATCTTCTTCACTCCATTAAAATTTATTTTAATATTTTTAATATTCTGTATTTATTGCTGGTAATAATACTTTTTACTAAGAAAAAAAGGAACTAGTAAATCCTAGTTTAAGAGAATGATTAACCTTAATTTTGTTTAACTAATTCTCGCATCTTAGAAGCAACTGCCTTTTTATCATCTTGTCCAGTAATACCTCCACCAACAATGACAAGATCAGGTTTTGATTGTACAACTTCTGAAAGAGTATTTAATTTAATTCCACCAGCAACAGCAGTTTTAGCACGTTTAACTACACGTTTAATCGTTTGAAGCTGTTCAAATGGGCTTTCTCCTGCTGCTTGAAGATCATAGCCAGTGTGTACACAAATATAGTCCACACCAAGAGCGTCTACTTCTCTTGCACGTTGTTCAAGGTTTTTGACATTGATCATATCGACAAGGATTTTGGTTCCTTGTTTTCTAGCTTCTTCGACTGCACCCTTAATCGTTGAATCATCTGTTGCACCAAGGACTGTAATGATATCAGCACCTGCTTCAGATGCTTTCATTACTTCATAGGCACCTGCATCCATAATTTTTAGGTCTGCTAATACAGTTAGAGATGGAAATTCTTCTTTGATTTCTTTAACTGCTCGAAGGCCTTCATTGATGATAACCGGTGTACCAATTTCTACAACATCAATAAAATTTTTTACTTCTCTCACCAGTTTTTTTGCTTCTGGAATGTTTACGAGGTCTAATGCTAATTGAAGGTCCAAAAATTTTTCACCCCTTATTGTTTAATACAAGTCTCATTATAATTTTAAATTTTCAGAAAAAAAAGTATGCACTTTTTAATCATATAGTGTCTAAATCTATACTATAATGATGTTTTTTATACAGTTTGTTGAAATTAATCGAAATAAGCTTTTGTTTCTGCAAGACCTAATGAGACGGTTAATTTCTTAATTTGTATATCTATTTTTTAATACTTAAAAATTATTAGTAATTAGCATCTGATGTTATATAGAAAAATATTTTTTACTATTCATAAAATAATAGTTTGAATATTAGTAAAATTCGTATAGTATATGATTAAAAATGGATTCTCGTTAATAAATGAATTTGAGAATAAGAAAGGATATTTTATGAAATTCAAAACACAACTATTTTTAGCTTTTGGTATTATTTATGGAATATATGCTATTCTCCACGTATACCTATGGCAAAAGATGGATCACCTCGACAAAGAAATGAATAGTTCAACAAAAAGTTATAATTCACTTACCTTGACTAACACTATTCATGATGAATTGAATGTTTATAGTAAAGCATCAAGAGAACTTTTTTCAAATCCACCTATACAACTTAAAGAACAATTTTTAAAAAATAGAGACAGAGCAATACAAAACATAAATAATACTATATTTGACTTACAAAAGTTAGATACTAGTGATCAAACACAAGAATTAATTAATAATTTAAAAGCATCAATTGAATCCTATGAAGAAATACAAAAAGAAAGGGACAGACTTTTAAAGGAAGATAAAAGCCAGGAGGTAACTAAACTGTATTGGTTACAGGGCCAAAAAGTTTCAGAAAAAATGCTTGAAATTTCTATTCAACTTTTAACCTTACAAAGCAACTCAACTAATAAACAGATAAATAATTCTAACAAGGATTATTATGCAATTAATAGCATGACTACAAATTATGTACTTCTAGATTATGTAATCGGTGCTTTAATGCTTTTTTGGCTCTTATGGAATGTCACAAGACGACTAAATCATGTTAGTTCTGTAATGGGATCGGTTAATTTTGATAGATTGGATAAGCTACCGAGAATAATGGTTAAAACAAAAGATGAAATTGGGAAGATTGCTATTTCATATAATGAAATGGCCCAAGAGCTAGAAAAACATACAAGACAGGAGCAACAGCTAAAAATTGCAGCGGAAGAACAAAGTTGGTTAAAAACAAAAGTTGCTGAAATTGCTACTATGTATCCTGGAATTGCTAATTTAGAGACTTTAGCACATTTGTTCATAACAAAGATTGCCCCTATGGTAGGGGCAAATTATGGAGTGTTCTATATAAAACAAAGCAATGGAAATGAAGAATATTTCCAGAAACTTGCTGGCTATGCTCATAATAATCAGCTCGTTGGTACAGAAAGTTTCAAACTAGGAGAAGGTATTGTTGGACAATCTGCATTAGATAACCAAATGACTTTGCTCAAAAATGTTCCTGAAAACTATATTAATATATCTTCTAGCATCGGAAAGGCATCACCAGCAGAAGTAATTATCTTACCCGCAGAGTTTGAAGGAGAGGTACTTGCTATTATTGAATTAGCATCATTCGCATCATTCAGTAAGTTAGATCAAATGATGCTTAAAGAGGTAATGAGTAATCTCGGTATCAATATAAAGAGTATTTCAAGGCACATACAGGTAGAGATGCTTCTTGAAGAATCACAGGCTTTAACGGAAGAATTACAGAGTCAATCGGAAGAACTTCATTTACAGCAAGAGGAATTAAGAAATGTTAATGAACAACTAGAAGATCAATATGAAGATTCTGAACAGAAAACGAAAGAGTTAGAAAATATACAAACTATTCTTGAGGAAAAAGCACAGCAATTAACCCTAAGTTCACAGTATAAATCAGAATTTCTTGCTAATATGTCCCACGAGCTTCGAACTCCACTAAACAGCTTGTTAATTCTAGCTCAAATACTAGCAGAAAATGCCGAAGAGAACCTAACTTCAAAACAGATCACCTATGCGGAAACGATCTTTTCATCAGGAAACGATCTTCTTCAACTAATTAGTGACATATTAGATATAGCAAAGGTTGAAGCCGGAAAAATGGAAATTAGTATAAAAGAGGTCAGCATTAGTGACATCAAAGATATTCTAGAAGCCCAATTTATCCATGTCGCCCGAAATAAATCTATTGAATTTAATATTGAAATCGCTTCAGATATGCCAAAGTTTATTTATACCGATAAATTGCGATTAGAGCAAATCTTGAAAAACTTATTATCTAATGCATTTAAATTCACGAATGATGGAAGTGTCTCTTTAATAATAAATAAAGCGGAAAAAGGGACTTATTTAAACAAAAATACATCATTCATTCATTCAGAAATTGATCTCGAATTTTCTGTTAAGGATACTGGGATTGGTATATCCTTAGAAAAATATGATATTATTTTTGATGCTTTTAAACAAGCAGATGGAACAATCAACAGAAAATTTGGAGGAACCGGTTTAGGACTTTCAATAAGTCGAGAGTTATCTCATTTATTAGGTGGTTTCATTGAAGTTGAAAGTATAGAAGGCACTGGTAGTACATTTACTTTATATTTACCTAATAATAAAAACATTAAACAATCCGATTTAACTATTCCTCAATTAGAAATAGCTACAGCTATTTTGGAGGAAACGAATTCACCAGTAAATCCTATGGTGTTCTCATCAAAAACTGAAGAAAACTCCACACGGATGTTTGATAAGAAAGCCTTATTAGCAGGTAAGAAAATACTAGTGGTAGACGATGACGTGCGTAATATATTCGCAATAACAACAGCTCTTGAAAATTATCAAGTTGAGGTAATGTTTTCGGAAAATGGAATTGAAGGGATATCTACTTTACAAAGTAATCCAGACATTGATTTAGTCCTCATGGATATTATGATGCCGGATATGGATGGATTTGAAGCTATTAAGCTCCTACGTCAAATGCCGGATTTCGAAAATATCCCAATTATTGCACTTACAGCTAAGGCAATGAAATATGATCGTGATCAATGCATTGCAGCGGGAGCTTCAGATTATATCAGTAAACCAGTTAATTTAAAGCAATTAATATCAATGATAAGAGTATGGCTATATAGATAGGTGGTACCGCTTAGCAATTATAATAGAATATGAGGTATCGAAAAAGATGAATCACAAACAAAGAAAAGTTTTTAGTGAAATAGAAGAAATTGAGCTTCAATTATTACTTGAAGGTATTTACCGATATTACGGATTTGATTTTAGAAACTATTCGTTACCATTTTTAAAACGTAGAATATGGAATCTAATGCGTGCAGAGAAATTATCAAGTATTTCAGGTTTACAAGAAAGAGTTTTCCAAAATCCTCATGTTATGGAAAAAATACTTAATGATTTCTCCATCAATGTTACTGAGATGTTTCGTGACCCAAGATTTTTTCTATCATTTAGAAAAAACATAGTCCCTTTCTTAAGGCACTTACCCTATATTCGTATTTGGCATGCAGGCTGTTCCACTGGAGAAGAAGTGTATTCGATGGCAATTCTCTTACACGAAGAGGGCTTATATGAAAAAACAAGAATTTATGCTACAGATATTAATGAAAGCGTTATAAGTATTGGGAAAAGAGGTAAATTCTCTTTAAAAAAAATGCAATTATACACAAAAAATTATCATGCAGCTGGAGGTAAAAGCTCTTTTTCAGAGTATTATACAGCGGAAAATGAAA
Organism: Bacillus sp. OV166; assembly: GCF_900177675.1. Classification (GTDB taxonomy): domain Bacteria; phylum Bacillota; class Bacilli; order Bacillales; family Cytobacillaceae; genus Neobacillus. The sequence continues at coordinate 166,246 of NZ_FXWM01000002.1, read as the reverse complement.
ATGCAACTTTCGACTCTTTTCTAACAAAAAATGTAGTTTTTGCACAGCATAGTTTGGCTACCGACCGCTCATTTAATGAATTTCATGTTATTATCTGCAGGAATGTAATGATTTATTTTAATAAAACCCTTCAAAATAGAGTATTCAATCTACTTAATGAAAGTCTATGCATATCTGGAATTCTAGGTTTAGGAAGTAAAGAAACAATTAAATTTACAAGCATTGCAAATTCTTTCAGAGAGGTTGATACATTTGAAAAACTATACAGTAAGATCAAATAATTCCTTATCAAATCAAGTCAGCCTATCAAATATTCACGCATTAGAACATGAAAGCAATGTGGATCAAAAGATTAATATTTTAATGGTTGACGATCACCCGAAAAATTTGCTTGCATTGGAAGCTGTACTTTATTCCCCAGAGTACAATCTAGTGTGTGCAACTTCTGGTGAGGAAGCATTAATATGCGTGCTTAAACAGGACTTTGCAGTCATTTTATTAGACGTACAGATGCCAGGTTTAGATGGATTTGAAACGGCAAAGATCATTAAAGAAAGAGAGAGATCTAAGTATATTCCTATTATTTTTGTAACGGCCAATAATCATACAACAGAGCATGTTCTAAAGGGATATAGCATGGGAGCAGTTGACTATATAATTAAACCCTTTCATCCTGAAACATTAAAAATGAAGGTACAAGAGTTTGTAAAGATTTATCAAAACCAAGAAAAAATAAAGCGAAGTGCGCTTCGGCGTCAGTCTGAACTTAATGTAGTAAATGAAAAGCTAGAGCGCACAACCTTAGATTTACAAAAGAATGAAGTTCTTGCAAAGGTTATCGATGAAACTCTATTAGATACCATTATTACGTTTGATAGACGAGGATTTATTTTATCGGTCAATCCTGCAGTAAAAAATATGTTCGGATATTCGGTTAAGGAATTATTGGGACAACATGTTATTAATCTTATACCAGCAGTTAAGTTTAATAGTGACGAAATTACCCCATTCCGTATGACATCCCTTGGGAAGAAGAAAGGACAACTCTTTGAAGCTGTTGCAAAACACAAAAGCGAAGGTAATTTTCCAGTAGATATTCAAATTGGCGAAGCTAAAATAGATGATGAACAAATCTTTGTGCTTTCAATTCGTGATATAAACAATCGGGAAAAAGGGGATAACGAGAAAAAACAACAGTACTTTCAATTAAGTGAGATTTATCCCTTTTAATAGATGGTTTCATTGTAATTTCGAAAGCAGCATACACTTATGTTAAAATATGGAATTCATAATATTTTATTTCATTATAACAATGCTATTGAATAGTGTAAAATACATGAAAATTAATTATCCTTTACTATCAGTTATGGTATTGATAGTACGTTTATTTTCGCAATAACAACAGCACTTGAAAAATATAAAGTTGAGATAATGTTTGCAAAAATGGAATTGATAGGAAATCTACTTTACAAAGTAATCCCGACATTGATCTGGTTGTTATGGCTAATAATGCGTAAGTAAATGATTAATTTTAATAAAACGCTTCAAAATAGAGTATTCAATGTACTTAATGAAAGTCTATGCTTACCTGGAATACTAGGTTTAGGAAGTAAAGAAAGAATTAAATTTATAAGCATTGCAAATTCTTAAAGAGAGGTTGATACATTTGAAAAACAATACAGTAGGATCAAATAATTCCTTATCAAATCAAGTCAGCCTATCAAATATTCATGTATTAGAACATGAAAGCAATGTGGATCAAAAGATTAACATTTTAATGGTTGACGATCACCCGCAAAATTTACTTGCATTAGAAGCTGTATTTTATTCCCCAGAGTATAATCTAGTTTGTGCAACTTCTGGTGAGGAAGCATTAAAATGCGTGCTTAAACAGGACTTTGCAGTCATTTTATTAGACGTACAGATGCCAGGTTTAGATGGATTTGAAACGGCAAAGATGATTAAAGAAAGAGAGAGATCTAAGTATATTCCTATTATTTTTATCACGGCTAATAGCCAAACATCAGAGCATGTTCTAAAGGGATATAGCATGGGAGCAGTTGACTATATAATTAAACCCTTTCATCCTGAAACATTAAAAATGAAGGTACAAGAGTTTGTAAAGATTTATCAAAACCAAGAAAAAATAAAGAGAAGTGCGCTTCGGCGTCAGTCTGAACTTGATGTAGTAAATGAAAAGCTAGAGCGCACAACCTTAGATTTACAAAAGAATGAAGTTCTTGCAAAGGTTATCGATGAAACTCTATTAGATACCATTATTACGTTTGATAGACGAGGATTTATTTTATCGGTCAATCCTGCAGTAAAAAATATGTTCGGATATTCGGTTATGGAATTATTGGGACAACATGTTATTAATCTTATACCAGCAGTTAAGTTTAATAGTGACGAAATTACCCCATTCCGTATGACATCCCTTGGTAAGAAGAAAGGACAACTCTTTGAAGCTGTTGCAAAACACAAAAGGGAAGGTAATTTTCCAGTAGATATTCAAATTGGCGAAGCTAAAATAGATGATGAACAAATCTTTGTCCTTTCAATTCGTGATATAACCATACGGAAAATAGAGGATAATGAGAAAAAACAACAGTATAATATTCTGGAAAAACTAGTAGAGGAAAGAACTCAGGAACTAATGTTAGCCAACAAAATGCTCAGAAAAGAAATCGATGAGCGAAAAAAAATAGTTGAAGATCTTCGTTTATCACAAGAACATTTTTATAGAATTTTTGAATCTAGCCCTTGCTTGATTGAGATTCGTTCATTAACAGATGGAAGATACATCAATGTGAATTCAAGTTGGTTAAACTATACTGGTTATTCCAATGAAGAAATAATTCATCAAAACACCTCAATATTAAATCTTACTATAGATTCAAGTAATGAAGTGAATATAGATTTAGAAACTCAAGAAAGTATAAGAAATGCGAAAATTCAGTATCAAACTAAGTCAGGTGAAGTACGTGAAGGTTTGATATCAACTGAGATTTTTGAGATTCAAGGAGAAACTTGTGTCATGAAAGTCATTACAGATATAACAGAGCGAATTCACCTGGAACGTGAAATGACTCGCTTAGACCGTTTGAATTTAATTGGAGCGATGGCAGCTGGTATTGCTCATGAAATTAGAAATCCAATGACTACAGTCCGAGGGTTTTTAGAATTATCTAAAAGCGATCCCAAGCATTTAACCATTAAGTACATTGATTTAATGCTAGGAGAATTAAATAGAGCTAATTCGATTATTACTGAATACCTTAATTTAGCAAAAAACAAGTTAAGCTATAAAACGCTTCAACATCTAAATCCTATTATTGAAGGATTATACCCACTAATACAGGCAGAAGCTTTACGAACTGGAAAGTCTATTATACTTGAACTAGACAATTGTCCTAAATTATTTATAGATGAAAAAGAAATAAGCCAATTAATCTTAAATTTATCATTAAATGGTTTAGATGCAATGAAATCGGGTGGTAAATTAATCATTAAAACTTATACTGAAGATAAAATCGCTGTTTTAGCCGTAATAGATGAAGGATGTGGAATTGATTCAGAATTTCTTCAAGATATTGGAACCCCCTTCTTTACAACGAAAGATACTGGAATAGGTCTAGGGCTAGCAATCTGCTATAGTATTGCTAAACGTCATAATGCTAAAATCGATTTAATAACTAGTGAGCAAGGAACTACCTTTTTTATTCGATTTAATGAATTAAAAAAGGATTAGTTATTTTAAATTGGTTGTTTTACACCATTATAATTTAGGCTAATGGTGGATTAATATTTTATTAAAAAAATCCACTTAGAGCACTAAATCAATTATTTCTGCTAACATTAGGATAAATAAACAGATAGTATATTGAGCCCCCCCCTGGGTAGATGCTTTTTTTTTTGATTGGTGTCTTCAATTAAGCCAAACCAACGATAACTTCCCCACTCCCAGATAACTTTTATTTAACGGTAAACTTTTTGAAGCAGGCAATCATCGTTGACGCACTGATATACCGTTCTATACACCTGAAAATAATACGGGTCATGATGTTCCGTATAGATTTACTGGGTGGCATAAAAACAGTGGATCAAACAGAGGAGCATCTTGGTATCAAAGTATTGTGTAAGAAAATCCATTTAACACTGATGGTGATAATACTCAATCCTACGGATTGAAGATGCTCATGATAATGATTTTGATGATATAGTTGTATATGCAGAATTTCAAGACTAGTTATGATACGTGATATTACAATAAAAAGCGAAGTAGAGGAGTTAGTTATACAGGATTTAGTGTTACTTACATTAAATATTTCCAGAATTTTAATGGTGTTAATTATCCGGATTTTGATGAAATAAATGACCAAATTAAAAGGGAAGCAATTTTTCACCATGCTTCCCATTTTTCTCTAAATCTGAATTTTATAAATTTCATTGTTCATAAACTAGGGTATACTCCCTTTGAGCTTATAACGACATACCATTGTCTCCCTAATTCCAAAACACAAGATACATCTCTATCTCCTCCGATACAAAGCGCAAACGGTTCAACGCAATGCATCATATAACCATTTTCAGCTTTTAAAACTAACCAGTAACCTAAATCTTTATTATATCTTATTGGTATTCATTGCCGTTTCATGACAGTTCCCCCTGGATGACCTGTTTGACCATATGATTCTCTGACGAACTGCTGCAAATGATTGAAGTCGGAGGCGATCCCATAATTCACTCTGACCTACAAGGAAAAGGGCCATAGGACTTTAAGCATCCATTTTGAAGTTATGTAAGAATCTTACCTCCTCAAGCATTTTACGATCTAAAATATGTGCTTCGTCCACCACCACAACAGGCTGTTTATTGCGAATACCTCTCATTAACTCAATCTCTCGATAAAGCTGCCGTTTCGTATCATCCCTATAAAACTTGGCTTCAGAACCTAATTGTTCTAACGATCCCAAATAAAAGTACCGAGGGGTAAATTTTGAATCAGATAAATAGATACTTGAAATTTTGTATTATCAAGCCTATCCACAAAATTACGGATACTAGTTGTTTTACTGGTTCCACAGTCGCTGGTTGAACTGCAAAAAGCTGTCTTTTTGGCGTAAATTTAAGCCTCCCCCAGTATTTCTTGCTAATTGAAGAATCATATATTTTATCTATTAGAACAGCCCTTGAAAAAGAGGTATTTATCTATACCGTAAAATTCCTTAAACATTTTCTACATCCTCCTACCATATTGTACGGAAGGTAACAGCAGGAGTCTGTTCTATCCGACGCTCTCAAATGTTTCTGTTCCGCAGCCTTCATTAGTCCTGGAATTGGACTCTTTTGTTTGAAGATGAAAAGGCATCGGTAATCACTTCCCTGCTTTTTCACCTATGACAAGCTTTCGAGCCTTCTATGGTGAGTATCCCTCATACTCAATTATAAGTTCCTCAAGATCCGAAGGATCGAAAATAACATCGACTTGACGGCCAATAAAAGCAAGCCCTACTTCATTTTTCTGCATAATACTGATACATCCGATTTATCTACCTTTCAAGTCTAACAATGGAGAAAAGCATTTCGCCAACGTATCTGGGTCAACAAACCGAAGAGCTTTTTTCTTTCATTTCGAAAATAGACTCCGGACTAATTTTCTCTCCAAGAGCTGAGTGAGGCTTATTTTGGTTACATTCGCTTAGCCAGAATTGAAAAAGTTCATTTAATCGATCCGAAGTATTGAACTTTTCAAGTCCTACTTCACTCAGGAATGAATCTACTACTCTATTAAAACGTTCAACTTTACCTTTTGAATCACTACCTACTTTCTATTACTAGTCCAATGACGCTCATGCTTTTTTCGCAACAGGGAGTGGGAATTCTCCCAGCACCTCGCACCTCTAACTAAAATCGCCAAGAGTTTATTCAATAAGTTTATAATCTGAAACAATAACCATAGGTGTTATTTGGGGGACGTCTATTCCTTTCTCCGGCTTTATACGAAGACATTATACTCGTCCACTTGCGGTCAATTTAACTGATTACCCTTTTAAAAAACGAGAAGAAATCAAAACCGTCACTAGAGTAACGATAAGAATTGTGAATGTAAAGGAACTTGATTTTCATACGCAATTCTTCCAAATTATAAAGGGTATTAACATTAAATACTCTATTAAATTAATACATTTTATCTGAGCTATATTTGGCAATCAAAAAAAGCTGTTTTTGGAAGTATGTTACCTGGATTGAAAATAAAGTGTAAAAAACACGCCATACATAAAAACTTGAATATTAGACCTTATTCCACATATTATTAAAATGGTAAGTTATTAAGAAAAGAACCTTCAACTCTTGAAATGCCCAGAACGATTTATTTTCGTCTCAAGATACTTTTCATTATATTCGGAAATATCTCCCCATAACAGTTGTCTTCCAGATACAGGGAGTCCAGACTGTTTTAATGCTACCAATTTTATAGGATTGTTTGTAATTAGTTTTACTTGTTTAGAACGTAATGCTTTAAGAACCATAATCGCATTACCATTATTTCTAGAATCATAAACAAAACCAAGAGCTTCGTTTGCTTCTACGGTATCATAACCATTTTCTTGTAGTAAATATGCCATTGCATTTACTAAATAATCCAATCCCCCTTCCCTCATGATTGGCTAAATAAAATAGGGCACCTGTACCATGATCAGCAATCATTTTCATTGATTGCTTTAATTGAAATCCACAATCGCATCTTTTACTTAATATGTCACATGTATGACAAATGGAATGCATTCGAATAATTGCATCATCTCCATAAGAAAAGTCGCCATACGTCAAGACACTTGATTGTGGGAATTCAGCTAAGTTAAGGGAAGATAATTTCTCAATTAATCGTTCGAAATCTTTTACTATCTCATCACAATTAACCAGCAATACCATTGGAATACAACTGTTTCTCCATATAGATTAACTGGGAGCCGCATTGGCCCAACTAAATAAATTGCAGCATTTGTTGTTTTAATTAGCTGAATTTTTTTTTCTAAAATAGGATGAACTTTCAAATCAAATTTAATCTCTGCTATATAATTCGCCCTTTTGCTTTAGTTTCAAATTGGTGGTATTTTATTAAAATTGGATATACTAATTAATTATTAAACCAAATTCATAAGTTTAATTTATTACCATTGGAGCCCCTGTTTTGGTCTTCACTCCCAATGGCAATAAGAGCGGAACAAAGTGTTCAGATCTTGGTATGGCTAAAAGGAGCCACAAGCAATATTTAAAAATGGTATAAAAGTGTTGTAATTATGCAATATGAAATAGATTTAAAATTATCATTATATAAAAGAAGAAACTAGATACAGTTTTAAGTTGACTTCTCCCCATGGATAAATCCAGGGGATTCTTTTTTAAACCTTCATCAAAGCCGCCTTTCGGCCGGGGCTTCCAGGTCTTACTACTTCTCCAGTTCATTACGACATGTAGTAAAAACCACATACCGCAGCCCAATCATAGGCACTACGCCACTGCCCTTTTAGCCTCATTGTGCGAGACAATGGGAGCTAAAAGGACTCGGCGATACTTTGTATCTTCTATTTTAGGTAATTCCCGATTTTTCGTTAGCTGTTTATTGACAGACTTGTCCAAAATATTAATGGCGCCTACTACATCCCGATGTCCTTCCGCGCCACAATGACAGTCGAAGTTTCGATTCCTTTGTTTGCGGAATTCTCCACATGACGGGCACGTTCCGGAAGTATAGGACTCTTCCACAAGTTGGACTTTGACTCCTCGAAGTTTTAGTTTGTATTTTATTTTTCCGATTAATTGCCCAAAACTCCAATTGGACAATTGTTGACGGATTTCTTTACGGGTTTTCCTTTCCTTTTTCGTATTCTTTTGAACGCCATCCGGTGTTCCTATATAGAGTGTTTTAATTTGGCTTTCCACACACCAATCAGTGACCATTTTCGAAATAGAATGCAATAGATACTCCATTCTCCGTTCCAGTTTTTCTAAAAAACGGCGTTTACGCAAAATGAGTTTATGCCTTTTATTCGAACCTGGCTTCTTCTGACTAATCAGCTTCTGAAACTCTTTCAACCTTTTGTTTCTGTAGCGCTGTAACGAGCGAAGTTCTCTTCCTGTTACAATGAGGTGAATTTTTCCGTTACTTAAAACGGCCGCATGGATGAGCCCTAAATCGCAGCCGGCTTCCTTTTTACCTTGAACCTGCTTTTGTTTTGGTACTTCCACTGCTATATGCATCCAGTATTGATTTTTGTGCCAAACGATTTCGGCACTTTTTATCGTATGGAAATCAATGTGCTTCGGTTGAGGGATCACTAAGGGGGATTGTTGTTTTCCATTGCTAAACCTGAGCTTTTTACCAGTTAATTTAATCGCTGCTTTTTTATATTTGACGGAAAAGAACTTTTTGTATTTCCAAGGATAACGCCACTGTTTCTCACCTTTTGACCGTAACTCCCTTGTTCTTTTGCATGTTTCTTCATGTAACTCGATGATCGATTGAATCGTTTGCGAGTGTAATTTATGGGTGGTGGCATTGTACCATTGCTTTTTTTCAGACGCACTTGTCCAAACCTTATAAGCATCATATAGCCACCAATGGAGATCTAAGCAGTCATTCCACAGATTCGCTGCTTCCATACGTAGAGTATCGACTAATCTTCTCTCCTCCCCGGTTAAACGGAGTGGAAATTTCTGAATGACAATATCTCCTTTCGATTCTTTTTTCTTCTGTTCTTTCATGTTCTTTTTATGGGGCTCCATTTCTTATTTCACCTCCTCACAGAACATTTGTTCTATATATTTATTATACTACTATGGAATAGTAATTGAAAGTAAAAAGAAAAAAATATGGCTTATATCCCCATTTCTGAAGAAAGGGGTTTTACGCCACTATTTGATAATTCAAATACTATACAATATGGTTTTAGCTTGATACCCAATTTTTGAAATCGAAACATTTATAATGTAATCAAACGGAGAATATATGGGGAAAAACGGAAAACATTATTTTTTGGGTTCAGCATGATTAAAAGTCGCATCTTGCCACGGGGTTTGGCAACTAAGAACGATTGTAAAATAAAATTTATCAGGACAGTTGAATCAGTATACTAGTCCTCATTGTCATAAAGAAGTCAGACTCGTCATGTAAAGAAGAGGTGCCTTTTATTTCAATTTTCTAGTCGATTTGTTAGGGCTAGTGTCTTGAAAATTACAAATTTAGAAGTCAAGAATGAATGTCTACCTTTGGATATGAAAAAATGACAGCAGCTCCACTAGATAATTTACCTGTATAGAGTAAATCCTGTATGCTTAACATATAATCTTATAGTTTTAGACAAAGTATTAAAAGAATTGATAAGAATAAAAAGCAGTTCAGACGAACAATCGAACAGCCGTACACCAAACTATCAAGTTGGAATACCTTTTATCATTGGCATTTGGGGCAAATTCCCTTTACTTCAAAAAAGTGATGAGATACATTAAATCCTGTTCTAATGTTAGCGAATTCTTCTACTTCCATTAATTTTGGATAATAAAAGTCAACAATTTTTCCGCAAAATTCACATCTAATATGGTAATGAAAGGAAGTTGTCCATTCAAAGCGACTACAAACTTCCCCAAAGGACAATTCATTAATAAGATTATATTTCTTAAAGCATTTTAAGTTACTATAAATCGTGGCAGTCGTTAAGCTAGGCAAAACCCCCTGTAAATCCTTATAGATTTCACCTACTGTTGGATGAGATTCAGCAGTGGCCATATACTCCAATATTGCCAATCTCTGAGGAGTGATCCTTATCCCACTTTTTTTTAATACCTCAAATCCTTTCTGTAAACGATGATGATTAGCCACGTAACTTCTCCTTTGTATTATATTCGTTCAACATAGAAGTAATAATAGTGAATATGATAAATTTAATCAGAATGAACTGATAATCGATGTATAACACAAGTTCTGTTTCAATCACTTTCCGTAAACAAGTCAGTATCCAATCGGTTTTTAGGTAATACACAATTACTGAGCATTATAACTTATAGGAAGTAATGACCCGAGGGTGGAACTTTTGTAAATTGCCATTGTGATATAACCGCCCGTTTAATGGTATGAAGGAGTTCAAATAGGCTTTCTCCAGCTGCTTGAAAAAAGCATCTTTAAATCTTTTATTGCACGAAGGCCTTTAATAAAAAACAGGCGTTCCAATTTCAATCACATCAAGCATACTCCCCTATTTCCCTCACAAGCTTTTTTGCTTTTGGAATGTTTACGAGCTCTAATGCTAATTGAAATTCCCTATTTTGACTCCTTTTAGATATTATTCGCTATAATACCATTATAAGTTTAAATTTTCAGAAAAAAAGTAGGCACTTTTTTTTCAAATAGTGTTAAAGAATATACTAACTAAGTAAAGGATTGATTAATTTTCTAGAAATAAGGGAGTTTTTAATATTATTAAGCGTTTTATATCTAAAAAATAATAAATTAAAATATAGTATACAATTAGATACTATATGATAAAAAAGTGCATACTTTTTTATCTGAAAATTTAAATTATAATTAATATTATATTAAATTGTTTAAAGAGGTGCAAAAAATGACTAATGGGGAAACAAATATGGACACTAAAGAAATTTCAAACGTTGGAAAATGCCCGTTTAACCACGGCGCCGCTACTAATCTAAAATCTAGTGGTGTGCCAAATCGAGACTGGTGGCCAAACCAGTTGAACTTAAATATTCTTCATCAGCATGACAGAAAATCCAATCCTATGGGAGAAGATTTTGATTACGCAGAAGAATTTAAAAAGCTAGACTACCATGCTCTTAAACAGGATCTCCACAATTTAATGACAAACAGTCAAGAGTGGTGGCCTGCTGACTATGGACATTATGGTCCATTCTTTATCCGTATGGCATGGCACGCTGCAGGTACTTATCGTACAGGTGATGGTCGTGGTGGTGCTGGAACTGGCAATCAGCGTTTTGCTCCACTAAACAGCTGGGCTGACAACGGTAACCTTGATAAAGCCCGTCGACTGCTATGGCCGATTAAGCAGAAGTATGGCAACAAGATCTCTTGGGCCGATTTAATGATTCTAACTGGTAATGTTGCGATTGAATCAATGGGTGGCAAGACATTTGGTTTTGGAGGCGGACGCGCAGACATTTGGCATCCAGAAGAAGACATCTATTGGGGTTCTGAAACTGAAATGCTAGGTGATAACCGTTACACAGGCGATCGTGAGCTTGAGAACCCACTTGCTGCCGTTCAGATGGGTCTAATTTATGTTAACCCTGAAGGTCCAAACGGTAAACCAGATCCGCTTGCAAGTGCTCGTGACATACGCGAGACCTTTGCACGTATGGCAATGAACGATGAAGAAACAGTAGCACTAGTTGCTGGCGGCCATACTTTTGGTAAGGCACACGGCGCAGGAGATGCAGCTCATGTTGGTCCAGAACCAGAAGCTTCTCCTATTGAAGCACAAGGCTTAGGTTGGCTAAGCTCACACGGCACCGGCAAAGGTCGTGACACCATCACCAGCGGTATTGAAGGTGCTTGGACTGCTAATCCGACACAGTGGGATAATGGTTTCTTTGATCTATTGTTTGGATATGAATGGTGGCTTACAAAGAGTCCTGCAGGTGCATATCAGTGGCATGCTGTAAATCCTGATGAGAAGGATCTTGCACCGGATGCAGAGGATTCATCAAAACGTGTTCCGACGATGATGACCACTGCAGACATGGCATTGCGTTTTGATCCAGTATACGAAAAGATTTCTCGTCGTTTCCATGAGAATCCAGAAGAGTTTGCAGATGCTTTTGCTCGTGCATGGTTCAAACTAACACACCGTGACATGGGTCCTCTTTCAAGATATCTAGGCCCAGAAGTTCCAGAAGAAGAGCTTATCTGGCAAGATCCTGTAACAACTGTTGATTATGAATTAACATATGATGAAGTAGAAAAAATTAAAACTATGATCCTAGACTCAAGCCTTACAATTAGCGAGTTAGTCACAACGGCTTGGGCTTCAGCAAATACCTTCCGTGGCTCAGATAATCGTGGTGGCGCAAATGGTTCTCGCGTCCGTCTTGCTCCACAAAAGGATTGGGAAGTAAATCAACCGGAACAACTTACAAAAGTGCTTACTGTTCTAGAAGACATTCAAAGTCATCTAGATAAGAAAGTCAGCCTTTCCGACTTGATTGTACTAGGCGGTAGTGCCGCAGTAGAAAAAGCTACACAAGATGCAGGCTTTGACGTAACGGTTCCTTTTGCTTCTGGACGAGGCGATGCAACACAAGAGCAAACTGATGTAGAAAGCTTTGAAGTACTAGAGCCTATCGCTGATGGTTTCCGCAACTATCAGAAGAAGCAGTATAGTGTAAGTGCAGAAGAGCTTCTAGTAGACAAGGCTCAACTGCTAAACCTTACTGCACCAGAAATGACTGCACTTGTTGGTGGCATGCGTGTTCTAGGTACAAACTACGGTGGGACACAACACGGTGTATTCACTGATCGTGTAGGTACACTTACTAACGACTTCTTTGTTAACCTGCTTGACATGGGAGTTGAGTGGAAGCCTGTAGACGGTGGCGTATATGAAGGACGTGATCGCAAGACAGGTGAAGTAGTGCGTACAGCAACTAGAGTTGACTTAGTGTTCAGTTCAAACTCAGTTCTACGTGCGATTGCAGAAGTTTATGCTCAAGACGATAACAAAGAAAAGTTTGTGCGTGACTTTATCGCTGCTTGGGTCAAGGTAATGAATGCAGATCGTTTCGACCTTAAATTACAGCAACAAAGCCCTATAGAGGTTGCTAAGTAAGATCCCCTTTATCACTAAGAAGACCGACTATTTTTAGTCGGTCTATTTCGCTGAAGTTGACCAAGCAAACATTCATTCCTAGCACAATGGTACCAGTTGTCGAGGCTTTTCCAGATAAAATGCTTCAAGGCCGTATCTTTGCTTATTCAGATGTCCATCGTTATTGTATTGGTGCCAACCCATGCTGCACTGCCAATCAACCGTCCAAAAGGAGAAGTAAATGATTATCAACGTGACAATCAAATGTGTTTTGATCAAAATGGGGTAGGTTTTGTTTATTATGAACTAAACAGCTTTAGCGGACCAAAGGAGTCACCTGAAAATAAACAAACACCATTCCAAGTTACAGGTGTAGCAGAACAGGTTGCTTATGATCATAACGATTACTACACACAAGCTGGTGATTTGTATTGTTTGATGGATGAAGGAGAAAAGGCTCGTACAGTTGAGAATATCGTGAATGCGATGAAGCCTGTCGAAAGAGAAGATATTAACTGCGTGCAACTCTAAATTTCTATAAAGCTGATGCTGAATTTGGTGAAAGAATTGCTAGAGGATTAAATCTATCAGTGACACAAGAAATAAAATAATAGAATTCTTTTGAATAAAGAAAAGTAGGGTAATCTTTGTCAAGGCATCCCCCTTTCGTGCCATAATTTAAAGACTGATTTTTAGATTCCAAGTATATCTTTTGAATATAAAAAAAAAACTTATAAAAGTCCGGTTGCCTAACACTTCCTTCATCAGCTTATTTATTAAACAGTTAATCTATAAACTGATGGAAGGATCTCCCCTTAGAATATACAGATCAAACTAGCTAACTTTTGACTATAAGTTATACAGATAGCTTAGAAAAAAATGAAGGATAGGGTTAATCAAAATATGCATCGATTATTCAGTGCTTATTTCTATTATTAAATTGGTACGTATTGAAAAAGTTATTAAATAACTGAAATGATTTGACTCCACTACTACTCTTCCTGTTCTATTTCACTTTTATAACTGTCCCATAGTCACTTTTTCTTAAATTTGGTATGTCAACACTAAACTAAACAACTTTTTTAAGGTGTTCCCTTTTATATTCAATAGGGCTTAAATAGCCTAGTGTTCTATGTATTCTTATATGATTAAACCAATGGACATAATCATCTAATTCCAACCTCAACTGTTCTAAACTTTCAAAATATTCACCTTTTATAAACTCCGTCTTGATAATTTTAAATGTGGCCTCGGCAACTGCATTATCATATGGGCATCCTTTCATGCTCAATGAGCGTTTAATATCGAATGAAACATATGTAATGCCATCGACTTTCGACTCTTACGTATGTTAAATCACTTACTACAACTGTTAATTCCTTTTGTTGATCAAATTTCCTATTTAGTTCATTTTCAACTTTTGATTCATTACATTTATCAACATGAGGCTTAAACTGAGTGACTGTATATTTAGATACTAATCCATTCTCTTCCATGATTCTGCCAATTCGTCGTCTGTATGCGACTATACCAAGCTCTTTTAACTCATGTTTAATTTTAGGTGTACCATAGTTCAGGCGGCTTTTATGAAATATATCAATGACGGTAGCCGTTAGTTCATCCTCTGATTTTGATTGCTCTTTTGTTTCATAATAATAGGTTTCTCGAAAGTTGTAGGACGTCGCACATTGCTGATATCGAGTATTTGTGTCGATTATTTTTGATCACATTTACTTTCGTCCTATTATCAGCGCAGCTTGCTTTAAAATATCATTCTCCATCAATAAACGTTGATTTTCTTAACGAAGTTTGATCAACTCTGTTTCTTCTGGTGTTCTATTATCCTTCTCTTTAAACGAACCAGATGTTTGACTTTGTTTTACCCAGTTGTTCCATGCCGAAGGCGTTAAATCATATTCACTAATAATATCTATTCTAGGCTTTCCACTTTCATTTATTCTGGTTTTTGTCATCTTAAAATCTCTCCTTAACTGAATAAGATGTAATAGACTATCAGAATAGTGGGTTACTGCCGAAACTTGACATGGAGCCTCTGCGGGCACGCTTTCCCGCCCAGGAAGCCAGCTGATCAATACACCTTGCTCGCCAGCAAGGCTAGCATACCCGCCACTCCACGTTGTACAGATCACTTATGTTTACTATGCAATATATCCAGATTTGGTGGTTAGTCTACTTGACCTTAATTTTATTGTCCAGTTAAGTGTAACCGATTCAATTAATCTAGAAATAGTTGAAAGGAGCAAGCGACACGAACCTTTACTCTGCTCATTAATTTATGTTTCTTTCCGATTATATTTTCTGACCTGAAAATCCAAAGGTTAAATATATATATAATAATATATATTATAAATTTATTAACACATTATCCTCATCATTATAAATGTTGTAAACATTAACATATATTATGTTGTTTTTATTAATGATTAATAATTTTTTTCTTAATACTCAAGAAAATTCTTGAGTTTCTCTTCCCCTTGTCCGTTAAACATTTATGATGGTAAAGAGTATAAATACTAATCTAGAAGGCAGTACATTGGTTATTGAATGTACCCCTTTTGTAAGCATGGACATACATAGTTTAAGATGGAGACTATATTTAAAAGGTAATTACCCGTGACAAAATCAGTTACATTAACTTATAGACTGGATAGTTAATTCTTCACGAAAGATACACTATTTGCGTCATTTCTTCTCTCCCTTTCGAAGCTCCCCTAGGGATAAGAACGTTTCCTTCTTAAAGATAGCTAATTGATAATCTGTTTAATGATAAGAAATGAATGCAATGAGTTTAGTTTTTTCTAATGGTCCAATACTTCCCTTAATTAAGGTATGTATTTCTTAGATAGTTACTATATCTAGACTTCTTTTACTTGACTCCCCATCTACGGGAAGTTGATTAGAAAGCTCATGATTGATAACTACTCTAAAAGGAAGTTCGTATTTCTAAGACCCAGGTTCGCCGATGCTTCCCTCTAATTCAATGTCATTATAGATACCCTTGTGTTAAATTAACTGTTATAATTCCTTGAAATTTCTGGTCTTACAGACTTTAGATGGTATCCATGCTGGGCACCAAAAAAAGAACATTGTCGAAACAACGCTCTTTAAAAAATTATTTTTACACGTGTAAGTTTAATAAAACCGTACAATATTATTTTTTTCAATGACACCGTACTCTTCTAACAAACTTCTTATTGCCTTATTTATTAGTTTCGATTTATCTCCTTTCTCACCTCTGGAAGAAATTTTGTCTACTTCACCAGCTAAGTCTGGATCCATATAAAACGAAGTAAATACCTTCTTGTTTTTCTTTTTTAAAGGTCTTTTCCCCGTTGGTAGTTCTCGAAGATAATCATCTTCTTCATCTTTATTAATAACAACGTTGTTATTATTGTTATCATCAATAACATATTTACAGATAAATGATAATAATATTCACTTTTAATAATTAAAGGTTAGTTGGTCTTATTTAAATTGAGTCATTCTGTAAATATTAATTCGAACACTTGTTACACATCCTTTTGAAAATAGCAAATAAAAGGGAGACGGAGGTAAATAAAATGGCAGGAATAGTACTTGGAGTTTATTATGGATTTGTTTTAGGTTATTTTACAAGATCATATGTCTATAAAAGAAGATTGAAAAAGAAAAAATTAAAGCGTGTGAAATAGTAAATGTTACGAGGCGTTGCAAACGGGTGTAGCGGTTAAAATGCCAGCTCAGAACTTTGTTCCTCAACCACAGGCGGGATATATCCAGCTTATCTAGCTACAAGGTTTTGCTCCACAGCTAATAAATTTTGGTCAGCAGTTTAATCAAGTTCCTCAAGGTCAGCCTGCAGTAATGGATTATTCCGGGTACCAAGCTTGATGTCTCAGAATAATCTAAATCAAGGAACGCCAGCCGACACGTGGGGAATCCCCCGCTTCAGGAAGATTACCAGGAAGATTACCACCCAGTGTGATACTTCATATGAGAGGGAAACATTGTTTCTCTCCTTTTTTATCGTTTAAAAAAATACGGACTAGTAAAGGGAGAGGGAGGACCTCTCCTTCATTAATCAAATAGCAGGAGGTCACCTTTATATGAGAGCCTTAGCGAAACGTTATACCCTTTTCTAGCAAACTAGAGCAAGAACACAACAGTTGTGCTTAACCATTGACGGTATGGATGTCGTTATTGTTTTTGGGAACCATACACTAAACCTAAGAAACAAAGAACATGCACCTGTTCTACAATCACTTCAAACATAAAGAGGAATCTCAGAACTAACGGCAGTTACGTTGGTAGCTAAAATAGGAGAATCTCAAGATTTCAAGTCCTAGACAATTAATGTCCCATGCTGGTCTTGTTCCGAGGAATATTCAAGTGGGTCTAGCCAATGGCAGGGGTCATTAACCAAGATTGGGAATGCACAAATCCGTCGTTGTTCTTTGTGAATCCGCTTGAGCATATCGTCGTTCTCCTTCTCTAAAAGGAGAGTTATTAAAACGACAAGAGGGACAATTCCTGAAGTCAAAAGACTCTCCTGGAAAGCACAAGACCGTCTTCACAAGAAATTTTACCGGATCACTCCGTGGGAAAAGTGGGAAACATACAGCAGTAGCCGTAGCTAGGAACTTATTGGCTTTATCTGGGCGATTGGTTGTTTCATTGAAAATCAGAAATCAGGTGTAAACAAATGTTGCTAAATTCTATTAAAAGCAAAAATATATCTATTCTTTAACTCATTGTTTTTTGGGTATTGAAGTTTTGGCTCGGCGGCAAAATAGGTATATTTATAACTGAACGTTAGCGTTTAGTTAGAAGCAGCTCCGTGACAGACAGGATTGAAATGCGGTAACCAACCCGGAATATCATACTGTAAACCGCCATCAGCGTTATTTGCCTTCTTGCCAAGAGTTTAATCTGTTTTCCAGCTGAATAATTATACCTTATTCTTGTTTTCGTTCGTCAAGGGAAAATCACCCTTAACAAAGAAACCAAGAAAAAGATCGATCGTCTGTAAGTTGAATAAAGCCCATTCTATCCATATTTGTAAAGAAGGATCCTGATTTAATAAAGTTTAACAGTGGGCTTACTTTTTTCGTTCATATCAGTTTATTAATAAAAACCTCCATTACTTGACGAGCCCCCTTATATAGGCTATCAAGCAATAAAGGCTTTTTTTCAAGTGGTATAAACACATTTAAAACAATGATTATTGAAATATCCAGCATCCATTCAGCATTTTAAAAAAGCGGTTTTGATTCGTTGCGTTTAGGTTAACTAAAAATGGTGTTTCCCCTCTTTCTTTTAAAACTTGATCAACTGGACCATCACCTAGTGGTGTGCAAAACAGCAGCTTTGCACCCTGCAAGTCTAATGTGCTACATCGTGCATTTATTGTGAGATTAATAAATTCAACACTTAAATGACGATTCAATATTTTCTCCCAAGTTGATACGGTATGGTCTAAATTGTATACAGCAATACCAACACTATCAAATCCCGGATGACCTAAGGTGTGTTTTCCTAATACTCCTTGTTCCTCTAATTCTTTAAATCTCTCGTCATCCGATTTTTCCCATTGGATAAAAAAAGGAAGAGAATGATGATTGGAGGCGATTTCTGTGAATAGAAGCGACCAACGGATTACCTGACCATCCGTACGGACTCTTTCTCCCGGAATCGGGCCATAAACAGTAAACCCTTCCTCTTTTAGCTTTACTGCCAGTTTTTCAATATCATCGGTACGTATTGCTATTCTGGCTGGGCCTTCTCCATTTTCTTTTGGCAACTGTTTAACGATATGAGTTATTAATCGGTTTTCTTTATGTTTTTCAGCTATTAATAAGTTTTCAATGCCTAAAAACTCGATATAACTTAAACCAAAATATGTTAAAGTGTTATACGTTCCCCACGTTTTATGCCTACCTCCATTGACCGTATGAATTCCAATATTTTCAAGGGGAGCCAGGGCTTCCTCTGGCTTCCTTAAGAACCAAACAAGATGGTCAAAAGAAAATTGCATAAATAAACACCTCTTTTTGACAAATAGTCACGATATTTAACACAAATTAACATAAAGCATTTTCATATTTGTTGTATGGAATTATCATTGTTCTCCACAATAATAATTAATGTCTGTTTGTTCGAATACTATCCAAGTTTCTTATCATGTTTGTCATTAGTAAAGGGTGAAAATCTAACATGTATATTTAACTAAATCAGAGATTTTTTTGGCTTTTAATTTGATTTTATTTTTAGTGTTTAAACCTATTTTATATGTTCCGAGTTCAAAATAATACCTCTATCTTAGACTAAGGGCTCTGTTTTGAGGTGCTTGGACATTAAAAACTAGGTAGTCATCAACGACAGGTATTACCTCTTCTGTAACCTCTGTTTCGAATGATGTTACCCATTCACCCCAAAGCAAATGCTCCCCAACTAATATAATCTTACCTTCTACGTGCTTAAACTGTAATCTCTTTCCATTTAACTGTTTCATATTATCATCCTCCTAGTGTGCTTGTGTATGAGCATCTCGCAGAATTTCTAACTTTTTAAATAGGAATTTCATAATCACATAGCCATCTGGCACACTTCTGTATTAGATTTATGAGGTTGTTTATCTTTCACTAAAAAAAGAATGCCAAACCAGCTTAAAAATTAATGCCATTTTGTTGGTTTTTAACAATTTCTATCCAACTAAATGTTTTACCTTCGGAATTCTTTTAATAACTAACCAATCGAAAGCCCAAACTACTAAAAGTGAGAGACCAACCAAAGGGAAGAAAAGGGCAAGAACAAGAACAATTACAGATACTCCTTTTAGCATCTTAAAGTTTTCCGGTAACGAAGGCGCACCCAATTTTCCATTTGGTCTTCGTTTCCACCACATCACCAAGCCACTATAGGCAATCAATACGATACCAACCATTAAAGCAAGCATAAAAAGTTGGCTTATTAGGCCAAATTCTCCTTGATGGAAAGCGATACCGAGGGTAACGAGTTTCCCCAGTAATCCGTAATCTTTCCAACCAAAATTGGCTAAAACTTTACCGTTATATTGGTCAATGTGCAAAGTTTGTTGAGTCCAAGGCATTGGGGTATTTGGATACACATCAGCTGGGTCTAGATAAACTGTGTAGACTCCTGTTTTACCTTCAGGAAAGCCGATATTATAGCCAGCATGAACATTATTGTTCTTTACAATTTGTATGACATTCTCAATCGTTATCGGAGCTAAACCGCTATGACCAGACTTAGATAATGGCATATTTTCTGCAGCCCACGGAACATCTGCAACCTCTTTTGTCGGAATTGTTGATTTAGGAAATGCAAACTTTTCCCAAGGTTGGTCGCCAACTGGACTACCCATATTTGTTGCTTCAACGGCACGGTGTGCCATGCCTCCAAAAATTTCAGACCACATGAGTCCAGAAAACGATTGGATGATAATGAACAAGGAAAGCCAAAAAGCTGTTACGGCATGTATATCACGCCAAAACATTCGTTTTCCCATAAACAACCTTATACGTGGAATCAATGTCCCAAAAAGAGATTTCCTATTTCGAGGCCACCATAAGTAAGAGCCGGTTATTATTAAGATAATCGCCCAGCAACCTGCAAGTTCCACAAATCGGTTTCCAATGGCCCCCCATACTTCACCGTTATGTAGTTCTTTGACCGTTGCCATGAATCTATTACTGTCATTTATACTTCCTAAAATGTCACCATTGTATGGATTGACATACACGGTTACACTTTCTCCGTTGTCCAATAGACCAACCTCAGATGACCTTTTCGCCTCAAAAGAAGGTTTGAAACTTGTTATTTTTGTATTGGGATAATGTTTTTTTACCTCATCGATTTGTTCAGTTGTAGGAATTACTTGTTGTCCTTGCTGTACAAAATATAGATCATGGTACATATAAGATTCAATTTGCGGTTTAAACAGGTAGATTCCTCCGGTAATTGCCAAAAAAATGATCAAGGGTGCGAAAAAAATTCCCGCATAAAAATGCCATCTCCAGACTGTTTGATATAGAGATGATTTATTACTATTTTCAATTGATTTTGTTTTAGGTTGTTTCACTTCTTCTAGTTTTACAGCTTCCAATTCTTATCCCGCCTTTTATTTGTATTACAATTCTTTTTTTATTCCTCTTTAGCTTACATATCCATTGAGGCGGGCATTCCGAAATGAATAAATTCAATTACTTTTTCCGTCCTGTTCACATTTACATTAAGAACTTTTGCAATTTCCTCGACAGGTGCAAACTCTAGGCCTCGTATCTGGAAGGTGTCAGCATACCGATGAAAGAGAAAAGGATAATAGAAACCTAGATTTAACGGCGCTAATAATTCCCTTAAAATCATAGATGTCACCCCCAAATCCCAATTGAAATTTCTCGGCTTGTTCCTTTGACCAGAAAGCAATGATTTGTGGATTGCAAAAATGCATATTAATATCTTTATTTAAAATATAGTTTTAGCAACCAATTGTGAAATCTATTAAATAATCTTGGCAAATAATTTGAGAGAAACTTTTTCATTAGAAGTTTAGTAACATGTGATATTTGTTACTGAATGGTAGCAGCATTCCCTGTATATTAAAAGTATGGTACCACGAAAGGAGATGTAATTATGGCTAATCATAATAAATAGGATATTTTTAGATTATTGTTCATCCTAAAAAAATAGGTATCTTTTAAGTGTTGTTACGATTTCAACTGATTGTAGAATGGAAAATTATATATAAATCAATTTGAAAACCCTTACATTTTATTCACTTATAAAGATTTAACTTTTTTATAAGGCTTTTCTGATAAATTTGTTTTTAAGTAATTTATCCCCCATTCATGCATAGAATCGAGAATAGGCATAAGGCTTCTTCCCCTTTCGGTCAATGAGTATTCCACCTTAGGAGGAACCACGGGATAAACCTCTCGCGAAACTATTAGGTCTTCCTCGAGCTCCCTTAATTGACTAACAAGCATTCGATGGGTAATTCCAGGAATCATAGATCTTAATTGACCAAACCTCTTGGTCCCCTCTTTCCCTAGGTGCCACATAATTAGTATTTTCCATTTTCCGCTAATGATTGACAATGTTAATTCCTTCTCACAGTTAAAAACTTTCTCACCTAAATGTCCCATTTTGTCTCCTCCTAATAATAACTGAAATTTTTTTATCTATTAAAATATAAATAGATTTTTAATTCTACCCTTTGTTGTATTGATACAATCGGTGGATAATCTTTTTAGGTATTACCAGTTTCAATTCCACATCTTTTGAAACAAATTGTCGATATACTCTAATTATTGAAAAAATTTAGAATTAAATCAATCATTACCGCCTGAATTCATGGAGGGTTATTTTTATGCATATTTTCAGGTGTTTCTGCGTTATTAATATATATTCGACAAAATTCTTCGATATTTTTCAATAAAAATCACCCGACTTTTTAGTAAATTAAGTACTAAGGAATTTAAATAACACCTATTTATCTCGAAATAGAATTAGGAGGTAGCATTCTCCCTAACTCTTGTAAACTTAAACTTCTCATAATATAGCCAAATAATTATCGTCCTCGTCATTTTGTCTGGGGAATCTAGTAAGTATTTTTGTTACAGTGAATTATCCACCATCTAAGAGTGAAAGTTTATCACTCTCATCACTAAGGAGATATTAATTACTAGATAGTTTTAAAAATAATTCTAAATCTATGGATCCCATTGATTGTTAATTTTTTTCTTAAGAGTCTGTGCTGTTGGATAGGCCTTTTTATTCATAAACTTCACTTCTAAGACTCTTCATTTTATTTAATTAGCATTTTGAAAAAAAGTAAGTCCGTTTTTTGGTGTTAATATTATTGGAGGGGTGGAATTTTTGTTTGCTTCACCAATGTTATTACACCAAGTAAATTCACCATATAACAGCAATGAATATATAACTTATATTGAAACTGGACGGGATACGTTTTACTATTACGAGGTTTGATGGAAACCTAGAATTGAAAAAATGCATTAGAACTTTACATTCCAAAGATAGAATAAAAAGACCAAATTCCACTGCAGCATTTTTTAATTTCTATTAAAACAGGATTGATGAAGGATGAAAGCAAAGATGATACAAAAAAGATATCGATAAAAAAACATAAATGAAGAAATTATCAATGATGATAATAACAATGACATTGCAAATAAAATATATGTCAACATTAATAATATTGTTAATGTTGAGGATTTTAATGTTTATGATGAGGATGATTCTCTCCGAAATCTTTCTTCTGGAAAAAGACCTCAAAGAAAATTGTGAAGAAGGTTTTTAACTTTTTCTAAAAGGATCCAGACATTGCTGCTGAAGTAAATAAAATTGCAGCACGTGGGGAAAAGTGGGATAAATCCAACTGATCAACAAGGAAATCATAAAATTATTAGAAGACTATGTCGTTACAGAAAGAAAATAATTATCTCTTTAAGATTATGGAATTCTATAGATCTCACTTTAAATAAAAAAGCGTTGGGATAACAATGATTTTTTATTTTATGAAAAATTCGAACAATAACACACAATAAAGTAAAATCCGTTAAATAATGCATGTAGCAAAAAAAGGGCCATTTAAATAAGACATGACCTTATATGATCTAAAGGGTATGTAAAAAAGATAAATTGTTCATGGGTAAGTTCATGCTTTCAATTTTGGGCACCCAAGGTACTCCAGATTCTCCTGGTTTAAGTTCAAAGACATCTAACCTATTTTCATAGTATTGAGCTCTGCTTTGATGTTGGAAACCTTCGAAGACTCAATTAAACGTCAGTAGGAAATTAAACCTACTGCAATTGGATTGCGCCCATTAGAGTAGACACGAATAATTCGGGGAATCTATGACCATACTGGTCATAAATAAGGAGTGATTTCGTTGTCTACTATTAGAAAAAGTAAATCTTATTCATTTGAACTTAAACTAAATGCTGTTAATAGAGTTCAAGCTGGTGAAAGTGTGAAAATTGTTGCGAAGCAGCTTGAGATTGTTGATCCAGACTATATTTATGTATGGATTAAGAAGTATGAAACTTATGGTGAAGTAGGATTAAAGCGTAAAAAAAGAAACAGTTTAATTGACGATAAGGCTAAAATCAAAGAATTAGAAATGGAGAATGAAATATTAAAAAAGTACCTTCAAATTCTAAAAAGGGAGGAAAAAAAGCTAAGTTCCAAGTAATAGATGAGCTTAAATCAAAATATCCTATCTCAAAAATTTGTAAAAAACTTTTAGTTTCCCGGGCTGGATATTACAAATATATAAAAAACAAAGGTAAAAAGAAAAAGGAAACAAATAGAGATAAAGAGTTAAAAGAATATATTACGATAATTTACCATCAACACCACAAGAACTATGGTTATCGCAAAATAAATGCCGAATTAAGAGATAAGTATAACCTTCCGGTTAGTGAGAAAATAATGCGGAGATTAATGAGTGAGTTGGGGTTAAAAAGTCAAGCGCGTAGAGATAAAAGAAAATCTATCAATGGACAAAGTCATAAAGTATCTTCGGCTGGCCATATCTATGAAAACCTATTAAAAAGGGATTTCTCCACTTCTGAAATTAGTGAAAAATGGGTTACCGACGTATCAGAAATTCCGATAGGAAATACAAAACTTTATCTCTCTGCCCTAATGGATTTACATGATAATTATATTTTAGGATATCAATTATCTGAATCCCATGATGTCAATCTAGTAGAAGATACGCTTGTCTCTGCATTAGAAACTAGAAATAAAAAGAAGGGGATGATTATTCATTCTGACCAAGGAATGCCCTACCGGTCAAATAGATGGAAAGAGTTAATGGGGGAAGGGGAAAATAAAATCACTCCAAGTATGTCTAGAAAAGCAAATGCCCTCGATAATGCATGTATAGAAAGCTTTTTCTCCTTTCTAAAAGCAGAACGCAAAGAACTAAAAACAGTTAAGGTAATAGACGAAGCTAAACAGATTATTCATGAGTATATAAACTATTATAACCATCACCGAATTCAAGGGGTCTTAGATTACAAAACACCTAAACAATATGCAGCAGCCAGTTAAGAGACAGACCACAGGGCTAGTCTTTCTCCTTCGCATCTTACAGACCAATTCTCAGAATTCTGGGAGTCTGTCAAGTGCTTTCCTTGACAGGCTACCAGGGTTCTGAGACCATGCGAAAAGATGAGAAGAAGAAAGGAACCAGAGCGATTATTACTGATTCCTTTCTCTAAATCCGAATTTATATTGTCTACTTCTGGGATCGCAACGCAAATGCATGCAGCTACGTAGGAGTAGAATGACATCTCGACTCCATTACTCTTCATCTATAACACGATAAACTCCACTGTCTCGATCAACAAGCAATGCTTTGTATTTAATTGTAAAAATCAATGGAATGACCAAATTAATGGTGAAATATAGGAATATTTTGGACAGAGAATAGTTTAATATAAAATGATATAATTATTATTAAAACAAGGTTTATGATGTCAAATAAGTCATGATTAATCTGTAAACGTTTACAATCTTCAGAACTATTTACCAAAACAAAAATAGGAATAGCTTTATTACATAATTCATTACTTTTTTTAATAAAAGAATAAAAAAAGTGTTAATTGATTCAGTGTTCCCAATAAAATAATACAAACAAAGAAATAACTATAAAATATATGAAAATATTTCTTTTAGAAAGGACATTCTTTTGATCTGAAAATGTGTGTTTCAACATCGGAATAAGCTACTTCTAAAGTAGTTACATTTTTATCTAGTAACTAATACCGTATTCTAATAGTTTATTACTTAGGGGTTTTAAGAGGAGAGAGTTTCAATGCTAGTAGGAGAAATCATAAAATTTTATCGTACTAAAGCTGGACTTACACAAGGAGAATTAGGAACGGGCATCTGCTCATCTAAGCATGTAAGCAAAATCGAGCGTGGGGATACAAGTTATTCTTCGGAAATTCTCGCATTATTAACAGAACGCTTGCAAATAGATATAAAAAAAGAGATCAGTCGTCTTGAGAACATGGAGAATCAACTTCATCGCTGGCATAAGGAGATCACTATGCAAAGGATGAAGGAGGTAGAAGAGACCCGTAAAGAATTAGAAAAAATCCCTTTCATAAGCACTTCCAAACATACTGCCATGTACCAATTACTGCTGGCAAGATATTATATCCTGAATAATAATTTCAAAAACACTTATGACATTTTGAAGCATGTTCAAAGAGAATATCCAGATCTTCCACCATATGAAAAGAACCTACTGCGGCACGTATGGGGTATATATTACATATACAATTCCAACACCTCAGGCACCGAAAATCATCGAAAGGCTATACAAGTTTTGGTCGAAATTGATAAGGATACATATGGTAATTACGAATACTATTATAACTTGGCGATGGCCTATCACTGGATCGACTCCAAAGTAAGGACCTATGTATATGCAGAAAAAGCCCTGCGGTACTTCAAGGAAACGAATAACTTCATAAGAGCGATTGACGCTGAAACCTTGATACTTTGGCTGGACGGGAACGACATCTATATTGATTTTCAAAAAATAATAGTATCTTATCATAACCTGATTCAAGTGTGTGAAATACTGAATGCACCTGATAGAAAAGGGACGCTTCTAAACAACTTAGGCCATATATACTCCAAAAGAAAGGATTATGTCAACGCACAGAAGTTTTTTAAAGAGGCGCTTGATATGATGGATAATTTTTCCATTCTACATCTTAAGTATCTGTACGATTATTTAAAAAGTTGCTTGGAAGGAAAGCTGCTACAGAATACAATGATGCTGAAAAAGGCTCATGAAGGGTTATCCTTAGCAAAAAAGTTAGACAACAGTTTATTCAAAATATTATTCAAGCTTCTCATCTATCGTATAGAAAATAAACTGGATCAGTATTACAGTTTTATAGAGGAAAATGCTCTACCCTATTTTCAGTCCAACAAACATTTGATTATGAAAAACAGCTATGCCAAGGAATTATATAATCACTATATGAAGATAGAGCAGTATGAGAAAGTGGCACGAATTTCAAAAATTTTAATAGATACTGACAACGATATATCATAATAATTTGAAAATTCAACTATTTACTATAAACTCTAGTTTCATTTGCAGCAGAAAATCAACGTACATGATGTAGATCAGAAAAGATAATGTGAAATAGTATCTTTTTCATACTATTCTTTTAAATCATCCAAAAGCACCTTACCTCATAATGATTCGTAGTAAGGAAGATGACTTCGGCATATGTTTGGCTAATGGAGAATAAGTTTTTTGCAAGATTACGAGAGATGAAGAATAACAAAAAATGAAAGGTGTATAGTGAGCGTTATCTTTATAAGAAATTTAATATTTTCAGTATTACTAATCATAATTTTAGCAGGTTGTGGAAAATCACAAGAAACAGAAGTTTCAAATGAATTTTTAAATAATATTTTAGTTACACTTTCAGATCAACCCACAACTAAAAATTCTGAACATAGTTATGAAGTTTTTTTATCAAATAAGAAAAATGAACCAGTTAATGTAGATTCCGTGGAAATGATTTTAGAAATGGAAGGCATGGGTCATAAAGTAGATGGCAAAATGGAAAAAATCTCAAAAGGGGTTTATAAAGCTAAATTGGAATTACCGATGGATGGTTCTTGGGATAAAATCGTAGTATTAAAACAAGGAAAATACACTCGTAATGTCAGTAAGATATCTATTAAAGCTAAATAGTTTTTCTCGTGGAAGGTATTATTTTCTATTGAAAAACTTTATATTATTGCCGAAAAGCGTAGATATGAAAAGGGCTTGTTATTTAACCATAGTAGAAACAAAGCACGAAAAATCAACGTTCTGATAGTACTACGTGTAACATCTTTAACCTGAATTTAATGCGATTTATAATATTTCGTTAGCAAAATGTTAGCATGCTGTTATCAGACAATGATATGTAATTGACTTGATGACTCTTATAACAAGAGCGATGCAAATTCTATATACATCGCTTTTTAACAATGGTTCCACAATCCTCATGTCCAGAGTGTATGTGGCAACACATGAGGTGCTGGTATGTATTTAGAATTCTTCATTAAATATTGATTTTGATAAATTATGGATAATATCTCCACGGCTTATAATCCCTACACCCTAGCCTGCTTCATTCACGACAGGAATCTTTTTGAAAATGATGCTTAGATATTAAACGAATGGAACTTTCAAAGTCATCATCGTGCTAATATCTTAATATTCTTCTTTAATACTTTTACAAAGAGGTTCAATAAATCCACATTTTAAATGAAATGCTTTCTAACTCCATCCTTTAACCATTTCGCTGTCAATGTCTCTACATTTAACATTTCTTCTGGTGTACCTTCGAATATAATTTGTCCACCTTGTTTTCCTCCTCCTACACCCAATTCTATTACCCAGTCGCTCGCCGCTATAAAGTTTAGATTGTGTTCGATTATTATGACAGAATTACCTCTGTTTACGAGATTTTGAAATACGTCTAAGAGTTTTTCATTATCTTCTGTATGTAGTCCTAAGGATGGCTCGTCTAATAGGTAGATTTGTCCTTCTTTTTGTAAGTGGCTTGCGAGTTTTAGACGTTGGATTTCTCCTCCGCTTAGAGAACTTGTTGTCTGTCCTAAGGTCAGATACCCTAATCCTACGTCTTTTAGCGTATGCACTCTTTTTATGATCTTTGATATTTTAAAATATTTAATAGCCTCGTCTATTGTTAAATCTAAAATCTCTACTATATTTTTATCTTGATATCGATATGACAGTGCTTCATCTGAATATCTAGTACCGCCACATGCTTCACAAGGGATTGTCACCGGATCTGCAAATGCTACGTCTGGCGTTAGGGCTCCTTTTCCTTTGCAGATAGGGCATGCTCCCAAGGAGTTAAAGCTGAACAAACCTGCTGGTTGTCCTGTTTCTTTTGAAAATGTTGCGCGAATATCGTCCATTATTCCCATATATGTAGCTAGTGTCGAACGGTTGGAGATTCCTATGCCGCCTTGTCCTACCATTATGGTTTTTGGATATCTTTCCGTGAACGCTTCCAACGTTAAGGAGCTTTTACCTGAACCTGATACTCCACATATAGAGACTAAGATCTTTTTAGGAATATTTACGCTTATATTTTTTAAGTTATTGTTTCTTGCTCTGTTTATTGTAAAATAACTTTTTATATCCCTTGGATTTTTATTTATTTTTAGTTTGTGATTTAGGGCTTTTGCGGTGGGAGAGTTTTTTAGTCCTTCTAATTTTCCTTGATAGACAACTTCTCCTCCATTTACACCTGCTCCTGGTCCCATCTCTATTATTTCATCGGCTACTTTTATGACAGATAGATCGTGTTCAATTACAATGACGGTATTATGTTGGGCTTTTAGACTTTTCATCATTTGTATTAACATATCCACTTCTTCTGGATGGAGTCCTGCACTTGGTTCGTCGAAAATGTATGTGATATTGTTCAGGCTGCTCCCTAAATGGCGAGCGATTTTTACCCTTTGAGCTTCGCCACCGGACAAGGTACCCATTTTTCTTGATAGACTCAAATATCCTAATCCCATTTCAACTAGTTGTATGATATGTGGGATTGCTTGTTGTGCGATATATTCTCCCATAGTATCTCTTATGTTCGTTAGTTCTTCCAGTAGTTCTGTAAGCTCTAATTGATCGTATTCTGCGATATTTAAACCATTTATTCTACATTCTAATACCTTTGGGTTTAGGCCTGAACCTTGGCAGGTTGGGCATAATGAATGTGTTGATACTGCTAAGACGTCATCTTGGGATACTTCTTTTAGCTTTGAGATATCTCTATTGATATAAAGGCGCGTAAATCTGGGAAATAACCCATCCCACTCATGATCTAGAGGTCCGTGTTTTGTGTGAAACGGCGCATAAACTCTTTCACCTTCTCGGGGACCATATAAAAGCAGATGACGTTTTTCTTTTGAGTAGTCCTTTATCGGTTTATCCGGATCGAATAATCCGCATGTCATCATCCATCTGCCTTGCCAACCTGAAGGCGATAATGGCTTAAATTTCACTGCATAATCTCGAAGTGACTTATTGTCATCGATAATCTTATTTAGGTCTGGCGCAATTACCTCCCCAAATCCACCACACTCTGGACATCTGCCAAAAGAACTTTGGCTAGAAAATTCGTTGGCAGAACCTATTGATGGCTTTCCTATTCTTGAGAACAAAAGTCTAATTAATGGATTTATATCCATATAGGTGCCTACTGTTGAGCGGGAATTGCTCCCTATAGCTCTTTGTTCTACTACAACAACCGGGCTTAAGTTTTGCATAAGATCGGCGTGAGGCCTTTCGTACCTTGGCATTTGATATCTGACATAGTGAGGATAGTTCAAAATCATTTGTCTTCTGCTTTCTGTTGCTAATGTATCAAAAACAACGGAGCTCTTTCCTGAGCCTGAAAGACCAGTAAATGCGATAATTTTTTCTTTTGGTAGGTTTAAATCTATATTTTTTAAATTATGTTCTTTAAGCCCTCTTAAAATGATTTCATCTTTTATTTCTGGCATTTTGTCCTCCTTTCTGATTTTAACTACTATGCTTCTTTCAGTTCGCTACAAGTCTAGCCACCCTTGACAGGGGAATACCAAAAAATGCGATAATTACATCAAATAAAATAATTTTATTGCTTACGAAACTCTTCTTGGTTTCTTCAGCTTATCTAAAATGAGAATTTTTCTACCAATTCATCCATATAGAATCTCCTCGTAGATATAAATATCTTGTTTCGCTATTATCTGTCAACTAGGTATTTATACATTTTGCTAAATCAATCAACTATACCGGCAGAAAATTCAACCTCTTCACTCGATACTAAAAACATTCATTTCTGTTTCCTAAGACTTAAAACACACGAAACTGTCTTGTTTATAATCCGCTGAAAGAGGAACAAGAAATCCCTAAATATATGGAGAAGGAAGAGTTAAAGTTACTGTTGAAAACATCCGCTAATAAAGGATTGGATTTGGATTACTTAATCTTTCTTACTCTTTCCTACACAGGAATGCATGTTGGTGAATTAGTAGCGCTTAAGTGGAAAGACATTGACTTTGATGAACATACCATCAGTATATCGAAAACCTACTATAACCCGAAGAATAACACGCTGGATTATCAATTAGTGCCACCTAAGACTAGAAAATCCAAACGAAACATAGTGGTTGATGAAGCTGTTATTGTCGCTCTTAAGAAGCATATGTTATCACAAAAGAAAGTTAAGGAGCGATTGGGTGAAGCTTATCTTGATGAAGGATTCATTTTCGCCAAGAAAGATAGACAACCAGGTTACCCTATTTTCATTAAGACCGTTGAAAACAGAATGGCTCGATTACTGAAGTTATCCGGTTTAATTCCTGAACTTACTCCCCACTCTTTGCGCCATACGCATACATCATATTAGCAGAAGCAAAAGTAGGCTTAGAAGAAATTATGGATCGGTTAGGTTACTGTGAACATGAGACAACCAAAAATGTTTATCTGCATGTAACCAAAGAAATGAAAAAAGAGGCTTCTCATAAATTGTCAATTAATGAGAAGCCTCTAATCAGGCGATGAATGTTAGCAAAATGTTAGCATTGCACTTTACCTTTATTCCAAACCCTTGTATATCAATATATTGACTGCGTTATTACATCATGCCGCCCATGATTCCCTAAACTCCTCGCGCGCCTGACCTACTGGTCGCTCTCTTCCCTTTGTTTCATAACTACTTATATTTTGGTGACAAAAAGCCTTGCGGTTACAAGACATATAATTGATATTACAGTAATCCCGATTATTGCAACATAGGGAGCAGCGGCAAATCCCCAAAATTCATTCATTTCCAGCATATGATCCACTCCTTTTTTAAAATTTTTCTTTAAATGATTCCTGCATCTCTCATTCTTTCTTCGCCAAAGCTTGTAAGTGAGTATTTAAATAACACTTTCCCTTTACCGAAATGCTCGCCATTGTCCAATTTTTCTTCCTTTGTTTTAATCAGTGCCCCTGAATACAAATCCGTTAGCGCTAGGCGCACGCTGCCCATGGCATAGGCACCGTCCAACTCGTACTCTTTAAGGACCTGTTTGGCTATTTCATAATCCCATATGCCTTTTTCCGATTCCTCCATTGTGTTATCACTTATGATTTGCAATATTAATCCTTTAATATGCATTTTTGGCATTTACATGGCCTCCTCTACATCTTTCCTGTCTGAAGGAACTGCCCGCAGGACTATATCATCACGCCTTTCAGTAAACATGACAAACCCTCCGGCAATAACAACCAATGCGCCTACTACAAAATTCCATTCCGGCATGGTTAGCGTGAAAATACTGATGAAAATAATAGAAAAAACGCCATACAAGTCTCCAATTGCCTGCCCTCTTCCAACCCCGATCAATGGGAAGGATTTGTACCATGACACATAGCAGAAACCAAAAGTGATACCGGCCAGCAGGAGCCAAATTACCGCTGCCCCAGATGTCAGCGTCTTCCCAATGATCGTCAAAATAGGCACATCTCCAAAAAGTACGAAAAGCGGCAAAACAACAGCAACCCACCAGAAAACTTCACCTGTAAACCGGACTGTCAAGCCAACATCCGGATCTGTAGCATCCAATGCGCGTCCAGCAATTGCACCTTCTACTCCCCAGCCAACTGCTGCCATTAAACCGCCTAAATATCCCAGCCAGGAGCCTGAACTGTTTTGTATTTCGTCCAGTATACCCGGAGCAAACACAGCGATTCCCCCGACAATGATAAGACCAATGCCGATTGCAGCTCTCCGTGATATTTTTTCGCCATACCATCGATTTGCTAAAATTGATCCTACAATCGGATACATCAGCCCTGCAACAGCAGCAAAAATACCGCCAACAAAGCCAATAGCCAGGAAACTGCCGAAAATCGCCATCAGTCCTCCAAATAATGCTGCGATAAAATACCATTTTGTCACCTTCCTGAAGTGAACAATGGTCCTTCCGTAATCTTTCCACTTTCCTAAAACGCCTAGCCAAATAAACATAAATAATAAAACGGAGACGGCATTTAAACCGGATATGACGGCTGCGACGGTTAAAAACTCTTCATTTGTTTTCATTGCCATAGAGCTGAATGGCAGTTCATTCCATATTGCAGATCCAGGTACATACCATGCTCCCCAAAGGACGGCTGTCCATAAAGCCCACATAAAACCCCAGCGTACTGTCTTTTTTCCGTGTTTCTTTTTTGCAGCTGCTAATGAATTCATAAACGAATTACCCTCCTAAATGAAATCGTTTAAAATTTTTTCGCAGGACGCAATGCCATTTCACCTGAATTCTCTTCGGGTGTGATTCAAGGATGGAAAAATGAAGACTGACGGTGTCTGCTTGGCACATCCTGCGGTCTTCTCTTTCAGTGATGGCATTTTACTTTATTTCCAGATTTTCTTGCTTAGTTCTTCATTGCCTTAAGACTTTTACACGCCAAAAAATATATATAAACCTTGCATTCCGCAAGAGCCAAGTACCGATCAAATCCTATCACTAAAATGTTTTTATTTAGTAATGAATCCAAATGACGTTGATGTGCTAAAAGAAAAACACTCTTTTTCTCTGCCGCACTTGCAAGAAAAAGAGGTTAATCCCCATGCTATTTGTTATTCCTTTTTTATACTGTAACGCTCTTTGGCGCTTTTAATGCTTTTTGCATAAAGACCACTTCTTCAGCTAAAGCTGATACACGCTGTAACACTTCTTGATCGACCAGTTCATTTTGCTGGTTGAAATGATCATTATTCGCATATACAAACCCCGGTGCAACAAAAGCACGGAGGAAGCCTGCAATTGGTTTCAATTGATTTTCAATGACTAAATAGTGCTGATATGTTCCTCCAGTCGCAATAAAGCCCATTACTTTGTTGCGGAAATCCTTTGGATTGATTAAATCAAACAGGTTTTTAAGAGGACCCGTAATTGAACCATTGAAAATAGGTGTTCCAATAATATAGAAATCTGCTGAGGAAACGATATCTATTACTTTCTTTGTATCTTCATTGTATGTTGAAGGATTACGTCCATCACAGAATTGAACATCATAGTCTCTTAAATCAAGCAATTCCACTTCAATTTCAGGGTGATTTTTCTTTACCTCATCTAATACTTTTTCAACAACAATCCGTGGTTTCGCTCCAATAATTGTTCCCGAGATTCCTAGTAATTTCATTTATTCTCCTCCATTTCGTCGTTGGCATTTTAATAATTTAAAATTTATCGTTCTTCGCGACAATAAATAACCCAGAAATCGTTTGGAAAGTCATATATCCAAATTACTATCCGTCTATTTGGATATATGACTTATCAATTAACTCATCCTGGAATTATTAAGTAACAATTAGTATTTCTATCAATCTACAAGGTTTTATTTTTTAATGTCTTGGTTATACCAAGGGGATTGAAGTAAAGAAAGACCAATCCACTCACGTAAAATTTCATTTGTTGGTCCCATTACAGCTCCGGCACGGCCGTCACGCAGATACTTTTCAATTCGGCCTGTCAGGTAACCTCTTCCACCTGCTACTTGTAATGCTTGATTTGTTACTTGGATAACCATATCAGCAGCATAGGTTTTTAGTTCCCAAACCGGTAATAGAACATCTTGCAATGGAATTCCATTTTTAACTGCTCTGTCAAAATTCTCGGCAACTCTATATAACATACTTCTGGAACTATCAACTAGAATTTGAGCTTTTGCTAATTCATGGCGAATGACTTGATAGCTTGCAACAGATTTACCTGTATCAGCATGAACCTTTTTCTTAGCTCCATCAATCGCTTCATTAATAGCTCCCTGAGCAATACCAGTCCAAACTGCAGCAGTTCCTAATAGGAATAATGGATCAATAACATTATCGTTATAATAAGCCATACCGCCTTCAGTACCTAAAAGGTTCTCCTTTGGAACAAACACATCTCTAAATTTCATTGGACCGCTGGAGTTACCACGTAGTCCCATAGCTGAGAACGGATATTGTGTAATCCCATCCTGACCGTCTTCAACAAGTAAAAACGTTAGCTTATCTTCAAGAGGGCTTTCCGGTGAAGATGTACAAACAATATACCAGTCAGCAGCTCCAGCACTTGTTACAAATGATTTATCTGCATTTAATAAGTAGCCGTCCCCATGTCGTGGAGCTGTACTTACAACATTCCAGAAGTGACTTCCAGTTGCCGGTTCACTAAAAGCTAAAGCCCCTACTTTACCTTTTATTACTTCCGGAATGAATCTTCTGCGTTGTTCTTCATTACCAGATGCAAAAAGTGTTTGTACAGCTGCGGTATGCATAACCCAACACATTGCTGAAGATGCACAATATTGGGCAATGCTTTCTGCTAATACTGCAAAGCCAGTAAGACCAGTTCCAAGACCACCATATTCAACTGGTACAGTAACAGCTCCAAATCCTGATTCAGCGATTTTTAACATGCTTTCATGTGGATATTGGCTTTCTCTATCTGCAATAAAAGATCTTTCAAGCAGATAATTTTTCCCTATTTCATGTGCTTTTTCTTGCAAATGTTCATATCCTGGCGGGCAAGACCACCAACCCGGAATTCGCATAATCCCATCGTTTACTACAGCTGTGCTACTTACTGACATTCTCATTCACTCCTCTATTAGTTTTAGGTTTTTCACTATTTATAAAATTCAGCAAATTATTGCCAAAAAAATAGAATTGTTAACCCCTTCTTAAATCATTCGATCTTCACACTCAAACTTCCATTTCGAGTAAGGCAAAGTAGCTGAGTGTCGTTGCACCCGGTTCCGTGTTTTCGGTAAGCATATGCAAAGCCTCTTCGACTTCAATCCGGCGATACGTTTCAGTAACGCGGCCATTCACTTTAAGGAGTTCACGTCTTTCCAGCAGCTCATACAGCAATTCTTTTGAGAGGTTTTCTGATATCTTGATGGAGTCAAGAACATTTTTTTCGGCTGCTTCGCAACTGGTAATCTTGACATCGCTGTTTTTTACACGTCCAGTCGGGGAATAGGCCAAGGCGCTGACAATTCGATGTTTCGCGCTGTTTAACGTTTCTCTTAAAAAGATGGGTTGAGATGGTGCTATATCTTCGACGAGCAAGCGTGTAATACCACGGTCATTAATCGCTTCCAAAATTTGCTCAGGATCGTCTTCTTTAACCACCACTTCTTTATGCGGAGGCCAAATATCCATCCAATAATGGGTCATATGTTTTTTTCCGACATGAAAAATGAAGAATTCCGGATAAATAAACTGTGCTCCAGGCTCAACACCGAGATTTGGACGAAAAAAATCATAAAATCGGGTAAGCGCAGACATGAGCAAGGCACTGGAACCCGTTCCGCCACCTGCTTCCCTTACAACCACCCCAATGCGGTCGTATTCGTTGAATCCTGGAAATATATCCTCCAAAAGCGCTTTGCTTCCATTCAATTCAAAATCAAAATCTTGATAGCTCATGGCATTTACCGTATGCATTTCGATACCCCCCTTCTACTTTATTTTGATAAGGGTTAATTCTCAGCAAAGTATGAAACTTGATTAGGTTAGAATTGGGGGATTCGGCTGGAGCAGACTGACAAAGACAGTTTCAATCTCCTTTCTGCGCCACCTGTCCACAGCTTTATAACATTGGACACGCTTACATAAATGATGGTTCAGGGATACGGTGAGCCGTGTAAAAAGCTTCCCCCTCACTTTCAGCGTCAAAAATGACCTTTTTATTTGGCGTAAAGACGACAACATCCCCTTTTTTCGCTACATATTTGTTTCCTTGCTCATCACGTAAGATAAATTTCCCTTTCGTAACGAATTTTACTTCTAAGAATTCATAAACAAATTCAAATTCTTCACCTGGCTGCATATCAAAGTAGCCTATAGTAATCGCATTTTCTTTAGATGTGACCGGAACATCAATAATCTGGCTTTTAAGTGCGGGGATTCCAAGATAATCATTCAGTTCTTTTTTCTGGAAAGTGCCTGCTTTAAATATTTGGATTCCTGGTTCTTTACTTAAATAGTTGTAGTTTGTTGATTCTGTTGCAGATTGACTCATAATTACAACCCCTTTAATCTTTATTTTTAAGAATATTCTGTCTATTGAAGAGACATATTAATTAAGATTTCTTTTTGCATTTACATAAATGCGGGTTCAGGATTACGGTGTGCTGTATAAAACGCATCTCCATCACTATCTCCGTCAAAGATTACGGTGGTTGTCGGAGCGAAGACAAACACGTCGCCTTCTTCTGCTACATACTTTTTCCCTTGAGCGTCCCGCACGATAATTTTCCCTCTGATCACTAGTTTTACTTCAAGGTAGGTGTACGTAAATTCAAAATCCTCTGAAGGCTGCATTGAGAAATAACCCATTTGCAAAGCATGTTGGTCTGTGCAAACTGGAACGTCAATAATTTGACTTTTAAGATTTGGAATACCGAGGATGTCATTTAGTTCCTTCTTTTTATAAGTCCCGGCTTTAATTAGCTTGACTCCTGGCTGATCGTTTAAATACGTCAAACTTTCCAACCATGCTGTTTCTACACTCATTTTTAACCCTCCATTATTTTATTTTTTATAATAAATCCGATATTACCGGTTTAGATTAGGCTTCCTTGAATAAGGAAGCATGCTCCTCTACAATCGTGAACCTTCCAGCTGAGAGCCGTTTGATCCACTCTATATAGATGTCTTGCTGGTCCATCAATAAACTATTGTTACGATTGGAAAAAATAATTCTAGGAGCTTCCTGTGTCACTAAAACAACCTGATTAGCTATGTTATCCCCATTTGAGACTCTTACTTCATAGACTCCCGGGGGAGGAAGGAGATAATAAGGGTTTGCTACCACTTCGACACTGTTTTTATTGGAGTGTATTTTCCCCTGGATTTGATAATGCTGGCCTAAATAGCGGTGGACGATGTCCATTTTTCCTGAGGAAATCAATTGTCTTATTAAAGTAGAACTGATCTTTTCGCCATCATGCTCTACTTTTTCCACCTTTATGCCTTTAATCCAGTGATTGGAATCCTCTTCAATCCGATCCATATTCCCTTTTCCGAATTGGCCGTAAGTAAAGTCAAATCCTGCGACAGCATACTTTACGCCGAAATCAATCAGATAATTTTGGACAAATTGCTCAGGAGTCAAAGATGCGAATTCGTTATCGAATTGGATGATATAAAATTTTTTTACACCTAATTTTTTCAAAACACGCTGCTTCGCTCTCATAGGCATTAAATACTGAATTTTTTGATTGTCTCTATTAAGCACTTCCTTAGGGTGAGGGAAAAAGCTCATACAGACTAGCTGTAACTTTTTTTCATCTGCTAATTTTTTAGCTTTTTTGATCACTTGTTGATGCCCTAAATGAACCCCGTCAAAAAAGCCTAATGCGATCACAGTTGGTTCATTTTCCGCCAGAAACGTATGCCGGTTGCTTTTGTTTACATAAATGACCTTCAATCGCTCACCTCCTTAATTTTTTTGGATATGAAGGCTCAGGCATGTGTCTTCGCTTTAAGAAAACATTTCCATTGCTTTCTCTATCGAAGCTGACTTTTAAGATATCTTTATCATATTATTTATTTATAAAGTGAACCTAAAGTTAAAATAAACTGCAGATAAATTTTCCAAAAATATTTAATATTCGATAAATTTCATCCATAAAAAAGAGCGATACTAATTAATAGTATCCGCTCTTTTTTGGATGAACTGTATATATATGATCGCTTCTTGCCTTTGTTTTACTGTATGGTTTTCAGAAGTCCCATATTTCAACTAACGGAAGCACAATTGTAATGGTTGTTCCTACACTCACTTTACTTTCTACCAAAATTTTTCCATCATGTGCAGCGATGATTTTTTTGACTATCGACAAACCTAGACCATTTCCTTTAATTTTCTCTGTTTTTGTTCTTTTCTCTCTAAAGAATGGAAGAAATATTTTTTCCAAACTATTTTCCGATATGCCTATCCCATAATCTTTAAACTTAATAATCAGGTCTTTATCTTGCTGATATGCCATAATATCTATTTTTATTTTTTGGTTCATATTTGACTTGGAATATTTGATGGAGTTCTCCACGATATTGATAAATACACGATTCATTTTTTTAGGATCAACAAAAATAAAATGTGATCCAATTTCATAGTCTTTTGTTATTTCTATATCGGAGCCTTCTGATCTGATAGCGATCATGTCCAGCGATTGCCCCAGCAGGAAATCAAATGGAATGACTTCTTTTATGTAGTCTCCATCATCGTCTGTATTTATTTCAAATAGATCATTAATTAATTGGATAATATGGTTGCTGCGCAGCAAAATTGAATTCATAATCTCTTTTTTTTGCACTTCAGAAAGTTGGGGGTGGTTTACTAGGAGTTCAGTATACTCTCTGACAGAAGTCAGCGGCGTTTTTAAATCGTGAGAAATTTGTGACATAAATTCTTTTCGCCGTTTTTCCGATTCCTGGAGTTGTTGGTTTGTATTCACTAACCGTTCATTTGCACTTTCCAGCTCCTTCGTCCGTTCTAATACTTTATCCTCCAATTGATTGGCTTTTAAATTTAATTCGACAATCAATTCTTGGATCTTTCGGTTCATAAAATTAAAAGCTAATGCAAGGTTTCCAATTTCATCTTCCTGCTTAATAGGAAGTTCATTCACAAAATTTCCGGCAGCACTTTCTCTTAGTGCAATTGTTAACTGATCAATTGGCTGTGTAATCGTCCTTGAAAAACGATACGTCATATATAGTAGGATGATAATCCCAAAAATTGAAAATAACAAAAGATGATTCAAAAAAAGAAGCATATGCTTGTTCGTTTGTTCCTTTGTACTTTTTACAATAGGCTGTACGATATCAGACTCGGATATTAGAAAATTGAGGCTCCAACCGTTGTTTAAAGTTGAAGATAAAAGATAAGCATCCGAATTCGAATACTTAATGGGAAGGATGCCTTCTTTATTTTCCAAAGCCTTTTTCATAATAAACTTGTTTTTCTCTATCCCCTCCGCTTTCCTTTGTCCGGCGATGAAGTTTCCTTTATCGTCAATTAAAAAGGCGAAGGCGTTTGGTTCACTAAATGTGACATTCATTAATTGATTTTTGATATTTTCAATTGGCACATCTAAACCGACCATACCTTTAAAATTGCCTGCGGCTGTATACACTGGTGCTCCCGCAGATATAAGCCAGTCTTCCTTCGTTGTATCGCCAACCGGTTTTGCCGACCATAGATAAGGCTTCGTCCATTTCACTTTACGCTCGGAGTTTAAAGATACTGTGTAAAATTCATAATCCTGAAAACGCAAATCCGGTGAAAATGTCTTTGCGGCAATGGCCGATTCTACATCAAGAAAAGGATAATACAGCCAGGATGAGGTTGGAAGTGACAAGTAGACGGCGTTGATCATGGATTCATTTTTTATTGTCTGAATAAATAATGGTTCAAGCTGTTTGGCAATTTTCAAATCTTTGATGATAGATTCCGGAGAATCGCTATATAAAGAACTGATAAAAACATTTGTTTTTTCACGTTTATCTTTAAATGTTTCCCACAAATATCCTTCTTTACCTTTTGTCAATTTCAGTTCGTTTGTTAGAGTTGGGTTTGGGTTGCTATAAAGGGTTTCCGCTTGTTTTTGAATTAGCCTTAACGTATTTTCGAGATTGTGCAGGTCAGTATTCAAATTTTGTGTTTCTTTTTGAAGATATAACAATTTCTGAGACAATATTTCTTTTTTTGTATCAGCTATCTGATCCTTCATAATTTGATTCGATAGATTGCTTCCCTGATACATACTGTAGGCGGCAATCATCACAAAAGGAATAAAGGAGATCATCGTGGTAAATAGGAGAATTTTAAAGTAATAGGATTTCCTGAATTTAAATGGACGTTTGAACAAACTTGTACCCTACCCCTCTCATTGTAACGATATAGGAAGGATTTATCGGATAATCTTCAATCTTCTTCCTTAAATTTGAAATATGGACGATAATGGTGCTCTTCTCACTAAACGAATCATACCCCCAAATTTGATCAAGCAGCTGCTCCGCAGAGAATACCTGATTAGGCTGCTGCGCAAAGTAGGCAAGCAATTCAAATTCCTTCGCTGTTAAATCAATGACTTTTCCTTTCCTTGTTACTTCCCTGGCAGACAGATCGATGACAAAGTCATCAAAACAAATCCGCTTCTTACATGCATTTTGATTATGGTTGATTGAATTTCTTCTTAAGTGGGCTTTAATGCGGGCGATTAAAACTCTTGAATTAAATGGCTTTTCAATATAATCATCGCCTCCCATTGCAAAAGCAAGAATCTTTTCCCTGTCGTCATTATTGCAGGTTACATATAAAATAGGCGCGGCCGTCATCTCTCGCAGCTGCTGGCATAAATCAATTCCATTCATATCAGGCAATTCAATGTCCAAAAGAATAAGATCAGGTTGGTTTTCCCTAACTTTTTTTATGGCTTCCATTCCTGTTCCGGCAATAGAGTAGGCAAACCCATCAAGAGATAAATTCATTGATATGACCTTTTGTATATCTGCATCGTCTTCAACTATTAAAATTTTATCCAAGTTTATCCACCCCCGCCAACCGATTTTTCTGAAAATTTTTTATTTTCTTAAATCAATGTGTAATAGTAAGTACTTTTATTAATGAGTTTAATCGCGATGCCAATTTTATTACCTGCTTTAATGGGGATAACTAACAAAATCTACAGTTTTCGCAAGAAGTAAACAAAGAAAAAGGCTTACTAGTTATAAAACAAAAGTGAATTAAAATTTATTTTTTTTAATATTGTAAACACCTTCTCGAGGTCCGAAATATTTTACGCTTTCTGATGCCACCAATGTAGCTTTTTCTAAAGCATTT
Organism: Bacillus sp. OV166; assembly: GCF_900177675.1. Lineage (GTDB taxonomy): Bacteria > Bacillota > Bacilli > Bacillales > Cytobacillaceae > Neobacillus. The sequence continues at coordinate 124,411 of NZ_FXWM01000002.1, read as the reverse complement.
ACAAATGAGTTTTTTTCGTAGAAACGATAATAACAATATGCTCCATGTAATATATCCCCAGCTGCTAATGTATCTACTGACTGTATTTTGGGGACTTTAATCAATCCACTGTTAGAACTTTCAAGCCAAAAAGTGTCATTTTCTCCATCTGTTATTGCTATATTTTTTACCTTTGTATCTTTTAAAAACGTCAGCAAGTCACTTCCTGGGGGATTACAAGTAATAGATGCAATAATTTCATCCGCCAATTTTAAACATTCAGGAAAATGAGGCTTCCAGGAACCAGTATCTAAAACAATGTCCTTTTCTGATTCCCTCGCTTTTTTTAATAAACCAATAGATATTTCCGGAAGATTGCAATCTGAAAAACAAAAATCAGATTCATTTATCATTTGTTCGTAGGTATTTTCATCATTTATATAAAATTGTTGTTGACCACTCCAAATAGTTCGGCTAGCCTTCTTCATATTCACCAACACACTTGATAAACTAGGTAATTGTTGAGAATCCGCCGCCATATCTATTACATCTATATTATATTCTTCTAATAATTCTGTTTTTATTGCTTTGGCTATTATGCTGTTCCCTAAACAAGTTATTAGAGTTGTATTGCCCCCTAAAATAGAGTATGTAATTGCTGCATTTGCAGCTGGACCACCCACAAATGTTCGATAATCATTCGTTTTACTTTTCTGGTTTTCTAAGGGATACTCATTTTGGTAGTATGTTATATCTAAACCTGTTAAACCACAGAATAAACCCTTAATCATATTATTCCAACTCCATTTATATTTTTGATTTATCAAAAGATAGTAAAAAACCATATAAACACCTTAATACAAAAAAAAGTTATTACTGCTATTAGAAAGTTAATAATACTTCCTGCTTTAATAGTAATAAATCCAATATTTCAGTTCTACGATAACTAAATATAACTTCTTTTGTCTCTTTATGTACAAAATTCACTTGAATCAAATTGCCTGTGTTAACATGGCTATCTTCCTTATTAACATTATGAATATCAATTGCCATTTGGTACAACTCTTTAAAATTACTTGCTGAAAACAGGTAAAAATAGGTATAGGTATGAGGGTTAGAAGTATTAACCTCCCCCTCATTTTTTATAGCATTAATAATCATTTACTCTACAAGTTTTAATTTTATATATTGAGTTGACAATTCAAGAAATAACAGCTTATTCTTTGAATCAAGAGCAGCATTTATCCCTTCTTCAAGGTTCCTTAATCGATGGGTAATTATTGCTTCATCAAAAATCATTTGTATATACGTATTAAGAATTGAATTTCCTTTTTGGGCTATCTTTTGATTATGAAGGGATTTCATAATCTCACTATACGATTTATTCTGTTTTTTATTATTCATTACCCATCCCCCCTAAAACTTTTTAATTAAATAATTAAATATGAGAAGCTTAACACTAAAACCCTTGTAATTTTTAGTCCTGTTATATTCGTTTTTTTAATATATTGTTTTCACTAGGAATGAATAGGCGCACTATTTAAAGCAAATCTTATGTTCTTTATATCAGACCCCTTAATTTGAACAGTTGGTTCTTGAAATTTCTCTTTATTTTCCTCTTCCAGAGAAAATATTTGTGTAAATATTTCTATCAATTCGTCTTTATTTGGGTTATCCACGACCATTTGTTTCATTTTTATAAGTGGTTCGTTAAGGAGCTGATTTACAATTGATTTTGAAAATTTTCGAATTACCTTAAGTTCATATTCTGTTAAATTAGGTAATTTATTTTCTATTTGATGTATAGCTTCTTCTTGAACAGTCATAGACTTTTCTCGCAATTTAGTTATTAATGGTACTACATCGAGGGTGTCTAGCCACATGTTGAATTCAGCTACCTCTTCGAAAATCATTTCCTCGATTTTATCTGCTTCTTTAGCACGGTCTTGAAAATTCGACTTAACGATACTCTCTAAATCATCAATATCGTACAAAAAAGCATTCTCCATGTAGCTAATTTCTGGATCAATATTTCTAGGAACTCCAATATCGATTAAAAACAATGGATGCTTCCTTTGTTCAAAAATAGCTTGAATTTGTTGCTTTGTAATAATGTTACACTGTGCCTCTAATGAACTAATAACAATATCAGCATCCTTCAAAGCTGTTGAGAGCTGATCTAATCCTAAAGCTACTCCATCAAACCGTTTAGCAAGTTCTGAAGCATGCTCATATGTTCGATTCACTACTATGATTTTTTTCACCCCATTTGAATAAAGGTGTTGTGTAGTTAATTCACCCATCCTTCCAGCACCAAGAATAACAACTATCTTTTCAGAAAGATTGCCCAATACTTTTTTTCCTAACTCAACAGCTGCATAACTAACAGACACAGCTTGTTTACCAATTTCTGTATGGGTATGAACATATTTTGCAAATGTAATTACCTGCTTAAATAATTTATTAAATATTTTATTCGTTGCATTTAGTTGTTGACTATGGAAAAAGGCGTCCTTTACCTGTCCCAATATTTGTGTCTCACCTATAACCAACGAATCAAGTCCACAGGATACACGAAAAAGATGACGAATTGCATTATCGTTTTCTTTAACATATATTATATTTTCAAGTTCTGATTGGTCAGTATTAAACCACTCAGAAAGAAAGGCTATTATACTATTCCTCCCTGTATTTATTTCATCCACAACACTATAAATCTCTGTTCGATTACAAGTACTAACTATCACACACTCAAGTATTCCAATTCTATTTTGCAACGTTTGAATTGCTCTCAAAAGCATATTTTTATTGAAAGTAAATCGTTCCCGTATTTGAATAGAGGTAGTCTTATAGTTTAAACCCGTCACAATGATGTTCATATCAATCACCTCCCTATTCTTTAACAAAAAAACACTAAATTTTTTTGTGGTATTTTTAATTTTTATAAATAGTGAAGAGTCATCAACTCTTATAGATACATCACTTAATAATATCTTTAGTATTACGAGGTTTTTTTAATGAGTGGACGAACTCACTGATACTATATGTTCCGACGACTCTTTTTCCCTTCGCTTCTTTTTTAATAAACTCTTTAGTTTTGCTAGACGAATGACTATAAACGGATACAGAAAAGCCGCGGCTTTCTATATTTAGTGCTATGTCTTTTCCCAAATCTGCTAAACCGATTACACCTACTTGTTGTTGGTTCATGGTAAAATCCTTTCTTCGTCATTTAAGGAATCAGTTTAACCTTCATAGTTTCTTTACCTGTGTAGAAGTTCCTCAAGCATTATCCTTTCTTTTTCAAATCCTGATTTGCCAAGTAAGGCAAACATATTTTTCTTATATGCCTCTACTCCTGGTTGATTAAAAGGATTTACTCCTAATAAATATGCACTAATCCCACAGGCTTTTTGAAAAAAATAAACCAGTTCACCGAAACTGTATTCATTCATTTCATCTATTTCTACTAATAGGTTTGGCACACCCCCATCTATATGCGCCAACACAGTTCCCTCAAAAGCCCTTTTATTGACTTCATCCATAGTTTTACCTGCTAAGAAATTCAGACCATCAATATTCTCTGGGTCTTCCTGAATCATAAATTCCACTTTTGAGGTATTAACTTGCAAGACGGTCTCTAGCAGATTGCGCCTGCCTTCCTGTATAAACTGCCCCATAGAATGTAGATCGGTTGTAAATTCGACTGAAGCTGGAAACAGCCCCTTCTGGTCTTTTCCTTCACTTTCACCGAACAATTGCTTCCACCATTCAGATACATAACGTAAAGAAGGTTCATAGTTAACCAATAATTCAATGTCTATCCCTTTTGCATATAGAACATTTCGTACTGCAGCATATTGATAGCACTCATTAGTTAGAACATCCGGATTATTGTATTTATAATAGGCTTCCTGTGCTCCGAGCATCATTTCATCAATATTTAGGCCGGCAGTAGCAATAGGAAGGAGACCTACGGACGTTAAAATAGAATATCGACCGCCTATATTATCAGGAATGACAAATGTTTCGTAACCTTCTTTATCGGCAAGCTTTTTTAAAGCTCCTTTAGAATGATCTGTGGTAACAAAAATACGTTTCCTTGCTTCCTGTTTTCCATATTTTTTTTCTAAATAGTCTCGGAAAATACGAAAAGCAATTGCTGGTTCAGTCGTTGTCCCCGATTTAGAGATAACGTTAATTGAAATATCTTTTTCCTCTAACAGCTCCAACAAATGGGAAATATAAGTCGAACTAATGTTATGTCCGGCAAAATAAATTTGAGTTTTCTTTCCAATTTGGTTATGAAAACTATGGGATAATGCCTCAATGGCCGCTCTGGCCCCTAAATAAGATCCTCCGATACCAATCACAATTAAAGCATCTGAGGACTTTTGAATCCTCTCTGCAGCTTGTTTGATACGTAAGAATTCATCTTTATCATATTGAACCGGCCAATCCACCCATCCTACAAAATCCGATCCCGCTCCTTTCTTTTCATGAAGCCAGCCATGAGCTTTTTGAATAAAATCCTTAAGATGATCAATTTCACTATCTTTCATGAAAGGCAAAGCATTCGAGTAATTGAAAGAAATAGACATATGTTACTTCCCCTTTTCCAATTAAAAATACTATTTTTTTCTAATATCTAACATTTAAGTTTCTTATAAGAAACTTAAATGTTAGAGGAACTAAAACACAATCGAAGCTATTGTAATTATGAGTTTTATCACTCCTTCAGTCCCATTATGACCGCGCTGTATATTATAGAAAATTTAGAAACTCATATATACAAAATTCCAAGATTAGTTATTTAGAATTTTCTAAAATTGTTTCCTCCAAGGATAAAAACATTTTTCGAAATTTTTCTGCATCAATTTTTGTTTGTTCAACTGTTCTTACTAATAAAAACGGTGCACCCATCATAAACTTAGTAAGATAAGGTTATGATTTATTTTTAATAGAGTTTATATTTAATTAGGATTCAAAGTGTTATTGATAAACAGCAATATTATGGACAAACAGTATTAGTACAACCGCTGCAATAATCGCTACATATGGCCAAATACCAGCCCGTTTTTCTTGAGTGTTATACATTATATCCATATCTTCCAGCATACGTCCCGGAAACTTCCCCTTATCAGTTACGTAATGTCTGTAGAGAAATACAGGTATGATAAACATGGCAGCTATTATACCTGACCAAAGAGTACCAGCTCCCCAAATATCCGCACCCATTCCTAAGAAAATAATGTTAACAAAACCTAATACTACATTTATTACTAATAGCGCAGTTGGAACTTTAAATGGTCGAGTCCAATTTGGACGATCTACGCGGTGGATCCAACCAGCATTAAGATTTAGAAAATTAAATATCATATAATTAACATTTGATAGAGCAAGGATAAACGTGTAATCTGACATCGTAAGTAATACTAGATTGAATATTAAATCCGTCCACATTGCTCTCGTAGGAGCCCCGTGGTGATTAACATGAGATAGGTACTTTGGAAGCCAGCCATCCACAGACGCCTGATATAATGTACGAGATGAACCTGCCATAGATGTCATAATTGCTAACACCAAGGAAAAGATTAACATTAATACAATAACACTATATATTACAATGCCGCCGCCTACCATTTTAGCCATAATGCTACCGACTCCTGACCCACTAATGAGACCAGGATCTAGTAACCCTTTTAATCCAATAGCATTTTGGAACGAAAGTGGAACAAGAATAAACATTCCTATGCATAATAATCCTGAAGTAAATATAGATTTATATGTGTCTTTCCTAGGATCTTTAAATTCACTAGTATAACAAATGGCAGTTTCAAACGCATAAGACGACCATGCTGCTAAAAACATCCCGCCCATCATTATTGTCACTCCAGCCATATCCCAAGAACCTGACAATGGATGAAGAGGGAATAAGTTCTTTAACGAAATTCCATGCATAAATAACGGTACGAGTCCGACTATAACTAATGGTGCAAGTGCGAAAATTGCTAACACTTTTTGTAGACGCGCAGCAGCAAGGGCGCCTCGATGTTGTATAGCAAATATCATTAAAAGTAATACTGCACTTAACAAGAAAATTGCATTAATTCTTAACGTTAAGTCATGCTTAATGAAACCCAAATCTAGAAGTGTTAGTTGCCAATTTGTAATGGCTGAATTGGGGAAAAAACTATTTAATACGTATCCTGATGCTAGTGATGTTCCAAGAGCTAATGTTGGGGACCAAGCAAGCCAATTACTCCATACAGATAATGGCGCAATAAGTTTTGAATATTTTATCCACCCCATTGCACCGTAAACTGATGCCCCACCAGACTTATTAGGAAATAGTCCTGCAATTTCAGCATAAGTGAAGGACTGAAGAAACCCCATAAAAATGGATATTGTCCATACTAACCATGAGACGTTCCCAACAGTGGCTCCAATAGATCCAATTGAAAATAATACTAAGGCTGGTACACCACTTGAGAACCAAAATGCATCTTTCCAAGTCATTTCTCTTTTCAACTCAACCACAGAATCCTGTGGACCCTCGAATTGGGGATTAGGATTTTGTAAAGCGTTTTCAGAAGTCCTTTCAGGTGCACTTATACTCATAAAACTAACCTCCAAATTTTTGATATACAACTTTTATTTATTAGTGGTATTAATGACTTTAATGTTTAGAAAGGGTTACAGACTAGCACAATGCTATCAATACTATTACTACTTTCCACAATATCAATGACATGGTTTAATATTTGTAAGAAATTTTCCACTAAACTATTTCTCTTTTTGCAAATATCCTCATTTAAAGCACGAAAATATATTCCGAATGTTCAGAAAAATAAGCGGATGTTTTACCCCAATATTTTATTCATTTTAGAAGAAACTGATCATTTAATACTTTGCTTAAATCTTTGAATACTAGAAAACTAATAATTATCTTTTTTACGGTCTTATCTTTTTTGCCAAAAATGAAATATTATTTACTCATATTGTTCACTCCTGTTCTTATAAGAATTTATAATTAATATCTACTTATAAATATTATTATTTAGAATTTAAAAAAACTATCTGATTTTCTCAATTATCGAGATTCATTTGAATTTTCATTACTTAATATTCATAGAATGATATAATTTGATAAACATTGAGAAAACTAGATAGGATTTAAATCCATTACTAAATTTAAATTATAATAAGGAAATCTTTAAATAGAAGCAGAAAATCCTTTTTTGATTCTCTGCTTTTCTTATAGTTGTTTTATTTTTTTCGCAGCATTAAAATAAGTGAAATTAAAGATAATAGAATAGCAACTCATGATAAAATAAGTGGAAATGATGCGGATGATTTATGATCCACTTCATCATGTACCTGTGACTGGGTCTATTCAGTGTGTAGCATATTGGCATCCTGGTGTGTGCTTGTCCCTTTACAATCTCTGTAATTGATTGAGGTGAATTTGATCCTTCATCACCTGTCCACTCCACAATACTACCGTCTTTAATATTGATAGGCATCCCAAGCTCCATTTGTAGCATTTTCAGGATTCTTCCCAACAATAGTAAACTGTTGGAATTGACCAGATAATATACCATCTCCTGTTGCCTGGAAGGTAAAAGCTTTTACTTAAAGTTCCATCCAGGAACTGGTTGATAAGACATAATCTCAATACCTGCTGGTGCTTTTAAGGTGATTTTTGTAATAGAGACATCCTTTTCAACTAGAAACTTTAACCGTATAGGTTTCCCATGCCCTGTTGTTGAAGTTTTCGGACTTACTGTTACATGTGCACTTGCAATATTGAAAAATAAAAATACTCCATGTACTGATGGAAATAAAACTTTAAAAATCTTTTTTATTATATCTTTCATTGTAAAGTTCCCAATGCTTTGATTTTTTTAAATTCACCTTGTCCTTTCAACCATTCAAAGGATGGGGACTCCTATAAATCTAAAACTAAACATCCTTTTTTGCCTCTTGATACACATGTTAAAATAACATTTCTTTCATCTCTTTCTTTATCTGTGAGGAAAATATCCCTATGATCGACTTCGCCTTCCAAAACATCAACTGAACAGCTTCCGCATCCTCCAATTTTACATGAATATGGTGCATCAATATTATGTGCCAACAAAATATCCAGCAAATTTTCCCCTTCTGGAACTTGAAGGACCTGGTTGCTATTATTCAGTTTTACTTCAAAGGGATGCATAGGACCCATGTCTGGTGGTGTGAATAGTTCAAAATGAATGCTTTTTTCAGGGTAACCATATGTTTTTGCTGCTTCTGTATATTCCCTCACCATTGTTTCAGGTCCACAAAAATAAACGTGTGTTCCAATTGGTTGCTCTTTCATTAACTCTGTTGTCATTTTTCGTCCTTGTTTTGAAAAGTAAAAGTAAGTTTCGTCTGAGTAATTAGAAACGAGAAATGGATAAAAAGCACATAACTCTTTTGAAGGTGCAGCATAATGCAACTCATACGATTTTGACTTCTTTTTTAATTCAGCTGCCATAGCAAGAAATGGAGTAATACCAATTCCAGCCGCAATAAAGACATGGTGCTTAGCCTTAAAACTGAGTGAAAAATGATTTTTAGGATAACTAATTTTAAGCTGATCCCCTGCTTTTATATAATCATGCCAATAGATAGAACCACCTTTTGATTCATCACTTCGGCGAATGGCAATTTTATAGAAATCTGTTTCGTCTGGGTCATTTGTTAATGAATAATGACGTTCGATTGTTCCTTGTTCATTTTGTATAAGCGTCGTAACATGTGATCCTCCGCTAGAACGTGGCAAACTTGATCCGTCTGCTGCCTTTAGCTTAAAACTTTTAACTTGCGGGGATTCATTTTTAACTTCTTCAACAATAACATCAATTGTACCAGCTGACATTTGACTAACATCCCCTTTATTTTATTTAACCTGGATATAACCAAGGTGAGCGTCAAGTCTTTTTGAAAAGTGCTTGGATACATCAAGAACTGTATTACAATGCTCACATGTAATTTCATTAGTATTTTGGCTTTTATTATAGGAGTAACATTTTACACAATATACTTTATCATTGGTTTCTCCAGACCCATTATAATGGATCTCCTCATCAGTAAAACCTACTGTTCCAGCAATTTCTTTTATCTGTTGAATCATTTCCCATGGTCCAGAAATGAAAATCCTTGTACCTATCATTTGTTCATTAAGTAGAGTCTCAACTTCATCGTTTTCAAAAGACGATACATAGTTAATATTATTGTGGGTAATATGTTGAATATGGTTCAATATTTCCCCTTGTTGTCTATCTGTTTTAACATAGATTGAAGTCTCTATCTTATTTTGGGAAAGTAAATCTATAATTGCTAAACTATCAAAAAGATCTAACTCATCAATTAGAAACAATACTTTCCTGTAGTTAGGTAGTTGTTCGAATAAGGGATGCTCTAAACAATTCAACTCAAAACTTTGAGTTTGGAGTTGTTCCGCTAAATGAGAATGGTTTCTTTCTTGCATTTCAGCTACCTCCCTTCTGCTATATTGAAGAAGAATTTTCTATCTTCTTCTCTAAGTATTTTATAATTCTATCTTTGAAGGAAATAAAGCCTTTGTATTCTGCTAAATCATCTGGTAGGTCGGTAAGCACATTATAAAACTGATTCATCCACTGATGATTTTCACACAATTCTTCAAGTGATATGAAATGTGTATGGATCCCAAATAAAATACCATTGCTGCGAGGGAGGCGAAACAATCTTTGATCTTCAACTCTTAAATAGACTAATTGTCCTGTATTTTCAGCAGTTACTTTTTCCTTTTTTGGTCCCCACTCATCAAAAGTTTCAGGAGCTGTATCGAGAATTGGCTCAACAGTTATCGTCCAGTTAAACCGGGTCCAAGGTTTGCCTGCCTCCATTCTTAAGATAAAGCCACGAACCTTTTCTGCCAAACCACTTCCAGTAAAGGCCTTTGGAACAGGGGAATGAATTGCTAAAAATTCCATCCCAAGATCAAAGGCAAGCGACCAATTGGCTGGAAAAGCTAGTTGTCCAGCATCTAAGTATAAATCTCCATCCCTTTGTCCAAGATAAACTAAATCTTCTTGAACATGGCGTCCTATAAAATCTAATGGTTCATAAGGTAAAGTTGAAACATCTCCAAAAGTAAAGGACTGTTCTTCTCCTAATAAATGATTACGGAATGTCCAACTGTTTTCATTTTTACTTAAACTAAAATAGTTTGGATGTACTGACACCATCTCATGCATAATCATTTCTAAAATTTCCCATTGAGCTTCGATAGAATGTGGAAAAGATTGATACGTTCGCTCTTTTGCGGTTTCTAAAAGATGACGTTTTAGTTCAATCTCCTCAAAATATTCAGGTGTAATATCAAGTAAATTCCCTGATTGAAGCGGTGCTGCATTGTTAGAATATCGATAGGAATTTCCTTTAAACGGAAATGGAAAACGTTCTATCAAAGATTGATGTGGAATAAGTTCTTTGTTTATTGACCTAAGATTAACTTTTGTCATTCTTTTTCCTCCTTTAAAATAAGATAAAAGTATTTTTTATTGGAATCCTATGTTTATACAAATACTAAATAGGTAAAATCAAGCTTTACCGAATATTGAGAAAATTTATCAGAAATTATTATTAAGTCTTTATAAATAAAGACTTAATAAAATAAATGAATTTAAATTACTCAGCTCAAAAGATTCTGATAATTTTTAAACAATAACTCCTTCAGAAAAAGGACCATCAAGTTAGGTATTAATATCTTTATTTGAAAATTACAATTTATTTAGGTTTCACCCAACCTAGTTCTTTAGAGATTTCTTCAGCTGCTCTTTGTGTTTCACACATAAAATACCTAATTTTTTGGTCTCTAATCCTTGATTCCATACCTTCTACACTTATAGACGCAACAACCTTGTCTTCCCAAGAAAAAATAGGCGCTGCTATGCTAACTGTTCCTTTAGTTGTTTCTCCAAATGAAATGGCAATTCCTGATTCCTCGATCTGCTTTAATTCAGTGTCAAACCTTTTATAATCTTCTATTTGGCCTTGTCCTATAAGATCTCGGATCACTTGTTGCTGGGTCTTTTTTTTCATATGGGCTAGTATTACTTTATTAGAAGCACCGATTGATAATTGGGTTCGCATCCCTATCGGTTCTGCATCTTTTAGAGATAAATCCGCATTAATACACTCGATAAAAACACCATCATTACCTTCTGGAACAGTTAAATAAACACTTTCCATCGTTTTCTTTTTCAATTTTTCCATAATTGGAAGTGCATTATTGCGAACTAATAGATTATCCCTGATTGAGAGCCCTAGCTGCATTAAAGTCAAGCTTAATCGGAATTTCTTGGTTTCTTTGTTCTTAAACACAAATCCATATTCCGAAAGACTTGAAAGTAATCGATGCACTGTTTGAATTGGAATATCTAATTGGCGACTTACTTCAGTTGCACTCCACTCTTCCTTATCCTCATTAGGAATGATAGTAGTGAGCATCGTAATCGATTTCCTAATCACCTCCGACATAATCTCTCTCCTTTTCTGTAAATAATAATTCAAATAACAGGAATAGAATCAAAGTAGATTACGTCAGTAGTTGCAAAATGTACGCATCTTTAGATATTGATCTTTAAGAAAAATTACAATCAAAGCCAATGTCTAAAAATTATTTTGATTTATACTTACATGAGCCTCAAGCAATCATTTTGTCTAAAGTGAAGAAATCTTTTTTTCGTTCCTAATTATTGCAATTGCCTCTCCTCGATCTTGTTGATTATAAATGGCTGAACCAGCTACAAGAACATTTGCTCCTGCTTCGATACAAAGTTTCGCGGTTTCTGAGTTTACCCCACCATCTACTTCAATTTCAACTTGCAATTTTCTCTCTTCTATCATGCTAGCAACTTGTTTAATTTTTGGTATGACTGAATGTATGAACGATTGTCCGCCAAAGCCTGGATTTACTGTCATCAGCAATACTAGGTCAATTTCCTCTAGAACATGCTGAATCATAGAAACAGGAGTGTGGGGATTTAATACAACTCCCGCTTTCACCCCTTGAGCTTTTATTTGTTGAATGGTTCTATGCAAATGGGTACATGCTTCAACATGGACCGTTATTATATCAGCTCCAGCTTTTGCGAAAGCCTCAATATATTGATCTGGATTTTCAATCATTAAGTGTACATCTAAAGGTAACTTTGTTATAGGTCTAATTGCCTCAACAATTAACGGACCAATCGTTATGTTTGGCACAAAATGACCATCCATGACATCAACATGAATATAATCGGCTCCGCCTCGTTCAACATCTTTTATATCTTCTCCGAGCCGGGCAAAGTTAGCTGAAAGTATAGAAGGTGCAATCTTAATCATAATTAATACCTCTGCTTTCTATTAAATGGTTCTTTCTCATCTAGAATTTTCTATTAAATAAGATGAAAAATTATTTATGATGGTACTGATACTTTCTCTTTAGTTCTTGATGTTTAAGCAAGATGGGTTCATTGTCTTTCAATGCTATTTATACTTCAGCTGCGAATTTCTCTTCAAGTTCACCTTTGCATATTTTTATGTCTTGACCACACATTGTAATAAACAACTGCTAAATCGAAAATCGCTTTACTTAAAAGAAAAAAATAGGGTCTTTAATAATACTTGAAAACAGATACGGAAATAGCATTATAAAATTTCTTAAAATCCTTCCAGCAAAGAATTCAACTTTTCAATTAACTGATTGTTCTGAATTTTATTTTTATAAGTCCTATTGAAACTGATCTATTGCATAATGAAATTTTTCTATAGGTTATATGTACAAAGGTGAGGAAGTTTATAAATCGTTTTTGTACCCCACTTTACCCAAGAAAAATCACAGTTTCATTCATTGTGGTGGTGGTGTTCTTTCTGAACAATTGATTTGCTAAGTGCCGGTTTACTTTCTAGTTGTGCAAAAGTAAGTATAATCATTGCGGAAATGAGTGATGTTACAATCCAAGGAAAGCTACGAGGATAAAAAGAAATTGATTCTCCATTCTTCTTTAATTCAGAATTGATTATGAGAATTATGAATAAGGAGCTTATAATAAAAAGTACATCAGTGAATACCAACATGAGTTTAAAATTATCTAGAGGCAGCATAACTCCTAACATAGCCCCCATCATTCCTCCCATTATTCCTCCAGCAATTCCTTCTACTAGGGTAAGAAGGTTAATAAAACTTCCTACTAAAATTCCAACTGAAATACTGAAACTAATCGCTATAATTGTAGAAAGAGTTAAATCGCCTTTTACTGCAATTCCAGTAATTAAGCCCACCACTAAGCTACTTGACATTACTAATACCATTACAACAGTCATACCTGTCATATTTACTAAATGATTTTTATGATTATAAACCTTCGTTATACAGATTGTCGTATAGATTATTACTAATAAGGTACTTATGATTAGTAACATACGTTTTCCTCCGGTTTCTAGGACGAATTTTGCTGATAAATAAGGTGAAAAAGGAATTGAATTAAGCACAATTCCTTTTTCATCTATTTTTTTTTACTTATGGCAGCTTGAATTTGAATGACAGCTTGCACCTTTTTCTGGACGCGGAAGATCCAAAGCAGGATTTCCATCAAAGAATCCATGAGGTTTCAATTCAAATCCAATATAGTGAGTTGGCATTACCGGCCAATCCTCAGGACGTACCACATGGTGAACTCCCATGTTATACCAAACTACAATATCCTCATTTTCAATTGAACGATTCTCTTTTACCCAATGTTCTAGAGAATCTCCACCCTTACTTTGGTTTGGATATGTTCCAGCAGCAAACATTTGATTACGATCAAATTTGGTAACATGCAAATGATTTTTGATAAATCCTGCACGTTTCATTACACTGGATTCATCGTGTATAAATGGGACGAGATTGTGACCTGGAACTAATTCATAAGCCACCGGATCACCCACATAGTTTTTGGAATTAGGATTGGTAATCTTCCAAATCCTTCCTGTTTCCATATTTATGGTTCGTTGTGATTCTAGTTCGGTTTTTAAAGGTGTCTCTTCGGCATAGAAACCAATTAATTTCTCATTAGCTCCACCAGGCTTCGATGCAACAGTATTGTATTCTACCAATGTATTCTTTTGGCCATCGATTTGTGGATCAATACGGTAATTAAAGATATGTTGATGGATTGGCGCACTGAGCTGTGGTGCAATCTCCGTACCATACTTCGGCTTTTCGCCTTTTGGAATTGCACCAACATTTAAGATACCAGTTAATTTAGCTTCATGTTCAATTTTGCCATCTGTATAGAAATACCAGAAGAACCCATAATCATAGTTTGCTACTGTGGTAAAGAAGGAGAGTACTAAGCGACGTGAACGACGTACTTCAACATCCTCTGTTCTCCAATCTGTGTGCTTCCATGCAATTCCGTAATCCTCTTCATGAAGACAAACAGCATTAGGAATTTTATGAATTCCACCTTTACTAGTTGCCATAGTGGCATCAAAGTAGTGGATATGCCCTAAGCAGTCACAACCTAACTCTAAAGAGTTGGCTAATCGCCCGATTCCATATTCACCAGCATCAAATGCACATTGCCAGTCATGGGCAGGGTTTGTATCTCCGTATGGAACAACCATTTCAGATAAAGCTGCACGATACAATATTGGGCGTTTTTTACCTTTATCCTCATAACTTACTGTATGAAGAACTAGACCTTCTCTAGGTGTATATCCGAATCGGATATCCCACTTTTGCCATTTAATATTGTGCCCGTCAACTTCAAAGCTCGGGCCCTCTGGTTGTGTGATTTCAATTGGTTTTAAATCTGTTCGAACTTGGATATTCTCATTTTGTTCAGGTTTATAAAGGGCATGCAATGGAGGAAGTTCTCTTACACCAGAGTCTTCAATTCTAACAATTTCCATCGTACTTAAATCAACTACAGGCAGTAAACCTGTAAGAGGGTAAGCATAGGCATTGTCACCTGGAAACTTTTTTACGAAACATAATGCTTTAGCAAGCCTTCTGCCTTCATCCTCCTGGATGCCATGGTATCCCACAGACCAAGGATCAACCATAACCAAGCTTGAGTCTTCAATCCCGCGTTTACGAAGAGCCGCAATAAAGTCAGGATGTTTTTTCACTGTTTCCTCAAGCTCGCTATATTCTTCAAGAAGAAATGACGGTTGAACACCAGGGATATGTTTCCACGAAACAACTGCTTCTTTTGTAATAGAGACAACTGCTTCATAAGTTTTACTATCTTTAGTATTTAAGACGACGATGAAGGCTTCCCGTGTAATCGGATCCCCTTCTTTAAAATTTATTACAACTTCTTTTTCAGGTTCATTTAATACAACTTGTTCGAATCTTGAAGATTCAGTTAAGCCCCGTTGCTCTTTTATAATAGCAACTGCTTTAAGAATTTCCTCTCCAGTTAGTGGTTCTAATGGATGACCAACCTTTTGTAAAACTTGGTTTTGCATGTTTTTTCCTCCTCTTAATTTTTTAATATTTATTTAATATCAAATTATTTAATAAACTGTTAACTCTCCATCTAATCCCCAGTCAGAATTAGATGTATGATAACGCATTCATTTTTTCCTAAGTATATTTATTCTGAGTAATCAATTAATTGAATTCGTCAATCTTCTATTAATACAAGCAAATTTAAATAATTATAATCGGTTAATCTACCTATTAAAGGAATCATGTAAATTAATACACGTTTAAAATAAGGAACTTCGATCCTTTAAGTGGTTTCTCCAACTTAACATATACTTCAGCCAATATTCTTAGAATTGCAACCAGCAGCAATTAATTAATTCATATAGAAATAGGTTTTATATAAGGAATTTTTTTTAAAAAAATAGAATCTGTCCTTTGGCAAGTCAAACAGCTTGTCCTACTCTAAGTTCGCATGTCTGCCGTACATGACCCCAGATTCTAATCCCTTCTTACTCATAATCCTTAATATAACAGCATCAAAAAACAATAGGAGGGTTTGTTCAAATAGTGAACCCATAGGTTGAATGGTTTTGTAATCACTATCTGCACCTGCTTTTGGTTTTGCAGGGATTTTAATCGCTACATCGCTTAATTTTCCAATGGTCGACTCGGGAGAAATGGTAACAACTGCAACAGATGCATTAATAGTTTTTGCCTTTTCTGCCATTGATACCAGACTTTTTGTTTCACCTGATCCGGAAGCAATAACTAAAATGTCGTCTTCTTCAAGACTAGGAGTTACCGTTTCACCTACAACAAAGGCATCTATCCCCATATGCATCAAGCGCATTACAAAAGATTTGGCCATAAATCCAGATCTCCCAGCACCAGCTACAAACACTTTCTTAGACTCAAGGATCCGCTCTACCAATTTTTCAGCTTCATCTTCAGCTATTAGGTCTATTGTCCGATTTAACTCTTTTACAATTTCCGATGCATATTTAACCGTCGTCATAATTAAAGTCCCCTTCTTAAGTTAAAGACTTTTGTTTAATTAATTCTTGCATTTTTGCAGCTACTGCTTTTTTATCATCTTGTCCAGTAATTCCACCGCCTACAATAACAAGATCAGGCTGTGCTTTAACAACTTCAGGCAAAGTATTTAATTTAATACCACCAGCGACAGCTGTTTTCGCATTTCTTACCACACGTTTAATCGTTTGAAGTTGTTCAAACGGGGTTTCTCCAGCTGCTTGAAGATCGTAACCAGTGTGTACACAAATATAATCAACACCCAGACCATCAACCTCATATGCTCGTTTAGCAAGATCTTTCACATTAATCATATCTACTAAGATCTTTGTCCCTTGTTTTTTAGCTTCTTCTACTGCACCCTTAATAGTTGAATCGTCAGTTGCACCAAGCACGGTGATGATATTAGCTCCTGCTTCAGATGCTTTCATAACTTCATAGGCACCAGCATCCATAATTTTTAGGTCTGCCAACACGGTTAGGTTAGGGAAAGTCTCTTTAATTTCCTGAACAGCTCTAAGACCTTCATTGATAACAACCGGAGTGCCAATTTCAACTACATCAATATACTCTTCTACTTCTCTCACTACCTTGATTGCTTCTGGAATATTTACAAGATCTAATGCTAATTGAAGTTTCATATTTTTCACTCCTTAATAGTTTTGAATGCTACAACACCAGTATAAATTTCAAGTTTAAGAAATAAAAGTATGCACTTTTTTATCAGATAGTGTCTAATAATATACTATATAGGAGGATAATACTAAGAATCACTATTCTACAATTAAGAAATTATTTAGAAATATATGGGGAAAATAAAATATTTCAAGCTTTATATGGGAATCTATAAATATTTTTGTTATTTCCCTATTCTTTTACAATGAATGTAATAAGTGAGAATTTACCAACAAATCATCAAAATCATTTTAATATTTCGAAAAAATCGCAAGAAAAACCATAAAATGTCGATACATTAACGTTCATAAAATAAGGTTTATCAAAAAAATTTAAGACCTAAAAAAGTCATTTTCCCTTTACAAATCAATTTTCTGTTATATATTATATTTACAATTAAACATTAGAATATTCTGACTTTATATTAAATGATGGTGAATTTTGTTGAATTATAGCTCGCCATAAATTTTATTCTAAACAATTGTACATACAATCATACAAAATATTAAGAAAGCATTTCCTGTAGACAAGGTAACAATATTGTTTTTTAGATCTGAAACAGAATAATGATTTTAGAATGTACTAGATAATTAATAACTAAAAATAATATGTCATTTAGTTATGCCAAATCAGGATAAAAGTAATAATTTGTATTTCACCATAATTTTATAAAAGAGAAGGAGGATACTCTATGATACGTTTTGGAATCATTGGAACAAATCCGATTACCGAGAAATTTATTAAAGCTGCTAGTTTGATTGAGGATTTTTCCTTAACCGCTGTGTATTCCCGAACAGAAGAAACTGCAAGAAAGTTTGCAAAAAGGTATGGCGTTACGATGATCTTTACGGATGTCTCAGAGATGGCAAGAAGTAAGGTAATTGATGCTGTCTATATTGCAAGTCCTAATTCTTTTCATTCAGAACAGGCCATTATTTGTATGAACTATGGTAAACATGTTCTTTGTGAAAAACCAATTGCTTCGAATACAGCAGAATTACAAAAAATGATTACTGCAGCAAAAATAAATAAAGTATTGTTAATGGAGGCTTTAAAAACAACATTTCTCCCTAATTTTCAAAGTATTCAGAACAATTTGCATAAAATTGGAAAAGTTCGCCGTTACATTGCAATCTTTTGTAAATACTCTTCACGTTATGATGCTTATAAAGAAGGAACCATTTTAAACGCTTTTAATCCTATATTCTCTAATGGTTCTTTAATGGATATTGGAGTCTATTGTATTTATCCTATGGTCGCATTATTCGGGAAGCCTCTAAGTATAAAGGCTAATGGAATTTTACTCGAATCTGGAGTGGATGGAGAAGGAAGTATCCTTTTAAAATATAAAGAAAGCGAAGGTATTGTAGTGCACTCAAAAATAGCTAATTCCTATATCCCATCGGAAATTCAGGGGGAAAACGGAAGCATTTTAATAGACCAAATAGACACTCCGACAAATGTGGAAATTCGATATAAAGATGGAAGGATAG
The DNA here is from genome assembly GCF_900177675.1 of Bacillus sp. OV166. GTDB lineage: Bacteria > Bacillota > Bacilli > Bacillales > Cytobacillaceae > Neobacillus. Next base: position 105,748 of record NZ_FXWM01000002.1, on the reverse strand, counting down.
AAGATATAAACCAATCTCAAATAAATAATTCGATGTATTACGAAGTTAATGAATTTATTAATTTAATAAAGCGTAGACAATTTGAATCTTCCATCAATTCTTTTAAAAATTCTTTAATAACACTAGAAATCATAGATGAAGCACGGAAACAAATTGGACTTACCTACCCAGCTGATCAGGCTGAACCAACTTATATAAAATAAAGATTCTGAGCAAAAATCTTCTATATTAATATACTAATTGATTTTAGAAGAAAAAGTACCAAGCGAAAAATTTACAATTGTTAGGAAATCCCCATAAACAAATCCATTCTTCAAATAAAAATAGGATTCTTCAATAATTTAGTGATGTTGTCAATGATCCTGGCTTTACTTAATTTGAGGTTTTTCTTTTAACAACTAGCTCCTTTTCCAGAACATTTTCTGTATCGAAATTGTTTTTTGGGCATGAAATGCACACCTAGAGGGTTCTATGGTTTAAACGTAGTAAAAACTATCTTCTTAAGATGTATTTTTAGTAATATATATTCCCCTTTTTCAGACTGGGCTTCTATCAGCTCTCTATTCGACAGCCATTTTTCAAATTGAACATCGTCTGCATCGTATACATTTTCAATGCTTTGAGTTAGTTGGTCCTTAAGTAAATAGATTGCTTTTTAAGGAATATAAATTGCTACTTTTACTATTCTGGTGTGGAACTCTTATATGGAGTATCCATGTTTTCTGAAGCTACTCAATCCAAAAGTAAAGCTTTTTCCTTCTTTACTTGAAAGCGCTACCATTATCAGGTTCGACACAAGGAATAAGATAACGCCCTGTCTCATTGTTCTGTAAAGAACTTTTTTGTCCCGGAACATGAAGACCTTTATAGGTAGAGGGGAAATTACAATGAAAAGGTTTTTTAGCTTAATTCTTACAGTGACTCTTATATCATCGACTGTCATGTTAGGAAGCATAAATTCTGGTGCTTCTAGAATACCTACCAGAGCCATCGGGACAATTAAATTTGCTGATCCGGGTTGGGATAGTATTAGGGTGCACAACGAGATCGCAAGAATTATTATAGAAACAGGTTATGGTTATAAAACAGAAGTACTTCCAGGTTCGGAAACAGCTTCACTTTTTGCGATAAGTACTGGTATTTTGGATGTTTATATGGAGATTTGGACTAGAAGCTACCCAAAACAATATAAATCAGCAATTGAAAACGGCGATATTATAGAAGCTTCTGTAAACTTAGATGATACACGGCAAGGCCTCTTTGTTCCAACTTATGTTATTAAAGGGGATCCAAAGCGAGGTATAAAACCGTTGGCTCCTAATTTGAAATCAATTCACGATTTACCAAAATATTGGAATCTATTTAAAGATCCAGATGAGCCTAATAGAGGACGTATTTATGGTGCAATTCCATTATGGAATGCCGATAAAGTCTTCCAAGAAAAAATGAAAAAGTATAATTTATTCGAGACTTTTAATTATTTTGGACCGGAATCTCAAGCGGTATTAAATGCATCATTTATTCGTGCATATGAGGATGGGAAGCCATGGGTAGGCTACCAATGGAAACCATCATGGATTGCAGGATTATATGATATTACTGAATTAAAAGATGAACCATATAATGAAAAAGATTGGTTAGATGGGTATCGTACAGAGTTCCCTTCACAAAGATTAACTATTGCTGTTCATAATAAACTAAAGGAACAAGTACCAGAAGTTTTTAAGTTTCTAAGTAACTACTCTACAAGTAGTGCAATTACAACTGACTTTTTAGTTTATATGAAGAAACATAATGCAACTCCGCGTGAAACGGCAGTATGGTTCCTAAAAAATTATGAAGGGGTATGGAACACTTGGGTTCCGAGAGATGTAAGTGAAAAAGTAAAGTCAAATCTAAATAATTAAGGTGTAAATAATCAATCGAAGACCATCTGGAGTTTTTGTAATTTTCCGTCTAACCTATAATCATCTGAATTTTTGGGTGATAACAAAATGGATACCTTTATTTTTACAAGCTGATTGAAAATACCTACTGGAATACAAATTCCCTTGTTACAGTTAATAGAATTGCCAAAAAGTAAAAAGCAACTAGGAACGAAAAATATTATCAACAGAACCACAAATTTTTAACATGTAATGCTTAACTTGGAAGGAGACAAACAAAATGAAGATACAATTTCCTGTTATAGATTCCCGCAAAAAAGAGCTATTAAGAACACTCCTGATAACTAACAAACCCGTTTCTTATAAAGAAATATCTGAAATGTTTAAGTTAAGTACGAGAACAATACAAAGAGAAATCAAAGCTCTCAAATCCATTTTAGATATCTATGGATTAAAAATAGAGAAAAAAATTGGAGATGGTTTTGAGTTGAAAGGATCATCAGATGGGAAGGAACAGTTAAAAGAACACATAGAACAAGCAAAAGAATTGTTTGCATACTCCCCAGAAGAGCGGCAGGATGGCATTACTTATGATTTATTGCTTTCAAAGGAACCGATTAAGCAATATGTGTTTAGTAAAAAGTACGGTGTTACGGAAACGACCGTTAGCTCTGATATGGACAAAGTGAGGATGTGGCTTGAAAAGGGAGGGATTAAACTTATTCGGACACCAGGAATTGGAGTATATATTGATGGGCAGGAAAAGCAACGGAGGACGATGTTATCACGATTGCACCATAAGGATATAACGTTTGAAGAATGGCTCGAACTTTTCCATAGAAGTACAGAAACGGAAGAGGAAGAGATTCAGGTCGAATTGAGCATGGTGATTCGAAACCGAATACTACGGTTTGTTGAACCTGATAAAATCTTGGATGTTGAGCGGGTTGTTCGTCAAGTCTTAAAAGAGCAAACAACTATCGAATTAACTGACCGTAACTATGTAAATTTAATCGTGCATCTAATGCTTGCGGTCGAGAGAATAAAAAACGGAGATGTTATTGAAACACCCGATTTATCTCAGGATTATAAATTTGATATCATAATCTACTCACTTGCGGAAAGAATTGTCGAACGCCTTGAAACCGTTCTTTCAATTTCGATTCCTAAAATTGAAGTGAATTATATTGTTCTACATTTAGCTGGGACCCGCCTTTCTACTGGAAAGGAAATGATTAACTATGAAAAAGAAGAATTTACTTGGATTGAATTGACACAAAGCTTTATTCGTGCAATGGAATATTATCTAGAAGAATCATTCGAAGGTGATGAACTCCTCCTTGAAGGGTTGGTATCCCACTTTGCTCCTGCTTTTACCCGTTTAAAACACGGTCTTCAAATACATAATCCGATGCTTGAGAAAATTAAAGAAAAGTACCCAGAAATATTTTCTGCCTGTAAGAAATCGTGTGAGCTTTTAACAAATAAAACCGGTTGCCGTATTCCAAACGATGAGATTGGTTATTTGGCGATGCACATTGGAGCTGCTCTTATTCGAAAGAAAGATGCTTCTAAGAAAGAGTATAAAGCCATTGTTGTGTGTTCTAGTGGACTTGGAACATCCACCTATCTAGCTTCAAGGCTACGTACTAAAATGCCAAATATTATAGTAGAAGCAGTTGTCTCGATGAATCAGCTTGAAGGATGGCTACAGGAAAAGGTGGACGTTGATATCTTGATTTCAACGATTAATCTTCCATTTGTAAAAAATAAAAATGTCGTCATTGTAAGCCCTTTTCTCAATCAAAAAGATCGTTCAAGAATTCAAAATGCACTATCAAAAGTTAATATACCGAAACCCCTTCAAAAAAAAGTACAAGATATTACGGGAAAATCCCCTTCCGTCATGTCCCTTGCAAGATATGGGGAAGGGATGATTCAAATTTTGCGCAATCTAAAAATATATAATGATGTGAATGTTCGACCTCCTATTATCTCTAGTATTCTTAATGCAATAAAGAATGTCGAAGAAATAAGTGATTATATTGAACTTTCTAAAGACCTTGAAAAACGTGAACAGCAAGGAGGGTTTGTAATAGGTAGTTTAGCGATGGTCCATGCTAAGTCTGAAGGAGTAAAAAACTTACTTGTTGCCGTTTTTCGGTTGAAGGAACCTCTTTTATGGCCTTTTGATGATGAAGAGCAACAGTCTATTAATTCGATACTCTTCTTGGCGGTACCTAAGGAAGCTCCAAAAGAGCATATTGAAATGATAAGTGAAATTAGTTCTATGTTAATAGAGGAATCATTTGTTAATGTTTTAGTTGGATCTACGGCTGATGTCGTGAAAAGTTCTTTGGAGGTTGTATTATCGAAGGCATACGAAATGAAAGCCACACGTTCCTTAAAGGAGATTCAAGGTAAATGAAGAAACTAGCCCAATTGTTGAGCGCAATCGTTTACCAAAATATTGCTGTCATTTTAACAGCTGGAATCATTGATGGAATCTTTGGAATATATGGATGGTGGTATAATGATAGGATTTTACTTTTATTGAATCCTATTTATAACATACTTTTACCTATTTTATTAGGCTATACTGGTGGTAGATTAATAGGAGGGCAACGGGGAGCTGTTGTAGCCTCTATCGTGACTTATGGATTAACACTATCAAGTTCTACACCAGCTATTCTAGGTGCAATGATTATCGGGCCATGTACAGGTTGGGTGATAAAAAAGCTTGATAATGTGGTTAAAAAGAATTTACCTGGTGCTGGTTATGAATTACTGATTGGTAATGTACTAGCTTCGGTGATTGCTACTGTATTTACGATTTTATGTTTCTTTTATGTTGGACAAATGTTTACTACTATAGTGGAATGGCTAACAAAGATATTGGAAACAATTATTAAATCTGGCTGGCTTCCATTAACAGCAACAATTATTGAACCAGGAAAGGTTTTATTTTTTAATAATATTATCAATTTCGGTATTTTAGGACCACTAGGGATCCAACAGGCGAAAGAGCTGGGGAAATCAATTTTTTTCTTATTAGAAGCAAATCCAGGTCCTGGGTTAGGTGTTCTTCTTGCCTATTGGTTTAAAATGAAAGATGAACAAAGACAGGGTATTAAACTAGCAACCTTTATTCATTTTTTAGGGGGAATACATGAGGTTTATTTCCCGTATGTTCTAATGAACCCCCTTCTTATTATCTCGCTCATTTTAGGGGGGATGGTTGGAACGTTTACATTTCAATTGTTTAATGTCGGTCTTGCAGCCATCCCATCTCCGGGCAGTATCTTCTTACTTGTTGGTTTGGCACCAAAAGAAGATATATTAACCATTTTTTTGGGTGTATTACTTTCAGCTATTGCATCCCTTTTTTGTAGTATGTTTCTATTAAAACAGGTATCGGATTCTCCTACTTTAAAGGAAAACCATGAATTTAAAAATTTTTACAGTTTAGAGAAGTATAAAAAACGAGGTAAAAAAGAAATGGCGGAGAATATTACTCTCCTACCAATTAATAAAGAAAGAGCAGAGAAAGAAAATGTTTCAGCACTAATCAATATAAAAAACGTTAAAAACATCATTTTTGTATGTGAGGCAGGGATGGGTTCTAGTGCAGCAGGAGCCTCAATATTAAGAAAGAAGCTCGAACAAGCAAATCTTACTATAAAAGTAGAAAACTCATCTATTAGTGAAATTCCGGAGTATGCCGACTTCATCATTTGTCACCAGAGGTTCCTTTCAGTTATCCAAAAAACGGTTCCTAATAATGCTTGCTACCCGCTTAAATCCTTCACCGATATGAAAGGTTATGATGAACTGGTGGAGCGATTAAACAATTTTGTATGCTCTCCATTAGGGGAAGAGGAAAATATATGATAATACAGTTTCTGAATATAAAAGCCGATTTTCCTAATGCTGAACTGTGACCCATAAAATGGACAGTCTAAAAAAAGACCGAATATTTTAAGCTGCTAATAAGTGACTCCGGTATTGTGCCGGAGTCATTTTATTTAGGCTCCATTGATATCTGTTGGTGTTGTACTCCTCAATATAGGTTCCTATCAATCCCTGTAATTCCTCAAAGCTCTGACATGAAGAATAATCTACTTCATCCTTTAAATGACCAAAGAATGATTCCATTGGGGCGTTATCCCAACAATTTCCCTTACGGGACATAGACTGAGTAAGCTTTAGCTTTTTCACTCTTTTTTGAAATTCTGGATGCGTGTAATGGAATCCCTGGTCTGAGTGAATCATAGCTTCCGGATGAACTAGATCACCAAGTGCTACAGAGAGTTTATCCAATGTACAATAAACAAGATCCATCTTTAATGTTCTGGACAAATGATAAGCAACAATTTCCCTTGTCGAGGAGTCCTTTACACAAGACAAATAAGCCGGTTGCGCTGCTCCATAGTACACATAAGTAATATCCGTTAGCAATACTTTTCCAGGCTCACCTTGGTCAAATTCTCGATTTAATAGGTTAGAGAGAGTCTTATGTTCTTGGGTAGCTTTAGCCATTTTTTTGTAAGGATTAATTTGGCGAACCTTTGCCACTAAATTAAACTTCCTCATAATCCGTCGGATTTTTTTGTGATTCATTTCCACAAAATAGTCATTCTCTAAAATCATTTTGATAGTAAGTGCTCCAGCGAAACCCTTTTTCTTATCAAATATTTCCTTGATTAACTCATAATCATTCCAATCATTCTCTTCTCGATCAGACCGCATGCTTTCAGCCTTTACCCAAGCATAATATCCACTTCTGCTTACCTCTGCCTTCTTACAGAGGAATTTCACCATATGTATAAGCCCAAACTTTCTAATAGTTTGTTCGATAAGCATATACTTCTCTGAAACGGTTACTTTTTCTTCTTCTTCGCCTGCCTTTCTAGTTCGTCTAACTTTTTTAAGAATTCAAGCTCCGCTTCTAGGAATTTAATTCGTGCTTCAGCTTTCTTTAAGTTATCCTCAACTGAAAGAGGCTTTGAAGAGGGTCTACCAGTGCTTGCTTTTCCACGCCTTTCTGTGAAGAAACCATCCTCCCCAAACTGCTCAAATGTTTTCCTCCAGCGTTTTAAACATTCACTAGGTTTATCAGACCCAATCATTTCTAAGTCAAATCCATGTTCAATAAAAATTTGGGCAGGTCCTTTACCATTTGAATTTTCTTTAATTGCTTCTACCTTAAATTCAGGCTTATATGCGATAGAACGATCCGATACGTGTTGTACATTTGGATTCTGTTCTAGTAGTTTCATTTGAATTTCATTAAAAATAATTTTACTCATTATATGTCCTCCGCTCACATCATTGAGTTTGATTATAAACGGGTTTTTGTGAAATGGACACAGAAAAACCCGAATAAGGGACTTTTTATAAAGTGTCCATTATTCGGGTTATAGTTCATGCAAAGGAATATCGGCTTTTTGTTTCCAAAATATAAATTTAGCAATTTTGGGTTGCATGATACCTTCCGGCTTTACCCGTAGGGGTTTCAAATTACCCTGTTATTTTTGATTCTTCTAAATCTTTATTGTCAAAATCACCGGATATGTGAACTAACTCTTTAAGATTTCCTGATACAAAGAACGAACCTACTATTACGATAACTGTACCAATAATTAACTGGAAGCTGACTGGTGTATTGAATACGACTACACTAATGGCGATTGCCCAAGCGGCATACGTATTGTTAAGTGCTGTACCTCTTGCAGCACCGATTAAATGAATGGCTCTGTAGTATAATACGTAATTGGCGGCTCCTAGAAAAGCAGCTATAAGGAACAACCATACTGCGCCAGATGTTATGACTTGAAAGGTTAATGAGTATCCATGAATAATTGGTATGACTATTAAAGCATATGCAAGTGCAGAAGCTGTTTGTCTAATGACAACTGCAATTTCAGGATCAGCATCATCATCCTTCATTCCCCAAGCGCAGATTACTCCTTCTAGTCCCCATCCTATAGCTGAACCTAAAGCAAGCAATACTCCAAGTAAAAAGTGGTGATTAGAGCTTCCAGCAGATGGCATATAGCTTAATATAATGACCCCGGTTATACTTAAAACAATACCAAGCCAAGTTCTAGGGCCTATTCTTTCCTTTAAAAATATGAAAGCAAGCAGGGCTCCTATTCCAGGAAACAATGAACTAATACTTGCGGTATAGGTTGCACCTATATAATTGATACCAAGTAAATAGCACGTCATCCCAACGGGACCGCCGAATAAAGCTGCTAGTGCGATAATCAATCCGTTTCTTGTTTTCATATATTTTAGCACTTCAATAATTTTACCTTTTACAGCCATTAATAAAATCATCCAAAGAGAGGAGAAAAGGTCATGAGTGAAGGAGCTTATAAATGGAGCTAATACAATGGCTTCTTTTGTATCAATAAAAGGTGCTTTCGATAATATTACCCCAATTATGACTGTATTTATGCCCCAAGCGATCGATGAGGTAACTCCCACTGCAACTCCTTTTCTAGCCTCTGAAATATTTGTTGCATGCATTTTAATCTACCCCTTTTCAAATTACTAATATCATTCATATACCTAACACAAAATGCATTAGAAAGATTTAAGTTTAACTGTTCATTTTTTCAAGTGATTGAATACTAGTTGTATAGATTGGGTTATTACCTAGAATACCCATATAGCTTCGTGTAGAAGCCCCCTGTTCAGTAGTATGAGTGAGCATTTGAAGGGCATCGGATAGTTCAATCCGGCGATAAGTCTCTGTTATACGACCGTCGATATAAAGATGATGGCGGCCCTTACGTAATTTTTCTTTTACTTCTTCAGACAACTCTTCCGACCTATTTAGAGAGTCAAGGACATTATCTTCTGCAGCTGAGCAACTCATGATTGTGACGTCGGCATGTTTGACAAGTCCGGTAGGCGAATACGCCAAGGTACTGATAATTCGGTGTTGAGCACTACTAATTGTCTCTCTCAAGAATGTGGCAGATAAAGCTGAAATGTCCTCGACCAGCAGACGTGTTATACCGCGATCATTAATCGCCTCCAATATTTGCTCTGGGTCATCTTCGACGACAACCTCCTTGTGTGGTGGCCATACATCCATCCAAGAATGGTTCATGTGTAATTTTCCTACATGGAAGACAAAATTCTCGGGGTAGATTCGCAGTTTACCAGGCTCGTCTCCTAGCTTAGGACGATGAAAATCGTAAAAACGTGTTAACGCTGACATGAGCAGGGCACTTGCACCCATGCCTCCACCAGCTTGCCGTACAACAACTCCAATACGATCGTGCTCATTGAATCCAGGGAATATGTCTTCCAAAAAAACCTTGTTTCCGTTAATCCCAAAATCAAAATCAGCATAACTCATCATATTTATCGTGTGCATCGCTTGCTAGCTCCTTCCCTTTGTATGTCTAGATTTGATAGATATCACTTTTGAGTAGAAAAATCATAATGTTATATATCAATTATTGATTATCGATTTTTCTCCCTTTAAAATTAATGTGCAGAAAATTCAGATTTTTTATATTAAAAACATACTATTGAGTTAATAAACACCCTATAGAATGTTTTATTTACTTATGAGCTCGTCCCTTCTTGATGGGCAACCCGCTCATTTTGTCGTTCCACAGAAGATTCTAGTTATCAGACAAGTGCCATTGTTTGAGTTGAAAATTTTTTATCGTAAATTTACATAAATAAAGGTTCAGGTAATCTATGTCCTGTATAAATAGCTTCTCCATCGCTCTCTCCATCAAAAACAACAGTTGTATCTGGGGTAAAGATGAAGACATCGCCTCTTTCTGCTACATATTTTTTCCCTTGATCATCACGTACCACAATTTTCCCTTTAATAATGGTCTTTACTTCTAAGAATGTATACGTAAATTCAAATTCTTCTCCAGGCTGCATAGCAAAGTATCCTAACTGTAATGCATTTTGTTTTGAAGTAACCGGCACATCAATGATTTGGCTTTTAACAGCTGGAATCCCTAACACGTTATTTAATTCAATCTTTTTATAAGTACCTGCCTTAATTAGCTGTACACCCGGTTTTTGACTTAAGTAATTAAATTCTGTTTTTGTTGCTGTTTTTTCGCTCATCTTCTTCCCTCCATTTTTTTTTATTATTTCTACAGCGTTTTCAACTCTAAGGTCCTACCTCACTTACTTAATAGGAGAGGTAAAATCACTAATATAAATCTAAATATTAGTTTAAGCATTGATTCCGCTTTCATATTTTAATTTTATCATCAATAGATATCATTTTCGTTCTCTAGATTCCTAAGGTTTGTCGCATTCAAAATGCGACAAAACTAGATTTGGTTCAAAGATAATTTGATAGAAAATGAAAGACTGAATTGCCTATTAGTGTTACGAGCACCTGGTTCATTAAATTCTTTAAAGGGATTAGGTCTGTTAATGAATTGAGGTAATTGTTTAACTGTGGTAGGACTCTTTAATGAAATCCGAGCCAGATGTTATAATATAGTGATATTTCTAGATGTATTTTGGAAGATTACCACTTTAGATACACCATAATATTGAGCAAATAAGTTGTTTAATTTTAACAGCGTAAAGCCGCATTCTTTTGATGAAGAATGCGGCTTTTTCAAAAAATAGTTGTTTACTTTTGACAAAAATCCGAATATTAGACACACATTTAATAGCAAAAAAGGACTTTACTAAATTCGTTACTCAACAATAGCGTCTTATTGTGGAATAAATAAAGCATATTCTTTCTTTTTATTAAACATATTCAACCCGATCGGAACTGAACAGCAACTTATAACCATCTAAACCACTACTATATTTAAATAGTTTCATTGACCTAATATCTCTTATGGTCATTCAACCTAATATGTCCCCTAAAACAATTACTTTAATTTTGGGAAATGCCAAGGATGTTTTAATGAAATATAATGTAGCCCATTTCAAAAAAAGCATTAAAAACAATAGTTGAAACTAATGTCCTTGATTCTCTTCTAAAGGATTTGAATAAGTTGGAAGTTCCTTTCAACTTGCATAGAAGGAGGCTGATAACTTTCATCTAAAAAGGCTTTTATTTTTTTGAATTTGTTACTCCGCACTATGAATTAGCAGCTCCCCAGCAATCTTTTTTAAATACTCAGGAATAATCGTATGATTTTCACAATTGCTGCAATAAACTCCATTAACCCCACTTATGAAGTATGCTTGCAAAATGTATTTCGGGATTAATTGAGGTATACCACATTTATTACAAAACAATAAATATCTGGTTTTCTTCTCCATACCTCCGCCCCCTAAATAAGGTAAAAGTGGAATCCGGCGATATCTTTAATTAAAATGCATCATAACGGATTTTGTCCAAAACTTAACTACTATAAATAAAATCTAAGGTTTTATAACTTGATTTAATCATTTTAAACGTTAATTAATAGTTCAGCGAAAGTCACACTTAGTTATGATTTCTACACGAAGAGTAAAGAAAAAATGACAGAAAATGTATCTTTTAGGTTTTAATTCATTCTCCCCAATCCTAGGCTTCAGATACATCTTCTTGACATTTTTCACATAAAGAATAAAGAATTCGTACCTTTTCATCATCATCGTGTTCAATAATAGCATCGCAGTTTTTACAAACAATTGTTACCATTTTGCAAAGCTCCTTCCTGATTATAAAATATAAATAACAATAAATGAAAACGCTTTCTATTTTAGTTATTAAAAAAGACCACAATTATTTTCACTATCAAATTATGTCACAAAGCATTGGAATATAAAAGATAGATTATTTCCTTATTTCATTCATAAACGGCTCATATTTTAGGCTGTAAACTTACCCAGGATTAAGGTCTTATTTAAATGCCTACTCTTTTTACCACTGTTAATTATTTTACTTAAAAGGTTTTAAATAGGTTTAAATATGAATTCAACCAATTTTATAGGTTATAATATCAAAACCATTTTACCTTTTAAGTTAGTTCTAGGTTAGAGGAAAGAAAGGTATCTACGAATAATTGCTTACTATTTGATTGTTTCTGGTGTTGGATAACAATTTTTATTTCCTGGAATTCACTTTTTCCACATATATTGCAAACCGTTTCTTTAGTATAAAGTGATCTACAATGAATACAATATTTCTTTTCCATGGTGATCATTCTCCTATTCTGAATTTAATTTATTAACCCAAAAAGGGAAGACATTTCCTGTTAAGGAATGACAATCCTAAGAAGCGTTGGATCTATAAAAAAGAGAGACAAATGGCTAATAATTTATACAGTTAAAATATATTTTTAGTTTTGTACAATTCTTGTGCCATAAGTCTTGTAATTTATGGGTCTTAGAGCATTTTCTTATCTAAATAGAATGCTTTAATTCTACTGATGAATAACTCTAGATTCATATGATGAGATTTTATTAACTCGAGTTTCATGTCTCCCTCCTTCGAAGGAGGCAGTTAACCATGTTTCGGCAATACCACGAGCCAACCCTGGACCAATTACACGTTCCCCCATCGCTAAAATATTGGTATCATTATGTTCTCTCGTTACCTTTGCACTGAACATATCATGGACAAGAGCACAACGAATTCCCTGTACTTTATTAGCTGCAATACTCATTCCAATTCCTGTACCACAAATGAGGATGCCACGATCTACTTCTCCACTTGCTACCATCTCCGCCACCGGAATTGCATAATCAGGATAATCAACAGAGCCCTCACATTCACACCCTAAATCAACATACTCAATATTCAATTCTTCCATCAAAGAAATTATCTCCTTGCGAATATTCATTCCGCCATGATCACTTGCAATTGCTACCTTCATATACTATTTCCTCCTAAATCCTTGTTATTAAGTTTCATATTGTCCTTTTTCTCTATTACACGATAGTTCAGCCTTCACAAGAACCCGAGAAGCTCCTTATAGGACTCTGCTATTACCAGTGGTGAATACATTAATGACCTTATCAATTAGCATATTTGCCTATGTAGATAGACTTCTTGCTAACTCGTAAATGGAAAGATCAATCGTATGTTTATCTTTTTCTGCTACCTCAAAAGGTGTATGAGTTAGTTGGCCTTTTTTCAACCCTACCATTACACCTTTTTGCCCTTCTCCGAGTAAATCAACTGCTAATGCTCCCATTTGGCTACCCATCATCCGATCATAGGCACTAGGGGAACCTCCTCTTTGAATATGTCCAAGTATGGTAACCTTTGTTTCAAAGCCGGTTTTTTCTTGAATCTCTTTACCCATTTGAATCCCTTTGCCAACACCTTCAGCCATCACAATAATACTGTGGGTCTTTCCACGTTGATGTCCTTGCTTTATTCGATCAATCACATCTTCTATATCATAGTTAGCTTCTGGGATAATTATGGACTCTGCCCCACCGCACATTCCTGCCCATAAGGCAATATCTCCAGCACCTCGACCCATTACCTCAAGTACAAAAGTGCGTTCATGAGAGAATGCCGTATCACGAATTCTATCAATTGCTTCAACAGCTGTATTTACTGCAGTATCAAACCCAATTGTATAGTCCGTTCCTGCAATGTCTTTGTCAATAGAGCCTGGGATCCCGACCGTCGGAAAGCCTAATTCTGACAATTTTCTCGCTCCCCTAAACGAACCATCCCCTCCAATTACAATTAATCCCTCAATACTCTTATCTCTTAGTTTTAGAATTGCTTGTTGCTGTCCTCTAATGGTCTTGAATTCCTCACATCTGGAAGTTTTTAAGATAGTGCCTCCCCTATGAATGATGTCCCCTACGCTCCCTAAATTCATTGAAATAAAATCGCCTTCAATCAAGCCTTTGTAGCCATTTTCCACACCATATACATCCAATCCATTGTGTATACCCCTACGAACGACTGCACGAATAGCTGTATTCATTCCAGGTGCGTCTCCGCCGCTAGTTAATACTGCAATCTTTTTCATTCTTATTTTTCCTCCAAATTTTCACATATTATCGTGCTGGAAGAACCTCGAAATATTCCGCATTTGTACATACCTCATCAGAAGTACTAACCTGAAGTATTGTTCGTTTTATTACAATCAACGAATCAAAATTCAATTATTTACAAAACAGAAATACTGATTGTTATAAACGGTTTCCAGGCCCAAGTTTTAAATTAATTTTTTATGACTTTTTAGGATTCTAAAAAGGGCAGGTCCACCAGCGGTGAGTCTGCCCAATACCAAAGTGTTCATCAACAAGTAAATCCTACTCCTGAATGAAAGGATTCAAGTAAAAATGAGTTTTCTTCCTATAAAATTAGGTTAGTACTTCTATCTAATGTAGTATTTGTATTGATTTTCAGCTATAAGCTTATAGAAGCATTTTAAAATGAGAAATAATATTTTTAATAGTGAATCCATATTCTGCCTCTATTTTATCTCCTGGTGCGGAAGCTCCAAACTGATCTACGGCAATGACGTTACCATGATCTCCAACATATTTATGCCATCCCAGGGAAGCTCCCATTTCAATAGCAAGTCGTGCTGGAACGTTTTTAGGAAGTACACTTTCTTTATATGCTGCAGATTGTTTTTCAAATCGATCCCAGCTTGGCATGCTAACAACTGAAACATTGATTCCTTCTACTTCAAGAGCCTTTTGCGCCTTAACAGCTAGTGAAACCTCTGAACCGGAAGCTAATAACAGTCCATCAATGTTACTGGCATTTGAAATTACATAGGCTCCTTTCTTAACACCTTCATAAGCAGTTTCAGAATCAACAAGTGTTGGTAAATCTTGACGAGAAAGGATGAGTGCCGTTGGTTCTCCTTTACTTTCTATTGCAAGTTTCCAAGCTGCAGCTGTTTCATTTCCATCTGCCGGTCGAATAGTAGAGAGACCTGGCATCGCACGTAAGGACGCCAATTGTTCAATTGGTTCATGTGTTGGTCCATCCTCACCTACTGCAATACTATCATGTGTAAATACATAGATTACTGGTATTTTCATTATGGCAGAAAGACGAATTGCAGGACGCAAGTAGTCAGAGAAAACAAAGAAGGTAGCTCCGAATACTTTTACTCCACCATGTAGTGCCATACCATTTACAGCGGCACCCATTCCAAACTCACGTACACCAAACCAAATGTTTCGTCCACTATAATCTACTGCACTAAAGTTACCTTCACCTTTCATCAAAGTCTTGTTAGAAGAAGACAAATCGGCAGAGCCACCAAATAATTGTGGAACTTTTTTCGCAATGGCATTTAACACTTCACCGCTGGAAGAACGGGTTGCAAGCTTATCTTTACCAATTTGATATCTTGGAACAAACTCATCCCAACCTACCGGAAGTTGCCCAGTTATTGCATATTTTAATTCTTTTGCTAGAACTGGATAGGCCTCCTCGTATTTTTCAAACAAGTCATTCCAAGCTAATTCCTTCTTATTAGATACATCTTGAAGTTCCTTAAAATGTAATTTAACTTCTGCTGGGATATAAAATTCTTCTTGATATTCCCAGTTGTATTGTTGTTTTACAAGTTTAATTTCATCTTTTCCTAGTGGGGAACCGTGTGAATCAGACTTACCACCTTTATTAGGAGATCCATAACCAATTGTTGTTTTTACTTCTATCAATGTTGGTTGCTCTTGATTGTCCTTAGCTTCCACTAACGCTTTAGCAATTGCATCAACATCATTACCATCTTCAACCTGAAGTACTTGCCAACCATATGCTTCAAAACGACCCTTAACACTCTCACTAAATGACATATGTAGATCGCCATCAAGGGAGATATCATTTGAATCGTATAATACAATTAAACGACCAAGTTTCAAGTGACCAGCAAGTGAGGCTGCCTCTGCAGATACACCTTCCATCAAACAACCATCACCACAAATACTATAGGTATAGTGATCAATTAAATTGAAATTACCCCGATTATACGTAGTGGCTAAATGTCTTTCTGCCATAGCCATCCCTACTGCCATAGCAATTCCCTGTCCTAGCGGTCCCGTTGTAGCATCAACTCCAGGTGTATGACCAAATTCAGGATGCCCAGGGGTTTTACTTTCCCATTGACGGAAATTCTTTAAGTCATCTATTGATAGGTTATAACCCGTTAAATGCAATAAGCTGTATAACAACATAGATCCATGACCTGCAGATAATGTAAATCGATCACGGTTAAACCACTGAGGATTGCTTGGATTATAATTCATAAATTTCGTCCAAAGCGTGTAAGCCATAGGCGCGGCACCCATCGGCATACCTGGATGACCTGACCCAACCTTTTCAATTGCATCAATACTTAGAGTTCTAATAGTATTAATGGATAGCACATCTAAATTCACTTTTTGATCAATCATTATTCTTCCCCTTTCTATCTATATTGGCACCTTAGTTTGTTACTAAGTAGGCTTCTGCCTGCTGAGCCTTACCAGAAGAACCAAACTCACGCATTTTTCCTTTAACTGTGGTTTTAATTGCTTCGCGAGCAGGCCCTAGGAATTTACGTGGATCGTATTCGTTTGGCTTTGCAGCTAATACTTCGCGAACAGCTTTTGTAGAAGAAATCTGGCTTTCTGTATTAACGTTAATTTTCGCCGATCCAAGCGAAATAGCTTTTTGAATGTCCTTAGTTGGAATACCTGTACCACCGTGAAGAACAAGTGGAACACCTGTTAATTCCTTAACTTCCTTCATCCGATCAAAACCAAGATTAGGTTCACCTTTATATGGGCCGTGGACTGAACCTAACGCGGGTGCAAAACAATCTACTCCTGTTTCGCGAACTAATTGTTCACATTCAGCAGGGATCGCATACATAGCTTCAGAATCCTCAACGTTTAGATCATCTTCCTGTCCACCGATGCGACCAAGTTCAGCCTCAACAGATACACCAACAGAATGAGCTATTTCAACAACACGTTTTGTTATTTCAATATTTTTTTCTAGTGGATAATGAGATCCATCGATCATAACGGAAGTAAACCCAGCATGGATAGCTTGAACACACATCTCAAGGCTTGGACCATGATCAAGATGAATAGCAACAGGTACAGTCACTTTATATGCATCCATTAATTCTTTAACCATCGAGACAACCAGCTTAAATCCACCCATATAACGAGCAGCACCCTCTGATACCCCGAGAATAACTGGAGAATTCTCTTCTTGTGCTGCTTGTAATATTGCTTGTGTAAACTCAAGATTATTGATATTGAACTGTCCAACCGCATATTGATTTTCTTTTGCATGGATTAACATTTCTTTCATTGAAACTAATGGCATTTTCTTTTCCTCTCCTTTTTCTTCATTTAATATTTTTTATAAATAGAACTTTTCAACTAGTAATGGTAGCAATTAGAGTTCCTATGTTTATTTCAATAATGAGTGATATGCTTCAATATATTGAAATCTTTCATTTATTCCCCTACCTGTAAGAAAAGAGTGCGTATGAATTAAACCATTCTCTTTTTTTCTAACACCCCGCATAAGCATTCCATCAGTAATTCCTGTTGCAACAAAAAAGCAATCATCTGATCTTACAATCTCATCTAATGTAAAAACCTGTTCTGGATTTGACAATCCCATCTTGATGCAGCGATCAAATTCTTCTTGGTTTTGTGGGGCTAGTTGTCCTTGGAAATCCCCTCCCAAACACTTTAGCGCTGTTGCAGCAATTACACCTTCTGGCGCACCGCCAGTTCCTACTAATATATCAACGTCTAATTCATCTATTGCCGTAGCTATCGCCCCAGTAACGTCACCATCATTGAATAACTTAACTCTAGCCCCCACATCAAAAACCTGTTTTATTAGATGATCATGACGAGGTCTATCCTGAATCATTACTGTTAATTCGGATAAATCCTTTCCTAAAGCTTTTGCGACTGCTATCATATTTTCTGTTAATGAGGCCTCGATGTTAATATGACCTTTAGCCTTTGGACCAACAGCAAGTTTTCTCATGTACATATCTGGTGCATGCAGTAAACTCCCCCTGGTTGATACAGCAACAACAGTTATTGCGTTTTCCTGCCCTTTTGACAAGAAAGTCGTTCCTTCAACAGGATCAACTGCAATATCCACTCTAGGTCCTTTTCCAGTTCCTAGCTCTTCGTTAATGTAAAGCATAGGAGCTTCGTCCATTTCTCCCTCACCAATTACAATCCGTCCATTCATATCAATTAGGTTCATCCGATTACGCATGGCTTCAGTTCCAGCACCATCAGCACCATTCTTGTTGCCCTTACCTATCCAAGGATAGGAAGCGATTGCTGCTTGCTGTGCTACAGAGAGAAAATCCATAGATAGTGTATGAACATACCCTTCTCTAACAACACTACTCTCCAATTTACTCATCACCTCACCCCCTGAGTTCGTTATTAATTATACAAGTCATCGTATCTTGTATTTTGTAATCATCTGTACAGATATAATTATAAATTGTATAATATCATTATGTAAGTACGCACTTTAATTTCATATAGTGTCAAAAAATATACTGTAATTAATTTATGGAGGTTTCTTATGAAGCATATTGATAATACGACTTTTAAGTGTGAAAAGGAATTAACACTAGAGGTTATTGGTGGAAAATGGAAGATGTTAATTTTATGGTATCTTGGCAAAGAGGGAACCAAACGGTTTAACGAATTAAAAGCTCTGATGCCTGGAATTACTCAAAGAATGCTCGTTAATCAATTACGAGATCTAGAAGAAGACTTCATTGTCCATCGAGAAGTCTACCCTGTTGTTCCACCCAAAGTGGAATACTCACTGACCGAGCAAGGGAAAAGTCTAATGCCCATTCTAGAATCTATGTATGAATGGGGAAAAAATTATATGAATACGGTTTTGATAAAAAGAGAGGAATATATCGATATAGACTAACCTTCCGTTCATTTTTAAGATTTGCCTTTTGTAATTAAAACAATATGAAAAAGAAAATCAAATTCTATACCGCCTTAAAGAACATTCATTATCTTTAGACCCTATATTAATTAATAAAACTCATGAAAATACAGAAAATACCAACCGACTTTCTTAATAGTCTAACTATTTTATTCATAATTCTCTACTGAAAATCTAAACAAAATCTAATAAATAAGTAAATTAATCTAATACTCAAAGGGATCTCAATAATTATAAGCAAGTCCTTGCTATTGCAAGGACTTAAGGAGTATAGATATTTTCTATGAGGCTATTTCACCTTAATTTTTGATACGTTTCCCATTTTCTCTGCAACAAACTTTGCAAGTTCAACTACTCTATTTGAATATCCCCATTCATTGTCATACCATGCAAGGACCTTCACTTTTCTTCCGCCGATAACCATTGTCGATAATCCATCAATAATTGCTGAATGGGGATTTGAATTAAAATCAATTGAAACAAGCGGTTCGGTAGTATAGTCCAAAATCCCATTTAATGTACTGTTTGCAGCAGATTGAAAAGCATTATTGATATCCTCAACAGTTGCATCTCTTTTTAAGTCGACAACTAAATCCACTAATGAAACATTAGGGGTTGGGACACGAAGTGCAATACCATGCATTTTGCCCTTTAAATGCGGCAATACTTGCGAAAGTGCTTTCGCAGCACCGGTGGTAGTTGGAATAATGCTCTGTCCGCAGGCACGGGAGCGCCGTAAATCTTTGTGTGGGTTATCCAGATTTTTTTGATCATTTGTATATGAATGTACTGTTGTCATTAAACCATTTTCAATACCAAACTGTTGATCTAATACCTGAACTACGGGTGCAAGACAATTTGTAGTACATGAAGCATTAGAGATTATGAAATGATTATCAATATCTAAATCATTCTCGTTTACACCCATCACTAGGGTCACATCTTCATTTTTCCCTGGAGCAGTTAAAATCACTTTCTTAGCACCTGCTTCCAGATGAAGAGCTGCTTTTTCTCTAGAATTAAATTTTCCAGTTGCTTCAACTACGATGTCTATATCAAATTCCTTCCAAGGAAGATATCTAGGATCTCTGCTATCTAATAACTTAATGAAGTGACCATTCACAAGCAAAGCCTGATCGGCAGGAGTCACCTCCCCATTGAATTTACCATGATTGGTATCATATTTTATTAAGTGGGCTAAGGTTTCAGCAGAATAGCTAGCGTTGATTGCTACTACATCAAGTGTTTCATCCATAATCGCTTTCCGGAAAACGAGTCTACCAATTCTTCCAAAACCATTGATGGCTATTCTCACCTTCATTTCCTATTTCCTCCAGACTTTTTTATTATGGTTTTTACCTACCACCAATTAAATCCGTCTTCTTCCAATAATTGTTCAGATGCCCTTGGTCCCATAGTTCCAGATGGATATACATGAAGAGGAAGCGTATTTTTTTCAAAAGCATCTAAAATCGGTTGCACCCATTTCCAAGATGATTCCACCTCTTTCCATTGTACAAAGAAAGTGGAGTCTCCATTTAGAGCGTCAAATAACAACAGTTCGTAAGCTTCTGGGACATTTTGCTGATTAGCGGAAAATTTCACAGTAATGGGCTCAATTTTGCTATTTTTCAATGGATTTTTGCTATTAAATTGAATTGAAACGCCTTCGTTTGGACCTATTTCAATAATTAAAAGATTAGGAGCTTTTTCCTCTTTTTTATCTTTATATAAATCTTTTATTGGATTTTTAAATTCAATCACAATTCTTGTAGACTTCTCCCGCATTCTTTTTCCTGTTCGGATATAGAATGGAACGCCACTCCAAAAAGTGTCTTCAATCCATAAACGGGCAGCTATAAAAGTATCATTCATTGAAGATTCCTTAATCCCAGGTTCCACCGTATATGATGGAACTGGTTCACCGTTGATATTCCCATGAATGTATTGACCACGGACCAAATTTTTATCTACGTCGTCTATTTGTAATGGTTTAAGGGATTCCAGAACTTTTATTTTCTGTTTACGAATCTCGTTTGCACTTATTTTTTCCGGTTGCTGCATAGCAGTTATCATAACTAGTTGTAGCAAATGATTCTGGACCATATCGCGAATTGCTCCTGCCTGGTCGTAATAACTCGCTCTCTCTTCAACACCCACAGTTTCACTTGCTGTAATTTGAACATTAGAAATGTGTTTATTATTCCATATAGCTTGTAACATTGGATTTGCAAATTCTAAGGCCTCTAAATTTTGGACCATCGGCTTCCCAAGGTAGTGATCAATAAGATAGATTTCATCTTCTTCAAAAGCTTCTCTTAATTTTGCATTTAATTCTTGAGCTGACTTCAAATCGTGTCCGAATGGTTTTTCAATTACTAGGCGCTTCCATCCCTTAATTGACCCTAATCCACTTTTTTTGATGTTCAAAGCAATTACATCAAAAAACTCTGGTGCAACTGATAAATAAAAAAGGCGATTTTCAGGAATACCAAACTCTTCTTCACGTTTTTGAATCAAATTTAGTACCTGTTTATACCCTTCATTATCTGTAACATCCAAAGGACTATAATGAAATGAACTTAGAAATTTTTTTATTTTAGAAGCTTCAACATTTTTAGAGCGTATAGAAAATGATTGTAATGATTTTTCAACATGTTGTTGAAATATTTCATCAGACCATTCTCTTCTACCTAATCCAATAATTGTAAATGAATTAGGCATTTTTCTATCCAAAAACAAATTGAACAAGGAAGGAAATATTTTCCTCTTAGCTAAATCCCCAGTTGCTCCAAACAAAACAAATGTCAACGAATCCAATTCCATTGGTTTGATACTGTTGAAATCATTCTCGACTAAATTAATACTCCGAGGAATCGTCACACCACCCATACTTTCCCCTCCTAATTTATAGATAAACCCCTTATGCTCCACATATTTACAGCTTTTCCAACAAGATTTTTAAAATTTCTTATGAAAATAGTATAATATTGAAAAACTTTATTTGTAAGTACGCACTTTTTTATTATATAGTATATAAAAATACACTTAATTAAGATTATTCTTAATAATTGGGTATTATGGAAACACACTTTAAACAGCTTAAAGAAGGCATATAAAAAGAGGAGCATAATTGCTCCCCCCTGTAAACAGGCTAAACCTGTAGCAATAATCACCAAGTCAGCATCGGTATTATTGAAAAGCTTATTGGATTGAGTAAACAAAAAAACGATCCTCAATTGAGAACCGTTCTACCCGATTACACGTATTTAATATTAAATATTTTACATCAATTTTTAAAAGAAACATGTTTGTGCAACAGCTGCCAATAAAAATATTCTCACCAGTATAGCGCTTTCAAAAAATGAAACTAACTGAACATTACCTTTAACGCTTCTTGAAAGTTCGTAAATTTTTGACAATTACTTAATGATCTATAAAAGCTGCGCGTTTCCATATGAAGAAGATAATAAAAGCTTTGGCCCTCAATCAAAGAAATTAGCTCCTTCACATTTTCTTTATCCCTTTTTAAGTGAGAAATCTCTAAATCTTGGCCTTTTCCGCTATGTTCATTGTATTGTAGCTTTAAATCACTTTCGATCTCCACAGTATATCTTTCATCGTTAGGCATGTTTACGGAAAAGATGAATGGTTTTCTATCCAAAATAATTGGAAGTTCACCATCTAAATTTGCTTTTAACCTTGTAAGTCCTTCATCCGCAGTAACAGTAAACCCTTGATCCTCAAGATATACATTAAAAGCTTCAATAGCACTATCCAACATTATTTTAGTCCTATGTTCTTTTACCGATTTTTGTTTGCTTAAATACACTTGTTGCAATTCCTTTAATTCTTTACTAAGATCAATAATTCCTTTCGCTTTAGCTATATCCATTTAATCATCCCCTCTTCCTTGTTCGTATCTTATACCTCAAAAAAATATAAGAAATTAAACAATACTAAAATGGTATTGGACTTGTGTAAACTAATATGCTTTTAAAGCAACTGCTTCACTCTATAAATTTTGAATTTTCAAATAAAACTCTTCGGAGTTTGGAATAAATTAAGTATAATATCTATAAATTTAATATGAAAGTACGCACTTTTTTGTCATATAGTATCAAATTTATCATCTTAAACTACGTTTTTTAAAATTCCTTTTTTATTTATCTCTTAGTCTCCTTAAGGCTCTTAACTATTTAGAGTCCATCGGTAATTTCTTATGGAGGTTCATCCAATTTACGGTTTTGGCATATTGTGAAAGGAAACATCATTTAACATATCACAGTATTAAAGTTGATTAACAACCGCCAATGAGGCTCAATGCCTGCTTTCGTTAATGTTTTTTAGTTTTTTAAATTAATAGGTTTTATAAAGAAAAAGACCATTTCTGGTCTTTTAAACAAAACATAATACAGCTGATACTTTTTTCAACTTTTATTAGGCTTTATCCTCCATTTAATCCAAAGGCAGCAATGGTTATAATATCCATTGCTGTTTTTAAACCTCTCTTGTGCATCTAATTCAATGACTATTTGCGTTAGATCTCCTAGATAATTAGGCTGTCTGGCAAACAAAAAACAGAATAGTAAAATTGATAATTAGAGGTATAGTGATTTAAATGATTGATAACAGTTGTGCATCTTAAGATATTTCTTTATGTACTAAATCAATTGTCTAATGAGAAAAGACCATTTGCCAGGGCAAATGGTTTCCTTTCTTCCTAGAATCATCTTTCAAAAGGTTGCGTCCGCAACCGTCAAGCAGGCTCGATGCCTGAGTCATATAATCAAGAAAAAACGGATGTTTTATATCCTTTCGTAAACCAACATCGGCGCTGAACCAGCCGATGTTTTTCGGTTTCATTTTTTACACGGATAAAATCATCGTATTTTTTGTGGGTTTATATTTTTCGTTCATAGCCTCTAAAAATGGCAGGATATAGATTTTCTTAGGCTTACACCCATATTCCATTAAATGATATTCGATTTCATCTTTTAGACTTGCCTCTTCAATAGCTTTTGCCTCATCTTTATAAAAATCAGATACGATAATCATCATGATACATTTCTCCTTTCAAGCAAAGGGGAAATATCCCCTTTGCTATTTTGATATTTTTATATATATCCTTTCTCCTTTAGGCTTACATGCTTCCCTGTATGGCTGACAATCACATGGTCAAGGACGTCAATTCCTAAAATTCTCCCTGCTTCCGCAAGTCTTTTCGTGACCTCTATATCTTCTCTGCTAGGTGTGGGATCTCCGCTTGGATGCTGGTGGCTGACAATAATGGATGCTGCATTATTGAGAATCGCGCATTTCATCACCTCTCTTGGATGGACGATACTGGTGTTCAAACTTCCTATATGAGCTCTATGTAACCCGACGACCTGGTTTTTCGTATTGAGCATCATGACAAGAAGCACTTCCCTGTCTTCATCAGCAATATAAGAGGCCGCTAGTTTTTGAGCATCTTCCGGTGAACGAATGACATACTGCGCAAACGGTTCTGGCGATTCCTTAATTTCTTGTTTGATTCTTACGACTTCAAAGATTGACAATAATTCCATCTTTCCAACTCCCTTTTCTCTTTTGCCTTTCGAAGCGAATGAGCTCCCCAAAGGGGATTATTTTTCCCCTTTGGCATGGAGAAACGAAAAACACGCATAGGCGGCCGGTCAAGGGATCAGCACAAAAAGTTTTTTGTTGTTGCGCTAGCGCCCTTAAGCAAAAAAGTTTTTTGCCCCTTGATAGGCCGACTAGCTGACTTAGCTTTCAGCCGGATAGGTTCGGGTGTCCTGCCGGCTAGAAGGTTAGTCGGCTTGCGATGTTTTACGATTCGTAAGGCAAAAGGGAAAAATATACAAAAATAAAAGCAGCTGATTCAGCTGCTCTCCTTTTGTCTTTTATTCTTTTAATCTTTCAGACTTTTGAATTTCCGTTTTTCGGCTCGTTTGGTATGGCGGCACGCCGCAAATGGAACAGGAACCAACGGAATGTAGGCTAAAGCCTTACAGACCGTGGTTATCGGACCATTTAGTGCCAAAGCGACACGTACGGAATGACAGAAAGACGTCTTTCCTTTCTGATCAGTCCGTAGTGCTGACGTCCGAAGAAAGATGAGCATTGTTTTGAACGAGTTCTATTAAATCATGATTTCATCAATTTCTATATTAAAGTAAAAATTCAACTCTTCCCCTATTCTTAATCACCCAAAGTTCCAAATGAATCACTTTCTTTTCCTCCTTTTCAAGCGATTGAAGGAGAGGCCAAACAAAGCAATTCAGGACAAAATTGTTACTTTGAAAGGATAGCTGATTTTTATTTGAAAGAATGACAAAGAACTCTAGAAGACTATAACAATAAAATAGAAACCTTCATGGTTAACCAGTTTAACAGTAACATAATAAAGCAGATTTATGAGGCGGTAAGGTGAACGATTTAATCGAAGCGAAGTGGACAATTTCCTTTACTAAAACACAGCTCCCCACTCATCTAGTGAGCTCATTTAGGATCATATGTGGATTCAGTCGTTCGATCCAGTTTGGAAATCAAACGATACGATCAAAGAATATTAATTCCCGTTAAGATGAATTTATTTAAAAACACTGAAATCAGGTAATCTTTAAAGGAACTTTAACATGACAAAAAGGCTTCACGGGGAGCGAAGCCTTTTTGTTAGCAGAGTTCATGTTAATCTATTGTCTTGATGGAAATGAGCTATTCTAACCTAGTTTACATTCTTCTATGGCTTGTTGCCAACTTGGATAGTAATACAAAGCACTCCGCATTAAATCAGGATAAAGTTGTTTTACCTCTTTTTTACGTAGAGAATCACCTTGGTTCTGTAACTTCTGGATCTGAGTAATGACTTCCTTTGATGTTAATGGAACATCCATTTTTCATTCCTCCCTTTCCAAGTTATCTTTACTATCTTTGCCTTTGGCTAACAATATAAAACATGAAAAACATAATTGCCAATTCATCGCACCTATGTTTTAACAAAGTCTAGCATATGGTATTGGTGTTGTGAAGAAATTTGCTCTACAGGATTATCGTTATTAGGAAAAGCCGATTTCATAACTCGCTGGTCGGAGTCATGAAAATTATTCATCTAATTAACAAGGCTTACATTCAAAATGGTCTAAAACGTTAATATCATTCGGATGTTTATGTATAGAGGCAACACGTAGTACCTTATGTGACGTCAATGATTTTCGTTAAAATAAACAAAAAAAGAACCATAGAAAGGCTCTATTTTAACCAACTGGCATTTTTACCAACTGACGTCAATATACTTTGTACAAAAGGGGGATGAAAAATGAGTTATCGACCTACTATACGATATCCAGATGTATACAAGGATTATGTAGAAAAGGTTTTTCAGGCTACTACCCTGGACCGAAACCAGATCATCCGGTTCGCCCTATATGTGGCCGCGCATTCAGATGAATACAACGTATCCTTAAAAAGCATCAAACAGCTGACGTCCCTCTCCCCCGACCTGGTTGGGGGAAGGATGAAGAACGCTGCTGGAAGGACCAGAATTATAGGAAAAAACCAAATCCAGCTCCAATCAAGATTATTGAGCAGGGTGGGATAAAAATTGTTATTGGTTAGCCTTTTTTAGGGCTGGTACTTTTCACATAACTAAGGGTTGAAGCTTTACTGGCCAGCTTCTGAGCGATTTCTTTGGAAATGCCTTTATCTTTACTCATTCCGATTCACCTCACTAGCAGAAGGATGGCCAAGATGAAAAAGATATATACCTCCCTCTATGTTCCATAAAGCTGTTGCCAAATGACCAACTGACCAACCAACCCTAGGATAAAACCAAAAAAGAAGGGGGAAAAGCGAATGGGGAAGGAAACACATTTAAACCCGATTCTTTCCATTCCACAAAATAGATATAGGGAACCACAGACTAGAAAGGTCCGTTCAGATAAGCTGCATGACATTAAAATACCGGTTACAGAATCTATGGATTCGATTTTAAGACGCGAATCAAGACGATTCTGGAACGGATCCAAAACAGCATTGGGAACGGAAATATTAACGTTCGGACTTAATCAGATATTTGTTTACCCAGACGTCACGTATAAGGACCTTCCTGATACAGTCCATTGCAAAGTAGACTATGAAACATATCAGAAAATAGGAGAATACGCTGATAAATGGAAATACAGTGTTCGGAAAGCAGCTCACCGAATTTTTATCGAAGCATTTAAGAAAAAGCAATTCGGAGGAATAACCGATGGGGAAATATAGCCAAGCTGACCTATTGAAAGAGGAACTTTCGTTAATTGGTTCCTCTGACCTTTTCGGCCGGTTCCTTCAGAAAATGAATAAGACGTCTACCGTTTTATTGTCGATAGACGTCCCTAAAAATCTGTACTTAAGGGTCGAGGTATTTTGTGAAGATATACAGGACTAATTAGAAATGCCCTTTTCGCAAAACGATTTAATAAACCTTTTGTATAACGACTTTCTGACTTATGCCAAAAAGAATCCAGATCCGCGCGCTTTGTTTCGAACGCTGACGTCACTGGACCAACAAGCCGGTAATTCGTTGCTTTTAACAT
Source organism: Bacillus sp. OV166 (assembly GCF_900177675.1). Taxonomy (GTDB): domain Bacteria; phylum Bacillota; class Bacilli; order Bacillales; family Cytobacillaceae; genus Neobacillus. The sequence goes on along the minus strand of NZ_FXWM01000002.1, from coordinate 78,395 downwards.
CCATTTACAAAATGTATGCCTGAACATATGGGGTGTTAATTTTTTCTTCGGCAAGCTGTAACTTTCAATCATGGTCTGAATTCCACGAACCGTAAATTTAGGGGAACGCTGCTATAAAACAAGTAGATATTATAGAAGATCTTTTCTGGATTAACTTTGAAACCGATTAATGTCTTTACTAAATGGGAGTGTTTTTACAATATCGTTAGCAGAAAAGAAGAATCTCTTCTTTCTGCTAATGATATTGTAAATTCTTAGCGTTGAAAAAATTCAACCCATTCCCCTTCTAAGCCGTATACGAAAAAGTAGCGATGTCCATTAGGTAATGAAGTAATTTCTTGATCCACTAATTCTACATCTAAGCTTTGAATACGTTTAAATTCTTCCTCAATATAGTCCACCGTAACAGCGAAATGATGGACCTTACCTTCCGCAGGTAGTTGATCATTGTAGCCTTGAATTAACTCCAATTCAGTTTCATCTGATTCATTAAACCCAAGGAATGCTAATCGGATAATTCCATTTGTATGGAGAAGTGTTCCTTTTAATGTTAAACCTACATGGTGCCTGTCTTTACTTATCTTACTCAACTCAATAAAGGACTAGAAGAGGTTCTTTCATCTTAAATATTTTTTAATTCATACACCTTAATAACACGGAAAAATGAAGTCAAAAAAATAAAATCCTGGCACAATCAGTGGGCTCTCTCCTTGTAATAGGATTATTTTATTTATTAAGTTAAAAAAAAGACATTTTCAAAGCTCTCAATGGCTTCAAATTAAAGTTACGTTCATAATGATAAACAACCATCTTCATAACCTCCAATCCTTATAAAGTTAGCTTGTGCTTGCACAATGAAATTACTTATTGCTGGCGATTTTTTTTTATAAAGGTTACTATCTTTTTTCATCCATTCAATCTCTTTCTATCGTTCTATTCCTTTTTGTCTTTTCTTCTTTTTGTTTTTGTGATGCTGTTCAAGTTCATCTTCTCCCCACTTGCGGTCTGCTTCACGGATTGCACTTTCAAGAATCGAGAAGAAATCCGTTCCATCAGGAGATATAGAACCTAGATAATGATTAGGATGTGGTGTAACAGTGTTAGGAGCTTTAAATGATGATTCTTCGACATTTTCAAAAGTTTGAACATTAAATGCACTGTGAAGCTGATTAATATTATCTGGGCCAATTTCATCTGAATAACGCAAGCATTCATGATAAAAGACTTTCATATAAGATGGATTATCAATTTGGAAATCAGGATATTTATAGCGTAAAATATCATAATGTTTATCCTTATTTGATGAATTAGTTTTAACATTATTAATGCAATACAAAGAGAAAATAATTTCTTTTTGTTCCTGTTTTGAATACTTTCTTGGTGGGTTGGAGAAATCTGTTGGCAAAATGGGTTTTCCATAAAACTCTTCTGCCATCAAAAAGAATTCTTTCTGTTCAATTGTTAAATAATTTCGTCCATCCCAATTAAGATACATACCTTGTAGCTGATGATCATAAAGCTGATCCATTAAGTCTAACGATTTATTTATATTTTCTTTTTGTTTTAATAAAAACTGCATTTGGTTTAAATCTTTATCAGAAGCATCCTTTATGGTAGATGGATCAGCAAAGTTAATTCCATTTTTAACTCGTAAATGTTCAAATTGGTTCTCTGCATTTTGTATTTCTTGCTGCAAAGATAAAACGAACTTTGGTCTATTATTCAATAAAACATGCAGATCTTTTTCAATATGCTTTTTCTCTAATTCACTAAGTACTTTTTTGATATCATTGGTGCTCAACAATTTATTTTGAGAAACAGTGGTTTCAATAACTTCAATTTTTTGATCTGTAGATAGTTCTTCCTTATTTAAATCCGGATAATATTTATCTAAGAATCTATTTGCTTCAATTTTTAAGATTTCTTCTGTCTGATTTAATAGTTCTGTTTCTTTTTCTATCCGGCTTATTTTTTTATATTTATTAATGGAATCCTGATGAAACTCAAGTCGGGATTGCCATTTTCCTAATTGTAATCTTCGAGTATTAATATTTTCATAGTTGACAAACATCCGTAACAGTTTTGCTGATTCACGTAATTGCTTTTTCTCTAAAGGAGTAAAGCGACGAACATACTTGTCAGTTCTTTCTTTTATCTGTTTTTCTTTCTTCGCTTCTGCAAGTTCAATGACCGTTTTGTTGTACTCTTTTCTGTTAGTATTCATTTTAATCCTATCGGATTCTTTACCTTCGCTTTGCATCTGCCTTGCAACAAAACCTTCATGAATCGTTGGCAGTGTTTCAATCCCTCGACTTTTATATGATAAATGAGTGATTCTTTCAGAAAACCCATTTTTCTCTAGAAAACGATTGGCATAATGAGCCCACTGTTCTCTCCAATAAACCAGTTTTTCTTTCGTATTCCAATCTGTAATATGTAAAGCTTTAACTTGTAGTTTTCCATCAACCATTTCTTTTACTTTCATTTGTTTATTTCCCCATAATCCATCTTTATTAAATGGACGGAATGTTAACATCACATGAAAGTGAGGGTTTTCTTCATCATCACGATGGATGGATAAGTCTGCAACCATCCCATCTGTAACAAAAATTTCAGTACAAAATTCAATGGCTAATTTTTCTTGTTCCGCCTTTGATAATTCTTTTGGCAAAGCTATATTAATTTCACGAGCAAGTTGAGCATTCCATTGTTTTTCTTTTTTCTCCACTTCATTCCATAATTGTTGACGATTATAAACCCATTGAGGCGCATGACTAGGCGCAAGAATATGAGTTATTGGTTCAACTTTTCTTTTGTAAAACTTTTCTTCATTCGTTCTTTCATCTATCAATCTTTCACCAGAACGGTATGCCGCAGCTGCAATGGTGCTTTGTTGTTTTTTTCTAGAAATAATCTGATTAGAGAAATGATAGATTGCCATAGTTATAGTCACCTCAACTTATTTTAATGACATGAGCGAAGCGAATTTTTCAGACGCCTCACGAAATTAGTTACTTCGAAGAAGGGGCTAACGCACAATATCACAATAGTGGTATATAAGTGCGCCCTGAACTTAGTTTTCGGGATAATTATATCACTTCCCATGTTTTGGTTCAAATGCTATAATATAGTAAATTATCCAAAAGGGGTGCTAAAATGCCAAAACACAGTACAAAGGGAAAAATAAACGATATCGAAGAACAAATTAAAAAACTGAAAGAAAAACAAAAACGTATTTTAACCAATTCCCAAAAAGAGATTGGTAAGTACTTAATGGACACATGGGGAATTGAAGATGTAAATGAAGCAAAAACATTAATAGATTTGTTTAAGGACCAAGTAAAGGTGTATTCCGAGGTTGCATCATCCAACGAAGAGCAAAAAGAGGAAGAGACGACCAATAAACCTACTGGGTGATTAATATGACAAATGAAGAGTTACATAAACTTGAGGACAAAATAAAAGTCCTGGAGCAAAAAAAGAAAGCCTTAGAATACAAAATTTCTAATGAAGATCGGCGAGCAAGAACTAGAAGATTGATCCAAAAAGGAGCACTTTTAGAAAAGTACTTAGAAAATGAAAATGTATCCCTAAAGGACACAGAAGATTTGTTAAAAATTTTAGCTGAGTTTAAAAATAAAAATAAAGAATATATTGATAGACAAATTCAAAACATGCAGGAAGATCGAGAAGCGCATTAATTTAAATTCTACAAATTGTTAATGCGCTTTTTTTCTCACCTTTATTACTCCTCCACTTTCTACTTCGATGAAATCCATTCAAAAATTCTATAAGAAAATCTATTTAGTGTTACACCTATTCCCCTAAATGATCAATTCTTTTATTCCGGTAAAATCCTAAAAATTTTTAAGAATATTATACAGATCATTATGTTTATAGGTATTTACTATTATCAAAAATTCTTAAATACTTTTGACAAAAAATTTCACTTCCATCCATATCCTAGTTTTTTCTACAGATAAATAAACTTTTAACATCTCGAATGCACCGTCAATCCTGGGAGCATTTTCATTTGAATATTGTTAAAATTTGAAAGATTATCTCCATCAACAGAAGGAACTTCTATGTTAAGAAATTCACATCTGCTACTACCTAGAAATATTTTTCAATTGTTCGAACTTTATATCAAAAGCGTCTTCCGTTATTGGCATTTATTCTACCATCATGTTTTTCTCTTCTTTCTGCATTTGTTCTTTCTCTATTTCATTTAAAGATGATAAAGATGATTTGAAGTGACAAGGCAGAAGAATACAATAAAAAGTCATGCATTTCAAATTTGGTATTGTTTTGAAATAAAAAAATACACTACGAAGGATGGATCAAATCCAGCTATGTTTGTGACAAAAATTAAAATATATCCTTCAGTATCACTCTCACTAATTTTAGGCACCACAGAATGAAGGATATAGTTGTCTTCAGCATAGACCCCCTATCACTCTATTCAATTCTTCTGAATCGCGTTTTAACCCAATTGATGGAACGTATAAGTTACGTAGTTTTTCATAGTTCTCACTCCCCTTCCTCGTTACATTTCAGCAAAGAGAGATTTTATCCTGCTAATTTATTGATTATTTGTGAGTAAACTATTTTCCTCAAAAATTCATTTTTCTAGTATATGTCGAATTATTAATACTCATCATTTTCTTAATACAACATTTCTATTTTTCCCTAAGTTACCTTCTACCTACTTACTAAGTTTACATTAAGTAATCAGCAAGCTTTATAACATAGCAGCTTACTTTAATAAAAAAAAAACATCCCAAAGGATGCCATAACCTATAATTCAAAATCAGACTTAATTTTCTTTATAAAATAATTCAAGTTGTTTTGAAAATAAAACCAATTATAGAACACAATACAATTAAGCCCAAGAACTATTAGAAGTAAGATACCTATCCTTATCGAAAAAGTAATCGTTAGAGATAATATAACTAAGATTAATAATGATAGGAATAAACTAGTAGATAAAACTCTTAAAGCATGAACATTCCCAAGTCTATAACTATAAATCCTTTGGATTTCTTTTCCGAATTGATTTTTAATCATTTTTAAGTCCATCTCATACTCGTTTTTAAAGTATTTATTCTTGTTTATCCAAATAATAAATCCAAAACTAAGACTGATTTGATGTATTAAATTGCCTATAATAATCCCAGTCCCAATAAAAAGTGTAATTGAAGAGACAATGATCGGAACGTCCTTACTAAATATGAACGATTTTACTGCCCCGTAATCACTTATTGTAAAATAGGAAATTAATATAGCCAAGAGCATCCATCCAGGTATTCCCCATCTAATCAAATTTTTTGAATCTAAATTCATTTGCATCCTTCCTTTCATCATTACTTTTTCGATAAAAGGAAAGTAAATCCTGCTTATTTCCTTCTTACAGTACCATATCCTCTTGTATAAGTATCACGGTGTAACTCATTCATTCCTCAACATTCTTTTTTCTAGAGTATTCTTTTTCTTTTGTTTTTCTTTGAGTTTTATCTAGCTGCTGTTTTGGTTATAACGATGAATGATTAGCAATTTTCCTATCATCACCTTCTTAAAGGAAAAAAAGCACGCCTTGGCAGGCTGCTTAGTGTTAGGCGAGCTTTGAAACAAATTGGTGTTGGTATTAAAGGCGATTTATATTTTATAAGTATGCTAAAGAAGTAGGTAAGGTTAACAAAAAATAATATTTTTTGAACAAGCAAATTCATTTGTGATCTTTTTAAAAGCTCTCATGTTTTTATTAATCGAGGAATAAATTTAATAGATGGTATTAAATTAACAGGAATTTTATAGTCATGGATTTCTATCGTAAAAATTATATTTAATAAGAATATATATAGTTAGTAAAAAATACATATGTAATAAGAGAAACAATATTAATAGGCATTTTAAAATTTCGGGGTATAACCGTTGTGGGAGAAGGGTTTCAGACTTTTAGGAGAGTAGTAATAACATAGTTTCCACTATTACACAAAGATCACAAAATAGAATTCACATCTCCACAAGTATTTTTTTAAACTATTTACATATTCACAAGGGTTTATTTTAAAAATCAACAAATACACAAGTATATATTCGGAACCTCTTACTCAAAAAAAATAATTCCTTCTTGGAAAATCTGTCAAAGAAGAAGACAGAAGAAAAAGAAAGGAATTTTTTAAAAAATTGAACTATGATTTTAATTTTTTGTCAAATACGAAGAGCCCTGTGAGGGTCCATTTTTTTCACAAGGCTGATTATTTCTATTAAATTAGATTGTAAAGTGCTGGTTCTTGACCCGTTATAGTATATTCCCTTATTTTGGCTTCAAAGATTAGTTCATAAGGCAGCTTCTTTAAAGCACCAGGGAGATACTTTCTGAAAGCCATCCTGAAAAAAGCACCGATTGAGTAAAAATGAAACGTTCCGGTTCGTTGTTTTTCTGTATGTATTAAGACTCCAATTTGATCCATTGTTTCTAAAAAGAAATTTTTTATAAAGCGATCCCTGACAGTGAATTTCTCACTATCTTCATCCAGTAAATAGTTCATTTTATTCATTACTTCCTGTTTAAAAGAAAGCATGACATCAATTTGGTCTCTTGGTTTATATTTAATTTGATGTCCATCCAAGAAGTACGTTAGCTCTTTCGATAATTTTGCCATAAGCGGGTTCACGTTGAATTCATCTGTATTCTCTTCCACGCATTCCGGCTTCAAGGAAAAGCCAACTTTCTTAATCCATAATTGTTTACCACGAATTTCAATTCCAGTAAATTCAATGGAAAATAGAGCCTCTAAAACGCTTAATGTTTTTCGGACTCCTTTTGCATTTTTGTTCAGTTGTAATTTGAGTGTTTTCATCGTTCGTTCTTGCTTTACTTTCTCCACTTCCCCCGTTTTGCTAAAAGACATACCAGTACGAAATTGGTTAAGCAAGGATAAGAGTAATTCGATCCCTTCAGGATTTGAAGTGCGTACGAATTCAGCTAATATATTTGTGTCAAAAAGGCCATGTGGTATGATCAGGTAGTTGAGAACCCCACCATTTTGTTCAGGTGTATTATACTTTTCGACATCTTTTAGAACTAAAACAGGTAATCCTTCGTGAATTTCCTCTTTCACAAAATGATGTTCTTCTAGAAATCGCTTTCCTCCCCAAAGAGTAGAATAAGAGATTCTAAGTTTTTTAGCCCATGAAGAGAGATTATATTCTTTTAGCATGCCGCGTTGATTCTGTTCTACTTCCAATTGCTTTAACATGGTCATATATACGACATAGGCAGATGCTGGAGGGCGCTCAAATGACTCATCGCGTAGAAAACGGAATTCTTCCAATATGGCATGGTGCATTCGAAAACCGTCGATTCTCATTTTACTGTTCATACTTGGGGCCCTCCTCTCGTCTATTTTCCTAGCTTGAATTATAGCAGAATGGAAATAGAGGAAATGATGCCCTTTATTAAGGGATTTTCAAAGTTGCACAACAGGCGTCAATCCCTTGTCCCCCAAGGGGTTGAAAAAAACTTTAAAATTTTTTATGTGAAAGGAAACGTCATTATTTTTTATAATTTGTGCATATTGTGACAGGAAACGTCATACCTGATTGATTAATGGAATGAGAGAAACGTTGATATATCAACGTTTTTTTAAAAGAGTCTATTAAAAAAAAAGCAGAACTAAAAAACTTGCACAGAAATCTTTGCTATTTTGTGTGAGAGGAAACGTCATTATCCTTCATTTTCAAACACAAGAAAGAGCAAACTTTGCAATAATTTGTGTTTTTATAAGAAATTAATGAATTTTCACTATTCAACCAAGGATGTTCATTCAGACAAAAAATGTAGTCTTTTGAAGGTTTTGTGCACATTGTGAGAGCAAACGTCAGGCAAAAAAAAGTTGCACACAGGATTTTTAATGTACTGCTGTGAAAGGGAGCGTCAATCATTTAATAATGACCAGGTCGCTTGGAGTAAAGAAAGGTTTCACATGATTTAGGCTTACTCTGTGCACATTGTGAGAGGAAACGTCAAGCAGAAAATAAGTGCCCTATTAGACGGATGAGTATATCTCTTTATGCAGAATGAAGGATCTTTAAAAGGATGTGCACATTGTGAGAGGAACCGTCAAAGTAGAAAATAAGTGCACAACTAGTAAAGGATGAGGATACTCTTTTATGCTGAATGAAGGATCTTTAAAAGGGTGTGCACATTGTGAGAGGAACCGTCAAAGTAGAAAATAAGTGCACAACTAGTAAAGGATGAGGATGCTCTTTTATGCTGAATGAAGGATCTTTAAAAGGGTGTGCACATTGTGAGAGGAACCGTCAAAGTAGAAAATAAGTGCACAACTAGTATAGGATGAGGATACTCTTTTATGCTGAATGAAGGATCCTTTAAAAGGGTGTGCCTATTGTGAGAGGAACCGTCAAAGTAGAAAATATGTGCACTACTAGTAAAGGATGAGTATATTTCTTTTATGCTGAATGAAGGATCTTTAAAAGGGTGTGCACATTGTGAGAGGAACCGTCAAAGTAGAAAATAAGTGCACAACTAGTAAAGGATGAGGATACTCTTTTATGCTGAATGAAGGATCTTTAAAAGGCTGTGCACATTGTGAGAGGAAACGTCAAAGTAAAAAAAAGTGCACAACTAGTTTAGGATGGGTATATCTCTTTTTATTCAGAATGAAGGACCTTTAAGATGATGGATGTGCACATTGTGAGAGGAAACGTCAAAGTAAAAAAAAGTGCACAACTAGTTTAGGATGGGTATATCTCTTTTTATTCAGAATGAAGGACCTTTAAGATGATGGCTGTGCACATTGTGAGAGGAAACGTCAAAGTGGAAAATAAGTGACCTACTAGTAAAGGATAAGTATCTCTCTTTTATGTTGAATGAAAGATCTTTAAAAGAATTTGCACATTGTGAGAGGAAACATCAAAGTAGACAAAATAAGTGCAGTATCAGTAAAAGGTGTGCATATCTCTTCTATGCTGAAAGAATGATCTTTAAAAGGCTGTGCACATTGTGAGAGGAACCGTCAAAGTAGACAAAATAAGTGCATTACCAGTAAAAGGTGTGCATATCTCTTCTATGCTGAAAGAATGATCTTTAAAAGGCTGTGCACATTGTGAGAGGAACCGTCAAAGTAGACAAAATAAGTGCACTACCAGTAAAAGATAAGAGCATATCTCTTTTATTCAGAAAGAATGATCTTTAAAAAGCTGTGCACATTGTGAGAGGAACCGTCAAAGTAGACAAAATAAGTGCACTACCAGTAAAAGATAAGAGCATATCTCTTTTATTCAGAAAGAATGATCTTTAAAAGGCTGTGCACATTGTGAGAGGAAACGTCAAAGTAGACAAAATTAAGTACATTACCAGTAAAAGATGTACAACTCTCTTCTATGCTGAAAGAATGCTCTTTAAAATGGGATGTGTACATTGTGAGAGGAACCGTCAAAGTAGACACAATAAGTGCATTACCAATAAAAGGTGAGTAGATATCTCCTTTATTCTAAAATGAAAGTTCTTTAAAAGGCTGTGCACATTGTGAAAGGAAACGTCAAAGAAAGAGTTGCACATTCCAATGGGTATACATGATGAAGAAAAGTTTTTTTGAAGGGAAAGATAGGGAAAAAGAAATGTTGACAAATGCAACAATCCTCAATCATAATAACTTTAGACTAGTAAATAAGGGGAATAAGAGATGGGTTTTTTAGTAGGTGTTAAAGAGGCGGGGGAAATTCTTGGTTGGGACCGGAGAAAGGTCTCAACCTATCATCTGCGTGGTGTGCTGCCTAAACCAGTAATCAACTTATCAAGTGGTCCCATTTGGCTTCGGAAACAGATTGAATATTATAAGACTAGTAAAGAGTTGGGTGTAACTACTTATTATATTGTTGAAGAAAAAGTATATGAATGCAAACATAATTATCCTATGAAAGAAACAAACTATTCACCTGAAGAAATTAAGGAATGTATGGGGAATTATATTGTTTATCAGGAAAAGGACATCCAACTACTGATAAGTGCCATACTGGAAAAAAAACCGATTGCTCAGTTCCTTTCTTTTGAATCCATCAGCTATCTACATGATTTGGGTATTTTGGAGTCGGATGTTTTCCATGATTACATCCACAAGTACTCATATGAATACATAGGGACGACTAGGGAAGGACGGGATTAAGAATCATGTTAAATACCTTGCAAAATAATTTTTTGAAAATTACGAAAACGATTTTTCCAGATCATCCTCAACTCTTTGACGAGTGGACCGATGATATCGGTCATCTTATGGCAAGTCAAGTGGATTATCAGCCTTGCCAATCCTTAAAGGCGTTTTTCGTGATCATAGATCGTTTAGCAAAAGATCATGAATTGAAATTTGAGAGTATGGAAAATTGGGTCCAAGATTATAAAGATGAGATAAGAAATTTTGTCCTTCCATACATTCGGATCGTTGGGGAAGATAGTGCCCCCTATTCCTTAAAGTCTAGCAATAGACAAGTAATAAATTCTTTGTTAAATCAGAATTTTGCAGAGTCCGGTTCAGCTTTATTATTTCATAAATTAAGGGAGACCATCAGTAAAAATGAATTTGACATTGCAACAGAAATACCCACTGCAAAGATTGCGGAGAAGGCATTAGAAGCCACTGCCCAAGTAAGATCCGAAAATGCTTATCTAAAAATGAAATCCAATGCAGCGATCGAACAATGGAAAAATCTCACCTCTCAAGCCATAACCTCGATGGATGACTTAACGGCAGACATTTTCGATATCGTTTCGATTCTGTGGATGCAGCAGGCCACTCATAAAGATCAAATGATTCATTTCCACACGGATGACGCCTTGAATCTAAGGAGATTGCAAGGGCGGAGCGGAGAGTCTAACGGCTATCAAACCTCGTATCGGAAAAAAGAACGGGATGATATTATGAAAAGGTTGGCAGCACTGACGACCATATGGATCAGGATTGAACGAGAAAATTTAAGGTTCATCAATGAGGATCAAGGGAACTTTGATGAAATAGGGCAAGTTCAATTCAATCCCCTGTTTTTGATTGATAGCGTAACGGTTGCCTATCGGGGAGAAAATCCGATTGGTATTTATGAATGCAGCATCCGTCCAGGGGAAATACTTGCTAACTTCTTGTACGGTTCCCAAAAAAGCAGTGGTTTTTTAGCATTAAAGACGCTCGAATACCATCCCACAAAGCAAAAGTACCATAAACGGTTATCACGGTATCTATCCTGGCAGTGGAGGATTCGCCAAAAGAGTGCAGACTATCTAAGAGCCTATCATATTGGTGGAGATAAAGGGCTGTTAAAAGTCATGGATTTGGATGTAAACCCTCGATATGGTTCAAGAATTAAGGAGCAATTTGAAGAAATATTAGATACTCTGCAGCAGGACGGAATCATTAAAGAGTGGAGCTATAAAGAAAAAGACTTAGAACAACAAATTGAGCAGGAGCGAAACTGGTTTGCAAACACCTGGTTGAAGGCCCGTGTTCAAATTATTCCTCCTACTGAAATCACTGGAATTGGTGATGACAGGGATTTATTGATGATTGAAGACTATGATTATGAAACGGTGAATTTTTCGACCATGTTAAAGGGTTTGACGAAAGTAGAGGTTGCAGCTTCCATTGAAACAGTCGAAGAAAAGTTGGTAACTCCTGAAAACATCAGTAGGGAAAGAAATGACCGAGGATTAAGCATATTAATGGCAGCAAATCAAATAGGTATTTCCCACAGTACCTTATCCAGGTATGAAAGGAACTTAATTAAACGCCCGTATACCGAGAATTTAGAAAAAATGAAGGAATGGCTAAATGCAAAATAAGCATCGAAATTCGGTGCTTATTTTTTTATTTAAAATTGTTCCAAGTGTTTATCATTAAAGTGATTTATTCGAATTATTCCATTCGCTTTAACACTTACAACAATCCCCTCCTTCTTGAATTAAGAATAGTGAAATTTAAGGGATGAAACAATATGGGTTTAGTTAAAATACTTTGTTGGTAGAAGGTTTAAAGCCCTATCAACGCCATCTATAAGGTAGCAATTGGTAGGTTAAATATAAGACGGAGCTTTTGACCTAACTTAAGTTATAAGAACCGCCTTAAGGCGGAACAATAGCGTTAAAATAGTGCTGTCATGACAACCTTTTTTTCAGGGGTCTGTAAGACTTTTTTGCGTCTACTAGGAGTAATGTATGCTTAATGAATTATAATCTATAATATTAATTTACACTGTTGTATTCCTTTTATTCCCAGGGATACCATTTCTTTGGGGAGCTACGGATTAAGAGGTAATTTCCATTACACATCCTTCTTGTTTTTCTTCTTTGTTTTTAATTGCCTAAATTAATAATTATATTGTTATTAATATTATCGATTTTATATTTAATAATATTGTTATGGATGACATATATTTCGTTATCAACATTGATAATATTTTTTTATTGTTTTTCAAAATATCGTTAATTATTGTTTTCTGTTGATCTACATTATTTTTATTTTTAACTGTTATTCTTTGGAAATACTAAAATCAGGAAGAATCTTTAATATTTATCAAAACCAAATGGATGATAAATAAATGTTAAACAAAATGTGGATAAGGAAGTAATTTGATTGACCTATTTTTTTAATTCCTGAAATGGTAAATGGGAAAAAATATTTCATTATTATCATTAACATATATGATGTTGTTATTATCGATATTATAGTATACATTATTTATGTTTTGTATAACATCATTTTGTTGCAATTATTAATTAACCTTTTGAAAATACAGAAAACGGGTATAGGGACGATGGTTAAATATGATTTTGTAACCAATGGTGATAAATAAATGCTAACAAATATGTGGATAATGAAGGAACCTGATTGACCTAATTTCTTTATACCTTGTAATGTTAGATATGTTAAAACATATATCATTATTAGTGTTAAGATTAACATATATATTGTTGTTATTTTCGTTATCATTGTGTAATTTAATAATGTTTTGTACAACATCATTATTGGATTTGTTGTTATCTTTTATAGTCATTAGAATATAAGGAAAACGGTAGAATGACTTTAATCTTTATGTTTATTCTAAAGTCGTAGCATTTTTCTATTCCTCTATATAATTCAAAAAACGAAAAACCCTAGTGAATCATTGGGGTTAAAGGGAAGCTTTTACATTCACATATCCCAAAAGTCGCTCATTTTCGCTTGTGGATCCACTTTACGTATCGCTTTTAATAGTTTTTTCATGACGTCCTGGCGTGGAATGTAGTCTTCATCGCTACATGCTTTAGTAACTGTATTTTTACTAACGTTAGCGATCTTGGCGAGATCTTGTTGTTCTAATCCTTTTTGATCTAACCACTTCCCCAGATTACTCCGTGATTTTCCTATACCCCACATTCTTTATTTCTCCCTTCTAATTCATCTTATTCCCCAGTCTTGACCCCTAATCCCAAAAATATTCGATTGATTCCAAAAAAGTTGGGAATAATGGACAAGTTATTGCTCATACCTTGTACTAACGACGTCAAGAGACGTCATTAAAGGGGGTATTTATATGGTCACTACTGAACGGAAAAGATTTATGGATATGGAAATCGAATGGATTATTAATAGGAATGAATGTTATGGATGTTCAATTAATTACAAGTATCCTTACCCTAAAAATGAAAAGGTGGCGTTTTCTTATGGTATATAGACCTACCATTCGTTATGATGAAGTATTCAGAACCCATGTGGATGCTCTCTTTCATGCTACTCATTTAGATCGGAATCAGATTATAAGGGCAGCTCTATTTACGGCTGTCCATTCAAAAGAGTTTCATGATTTAATAAAGCCGTATCAAAGGGGTGACGTCCCTCTACCTTCTCCTTTATGGTCGCTAGAACAGAACAGTTTATGGCTACAGCAGTCCCCTAAAGTTAACACTGGAGAGAAGGACGTCTATGGTGAGCAGACAAAAGCAGAAGAAATAATCAAGGATAATGAAAACACTATGAGACTAGTTCCCGAAAGTGAAAAAAAACGGTATATCCGATTTGAACAGGCTAAAATTCCTTCCGAACCAATTAAGATTACAGGAGGCTTGGTTTTTACACTGGATTAGAATAAAAAAGGATAGTATAAGCTGCTTATTTCAAAGAGAAACGGTGGATTAATGGTAGGATCTTAAAGGGGATCTTACATATAACGGGTACTTGCTAACTTAGAAATCCTTTTTAAAAGGAAGCCTGGTTATTGTTTGATGATGTACAATTTTTTATATTGTAAGCTCTGGCTTTATTCTTAGTAATGAATATGTTTTGTAAGGGTTTTGAGTTTTTTCTACAATTAAGGTTCTCGTTTGATGGTTTCCCACCTGATATCGTTTCTAAAGGGCCGATTTCAGGTGAGAAAGAATACTTTTCTGTATTTTATCTGAATTCCCCTGTTCTTTTATCTGGTTGATGAAGTCTAAATAAAGGATCGTCAACAAATCCTCAATTGTTACATGCTGGTCGTTCAGATAAGGGGTAAGGTCATGTAAAAGGATCTCCCCCCTTAATATTTCAGATTCCTTCATTTGAATTGTGATATAAGCTTTCTTCTCTTTTTCTGACTCCTCGATGATCTCTTCTTCAATGGACTCGAACGTAAAAACATGTTCTGTCAATGCCTTCATCACTCGTCTTTCTGCTTTCTTTTCTCCTAAATATCGTGCTTTTCCTGACACCAGGAACCCTGCAACCTGCTTATTTATATTACCTTTTTTGACCTGGGTAAGGAAATCCTGATAAAGCAGATGAATCAGGACGGCTAAATCAAATCCTCGAGGCACATCATCAAATATATCGAACATGTCGTCGATAAACACTTCCCCTCTTATATAATCGTAGTAACCGGTAACAATGGTTAGGTACTTTCTGTTTCCTAGCATATAGTCCAAAAAGCCTTTTGGAGAAGAGAGGCCTTGTAATTTTTTTTGAAGGAGATTCAACTTACTGTAGGATTTCTTCAAGAGAACCACCCTTTTCAATCCAATTCAAGACGCTGGCCATTATAATGAAAACGACCTTACGTTCTGATAATTGTTTTTGAATGGCCAGTCCATACGGACCACCAATCCTATTGTAACTATTTTCTTTCAGCATGGTATGCATATAGGTTTTGGTATCTTTATAATCCTGAACCCAATCCACTATATCGATATGACTTAACCCGAACTTTAAGAGGGTAGTATTAAATGCGGTCTGGCTTAAAGGTTGTCCCTCTTTAGTTTGAATAAATCTCTCCATTTGCTTACAGAGGGTACGCAATTTCATCTGCATGATAGGTGTTACAGGGAATTTAATATTGTGGCATTTATCCGAACGAGGTTGTCGTCTTTTCTTAGGGAAACTTTCTTGTTCATCTTTTTTTGAAATAATTTTTTTTGAATGAGTGTTTTGAAACATTGGGTTTAAGCTCTCCACTTTCCTTCTCCCCCTCTTACTTTTTCAATCTAGCTCATGGTCACTTTTCCACTTTTCCATGTTTTATTAGATATATAGTGAGGGAAGGGGGAATATAGAACTCTTTTGTATATTTTTTTAGAATAAGGGAATACTGGCTACTACGAATTTCTAGAAAGGAATGATGAACATGTCAAATAAAAAGAAGGATAAAAGTGTATCAAAGCAGTTAAAAAAAGCAGTCAAAGATGCAAAAAAGGCGGGCGTGAAACTGGTTAAAGTGGAAGTGCGATAAGGAATTCAAAGATTTGAGATAAACACAGGGAAAACATCTGCTAAAAGGAGGATTATTGCCCTATTCTTGATTGATTATAGAGTTGAATAAAAGATTAGATTTGAAGAGGTTGTTTAATAATAAAATAGATTCTCTTTTTCCGCATTTCCGGTTTTATTAAATATATTAGAAGGAGTTAAACCTTTGGTTCAAGTTAAAAGTGGATGTTTCAAACGTCTATAATATCGGTGTTTGGTTAAAATGACGTCATAGAATTCTCCTTCCATTCTTAACAATTTAAACAGCAGAGGTTTACAAAATAAAGAGAGAATAGGACTTTATTAAAAATATAAACTCTTTTTATCAGGGTTAATATTAAGACCTAAAAAGATTTTTTCCGGTTATTGTTACCCCTGACTTTTGAGTTTATCTTTGAGGTATCCGATTTTTCAAAAGCAGTTAGTGCAAGTCAATCCATCATGTTTAGAAAATTTTTATAGCTTTTCATGGAAAGACGTCAGTTTGTCGGATTAGGATATCCTGCTTACATCTCCAATTCAAGGTAATCGGATCTTAATTTTAAAAAAACAACAGAATTATTCACATGGAATAAATAAGCTGCTTACATTTCAATTAATTGTTTTTACCACAATGATTTTCACCCTTTGCCAGGATATTAAGGTTTTTTATGGAAATCATTTATTCGTAAAAAATTACTGTAATTTTTTATATGAAATTATATATTTGGACTTTTAAGATCAATATTGTTCGAAGTTTACAATTTGTAAACATTAAAAATAAACCTGTAGATAGAGATTGATAGTGTCATTAATGATAATATATAACAATTTTATATTTATTATTATTGTTATTGTTATTGTTATAATTAACATATATTTTATTGTCGTTATCAACATGGTTTTTTATATTGTTCTTATTTATAAAATTTCCCTTTAGATTAGTTTGGCTTCAAATTTCAATAATCCCAACCTCTAAATAATTTAATTTAACGCGGTTAATTATGTGCCTTTTTAGTTCTTATACAGGAAATCTTAATCCACTAACTTCCTTTGTTTGTGAAACAGAAAAAGGCTGCCGCACCTCTATTTACTTTATTATGTCTTCAAAATCTTTAAGTAATTGAAAAAAGTTATTTTAAATCTTTTTTGTTTGCCATAAAATCAACTCCTTATTTAAGGTTTTGCCCCACGCATATGGTTTATGTCTGCCTAATTCTCTCCAAAACATTTATTGATATAAAATTAAAAACTCCCCAGCAATGCTGGGGAGTTAACAAACTTATTCTTCTTTTTTGGATAAACAGCGATCACATTCAATCAAATAACTTTCTGCTTGTTCTTGCATATGCTGCCTGCATTCAGGACATTCCTTTTTTGGCAAATTGCGGAAAAATTCAACCGGACTAACTACCATTTAAATCTCCTCCTTTATTAATACAGTTAGCTTTTATTTATGCTGTTATAATACAGTATAAACGAAAAAGGGAATAATGAGAAGAACTTTTTTAAAAAATATGCACAATTTTTTAAAATAAGATTTTTTAATTCTTAATTTTACAATTTTCTTTTTCGGATTGTTTTAGGTTTATCCTCTTATTCTCCCCCGGTATCAATTTGCTCCACTTCCACATATAAATCTGGATCCATAGAAAGTGAGGACAAAATCTTCTTTCTTTTACTTCCAATGTTTCTTTCCAGAAGCTATATTTCAGAAATAATGATTATCTTAACCATTAACAGCACCAACATTATTATTTTTATTGTCATTAATAACATATGTTTTGATATTGGTTTTAATATGAATGTAAATGTGTTTTTTATCAGTCATGACATCTTAATTTTTATTTGACTGTTTTAGTTATACTTAATAATTGAGTAATTTGTTACCAAACTTTTTCTAGAGGGACATATTAAATAAATTCAATTTAATTATTAAGGATGGGCAACAGAAAAAAAGTAGCTTTACTCGGAAATTTGAAAAATGAATGTGTAAATCACCTTTCATCTAATTGTCTAATTTAATATATTGATAATTTCTATGTTATCTGAAACGATCTTTTATCATAATGATCCTAGATTAAAATTTCAATACATCGGGTGAATGAAGATTTTGAAGAGGAATATAAAACAATATTAACATATAAAAATACTTATAAATTAACATATATATTAATGTTAATTTCAAGGACCGTTGTGTTATATGTTTAGAACTGACTAACCATAGTAATCGATTAGTTGCTGCGATTTGTAACGATCCATGAATATTAGTTTCATCCGTTCACTATGAATGGTTGTTTGATGCGCTGAATTTGATTCATGTTAATATCGAGGAGGTTGATGACCCACTAGTTTTCGCAAGGAAAGTTAGAACAGAATATGCACTAATAGAGTTCTTTAGTTGGAAAACAGGTGGTGTGCAAACTGGTTAATACGGAGTTCGTAATGAAGCTAACAGTTCAATAAGTATATAAATATGATAAATTATATGTTAATACATGTTTTAACATATAATACAATTTTAACACTATTGTTCATTTGACCTTTTTCTAAAAACTAAGAGATAATCTAAGTTAATAACTCATACCTTCTTGAAACTGTATGAAGTTATTTTTCCTCAATAAGTCCTTACTCAATTTTCTAATTTCTTTGATAATCAGTTTAAATTCTCCCCTTTTTCTCTCTTTGCAGCTATTTTATCAACTTCCGATGATAAGTCTGAATTCATTTAAAATGAGGCAAACGAAATAAAATGGGGTGTATATGATAGAACTAACCAAGCCCAGTAAATTTAACGAATTATTTACGATAAAACTTTAATATATAATTCAATATATATCTTAAAATACATATATATTTTTTTCAGTAGGTAATAACGCTAAGGATGTTCTTTAATAGAGAAAAGAAAAAGCAACTGATTTATTCACATGAAATAAATTAGCTGCTTACATTTTCCTTATTTACCTGTTTTCGGCTTCCTTCTTTTTATTGATTTGTTATCCTATTGTAAGCGTCAAGTACATTTGAACAATTTTGCTTATTAATTTTGAACACTTTCTTCTTTAAAAATTGTCTCACGATGTTTCATCCTATAACTTGAATCGTTAAAATGAACGATTTCTGCCCGATGGATGAGCCGATCCAATATAGCTGTCGCTACCCCTACATCCCCCAGTAGTTCGGTCCACTCTTTTGGAGAGCGATTGGAAGTAAGGATTATCGATGAATTGTTATACAGGTCATTAACCAATTGGAAAAACAAATTAGCTTCCCTTGGATCCATCGCTGCGTACATTAAATCATCAATAATGACTAATTGTGATTCTTTAATTCTCTTAATCCTAGTTTGGGATTTTCTCGTAATGTCCATAGTTTTCAAGGTATGAACCAAGTCTCCCATTGCTATAAAGGAGACCCTGTAACCTCGTTTAATCGCTTCTAATCCTAAGCCAACCGCCATATGTGTTTTCCCCACACCTGGCGGTCCCAATAGAATAAGATTAAATAACTGCTCAATCCAAGCTAATTCTTTTAATTGATTAAACTGTTTTAAGCTTAGGGATTCTAGTTCATCTAAATTAAATTGCTCCAACGGAGTAATACATGGGAATGCTGCGAGTTTCAATCGTTTTTCCATGTTTTTCTCGTCTCTCATTTTTCGCTCGTACTCCACTACATTGTTCAGGAAAGCAATATAACTAAGCTGCTCCTTTTCAGCTTCTTCGAGAAGAGAAGGGAGCTTTTTTGATGTTTCCACCAACCGAAGTGAAATGAGGGAGTCTTGAAGATATTTTATCTGCTTCATTTTGTACTCTCCATGATAGTGTAATAATCTTCCAATGGACGCTGGTTTGCCTCAGTATCTGTTAGTGTTAACTCAGCGATGTCGTTATAATCTGTATCAATCTGTTGATCGCTGGCGTTTGTACTGTTCACTTGGCGTTGTCGTTTAAAGAGGGATACAACATCTTGAAAGTCATTCGCACTAAAGAGTTGCCTCTCCATACAGAGTGCTAGTGCCTCATCTATTACTTCTAATGAGCCTAATTCGATGCATTTTTTTATTAAGCTTAACTGGTCTCGTATATAACGAGGATACCTATTTCGTAACTCATTCAAGTACTTAGTAGCTTGTGATTTATTTGTAAAATGTTCACTAACGACTTCAATAAGCTCTTTTATTCCCTTCGATCTATCCCGTTGATGGGATCTATTTTGAATGAGTTTTCCTTTATCAGGGCTAATGCAATGTGTTGCCAGTATTTCCCCTGACTCCTGGACATAGATTACTAGCTTATTATCATCGGTCACATAATAAAGGACTTCTGGATACTTTTGAAATGTTCCTAACGGAACAGAGTATCTGTTCGAGAGATATAGGATTGTATTGTCCTTTCGAACACTTCTTGTTATACTATTTTTGTGAATATGATTTAGCGAGTTGACCTGTCGCATGTGTTGCTTTTCGAGGAGAAACACATCGGCGGGTCTTCTTTTTGTGCCGTTATGAATTTTGCCATTACCTGTTCTTTTTAACCATTTCTGAGACTGCTCGTTCCAGGAATCAATGTTATGAAAAATTCTATTATTAATGAAGTTATTCTTGATAAACTTAACTGCATTTTCTACTTTCCTTTTACTTTCTGGATCAGCTTTTCTACAGAGTTTAACTTCAAATTTAATTTCATTTACAAATTGTTGAAACTCTTCGGTGAGTAAAATATCTCCCTCGTTCTCAGATACAACAATTAGTCGATCCTGGTCATACAAGATCTCTTTTGAAACACCCCCAAATTCCTTAAATGCATTCCTATGAGCTGAAATTACATCCTTTGTCGTGAAAGGGCGATTTTGATATTCGACGTATTTGTATCTGGAATGTGCTAAGACAAATACAATAAAAACTAACTTAACTGGTTTACCAAATCGGTTCTTTACCGTTTTAAATCCAAAGTCTGCTTGGATTTGTTCACCCATTGGAGGATCAGGGACTGCTTGATAATCCCTAGTACTTGATTCTTTTGGAATTTGAAAATCCTCTCGAAGACACCTTACATAGCTTCTTACCGTACTTTCCCCAACTTTGAATTCAGGATATTTCTCTTTAAGCCAGTCTTGCACTTGAGCTGCAGTTAAATCTGGAAATTCTCTTAACCAATGAAGGATTAATTCCTTATGAATGTCTAACTTCTTACTTCTAGTCATTGTCGATGCCGTCCACTCTGCCATTTCCTCTGGTGATTTACGAATATACTTGTAAACCGTATTTCTTGATATATTTAGTTTCCTAGCGATAGTAGAAATACTGTATTTCTGATTGAGCATTCCTCTAATTTCAACATACATTTCAAACTTATCCACCTTTTCAATTCCTCCGCCTAATCATAGAAGTATAAAAATCTATCATAAGGTGGAGAACAATCTTAGTAAATAGTGTTCAAATTTAATTGTCGTAAACTGTTCAATTTAGTCTAGCACTTACACCTATTCATCTTCAACTTTTCATAAACACTTGGGGAATACTTACATTAGTTAAATAAGTGTGGTATTGGTTTAGCTCAAACCGATCTTCATGAATAAATTTAGTTAACACCGGTTTAAGTTCTAAGATCACTATTTTACCCCCTTGAGAAATATTACATTCTTTTGGAGATGATTATCGAAATAAAATGGGACGTTATATGATTAGAACTAACTAAGAGTTGTAAAATGCCGAATTATTTACAATAATAACATTATTATATATTTCAACATATATATTAAAATACATATATTTCTTCTGCCGTTCAGGTATAACGGTAAGGATGGATCTTTAATCGAGCGAAAAAGCAACTGAATTATTCACATGGAATAAGTTAGCTGCTTACATTTATCATATTTACTTTTATAGGTTTCTTTCTTTTAGTTGTTTTTTATCCGAATGATTTTCAACTTTTCACTTGAGAATTGTTACATTGGTAAAAATTAAGTAAGATATTGGTTTAGCTTAAATCGATCTTCATGAATAAATTTAGATAGTGGAGGTTATGTTCTAAAAACGATATTTTTACCCCCTTTTTATATCTTCCTTATCTATATGTTTCCCAATCTATTTAACTTTTATACATACAAATTAATAAAATATTTTATTGAAAAGTACGTATTTAAAATTTTCATAGCATCCGAAGATTCCTTAGTTATAATGCTACGAAGTATGTTACTTTAATGAATTATATCGACACGACACTTTTAGGACACGGTTGTTTAAAGGGTATACATTAAAATAAACTACCCCTATAGAAAGAAACGCAAAAGATATAAGACCTAAACGAAGAACAACAATAAGAAAAGACCCCTCATGATACAAAGGATACTGTCTCCGGTGATAAAAAATATAGTGGCAAGTAATTTTCGTCTATTATAGGCATCTGGAAATCCCTCTATGTAAACCGTCCATAATTTGACGATTTTCTTTTTTTTTCAAAAATCCTATTCCTTTATTTCCGTACAATTCCATATGGGGAAACCCAGGCTTTTCATTTCTTAAGCAATGTGCTGTTCTGTTACAGGTTGATCATTCACAGCTATTAGATCAAATATATCGTTAGATTTTCCCGCCGTTACTGGAATAATCCCTAATACATAGTGTGTTGTCCGTTAGTACCGCTAAAAGTACACTTGATAGTTCTTTTTTCTCTGCTATAATTTCTAATTTTTAACTCGCTTTAACTCCAAGCTAATAAAACAACAAAATTAATGTTATTATCTTTTTTGTTGTTTTTGATATTTATAATATATATGATAATGTTATGAATAACATATGTTACAGCTATTATTAGCGTTTTGTTGTTTTTATGATTACATAATGCTTTTAAATCTAAGGTAGTACTTTCGCGACTTGTATTTGGTAAAACCAAGCACGATTGCTTCTAAGCAAAATGTTTGGTACTACAATGTTTCTTTTTGAAGAAAGTTATTTTATTGAGGAAATTGAAACTACTAGATCATTTTATGGTACCAGTTATTTTTAATTTATAGGAGGAATAAAGGAGTGTTTACAAATGCGAGGTTTTTTAGAGTAAAAAAAGCTAGACCTATTTATTTTTGTGAATAGGTCTAGCTTTTTATTGCTATCAATGTGAAAGTTTAGCTTAAGAGAAATAGTTTCCGGGAAACGGCTCACTTTTTTAAAACTGAGTTAGGTTAAATGCAATATAAAGGTGATTCGAAAGTTATTTTTTTTCAATAACACCGTACTCTTCTAACAATTTTCTTATTCCCATGTTAATTAGTTTGGATTTATCCCCTTTTTCTCCTCTGGAAGCGATTTTGTCCACTTCCACAGCTAAGTCTGGATCCATATAAAAGGAGGTAAAAACCTTCTTGTTTTTTCTCTTCGTAGGTTTCTTTCCGGAAGCTAAATCTCGGAGATAATCATTGTCTTCATCATTATCAACAACAATATTTTTGCTTTTATTGTCATTAATAACATATGTTTTATCTATATCATTAATATCATCATTTTTGCTATTGTTATTTTTATTGAAGTTCTTGTTTTCATCAACATTAATAACTTTGTTTTCGTCTTCATCATTATCAACAACAATGTTTTTGCTTTTATTGTCATCAATAACATATGTTTTATCATTATCATTAATATCAACATCTTTATTAATGTTATTTTTATTAACGTTTTTGTTTTCATCAACATTAATAACTTTGTTTTCGTGTTCATTGTTATCTACCTTGCTAGTGCCATCTTCATTTGTATCATATGAATTAAAGAACGCTTGGGTAGGATTAGGCTTTTTAATTCGATCCTTGAGGCTGTTTTTGGCTGACACGTTCTTTCAACTCCTCTACAAAGGGATAGTAATATTCTAGGGCGTTTCTTAATTCTGCATTTCCTTCAAAACCTTCGATTGCTAAACGCCTAGTAGAAGCTTTTCTTTTTATGATCGTATTGAATTTTAAATTAGGGTAATCCTCCTCAATAGCTTCTAACATTACTTCATTTTCTTTGGCTCTTGAATCAATTAAAGAGAATAGGATACCTGCTGTTTTTAATGAAGGGTTATAGCGCTCTTTGGCTCCTTCTATAATTTCCAAAAATTTTGGAATGGCATAATAAGCAAACATAGAACCATCAAACATGACTACAGCGAAACTTCCAGCTTCTGAATATGTACTAAGAGGCATTACCGTTTGCTCTGAGAGTGCTGGAGGCGTATCAATAATGATCCAATCATAATCTTCCATTACCGGCTCTAATGCTTTCTGCAAAGCATCCAATCTGAGATGTTTTTCAAACATTTTTCTAGGCAGAGTAGCAAGGAAATCGTTTGAGGGAATCAGATCGAGATTTTCTTTGATTTTGATAATATAAGACCTAGCATCTTCTTCCAATATGGCCTCAAGAACGGTCTTTTCCTCAAACGCATTGCATATGTCATATTCGCCTGTTAGGAAACTAGTTAAATTTCCTTGACCGTCCATGTCAATGGCCAAAACCTTTTCATCTTTACTTAAGAGAAAAGAAGTGATGCCGCTGCTAGTCGACTTTGAGCAGCCGCCTTTACTGATTCCAAACGTTATTATTTTTGCTGTCAACACTTTCACCTCTATCTATGTATATTTTGTTATATATTAAATCTTTAACTATTTTAGCATGATTGTACTAATATAAAAAGATGCTATTAACAACATTATATTTTATGTTATTACATAATTTGATAGAGTTTGCAAAACATATGTCAATATATATATTAAAATATGTATTATTAATGGGCCATAATTTTTATAGCCGATAATATTTAAATAAATATATTCTCTTGCTAACAAGAAATAATTCTACTTTTAAGGAACTTCACCTAGTAAATTGGATGTCAGAAATGATTTTTTTAATTAAGTTCATTAATAAGAGATAATTATATATGTTAACTTATATTATGTTGTATAAATTGTTTTTATCTTTATTGGTGAATACAAACGATATTAACTAAAAAATTTTGAGATAGCGAGTATAAAGGTTTAATTTGAGGTACATAATAATAAAACACCTGGTTGGATAATAATATATTCTATTAATATATTTAAAACATATGTCATTATATATATTATTGCATATTGTATCAATGGTAATTTTTTTGATTTTATTCATTAAAGATTAATATAGAACACTATTTTAGTCTTTAGAAAGGATTATTTTAATAGTTTCCAATATATCCATTAATGATTAGAATGGTAATCATTATCACATTTAGGGAGAAACACATATATTCTGAAAATGAATTTAAAGTATATGTTAATTTATATGATGTAAAGTGTTTTAAAAATAAATTAAATTTAATTTCGTTGAGGATATGGTCATTTCTATATCTAATTATTTTGAGAGATAAATCTAATAAATAAAATACCTATAAATCGTTTTTAAATGAAAAGATAGTGAAGAACACCTTCTGTATTCGGGATAAAATAAATATTTTAATAATAACTTTAAAGTATATGTTAATACATATGTTATTAAATATTTCATGATATGATTTATCTTTATTTTCATTGAAAATAAAGATAAATCTGTTAAAGTTTACATCAATATATGCAAGGATTTAAAGTGGATCTCCTATATTTGAGATAAAATAAATATTGGATAATATTTTTAAAAACATATGTTGATATATATATTATAATATAAGATAGTAATATTTTTAGTAATTAATTTATCATATATATTAATATATATGATAAATGGATTTCCAATTCTATAATTTAGAAATGATTCGAGTAAACAATATATAAATTAGCAAATACGATTAATATATATGTCATTATATATGTTGAATAATAGTTTAGTGTTGTTTCTATCAATTAATTCAATTCATAATTCAACAATATATCTATAGATACAATTGTTGTTAGTTGCGCTCTTCAAAGTGAACACGCTCCTGTTATTCAAGCACTTCAAACATTAAGAGGAGTTGTTGCAGAAGTAACTGCCGTTACCTTAGTAGCTGAAATTGGACAATTCTCTCGCTTTTCAAATCCTAGACAACTAATGTCATATGCTGGTCTCGTCCCGAAAGAATATTCCAGTGGGTCAAGTCGTTGGCAAGGTTCGATTACCAAAACCGGAAACTCTCAAATTCGTCGTTCCATAGTAGAAGTTTGTTGGTCTTATCGTCACCAACCATCTCTTAAAGGTGAATTGCTTAAACGTCAAGAAAATCAAGATCCAGAGGCAAAACGTATTGCTTGGAAGGCTCAACACCGTCTTCATATGAAATATCATCGCATCTCTTCTAAAGGAAAAGGTGGAAAAGTAGCTGTTGTTGCTGTCGCTAGAGAATTACTAGGCTTTATTTGGGCTATTGCTTGTTCTATTGAGGAGAAACAAATAAGTGAATTTAATGTTGCTTAAGTAGATTGAAAGTAAGTCATAGATGAAATTTATTGAGTAGTAACTTTTTGATTGAAAATTGAAGATTTGGCTCGAAGGCAAACTTCCGGGAAGGAGAACCCTCATGTTCAACTATGCACTAGGTTTAAAGACTGAACGTGCGCCGTTAGTCCGAGGCAGCTCCGTGGCGAGCATTTAGTATGCGAAATGATTTACCAGCAAAAATGTCTATTTTTATGAAAGACATTTTTGAATATTCCCATAAAGGTGCAAAAATAATGATTTAAAATGGTTGGATGGAAGAACGAAAGCAAATAATTAAAAAGTAAAAGCCCTAAAACACTTGAGATATAAATTTTCCACTAGTGTTTTTTAATCAAATTCTTCTTATTTTATTATGTAACGAATGCGATTCTTCAAGATGAAGGTCGCCTTTTTCTTATTTCACAAGAAAGATTGTGAATTATTACACTTAAACTATCGGGGGCGTTAGCTCAAGAACGGTTTTGCTGCTTCGGCAGCCTTTTTTCGTTGTTCCACTAACGGGGCAGTTTAGTAGAAGAAGAAAGATGAAAATCCATCTCTCTTTTATGTCACATAGGACCCATATTGCGTACTACACTCCATTCTAAAAATCATAGTCATTTGAAAGCATTATAGCGTCATTTAATTGAAGAATTTCCTTTAAAATTTCTTCCTTTAAGGTTTCATTTTTACATTTGTATAATTCATCAATTAGTCGACCTATTTCTTCCGATAAAATCAGTTTTATATCATTCATGAATATATCCTTTCTAATAGGACAGATATTTATTTATTAAAATTATAAGTTTAAGGGTCTCGATAGTAAAATATTAATAGGAACAAAGTTCAAAAAAATTGCTAGTTTAATTGGTAAAACGGTTGATATAGGAAACCAGGGTTAGTAGCACAACCACATAAAATGTGGGTTTTTTTTTTTGAATCAATTTCATAATGTAAGCTTTTAAAAATTGTTAGACCTACAGAATTTTGATTTTGTTATTTTTTCGCAATTATGCCACTTGATTTTGAGACTTTGCCAGTACCGATAGTCGATCACAAGCTAACTTTAATGCGTTATAAACAAGATGAACCAAATCAAAGTGAACCTTCGCCCGTTTTCCTGTCCGATAACGAACTTGGTTCAATTGGAAATACTCCTTCAAATAGGCGATGACTCGTTCGACTGCAGTTCTCTGCTTATAGATGTTTTTCCATTTCTGATAACCACGAGCTGGTGCAGTATAACGGCGTAAATCAGTTGTGATTTTTACTTTATACACCTTTTGACAGAGGGAATCCTTTGCCAATGGGCAATCACTACATTATTTCGGCCGTGTATACTTTAATGTTTCATACTTTGCGTCAAAACTATCGTACCGGTAAGAATGTTCCCGTACACAAGTCGGAGCGAAATGTTTATCAAATCCAATGGGATTTCTTGCTATAAGCAATCACAGATTGTGCATTCATTCGATAGATTTGTTCATAGATCGGAACATAATCATAACCAGCGTCTAATGTGCTAAATCTGATAATGAGAGGGAATTTTTCTTGGATCCCTTTTAAACGGGGGGGCGCTGCTTTCCCGTCATTAAGATTTCCTGACGAAAACAATGATTGTAGGATATATTGACTTTTTGTTCCTACAGCTAAATGTCCTTTGTAGCCGAACCAATACGCATTTTTTCCTTCGCTATTCTTCTTAATTCCCCACTTTTGATCAATGGGGATGAGGGTACGAAGGTCATCAAGAGAAACATCTAATTGTGTTTCAATAGGCTTTTCGTAAAGAGGAAGATTAGCTGGTTTAGTTTAAGTACAAGTTGTCACAAACTTGTTTATATCAATAGAAATTCTGTTTATTTTATAAATTTTAACCTTCGTATAATTCAATAGATTCTTGTAAATTTATTAGCGTTTTTAACAAATCATTATATTTTTCCTTGCCCATACAATTTTCAACTTTTTCTTGTATTTGTAACCAAATAGGCGTTGCTTCGTCTAATTTGACAAGACCTACATCGGTTATCGAAATAGATTTTGTTCTTGAATCATTTTTATCTTTAGTAATGTTAACATAGCCACTTTTCTTTAGAATATTTATATTACGAGTAATAGTAGTTTGGTCAAGTAACATAATCTCGCCTAGCTTGCTAATTGAAATTTCTTTATGACGGGCAATGTTTACTAACATAAAGTATTGGGTGACTTTTAAGCCAGTAGGTTGCATTTGTTTTTCATATGCTTGAGTAACAATTCTTGCTGCTTTTCTAAGGTTCGCACTGGCACAAAATTGTATAATATAATCCATCTCATTGTGTTTGTTATTCATAAAGCAGTTCTCCTTTCGAATCCAACCAAATTTAATAAGTCGTTCACGGTATTGTCATTAAAGAGGCATCCAATATTAGATTGGTAATTATTTCTTGACGGATAATATGTTTACTAATATCATTATATATGTATATACATGAATTTAAAAAGAGAAGAAAAAACATTTTTTATAGTGCGTTAATATCAGTAAATATTATCTATAATACTAGTATAATCCATAAATTGTACGATAAAGGCAAAATCATTGAAAAATGATGACGCAAAACTATAGGGGCTAAAATCATGTTGGATGATTATGCCCGCCAGTTACCGAATACAGGTCTCTTACGATTTATGAATAAAATTTGAAGGGGACATATATAATGGACACGCAAATAGTAACAATTAGTTGGAAGGATGACTTTGAAGAAGAACATTTATTAATAGAAGGTAAAGGTGATGTAGTCTTCCACGTGATTACAAAAAGATATATTGAAGATGGTGATTCATATGTTCGTATATTATCGAGAAAAGCAATTCTGGAATTTGCTAAACAAATACAGAAATAAGAAAAATGATTAAGTTCCGCCTTTAGAGTTTTTATGCAATTGAAGAGAATGTATTTCTTAAACTAACGGGTGCTTTATTTTAACAAGTGTGATGTTCTAAGAAGGCCTCAAGAATGTTGATAAACCCACCAACATCCATTGTGTTGTCAATTACAGTCCACACATATCGAATGCAGGAACATTCTAGTGGTAAGTTGGTGGCATGGTGGTGGCAAAATCCAACATCCTGCCACCAATTTAATCTGCCTTAACCTAATTAAACGGAAACTGTAGCCTATTAAATCAGGCATTTCATAACAAAACTGTTATAATCAGATTCGTTTTACTTCCTTGACAGGGAAGGGGTCGAGGGTTCGAATCCCCCACAGGTCATCAAACAAAGCCTTGGTAACGTTGAGTTATCAAGGCTTTTTCTATTATTATAGGGTTTTCAATTTAATTTGAAGGAAGAGTTGAATGAATCTAAATTGGAACCTAAGCATTATTTCAAATTATCCCTTTCCTCATTATTTAACAGATCGGTTTATGATTCCTTCAGGAAAGAAATGCCAAAATCACAGTGAGTACGATACCCACTGCTGCCAATAAAGGTAATTTAACATTTAAATACGAACAGTGATAGGCACTGTTCGTAATCATGACTAATTGAAGTTCTTCAAGATTCAAATATTATATAGTACAAAATATTTGCTAAAAGGGCAAGTTTTTTTTATAATATAGAGGCTTAAAAAAACTATTAATAGTTTTACAGTTAGACATTCCTATATTAGGTCGTAATTTTATACTTATGTCTAAAATTCTTATGGATCAGGAAGAGGGAAAGTCTATGACTAGCACGTTAGTAGCAAAAGAACGTAAGGAAATCCAGAATTCAGGTTTAACTCAATTAAGAAAACAGGGGAATATCCCATCAGTTGTCTACGGGAAAAATGAAGAGAGCAAAACGATTGTTGTAAAAAATGTAGATTTAATCAGAATCATTAAGGAAGTAGGAAGAAATGGAATTATTTCTTTAGATGTTAATGGAAATTCACAGGATGTAATACTTGCAGATTATCAATATGACCCGATAAAGCGGGATATTCTTCATGCAGATTTTTTATATATTAATAGTTCTACTGAGATACATGCCCAGGTGCATGTTGCCTTGACGGGAACTTCAAAAGGTGTTGAAGATGGAGGAATTCTCCAACAGTCTCTTCACGAGTTAAACATAACAGCAAAACCTAGAGAAATCCCTGAAACAATTGAAGTTGATATTTCCAATATTCAGGTAAACCAAACGATTAAAATAGGTGAGATTAGAAATTACTATAGCAATATTACAATTAACCAAGAAGATGAAGAGGTAATTGTTTCAGTACTTGCTCCAAGACAGGAAGAGGAAATCAGTACAGGTGAACAACAGGATGGAAAAACCTCTGAAAACGAAGAGGGAAGAGAAACAAAAGCTTCTAATTAATCCGATGCCCAATAAAGTAAGTATATTTTAAATAAGATATAAAAGATGTAACCTTTAAGGTTACGTCTTTTTTTTGATTGTAAAAGACTTCTATTAATAATTAGTTAGAGTTGTGAGAGTAGCCAAATACAAGGCCGGTCTTTTTATCCCAGATTAAAAACCACCCTGGTGTAAAATTGTATTACACACTCGCTGACCTTGTTAGCCGGTTGAAATGTTTCTGCAGACGACACATGTGGAGTGCTGTTCACTACTGGTATTAAAAGACAAATAAATGAATTTGGCCGTGTGTGTAAAAAAGTCTCTCTGATTTTCAGGGAGGCTTATATTTTTTCTTTAATGGTTATTTGTCTTTATTCAGTCAGAAATATTTTTATGTGCTCTTGTGATAAATAAACATAGGAACGCGTGTTCTTTTAATAGAAATATGACAGTGGGGAGGGTGTTACTAATGGGTGAGTTAAATATAAAGCAAAAGAAATTCGCGGACTATTACATTGAAACAGGCAATGCTACAGCCAGTTATTTGAGAGCGGGTTATGAATCCGAAGGAAAATGCTGCCGAAGTAAACGCCAGCCGCCTGCTAGGAAATGCTAAGGTTTTGGAGTATATTATTGAGCGGAATGAATAGTTGGATGTGGAATTAATTGCGGATATTACGGAAACAAAGCGGTATTGGACGGAAATTATGAGGGATGGAAATGCGGATATGAAGGACCGGTTAAAAGCATCGGAATTCATTGCCAAAACGAATGGGGCATTTGTAGAGAAAAAGGAATTGCAAGGTGGATTCAACAGTAAAATTGAGTTCTCATTTGTAGATCCATCCGTAGAAGATAATTAAGGGGAGATATCGAGCTTGTTGTTATTTAATTCAGCCTAGCAATAATTGCTGAGCTTTTTGTTGAAATAAGTACAATTGGCGCAACAGTAATTGGAATGGTTGTTGCCTCACGTGTACGACTTTTCAAACATGAGGATGAGACTTTAAGGTATAAAGAAAAAATATTGTGAAGAAATGTACTTAAACTAATGAAGCAGGTTAGTTGAAGAAGACCTTGAGTATGATAATTACTTAATAAGGATATTGTAAGAAGAAAAAGGAAAAATAATAATGATTGGACTTTTTATCGCAATTATCATATTTAATGTGCTTGCTTTCAAAACTAATAAGAATTTATCGGCAAAACAAATTGCTCATATCTGGTCATTTACAACTGCATTTCAAATGTCTTTAGATGCTTACATAGATTTGAAATATCATGCATACTGGTATTTTACAAAAAATGTGGATTGGGCAGCATTACCAGCCAATACTATGTTACTTCCACCTGTAAATATGATGTTTTTGAATTGGTATCCTTTTAAAAGTTCCTTAATTAAACAAATACGTTATTTTATCTATTGGGAAGTATGTTTGTTAACCTATGAATCCATCACCCTATTGCCCGAACCTTGGGGATATTTTCATTACGGATGGTGGAATTTGGATATTCAGCAATTATTAATCCTATCTTGCTTGTTATTTTATTGGTTTATTACAAGAGGTTTGTAAACTAGAATAGCATGCATGTTAAACTAAAGGGTGCTTTAATTGAATAGAATCTACCTAAATTCAATTAATCCAGGAGAAAAATAAAGCCCATCTCATTTTAAATGAGATGGGCAAAAAGGGCTGTTTATTCTAAATCAAGTTGAGAAATAAAATGACCAGTTTGTTTATTTTAAACCTTTTTGAGCATCTTCATATTTCTCTTCATGCATATGATCTACATAATCATCTGAAATCTCACCTAAATGAATCATGTCTTCCCCATCTACAATAGCTTCCATTGATTCAAAAAACTCTCTAGGGATGTTAAAATCGATGAGAAGTTCCCCAGAAGTACTATAGACATTGCCAGATAAATTACCTGGAGGTTCTTTCATTTTTAGTAAATTCTTTAATGTTACAGCCTGACCGTCAGCTTTCAAGTTCACTTTAACTTCATACAGTGCAATGGTTTGCTCTAATATTCGAACCAGCTCATCCAGGTCTTCAGCGCTTAATTGGGAAGGATCTTCTACATTCATTAAATTTTCCCACAGTGTATCGTTTGTTGCCATTTGGTCTAGTTGGTCTTTATTTTTTTCTTCTACTTCCGCTAAATAGTTGAAAAATCTCTCTGCTTCTGCTTCTGTTATGCCCAAATCCGATAATGCTTTTTCAACTTCCGCCATATCTTTATCGGCATTAATATAAAATTCAACTGTCGCATCCATATCCTCGATAAACTTATATTCATTTACGGAGTCTCCAAAATGATCCATTAAGTCATTTAGTTCTTTTTCAGTCAGACCATATTTTATTAATAAATCCTGAAAATTATTCGAGTTAATAGGGGTACCCAGGACTTCTTTTAGGTCTTCCACTGTATTATAATCATTTAAAGGAATTTCGTAGTAATCAACATAATCCAGAAATTCTTGTTTAGTCCATCCGATTTCGGCTAAATACTGGTTTAATTCATTTTCAGGCGGTGCTGCTTGTGCCGAGGGAACATTGAACAGGAATGGGATCGTAAGCAAGCATATAAGCATAGCTTTTATATAGACCATTAGTACCCTCCTTTATATTTGGTGCATTAATAATTTACCCTTTTTGAACCTTATTAGAAATGCAATTAATTCCTACACTATGGGGCTTTATATAAAAAATATGTCACAAGGATATTCCCTTAATTTGTCTAATACACTTGGTATCAACTGATCGTAATATATGCAAAAATACATATGGAAACAAGAAGAATTACAATGAAATAGGCAAAGACGTCGCAAAGATATTGGATAAAGTAACTTTTCTTGGTTATTGCGATAAATTTATACCCTTGTCTCCTGAGAAGGGCTTTCTGTTGCTAATTTTAAGGTTTACTAAAGAGGATTATGCTGTTTATTCAACTAAAGGAGCAGGTTAGTACAAGAAGAGAAACGGCTCTTTAAAACGCATTTGACTCAAAATGTAAAATAGGAAGGATGATTGTTTTGACTAAAAGACACGAGTTAAAAATATTTCTATAGATCTTTAAAGGACAAAAATAAAATGTAAGAGCTTATTTACACAAGCAATAATTACTGTCTGAAGAGCACGAGGTAGCAGGAATAAAGCTAGCTACATTGGTAAACATATAAGGTTATCAGGATTTATGATAAATTAAAGACTCTTTCCTATGTGCAGTGGAGTCTTTCAGAATAATAAAAGGAAGTAATTCCAGACCAGAGAGATGAGGGAAATAAGATGATTGTAATTGAAAATGATTGGTTGAAGGTAGGTATAATAAGCAATGGAGCAGAAATTCGTAAAGTGAAGCATAAGAAAAATGGGCTAGATTATATGTGGACAGGGGATGACGCCTATTGGGGACGCGTCTCTCCGGTATTATTTCCGATTGTTGGACGGTTAAAGGAAGATCGATATCAACTGGATGGTCAGACCTACAAGATGTTACAACATGGCTTTTTACGTGACGTTGTATTCGATGTGGATGAGCAGACAACAACAAACGTTTCTTTAGTGTTTGAGTCTGCTGGACGCTTCATTAATGTTTATCCTTACGAATTTAAAGTTTTTATTCGTTATATACTCAAAGGGGACTCACTCATTGTTCAGTGGGAAATAGTGAATGAAAGCAAGGAAGAGATGTATTTTTCAATTGGTGCACATCCTGCATTTAAGATTCCGCTTGTAGAAAATGAAACAATTGAGGACTACAGTTTAAACTTTAATCCAGCAGCAAATAAGAATGTGATTGAATATGAGCTAAAGAATTCTCTTATTCATGAGAGAGGAACTGCTAATGATATTTCAACGATTCAACTCACTCACTCTCTATTTGCACATGATGCCCTCGTTTACAGCAATATCGAACAAATAACACTGGTATCTAATAAATCGAGACATGGCGTAGAAGTAATGTTTGAAAATTTTCCATTTGTTGGGATTTGGTCAAAATATATGGACGCAGATGGTACTATGGCGCCGTTTATTTGCATTGAGCCGTGGTACGGCATTGCCGATACATATAATACATCTGGGAACATGAAGGAGAAATTTGGAGTGAATATGCTTGAAACAGGAGAAACATTCCAAGCTGAGTATAAAATGAAGTTTAAATAATAGTAGAGAGATGCACTCAAAATCTTCATTTAAGCTAAAGGGAATCATAATGAACGAAACACCCACTTAATGTAGATTGTACTTCCCATAGTGTTACTACCAAAAAAATAAACCACCTGTAACTGAGTTTGATACGTATCAGTCAAGTGCAGTGCTTTTAAGCACACCGGGTAAGGATTATTTTACTTATATCACTTATTTAACTAAAGGGTGCTTGAGTTTAACAAAGGGGTGCTGCGGCGGCCTTTTTTTTGTTCCACTAACAGTGCAGGTTAGTTGAAGAACAAGAGGAAAAGATAATTTTTTTAATGTCGTGATTGACATCTATTGTGCACATTTTAAAGTGGTCTATTTAGTAATAATTAAAGAAAACTTTACGACTTTTTAATCTAAACTAAATAAATAAAGGCTAGAATTATCGTAGTAACCAGATGTAATCCCCGAAAAAAATTAAGGAAAGACAAATATTATTCGTAATGGAAGGATGATATTTATGTATATTTCCTATTGAAACTTTCAAGGCGGTATTAATAATTTGGTGGTAGTAAAAAGCAGTGGAGTGGTTACAACAAGTTTAAAAGATAAGGAAACAGCTATAAGAACCCATAAAAGAAAATTAAAAGATTAAAGGCTAAACAAAAGTGAACAAAACGAACATAATGTGTAATAGAAGAAAAGGAGCTTGTTCCACTAACAAAGCAGGTTAGTGGAATAAGAAAAGCCCCATTAATAATAAGTTGAATTAAAGAATAGGCTTTTCTTATTCCATTATGATAGGTAATATATAATACTTATCCTTTTTTCCGTTATGATACAAGTTTTAATCCTATTGCTGCACATAAAACCATCGTTATGAAGACCAATCTTTTCCAGTCTTTTGGTTCTCCGTATAAGAGCATTCCTAATATTGCTCCACCAGACGCTCCAATTCCTGTCCATATTGCATAAGCTGTTCCCATAGGGAGTGTTTGCATTGAATAAGCTAGAATGATGAAACTTGCTCCAAATCCAATAATTAATAGAATCAAGGATTTCAAATTACGGTCCTTATGAAGTTTATTTATCATAGCAACACCAAACATTTCAAATAACCCTGCTAAGATTAAAGAAAACCACGCCATTAGGAATCAGCCCCTTCCTGAATCTTATCCTTTGTAACTAATTTCAATCCAATTACACCTGCTAGTAACAGTAATATCAAAAGTGACTTACTCACTTTAAATGGTTCTCCAAACAGTATAATTTCAGCAATGACAGTGCCTGCTGTACCTAGTCCTACGAAAACTGCATATACAGTTCCAACAGGAAGTTGTCGTCCCGCCATAATCATCACATAGAAGCTGATAATAATAGATATAACTGTTCCAGCCCAAGTCCAAAAGTCATCTGCGTGTTTTAATCCAATAACCCAAAATACTTCAAATAGAGCCGCAACAAATACTTTAATCCAGTTTGCATTCATTTAAACATACCTCCAATTTTATTCTTTACCAAAACAAAAAAAACCTGGGAGATAACTGTAAACAGTTTCTCCCAGGCTTTTATCCTTCCGTGACACAGCATAGCTGTGAGTTCTCTCTCGGACCAGACCAACATTAAAGTTACGGAACCCTAGAAAACATTTGGCTTATGCAATTAGTTATAAATTATACACACATTTATATATTAGTCAATACTAAAATTATCGGAAATTAGAAAAGTAGGATTGTGAAACATTATACTTAAACTATAGAAGCAGGTTAGTGGAAGAAGGAATTGGATAATTATAGTTATCCGAGTTGTTTGTTAAAAATTTAATGTGCAAGAAAAAGCAAAAAAAAGGAAATTCTAAATAGGATAAGATCGATTATACACCCAAAGGAGACTTATTCTATGCACATACGAAAATATAAGATAATAACCTGTTTATTAGTTGTTGTTTTAATTGGTAATTTTACAGCGAGTACCTTAATCTATGCAAAGAACTATTCACCCTACCGTTTAGCTACGGCTGATCTTTCATCACAATGGAAACTTGTAGAGAAAGAAATAGGAAAAACAGGTGAATTGAGGAAAGATGAAGTTTTTTATATCAGCCTACCACGAAATGATTTGAAAGTAAGCGTCAAGGGTATGCCAATACGTACAGGATTGGCATTAGGGGGATGGGTAGCTTTTAAACAAGTGGCAAACCAAGCGATGGTTATGGGTGATTTAGTTCTAACGGAAAAAGAAATTAAACCAGTTATGACTGAATTGCTTCAACAAGGAATTATGGTAACTGCGATACATAATCATTTATTAGATGAATCACCTCGGATAATGTATATGCATATTGAAGGACATAGTAATGCTGTTCAATTAGCGAAAGCGATTCGTTTAGGTTTGAAACAAACCAAAATAAATCTGGATCAAAAAGGTCACTCGTATTCCTTTTCAATTGATAATCAAAAATTAGATAAAATCTTTAAACATAAAGGTACCGTTTCAAATGGTGTTTATCATGTAAGTATTGCTCGGTTAGAAAAAATAATGGCTAACGGAATGGAAATTCCTCCTGCTATGGGAGTGGCAACAGCAATACATATACAGCCTACTGAAAATGGGAAAGAAGCCATAACTGGTGATTTTGTACTTACTTCTGAAGAAGTAAATCCAGTTGCAACAATATTACGTAAACATGGTATCGAAGTAACTGCTTTACATAATCACATGTTAAGAGAGAATCCACGTCTGTTCTTTATGCATTTTTGGGCAAATGAAGATCCTTTCAAATTGGCAAATGCATTGCGTGAAGCCTTAGACAAAATTCATAGTATGTAGATTTTTATAAAAACAGATTGAATAATAAGTGAATTTTACAGCGAACCCCAATTATTTATTTTACGAATAGGATTTATTTTTATTAGCCGTTCTTGTTCAACTAACGGGGTGCTTGAGTTCAAGATGGGTTGCTGCGGCAACCTTTTTTTGTTCCACTAACGAAGCAGTTTTTGAAGAGCGATTATC
The DNA here is from genome assembly GCF_900177675.1 of Bacillus sp. OV166. Taxonomy (GTDB): domain Bacteria; phylum Bacillota; class Bacilli; order Bacillales; family Cytobacillaceae; genus Neobacillus. The sequence goes on along the minus strand of NZ_FXWM01000002.1, from coordinate 40,764 downwards.
GATTTTGCACTTTATTTTTTAGTTAATTCCTTGTTTTATTTGTTAAAGAAGCGAACCCAAATAAAAAAACAAGGCACTTAATTTAAATAAGTGCCTTGTTACATCAAAAACTAGTTCTATGATTGAAATACCTTACAATATTTATTAGCTCATACTTTTTTCTTTTGGTGTATTAATGTTTTTAATTCCTGCTTTTTTATGCAACCACTCGTAAATGATTGGGATGATAATAAAGCTGTTAATTGTTGATGTTACCATACCTCCAATTACCACAATACCGAGGGTTTGAGAAATAACCGTATCCGCATTATGTGAAAATGCAAGTGGGAACAATGTAAGGACTGTCGCTGCTGCTGTCATTAAGATTGGTCTAATCCTTGAAAGACTACCATTCAACACAGCTTCTTTAACAGGCATTCCCTCTTTTCGATTTCTTTCGATTTTGTCAATTAACACAATACCGTTTGTTACAACAATACCTGTAAGCATTAGAATTCCGATTAAGGCAGCCAAGTTCCATTCGCCGTGGAATAGAATTAATGCTATCACGACACCACTTAAAGCAAGTGGGATACTTAAAAGTACTGATAATGGAGCTTTCCATCCTTTGAAAATTGTAGAAGTAATGAGCAAAACTAAAAGGATAGAAAATGCTACGGCAACGGACATATCGAAAATCATTTGTTTTACTTGTTCAGTGATTCCTCCTAATGAATAGGTTACATCTTTAGGAAGTTTCAAGCTGCTTAGAGCTTTATCTGCTTCGCCTGACACTTTGCTAATATCATTCGATGTAATCTGTGCTGTTACAAGAGAGAATGGTTGACCATCTCGTTCGCTAATCGTTGAAGCAGACTGGTCTTTTGTAATCTTTGCTAGTTGGTCAAAACGGACCATTTCACCATTGTTCCCATTAAACGTTTCAGCAGCAAGAGATGCTAAAACATCATCCGCAGAAGCATTTAACGTAATTGTAGAGTTTGCTGTTGTTGCAATTTGATCTAAATATTGGTCCACAGGAAGGGCTTTATGATCAACTGTAATCGTTGCGTCCTTAGATGAGGACATGTAACGATTAATAACGGTCAGAATGTCAGCAACTTTAACCCCTTTATCTTGAATTGCTTTTTGGTCAAATATAACCTTGTATTTTGGTGAAGCATTCGTTAAATCTACTTTTCCATCAACACTTAGGTTTTCAATTTTTGATAAGTTAGATCTTGCTTCTTGAGCTACTTGATCCAAAGTTGCTTGGTCTGAACCAGTAAACAGGATACGCATTTGTGAGTCATCACCAGAAATGTTCTGGCTTGTGACAGTATATATCACTTTTTTAGATAATGTCGGAAGCTGTTTTTGCAACTCTTGAATAACAGAGTCTGCATCCTTGTCGTTTTTCAAAACAACAGATAAATTGGCGACATTTGGATAGATTATAAAACCTCCACCTTGGTCAAACACGTCATCACTTTGTGGTGTCATGGTGGAACCAAAATTGGATGAATATGCATCGACTTTTGAATTTTCTTTTAATGCTTTTTCGATTTTTTGGACTTCAGAATCTACTTGAACTAACGTGCTTCCTTTTGGCAATTCTGCTTTAATGGCAATTTGTCCAATTTTTCCACTTGGTAATAAGCTTACTGGAAGAAAAGCAGAATAGATACCAGCAGCTAAGAAGACTAAGATAGAAACAATAATCATTGCTTTTTTATGTTTAAAAGCAGATTGCAAGATTGGTTTCATTTTTGAATCGAGTTTGACAGTTTGTTTTTCCCCGTCTCCACCCTTCCATCCCATAAAAGCAAGTGCAGGGATGACAAGCATCGCAACAAAGAATGAAATGATTAATGCAATTACGACTGACCAGGCAAATCCACTGTAAGATGCACTGATGACGCCGCCAACAAAGGCGATTGGAATATAAACTGCAATTGTTGTTAACGTAGAACCTAATATCGCAGGAATCATTTCTATTACAGATGATGCAAGAATGGAAAGCAGAGGTTTATCCTTCGATTCTTCCCGTTTTCGATACATGTTGTCCAAGATAACAATGGAATCATCGACAATACGCCCCATCGCTACAATCAAACCAGAAACCGTTAAAATGTTTAACGTGATACCCATTGACTTTAAGAAAGCAGTTGTAGCTAACAATGAAATTGGCAGCGAAATCGCAATTAATAATGTACTTCTAACATTTCGGAAGAAGAAGAACACACAGATCATTGAGAATAAACATCCAAGTAGTCCTTCTCGAACTAATCCGAAAAGAGAACTGTTTAATTCTTTTTCTCGGTCAAGTAAAACTTGGAACGAAACTTCTTTTGGATTTACCGTATCCAAGTGAAGGTGTGAAACACGGTCCTTTACTTGAGCTGCAACATCCGTGATATTTGCCGATGGTGTTTTGATTACATTTAAAGTAACACTTGGTGCTCCCTTTGTTCTGGAGACGGTTTTAACGTCATTTAAGGAATGCGTTATGGTACCAAATGCTGAAACAGGAATTACTTTTCCTTCCTTATTCTTAATCGTTGCGTTTGCCATGTCCTGTGGAGTCAATTGTAATCCATCAAAAGATACTGGTATTGATAATTGGTTGTTTACAATAGTCCCCTGTGGCATTGATGGAACAGCCAAAGCAAACGATTTATTCACATCATCCAATGTTAATCCGTTTTTCACTAGGTCTTTCATGCGGACAGTTAATACATATCCATCTTTTGCTCCCCCAATTGCGGATACATCCGCTACACCAGGAACAGATTTTAATTGTTTAACAATTTCTTGTGTTGCATTGGAACGTAGTGTTTGTTCATCCAATTTTGAGCTTGTTAAACTGTACGTCAAAATTGGGAATGAACTTGTTGTTAATCGTGTTACAGAAGGTGAGCTTGTTATCGTTGACGGAAGGTCTGCATTTGCCAGGGCTTTGTTTACTTGATCCTCCGCTAGTTTCATGTCTGTATTCATCGGAAAATACAAACTCATAAATAATCCACCATCATAAGAAGTGGTTTCCACATTGGATAAACCATCGACTGTTTTTACGGCACTTGCCAGATTATCGGTCACTTGCTGTTTTACCTGAGCTGATTGATACCCAGGTACTCTCATGCTAACCGAAAGGGTCGTATTGTTAATTCCAGGCAAATAATCTCGTTGCATTTGGAAAGCGGAAATACCTCCCCAAGCCAAGATGATAACAACACACACAATCATAAGAATGGCTCTTTGCATGGTTGCTTCTACTAATTTTTTCATTGCTTTACCCCCCAAAATCTTTTTATATAAATTAAACCCAAATAACCGTATAGTTTTCTGTGGTGAATTCAAGAATGGTACTGCAATCAAATTGGGCAATTTAAAGTATACAAAACGAACTTGTACGTTCCCTGAATAAAACATTAAAAATTCATGAAGTTGCAAAATGAATATTTGGTCAGGACCGTTTTTATTTTGAATCTTAAGGCAAGTGATTTACTGAGTGGCTTATGTATTTAGTGCAGTGTGAGGCACAGGGATTGTTTTTCCTTTGAATCTCCCGCATTTTAAATTTGGTTAAAATCAATATCAAAAAATAAGAAATTTGTGCAGGAAGAACAAAATTTTTTTCATTCTATATCATGTCTTTTTAAGAATAGCGGAAGAATATATAGAAAATGCTACTTAAGTGCAGATGATTTGTCATCGTCAGGGGGTCTACCTTGTTCAATCATATAGTAAAAGCTGTACCCAATTTATTTACGATTGGAAATTTATTATGCGGTGTTCTTTCAATTACTTTTAATATGAGTGGCTTTTTAGAAGTAGCCTCCATTTTTATTTTCTTTTCGGCTGTTTTAGATCTTCTTGACGGGAGGGTTGCGAGAAAATTAAAAGTGAACAGTGAATTTGGCGTAGAATTGGATTCCTTAGCTGATATTGTTAGTTTCGGAGTTGCTCCAGTACTTTTATTTCATTCGTTAGCAGCACCATCAATTTTAACTTCTTTGGCGTTTATCCTTTTCCCAACGATGGGGGCAATAAGATTAGCTAAGTTTAGTGTTAAACCAACCATTGGGTATTTTAAAGGTTTACCCATTCCAGCTGCTGGATTGCCATTGGCTGGTATGGGATTCTTTTTATATAGCAATGCATGGATTACCTTATTCCTCGCTCTGTTAATGGTAAGTCCAATTAAGGTTAAACAACTTTAATTTTAATATCCATTGTAAAAAAGCTGATAACCTTTTCGAAGGGATTAGCTTTTTTATTTTATCCATCAACCTTTTTGTTCTCTTAAAACCAGATTAAGAATTCATTAATATGGAAATTGAATTCATTTATCGTGCTACATTGTATTTAGAACTAAATTTGAATTGACTTTAGTGTTTCTTTTTATAAATATTGGAGGCATAATTATGTCACATTTAATCACTTTATTTGAACAGCACAGTTATCTGATTCTATTTACAGGAATCTTTCTAGAGCTTTTGGGACTACCTATTTCAGGCGAATTTTTAATGAGCTACGCTGGTTATTTTGTATATCAAGGCAAAATGAGTTACATTTTGGCACTCCTGACAGTCTTTGTATCAGGCGGTGCGGGTATTACTGCAACTTATTGGATTGGTAAGGCAGGAGGATATAAATTGATTGAAAAATACGGAAAATATGTCCACTTGGGACCAGAAAGATATAAAAAAACTTCGGATTGGTTTGAGAGTTCAGGCAGCAAACTGTTGGTCTTTGCTTATTTCATTCCAGGGATTAGGCATTTCACTGGTTATATTTCAGGTATTTCAAGAATGCCTTTTCGAAAATTTATTATTCCTGCTTATACAGGTTCATTTTTATGGGGATTTTGTTTTATTACCCTAGGAAAAGTATTGGGACCTCGTTGGGAGCCCTTTCATAAAGCAACCAGTAAATATTTCATTATATTTATTCTTGTTTTTGTTATATTTTTAGCAGGTTATTTAGCCTATCGGTTTTATAAGAATCAAATCAAGGACTTTTTTATTCGTTTCATACAACGGTTGTTGAATCATCTAAAAACCATTAGAAAAATAGAGATCTTTCTTATTTTTCTCACTTTAGTGTTAATCGGTATGGTTACCTTGATGCTGGGAATGGCTCAAGACTATTTATATAACGACTTTGCTCAGTTTAATGAAATAGCAGAATATATGGTCAAGTCTGCTATTTATATGAGTTGGATGAAAGGGTTTTTAGTATTCCAACCTCCGTTTGCACTTGCTAGCATTATTGCGATAACCATCATTCGAATTTGGAAAAAGGGACGGAACAGGGTTCTTGAATATCTTCTTCTTGGGGTTTCCATAGGGGGTACAAAACCCTTTCATGATGCCATAATTAAAACATTTTCATACCTTCAATCATTCGGGTTTGTAGGAAAATTTCATTCCGCAAATTTTCCTGACATAAATGCTACGATTATGATTATCGTTTACGGAACCTGCTTGTTTTTACTTGTCCGTCATTCGAAAAACAAGTATTTACCCATATTTGGTCCTTTATTTGGATTAATTTTATTAATAAGTCTGGCGGTTGTAAATATTGCTTCTGCCCATAACCTTCCAAGTGATATTGTGGGTGGTTATGTATATGGCTGTGTATGGATATTTTTTAACTTCTTGTTGTTTGAAATGCTACGGCTTGTTTTGGACAGGCATAAAGTAGAGTATGATTAATGCTTTAGTGGTAGAAGGGGCGAATGTGAAGTGAAAACGCATATTTTAGTAATCGAGGATGAAACTCAAATTGCTCGTGCCTTAAAAGTGGAATTGGAGTATGAGGGTTTTCAAGTAACAGTAGAACATGATGGTAAAGCAGGATTAGAAACCGCCTTACAATCCGAAATCGACTTGATTTTATTGGATGTGATGTTGCCTGGGTTAAGTGGAATCGAGGTACTAAGGAGATTTAGAAAGGAAAACAGTAATACTCCTGTTATTCTTTTAACAGCTCGAAATACAACATTTGATAAAGTAGCGGGATTGGATCAGGGAGCTAATGACTATGTAACAAAACCATATGAAATTGAAGAATTATTAGCGAGAATTCGTGCCTGTATTCGCAATATTCCTGAAAAATTGGAATCAAAGGAAGAATCATCCTTATTGACAGTTGAGGACCTGATAATAAACACGGATTCAAGAGAAGTAAAAAGGAATGGAAAAGCCATTTCATTAACACCAAAGGAATACGACTTCTTGGTTTATTTAGTAATGAATAAAAATAAAGTAGTTACACGGGATAACATTATAATTAACATTTGGGGATATGAGTACGAGGGTGACACCAATGTAATTGATGTCTTTATAAGACACTTAAGGAAAAAAATTGATGAAGGCTTTTCTTTCCCTCTAATTACAACCATTAGAGGGATTGGTTTTACCATAAAGGAGAATACGGATGAAGATTACAACAAAAATTAATCTTTTAACAACTGCTTGGATGCTGTGCATATTAATGCTCATTAATTTCGTTGTCTTTTTTTTATTTATGAAAACAACGGTAAATATGGAAGAGGCTGTCCTTGTTCAAAAGTCAGGAGATATTCTAAAAGACATCGATACAAATCAATCTTCTAGTACCATTGAGGGAAAATTAAAAGATTATTTAACCGACCATTCATTTATCAGAATCATACAACCGAAAAACAAGGTGATTCATGAAGTAACGAATGATTTGAAACTCTCAAAAAAAATTAAAGGAAAATACACGAAGACAAAGCAGTCTCAAACACGTTTGATCTCGGCGGAAAATGGGGAAGAGCAAGTTTTGATCGTTCGAATTCCTATTAATAATGGAAATCAAATCAATGGGAGTTTGGAAATTGGGGAAAGGTTAATGGGTTTAGAAGCCAGGAAAGAACTCCTTCGTGCAATTTTAGGATTTTGTACATTATTAGCAGCTTTGTTGTCAATAATCGGTGGAAGATGGTTAGCAAATATGATTATGAGACCCATTTCCAATATGATAAAAACCATGGAAGAAATTGAAATGAGCGGTGTTCCTAAAAAGATAAACTTTCAAAATGAGACGAAAGATGAACTCCAAACAATGGCAAGTACATTTAATCGGATGATTGATAGGATCCAAGAAAATTTGGTGAGGCAATCACAGTTTGTTTCTGATGCATCACATGAATTAAAGACACCATTAACCGTCATTAAGAGTTATGCAAATATTTTAAGAAGGCAGGGGTTAGAAAATAAAGAAATGGCTGACGAAGCCATCCATGCCATTCATTCAGAGGCAACCAGAATACAAAAAATGGCTGAAACTTTTCTAGACATAGCTAACTTAGAGAAAGAAAATATATTAGAAATCAATGAAGTTGATTTGGTATCTTTAAGCGAAAGCATTCTAAAACAACTTAAAGATGTATATAAAAGAGAAATAACATTGCGTTTTGAAGGAAATCCAATCACTATTTATGCGGATGAATTAAAGATAAAGCAGGTAATCATAATATTGCTAGATAATGCTATGAAATATAGTAATGAAAAAATTGAGGTCTTTTTAGAAAAGAATGAAAAACATGCAATTATTCATGTGAAAGATTATGGTATTGGAATCCCAGAAGAAGAAATAGAACATATTTTTGAACGGTTTTACCGAGTGGATAAAGCAAGAAACCGAAAAACTGGTGGTTATGGTTTGGGACTACATATAGCGAAAAGTATTATGAAACTACACAAAGGTGAAATTAAGATAAAAAGCAAAGAAGGATCAGGGACGAATGTAGAATTGCTTTTACCAATTAGTAATGGAAATATTGATGATTAATGTTTTTTCATTTCTTTTTAGATTGTTAATGCAATAAAAGAGAAGGAATTCAAATATCCTAGAAGAACGGGTTATGATTCCAATCAATGTGGTACAGCACTACTGCATGTATGGCTAACTGGTGGTGCTTTATAATCCATTTTCAAAAAAGTTAATAGAGGTGAATTATGGAATCAGAGAGACAATCGAAAAAACAATTTTTCGGATTAAATTCAGTGATTTTTGTCCTTGGAATGGTAAGTCTTTTGACAGACCTTTCGAGTCAGATGATTGTTCCTATCCTTCCACTATATTTAACTTCAGTATTACACGTACAAGTCGGGACTGTGGGCATTATCGAAGGGATTGCTGAGAGCACGGCAAGCATTTTAAAGTTTTTCTCAGGGTGGATTTCTGACCGATTTGGCAAAAGAAAATTGTTAATGGTTGGAGGTTATGGACTATCCAATCTGATTAAACCTTTTTTCGCATTTTCAACATCCTGGGGTCAAGTTCTCTTTATTCGGTTTGCAGACCGTTTTGGTAAAGGGATTCGTACATCCCCACGAGATGCCATCCTTGCAGATTCCACTACAAAAGAAGAACGTGGAAAAGCATTCGGATTTAGAAGGTCAATGGATACCCTGGGTGCAGCTCTTGGACCTTTTGTGACCTACTTAATTCTTACTCTATGGAATGGCAGTTATCAGGCTGTATTTTGGTTATCTGCTATTCCTGGATTAATGGCAACTCTGCTCCTCATCATCTTCTTAAAAGAAAAAAGAAATCCAATAAAAACACCAAGCAATGTAAAAAGGTTGCCTAGGATTAGCTTCAAGGGGCTTAATTCACGTTTTGTGTGGTTCACACTTATAACTACACTCTTTACCATAGGGAACTTCTCTGATGCGTTCCTTATCTTACGAGCAAAAGACGTTGGTATGGCTGCCGAATATATTCCACTGACTTATTTTGCATACAACATAATTACAAGTATATTTTCTACTCCATTTGGTATGATTTCTGACCGTATCGGTCGCCGACCCGTTATAATTACAGGTTATGTAATGTTTGCACTCATTTATCTCGGCTTCGGTCTGGTACATACTGTCTTTGGGATTTGGATATTATTCTTTATTTATGGGCTGTACTATGCCACTACTGAAGGTATTCAAAAGGCTTATGTAGCAGATATGGTACCAGAAGGGCAACGAGGTATGGCTATGGGAACATTTAATGCATTAACTGGTATAGCTACATTACCAGCAAGCGTAATGGCAGGGTTTTTGTGGCAATCATTTGGTGCTTTTACAGCTTTTGGTGTGAGTAGTTTACTCGCAATTATTTCTGCATTGCTAATGTTAATCCTTCGTATATAACTGGGGTGAAAAAAATGAACCTAAAAATAAATAACTTGCTCTTAAGTTTGATTTATATTTGAAAATTACAACGATAGTACTGGTTTCAGGTGTAAGGTTTACACCGCGTTGTAATATCAAAATATTAATGGTAGCTTACTCTCTTTTTATGCGAAAAAAGAAATAAGCAAGATTGTGAAGAAATGTACTTAAAGTAACGGGTGCAAGAGTTGAAGAAACAGCTGCCATACTGGTGGCTGTTTCTTATTGTCCTAACGAAGCAGGTTATTTAATAAGAATACTTACATAATAATATCGGAGGTGTTGTAATGATCACGGTTAAAAATGCTGAAAGTTACCTTAAAGATAAGATTGGTGAAGATACCGATGATATAGAAAAAGTTTGGGAAACATTTAAGGCTTTTTGTAAAGAACCAGTTGAGGGAGAAGAAGGAAAAGAAATTCTATTTCAATGTGGTGTTTATGATTTTACTGGAGAGGAACTATTTTATTTTGATTTTGTACGCCAGTTTACTGTTTATGAAGAAGACGAATATTCTCATATGGAACAACTTCATTGTGAATTTGTATTTAATCCATCAAATGAATTAAAAAAGTTAGAAGAATCAGAATTTTATTTTGAAGAAAATGGAGACATAGATGACTACTTTAAGGATATAGAAAAACTTCAGGCGTTTAATATACCGTTAAAATTAAAGCCGATAAAATTAGAAATATACCAAGAAGAAATTTAAATCTTATTTCACTGACGGGTGCTTTAGTGAAGAAAGGGATCGTCATTTGATGGTCCCTTTTTGTGAAGGAATGTACTTAAAGTAACGAGCAGGATAGTTGAAGAAGGAATGGTATAATTATCCTTAATTAGAAGCGGTGTTTTGGGGGGATTTAATATTAATAATTGGATTGAACTTACACAATCTGAAGAAAAAAGTGTATGGAAAAAGGTGTTTAATGAATTTCAATTTAAACCCAGCATTACTAAATTTCCGTCATTTATTGTACCAAGTCCATTCATCACATATAATATTTCAGCTTATCTAAATTGGTCAGGAGATTTAGAGGAATATGAAGAGATTTATAAAGACCTTGAGGAGAAATCATTGTTTTCCTTTCAAGAATTGATAAGTAAAGATGAATATTTTTATGCTTTAGATTGGCAACACCCTTGTTATTGGGTTAATCCTTTTTTGGAGTTTCCAAGAGACGAATTTAATGACTGGACAATATCTATTTTCCCAAATGGGGATTATTATTTCTTTATACAAAAGGAGTTTAACTGGGGATTTTTAGGTCATCCCTGGGAAAAGACCATAACTGTATTCGGTAAGGAACTAATACAAGCGTTTGAAAAAAACCATCCTAGAATGTTTAATACTATTTTACGGATTGGTTAATCTTAACCTTGTTGAACTAACGGGTGCAAGAGTTAAACAAGGGGTCGGTACTGCGATCCCTTTCATTTTGCACTAACGATGCAGGTTAGTATAAGTAAACCCCCAATTATATTATATGTTAAAATTAGGTAAAGAATAATTTTAAGGAGTGAACCCAAATTTTACCTAAGAAAATCATTAGTGCATCTATTTCTGGTTCTATATATGCTATTATTTTTGGTTTTTTTATTATCCCTTTTACTGATGGATATACAAACTCCTTTAAAGAATACCTACTATCATCAATGACAATGACAACGATGGTGATGATGTTTAGCTTTCCAGTTATTTTATTCTATGGTATTCCAGGTTCTATCATAAGTGATAAGATAGGAGGATATTTATCCAACAAGGCTAAAGGAAGTCGGTTAGTGGTTTTTACTTCTGCCACTTTACATATCATTTTTGGCTTAGTCTTGCTTTGGGTTAGTCTCGTAGCAGCAATATTATATTTTATTGTAGATAGGTTGATTGGTAACCTTAATAAAACACTTGGGTGGAAAGAGGCAATCAAAAGTTTGGCAATACCAATGATTATTTTAGTTATATTTTATGGATTAGCCTGGATAAGTAGACTTTTCTACAGCTAAGGAAACTCTACGGTTGAAGTGAAGTTTGTGAAATATTCTACTTAAAGTAACGGGTGCTTGAGCAAAACAAGGAGTTGTAATTGCGACTCCTTTTTCTTGTTCCACTAACGGAGCAGGTTAGTCGAAGAAGTAGTGCTAAAATAAGGTTAAATTTTACCCTGTTGGAGGTCTTAAAAATGAAGAAACCAGTTGGAGTTCAATCATTTTCTCTTTTTTTCATAATAAAATAGAAAAAAGAGAAAAATCAAAGTAAATTAAAAAAATCGATAAGGAAGGTTGGATTTGATGGGAAGTCAAGTACGTTCAGTTCCTCGTCCGCTTGTGCGAACAAATCAGTGGTTTATAGTGGGGTCTGTATTGTTTACATGGATAACTAAGCAAGAATGGATCCTTGCTATTCCTATCTTAGCAGGTTTAATGGGCTTATTTTTTGAATTTAATCCTGTAATGCGTTTAGCTAAGCTGTTTTTTAGAAAGCACCCTTCACAATATATTCCTGAGGAATGGGATCAGCAGCAATTCAATCAGATAATTGCGGTCATTTGTCTAGCAGGGGGATTAATAAGTTTTCTAATGAATTGGACCATTTTAGGTTATGTCTTCACCATTATGGTTGCTGCAGCCGCATTTATTGCAATTTTAGGTTTTTGTGTTGGTTGTTATATAAGATTTCATTGGAAACAATACCAATACAGAAAATCTTTAAATAAACAATAAATAAATGTTATGGTTGAGGCAGGAAATATTGTTCATTTTCTGTCTTTTTTAATAATTAGAAATACAAAAAGGTGCAATTGTTAAAGATCACTAGGTGCTTCGGCAGTTATTTTGTTTTTCAACTAACGGGTGCGATACTTCAAGAAGGAGGTCGCCTTTTTTCTTTTTGCACAAGAAAGATTGTGAATAATTGTACTTAAACTCCCTCAGTTTAATACGATTTTCTCGCAAATGCTCGCTAATTCGCAGGATTTCATAACCCTTGGTAGTAGATTGCAGTTTAAATGTAATGAATTAAGACCAATATGGCTTCGTGAAGGCATAGTGAAATAAAGGAGTAATAAAAAACTCCATATTTTACCATATGATGTACATTCTCCACGCCGCCCCTGGAGGCTTTCCCTCCCATGTCTCAACGGGTCATTTGCCCTATCATTCCTTCGTCATGCCTATCCAAGGGGTGGAGGCCAGTTATGCTAACGGGATGGGTCAGTGCCCTTTTGTTTAAGTAATCTGGTACTCCGTACATATTTGAAATCCTACGAATAAGCCAACATTCGATAAGTGTAAAATTAACATTCACTCTTTATTCTTATTTATTGGAGTTTCCCTTTCGGGGAAACTAGAACTAGTAAGTGTTTCTAAGAATCTAATAGTTTTTATGCTGCTAAAGAAGTTATAGGTTGTAATTTTTCTGGACGATAGGATTCATTTCGTTTAGCTATTCCTACAAATACCCGAGCCAGTTTACCAACCAATTTCATAATTGAATTCATCTTCTTGATTTTTTTCACCTTAACATTAGTGGCATGTAAAGATTTAAACTCAGGGTTGTTCATGACTAGGCTCATCGTCGCTAAGTAGAGAAAACGCCGCAGTCTAGACCTTCCACGTTTAGAAATGACAATTTGACCTTTCCACTTACCCGAGCTTGCTTCAGCTAGGTGTAATCCTGCATGACGTAGTAAAGAATTCCCGTGGGAAAAACCACTTAAATCTCCAGCTTCTCCTAATATACCAGCCAATGAAATCTCACTAATTCCTTTAATGGTAAGCAATTGATGTGCATAAGGAATTTGTTTAAGTGCTTCTGTGACTTGTTGTTCAACTCTTTCGAGTTGTGTTGTTGCGAGATCATATTCCTCTAGTAATTGTTGTAGATGAAATTTATAAGCATCAAGTGCTTGCCTAGTGCCGATCGAACGTTTAGCTAAATGAATAAGTAATTGGGCTTTTTTTAATCCAGGCTGTCTCTTCATCAATGACTTCCACCCGATAACAACGTTATGAGGTTGTATCGAACGCAATTCCATCGGGGTAGGAAATAAGCGAAGAGTTGCGATTGCCCCTTTACCTTTCACGTCTTTAAAAACTTGTCGGAGCTCTGGAAAGACAACATCTACCCAACGATTTAGCTGGTTGATTGAACTAACGAGTCGCTTAACAATCACGTCACGGTTAGACATAAGAACTCGAAGTTCTTCAAATGATTCAGAAGTTGGACGAACGATGGAATAGTAACCATTCTTCACCATATCAGCGATAACTAGTGCATCTTTTTTATCGCTTTTGGACTGGGTATTATCTCGGTTCTCTTTATTCCTTTTTACATGGTACGGATTTACTGTTACTACATCAATATTCTGTTCGAAAAGCCATTTTGATAGATTAATCCAGTAATGTCCCGTAGGTTCCATGCCGACTAAAGCTGTATCTAAGTTATTTGTCCTTTTTAGTTTGTTAATCCAGTGCAATAAAATAGTAAATCCATCTTCGTTATTTTCAAATGTAAGAGGATCGCCGACTACAATTCCACGGAAATTCACTGCTCGAGCGAAGTGAAATTGTTGAGCGATGTCTATACCAACAACGAGGTGTTTATCGGAAATTCTTTCTATTAGTTGATTTTGTTTGTCTTGCATTTTAAACTTCATAGTAGGGGTTCCTCCTAAGGTTTTGAGTTAGAGTGGTGTCTATACTCATATCTTACTGAGGAGCTCTTTTTTTATCAAAGTCAATAATTAACTCTCTACAGGAATGCTATCGGGGCAGTTTAGTGGATGAAGAAGTCAAAAATTTGGCTGTTTCTTTTATGAATGTTGCTAAATTAACAAATAAATGATAAAAGGTTAACATCTTTCTTTATTAATATAAGAATTATTGTTTATCATTAATAGAAATATTTGCTAGGTTTAGAGACTGCGTAATTCGAAATAACCATGATAATTTACATGGTTTTCTTTACCATCTCTTAATATGTTTTTAATAGAGAATTTACGTCGTTCAACTAAGCTTATAAGGTACTATATTATAAGTTTTAGGGAGTTAAGAATATGACAAAGAAAAAGTTTGTACTAGCAACGATGGCGGCCCTCATGGTGTGTACAGGTGCCGGCCAATTGACCGCGCAATCAGCTTCTGCTGCTGAGAACTCATCCATATCCGAAGATTCAAAAAGCTTCGGTCATAAAGGGTTCGACCTGGAGGCGCACCGCGGTGGAATCGGCCTTACCAGTGAATCAACAATCGCGTCGTTTTCCCGCGCCCTCGAAGTTGGAGTGAGCACACTTGAGATGGACGTGCAGATTACCAAGGACCACCAAGCCGTTATCACACATGACCGCAAAATCTCGGGTGCCAAGTGCCAGGATACAGGCCCGGCATTTCCTGGCGACACTCAATATCCATATGTCGGCAAGTATATCAAGGATCTCACACTTGCCCAGGTGCGTACGCTGGACTGCGGTTCGCTAAAGTTATCACAATTCCCAGGCCAGACATTGAGCCCCGGAGCGCGGATGCCGATGCTAAGCGAGATATTCGATCTCGTTAAGCGTTATCATGCCAACAAGGTGTGGATGAACATCGAGACAAAGGTAGAAGCCGGTGCACCAGAGCAGACTGCTCCACGTGAAGAGTTCGTACAGATTGTTGCCCGCGAGGTTCGTAAAGCTGGAATGATTAATCGGGTGTCCATCCAAAGCTTTGACTGGGGTTCACTCATGCGCATGCACGAGGTCGAGCCGCGCTTGCCGCTCGTCGCACTGACCAACGGTCCGCAGTTCTTGCAGCCTGGTCAACTAGGTGCTTCACCATGGTTGGGTGGAATTGACATCGACGACTTCGGAGGCAATCTTGTGACGGCAGCCCACTCATTCGGTGCCTATGCCATCTCCCCTGTGCACGGTTTTCCGCAAGACGGTAAAATCACCGATGCGAACTATCAGCCATACGTAACGAAGGATATGGTGCAGGAAGCCCACAAGTACGGCATGAAGGTCATTCCTTGGACAATCGACGACGAGCCAACCATGAATAAACTTATGGATGACAGTGTCGACGGGATCATCACCGACTACCCTGACCGACTTCGTGCTGTCATGGAGCAGCGCGGTCTAGAGCTGCCAAAAAGCTACTCTGCTCCAAAAAAGTGAGATATATAATAATCACTATTACGACGGAAATTTTTCCGTCGTTTTTTCTTATGCTGAATTTAATGCAAAATACATTGAGGAAGAATAAAGTGCTTATTAATCTAACGGGTGCAAGAGTTCATGATTGGGTTGGCTTTGGCAGCCCTTTTTTCTTGTTCTATTTGAATAAGGTAATATTTGGATTAAGATAGATATAAGTAGAAAAGTTAATAACAAGGGGTGATTTTTTGGAGAAAAATATTGGGGATGTAGATTTTTTTAAACAAGTAGTAAAAAGACTTTGCAAAAAAAAACAATATTTCCCCTCAGAAACCTAAATTTGAAATCATCGAGAACGTAATGGTTATTAGCATTAAGAACCATTTAAAAGATGGAGTAGACTTAGATTGTTTTAATATTTTAAACCTTATTTACCGAATAATTGGACCTTTAGAAGAGAGCTGAACAAACAAGAAAAAGAATTATTGAGGCTTATGCAGAGTGTCAAGGCATTTTATTTTGATTATAGCAATGAAATGAATACCATTTGGCGATGAATTATTTTACTAAGTTTTTAATGTTTTTACTGATATATGCAAAGTTAGCAGTACACTAATAAAGTAATAAGGTTTACTTCAGTAAAATAAGGTATATTATATTTGTTGAATAGATTCTCTTTAAAGACAAGAAAAGTAGGTGAACAAAGTGGGAAAATATCAATTGGATACCAAAGGTAAGGTAGCTGTGACAAAGTTTCATGAAAAACAGACGCCTGCCAAATTTGATAAAAAGCAGCAACTTGAAAAAATACGTGCGGAGTATTTGAAAAAGAAGCAAAAACAAACAGATAAATAATATGAATGAAAACATAGGAAGACTAAAATCTCCCTATGTTTTTCTTATTCGAAGTTCTTTTTTCAATTGATGATAGAGTTTATTATTCCCATAAATTTCAGATTCGGTGACAAAAAACTCGTCATCAGATATCCATTCCTCACTAAAAATTTCAGTAGCAGAATCAATAGACCAGCCGTTATTTTGGATACACCAGTAATCTCCAGAAGAAATTTTTAAAACATTTGGATACTCACTTGGCTTAGGTAGCTGAATAAAAAGATAAGTCTCGATCTTTTCAGCAAGATACTTTCTCAACACCCCACACTCAAAGAAAGTCAGGGAATACCAATGCGCTGAATTTACTTCTAATAACTTAAAGGTAAACCAATGAGTAAACCTATAAAAAACCTACTATATCAACGTTTATAGGTTAAAAGGTTTACAGGTTTACGCAATTATGGAATTCTTTATATAAAAAAATAGATAGATGATGAGTTAGAGTTAGCCTTAGACAAAATTAGCTTATCAATCATCATTAGAAAGTTTGAAAATCGCTTAGAATGGTTTTCTGAACACACAAAGCTGATTAATAAGCATAGATGGAATGTAGCAAGCTACCAGCGTTTAGCTTAATAGCTTTTATTGCTAGTAGTTTTCTTACCACAGCTAAACATTTCTGATATGCTCCAATAAAAAATAAAGCAACGCATTCCAATATAGAAACGGCTGCTTTAATTCATACTTTCAATTTTACACTTGACGAGTTTTTTATAAAAATGGTTACGGTTTTGGTTACGTTTCTAAATGGTTGTAAATCAATTCTAGTCAATTGCGATAGTTAAGAAACATTGTATTCATCGTAAGAACTAATATAGAATAATTTAAAATAATTGGAAAAATATACCTCAATTAAATAAACTGCAATCTATTAAATTGTTGATATATCAATGTTTCTAACGTATTTTTTGATGAATTTATAAACTTAGTTACGTTTTTGATTACGTTTTTCCCAATTTTCTGTATATGGTGCAAACAAACACAAGAAAATAGGTAAGTTATTCATCGTTCAAATATATACAGGCTATTTTTTCAAACCTCTTACTTATGCAACTAACGCATGCTTTACTTCTTTATGGGGCTGGAAACAGCTCCATTTTCTAATGGAACTAAAGGGGCAGGTTAGTGGAATAAAAAGTGAATTAATCCATTATTATGTGTATTATGTTAACTGCATAAATCAGTTGTACAGAGATAATAAAGTTGATTAATTTGCAATTATTTTGCGGTAATGAAATTAAATATCAAATAAAGGAAATATCTTCTTGACAGTCGAATATTAGTCTAGAACCATAATTAACTATTCCGATGAGGAGGATTCTTGTGCGTCCACGACCATTATCTATTGAAAATCCAGAGTATGATAGGTATGTTAGTCTTGTGCCAGATGGAGATATTGAAGAAATACTAAGTAAGCAACGAACTAAGACCATTACCCTCTTGAGCAGCATATCAGAGGAGTCAGCAAGGAAGGCGTACGCACCAGGGAAATGGACTTTAAAAGAAGTGATTGGGCATATGGCCGACGTGGAACGTGTGATGTCGTATCGAATGCTTGCCATTGCACGAAATGAAAGTGCGCCACTCCCAGCAATGGATCAGGATCAATACGTTTCTGCGGCAAACTTCAACAAATTATCCTGGGAGCAGCTACTAGCTGGTTTAGACACGGTACGCTCCAACACGTTAAGTCTTATTTCAACCATTGATGATGCAGCATGGGATCGTAATGGAACTGTAATGAACAGCCCAGTTTCGATAGGTACCTTTGCATATGGCATTGTCGGGCACGAGTTACACCATATGAAAGTGATTAGTGATAAATACTTATAAGTCTTTTTCTATTAATGAAAAAACCTAATTTCTCATTTAATGCTGAGAAATTAGGACAATTATAGGCCCCCATCCTTAATGAACTAACGGGTGCAAGAGTTAAATAAGGGACCGCTGCGGCGATCCCTTTTTCTTGTTGTGCTAACGGGGCAGTTTAGTTGAACAATCGTCATTAGCTTTTTTTCAACAATCGGGCCATATCATTGAACAAGGATCCTTATTATTTCTATGAATTAGTGAATTCAAATAGTATCTTGAATCGTTAAGATAAATAAAAGTTATTTAAATAGAAAGAAAATGGAAATCATAATTATAACTTACAAAGCCATAATTGATTTAGAGGTGATAAAGATTAGCACTCGATTCGAAAACCTCTATAACGTGCGTTTATTAGAAGACAAGTTATATTATTTAGATCTAAACGGTTGGTTGGAGAATGAATTTTTAACCTGGGAATGGTGGGTTTTATTCTGTTTATTTATACTTCCTTGGTTGTTATGGTGGAAACTTGCGAAACGTAAATGGTTAGTGGAGTCTCTTCTGTTCGGTGTTATTGTAATGGTGATTACACTTTTATTAGATACAGTCGGCTTGCAATTTACTTTTTGGGATTATCCTGTCGAATTTTTACCTGTTATTCCAAGGGCGTTCCCATTTGATGTTTCCATGGTTCCGGTTCCATACATGTTGTTATGTCAATATTTTCGAACATGGAAATCCTTCATCATAGCTCAAATGATTATGGCATTTGCATATGCTTTTATCGGAGAACCCTTGTGCGAATGGATCGGCCTAATTTATTACTTGAAGTGGAATTACCTGTACTCATTTTTTTATTACATCATAATTGGGATTGGAATTCGAGCTCTATTACTTAAAATCGTTTCTTCTTCCAAATAGATGCCACAACGATAAATGAAAATTAACGCAACTATTTTCGATATAACCAATGTTTATTTGAGACTAACCTTTCTCGTTATGACAGCCCACACCATTCATAATTATTCAAAAAAACCCTCAGATTTAGTTTATCTGAGGCTTTTCGAATGTATATAATGGTTAGCATCAAATTTTATGGCTACAACAACGGAAAAAGGAGGCGGGCGCCTTGCTGCATTAACCGCTGTGAAGGAGAGCGTTGTAATAAGTCTTCCATTTGCAACGGGACAGAATCATTAAGGTCTCGTTCGAATTGTTCTGTAAGATCCCTTGCCACGTCCTTACTGTACATGAATTCACATACTTCGTAATTTAAGCGAAAGCTTCTCATATCATAGTTTGCGGCTCCCACTTCAGCTACTTCCTCATCGACGACTAACGACTTAGCGTGTAGCATTCCTTTGTTATATAAGTAAATTTGAACCCCTGCTTCCAGCAGCTCTCCATAAAAAGTAAAGCTTGCAAGTTCAACGAGTTTTTGATTCACTTGACGAGGAACCAGCAATCTTACACGTACACCACGGGCCACTGCTGTCTTTAGTGCCATAATAATATCTTCATCAGGTACAAAGTATGGTGTCGTAATATCAATGGTCTTTGTTGCTTGCGTCAAGGCAGTATAATACGCCTCCCTAATGACTGGAGTAGGAATCTCTGGATTGCCTTCGAATGTCTGAACATATGCCTCGTGTGTTTTTTTACTGGTCGGGACTGAATTCGCGTCTGTGCTATCTATAGTTCCTAACTCACTGCTCCATTCTGTCATCATTGAAGATAAGTTTGGGCTGGTTGAAGGGGTAATTAGGGAACTCTTATTTTCTGTTTTTGTTTTCATCCTCGATCTTTTCCTCATATGTTCCGGTGAAGCGATATTCCAATGAGCTTCGAAGATCCTTTGCAAGTCAACTGAGGCTTCACCCACAATTCTTACATGGGTATCACGCCAGTACCCTACGTCCGGATTTAATCCAGTATATTCATCCCCAACATTAATACCGCCAGTAAAAGCTTCCATATTATCGATAACGACAATCTTACAATGATCCCGGTTATTCAACGTTGAGAATATCCAAGGAAAACGTAATGGGAAAATGGTGCGACATTCAATTCCTGCATCCATCATCCGAAGAATCTGAGTTTTGGACAACTTCTTGCTCCCCCACCCATCTCTTATAAAGCGGATATGCACACCGTCCAATGCCCGTTCAATCAGTAAGTCCGTAATACGATTTCCAATTTGGTCATCTCTATATATGTAATATTCAAGGTCAATCGTTTTTTTGGCGTTTTGTATAGATTCCATAAGTTTATCATACGTTTTAATCCCATTTATAAGCACTTGTAATTGACTATTCCTAATTCCTTCCACTGTCAAATATTTCAATGCTTGTGCAATTACCCGGGCTGATCTACCAAAGGAATCAGGCAATGCGTCCGATTCATTGTGTGGAGAAGTAAGCCTTTTACGAAGATTAATCCGTGGTGGATTCGATGTGATGAGATAGAAAACAAAACCAATAACAGGGAAGATGAAATTGATTGTTAACCAATTCAGAGCCACTGCCGGTCGACGTACCTCGCGAATCGCAATGATTAGCATAAATACTGAATTAAACAAAAAAAGCCCAAAAATCCATTCCAAAAAAATCCCTCCTCCATTTTTTTTTAGGGTGTGCAACTACAACTCGTTTATACTTTTATAAGTTATTATCAAGCCGAAGACAGAGAACATATATATACACATTTCTATAATGAATAAATTAAATAAATACCGTGAAAAATGCGGTTTGGAACCCATTAAGTAGACCGAACTTTAAGTAACATGGAACTCATAATCTATAATGGATAGTTAGATGAAACGCGGATGACGGGAAACTGTCACGTTCCGTGTGGAGCAGGGGAAAAGCTGGAGATAACATCAAATGCTTACTTATTGCTAACGTATCTTTAATAAGATTTAAGCAATGATCTTCAACAATCGTGCGCTTTTCTTTAGTAAGAAGGCGTCTTTTTGATATGCCCCTACACATTAAGGGATTAGATTTTGTTAAGGTGAAAAAAGATTGTGAAGGTTTTCACTTAAACTACGGGTGCTTTACTTTAAGATCAGGTTGCTGCGGCAGCCTTTTTCTAATTGTGCTAACGGGGCAGGATAGCATTCCTGTAGAGAGTTAATTATTGACTTTGATAAAAAAAGAGCTCCTCAGTAAGATATGAGTATAGACATCACTCTAACTCAAAACTTAGGAGGAACCCCTACTATGAAGTTTAAAATGCATAACAAACAAAATCAACTAATAGAAAGAATTTCCGATAAACATCTCGTTGTCGGCGTAGATATTGCACAACAATTTCATGTCGCCAGAGCCGTAAATTTCCGTGGAATTGTAGTCGGAGATCCACTGGCCTTCGAAAATAATGAAGAGGGATTTGCTAGTTTATTAATATGGATTAAAAATCTTCAAAAGTTAAATAACCTAGATACAGTTATAGTTGGGATGGAACCAACTGGGCACTACTGGATCAATCTTTCAAGATGGCTTTCTAAACAAAATATTGAGGTTGTAACAGTAAACCCACATTTAGTAAAAAGGAATAAAGAAAATCGTGATAATAGCCAGTCAAAAAGCGATAAAAAAGATGCTTTAGTCATCGCTGATATGGTAAAGAACGGTTACTACTCCTATGTTAGGTATACATCAGAATCATTCGAAAAACTGAGGGTACTTATGTCTAACCGTGATGTAGTAGTTAAACGCCTCGTTAGTTCTATTAATCAATTAAATCGATGGGTAGATATAGTCTTTCCAGAACTTCGACAGGTGTTTAAAGAAGTTACGGCTAAAGGGGCAATCGCAACCCTTCGTCTATTTCCATCTCCCCTTGAATTGTCAATTATGGAGCCTAGCGAGATTATAGTAGGTTGGAAATCAATTATGAAGAGACAACCTGGTTTAAAAAAAGCCCAATTGCTTCTTCAAGCAGCTAGAAAATCAGTGGGCACCAGACAAGCATTAGATGCGTATAAATTTCATTTGGAACAATTACTAGAGGAGTATGATTTAGCCGTAACACAACTCGAAAGAGTTGAAAAACAAGTTTCTGATGTATTAAATAAGATCCCTTTTGCCAAGAAACTGCTTACCATTAAAGGTATTAGTGAAATTTCACTCGCTGGTATTTTAGGTGAGGCAGGGGATTTAAGCGGTTTTTCTCACGGCAATTCTCTACTTCGTCATGCAGGTTTACACCTAGCTGAAGCAAGTTCGGGGAAGTGGAAAGGTCAAATTGTCATCTCAAAACGTGGAAGGTCCAGGCTACGACGATTCCTCTACTTAGCGACAATGAGCCTTGTGATGAATAACCAGGAATTTAAAGCAATTCACTCCCATAATGTTAAAGTAAAAAAAATGAAAAAAATGAAATCCATTATGAAATTGATCGGAAAACTAGCACGTATATTTGTAGGAATAGCCAAACGAAATGAATCCTATTGTCCGGAAAAACTACAACATTTAACTTCTTTAGCTGCATAAGAACTAATAGATTCTTAGACCAGTTTACCCGAGAGGGTAAACTCCAATAAATAATTATAAAGAGTGTATGTTTCTTTAAATTTATCGAATGTTGGCTTATTCGTAGGATTTCAAATATGTACGGAGTACCAGATTTCTTCAACAAAAGGGCTCGGACCCATTAGGATAGCATAACTGGCCTCCACCCCTTGGATAGGCATGACGAAGGAATGAGAGGGCAAACGACCCGTTGAGACATGGGAGGGAAAGCCTCCAGGGGCGGCGTGGAGCATGTGCATTATATGGTAAAATATGGAGTAGTAATTCACTCCTTTATTTAACTATGCCTTCACGAAGCCATAATGATCTGAACTCATTTCATTTAACCGTTAAATCTAAATAAAGGGTTATGAAATCCTGCGAATAAGCGAGTATTCGTTAGAAAATCGTATTAATCTGAGGGAGTTGAAGAAGGAATCGAATTGAGATGAGGAAAAATCATCAAAACCTTTAGCTTATTTACGCTTGTCTTTTCCCTGTTGAAGAGACTTTTGAAACCCTTAGAAAGTCCAAGCTTGTTATTGCTTGATTGACTGAGCGTACAAAATTACCTGGTATAAATCTCCCTATTAGGTTTTGATGGTTTTGATTAGTTTAACTGTTGAGTATGATTCCAAATGAAGGGAATACTAACCTAAAGCGTGCAAGAAGGGAGTAACCATGGAAACGATTAAGCCGATTAAATTAGGTTCATACAAAGAAGAAACTAGTGAAAAATTAACGTCAGCAGAAATGGGCAAACTTTGGGCTACCTATATGGGGAACAGCATGTCAAAGTGCATTTTAAGTTATTATCTCCAACATGTTGAAGATAAGGATATAAAAACTTTATTAGAAAATGCATTAAAATTGAGCCTGGAGTTCATGAAATCAACTAAGGAAATATTCGAAAAGGAGAGTTTCCCTATTCCTAAAGGATTTGGGGAAGAAGATGTAAACCTTGGAGCTCCACGTTTATTTCAAGACCAATACTATGTTCATTATTTGAAATACGCAGGAAAAGCGGGAATGAGTATCTATAATGTGGCAATACCCCTCATCATTAGAAAGGATGTAAAAGAATTCTTTAGGTATTGTATGGATGCCACAATGGATTTAATGGAGCAAATCAATGAAATATTGATGAATAAGGGGTTTATCATCAAACCTCCTTTAATTCCAATCCCTGAAAAGGTGGAGTTTGTTCATCAGGATTTTTTAAATGGCTTCTTGGGACATGTGCGTTCCTTACATGCATTAGAAATTGCTCATCTGTACGATAATATTGAAAATAACATAACTAGTAAAGCACTCATTATGGCGTTTGCCCAAGTTGTAAAGGATGAAGAGATTCGAAAATTGCTTGAGTGGGGTAGGGATATGACCTCCACAAACATTGAACAATATATGCAAAAGCTACATGATGAAAATCTACCTACGCCTTCTTTTTTGGACGATTTGGTGACAACATCAACTTTTTCACCCTTTTCAGATAAATTAATGTTATTTCATAAAATGGATATGTTTTCAATGAAAATAAGAGCATTTGGAAATTCAGCAGCAGTTAACGGAAGGCATGATATTGGGCTAATGTATACCAAGTCGTTAATGAAAGTCTCCCAATTTGTTGAAGGGGCAGCAAAAATTTTTGTTGAAAAAGGCTGGATGGAACAACCTCCACATGCCGTTGATAGAAAAAAATTGGCATCCGATTGAGGTTTGAAAAATGTGAATCCAAAAGAAAAATTGTTATGGAGCATTGCTTTTCCTGGTTTTGGGCAAATGCTTAACGGAAAGTATTTCAAAGGAGCTCTTTTTATCCTATTGGAATTTGTTATAAACGTTCAATCCCATTTTAACGAAGTAATCATGCTTAGTTTTAATGGGGAAATTGAAAAAACCTTTGCACGCACAGAATACCAATGGCTTATGTTTTATCCATGTGTATACTTTT
Source organism: Bacillus sp. OV166 (assembly GCF_900177675.1). Taxonomy (GTDB): domain Bacteria; phylum Bacillota; class Bacilli; order Bacillales; family Cytobacillaceae; genus Neobacillus. The sequence continues at coordinate 16,273 of NZ_FXWM01000002.1, read as the reverse complement.
TTGCGATGTGGGATGCTTATAAAGATGCAGGTGGAGATAAAGAACCTTATGCTTTCCTGCCGTTTGTGTCTTCTGCTTACCTTGTAACAGTGGGGCTTATGATTTCTTCAAAAATAAAGGTATTCGGATACCTGTTAGGAACAGTGTGGTTTCCAATGTTGTGTGTTATCCCTGGTGTTGTTATAGGGATATTGATTAAAAACTTATTAAGAAAAGGGTAAAGCTTGGCGAAAAAATGCCAAGCTTTTAATTTTAAGCAAATCAACAAAGTTATTTAACAGAGCCTATTAAAAAGGTCGTAGATTACGAGGAAGTTTAGGGGCTATATGATGATGGTTGGGCAACTGCACAGGATGATGATGGAAATATGTTGATTCCTTTCTTTCCCAAAAAAGAATTTGCGATAAACGGTGCAGTTTATGAGTGGAGTAACTTCAAAGCTGAGCCAATTGAATTGGCTGAGTTTATTAATGAATTTCTTATTCCAATGAAAGAAGATAGAGTTAAACCATCGATATTCCCTACAGACAATGATACAGCAGTGGCCGAAATAGATGTAATTTTAAGGGACTTAAATAATGAGTTAGAAAATTATTAATAAAAGAAAAGACTTTTTTGATATTAAGAAGTTTGTGAAAAAATGTACTTACGCTAACGGGTGCTTTAGTTGAACAAGACATTACTCAAGGCCAATCTATAATTGGTCTTTTTTCTTTGGTGAATAATCAACAATAAATTAACAGAGCCCTTTTGAAAAAACTGTTTCATTTAGGTACACCCGAATGAGACCTCCGGCAGCTCACGGCAGAAATATATTTATAGTGTCTCAATTAAATGCCTCAAAACCCGGGATAATATTCTAGTAAATATTATATAAAAGGGCAAATGACAAATGAAAAAGGGGGACGCCAGGGTTTCAACTAATGAGAAAAATATAATATAAAAACATAATTTGTAATAAATTCAAAACATATATCATCATATACATTAATATATAATTTATTATTAAAATCATCTCTAATTTTATTGTTTACTACAACAGATAAGTGGTTAATACAATTTATAGTTCTTTCTTGAGAAGGGATCTTAAAAAACATAAATAACGATAATTATGTAAAAAAAGTACTGGCCCTTTAATAACTTAACAAGATGATTACGAATCATAATGAAAGAAGAATAGGTAAATAGAAAAACTCTAACCAAATTACGGTTAGAGTTTTGTCTATATAGCATTGTGCCAGGATTTTTGCCGATTTCAAATACTGTGGTTATTCCAAAACTCGCCAACCTGAAGGTCCAGAAATAAGTCACCTGAAGGTGACGAGAGCTAATAAAGGTTGGTAGCTATTAAAAGTAAAACGAATAGAAATAGATAGAAGTAAGAAAAAAGGTTGTTAAAAAGTAATCCCGAAACAATATGACTAAAGTCTGCTAAAGCTAACAACTATTGTTGGGCTTTTTTACCATATTCAAAGCTAATGACTCATTTTTAATATAGTTTTAAGATAGTACTATCTGAATATATCGAAAATAGTACATTTTTGTTAAAATCTAAATAGAACAAATATTCGTACTATATAACAATATCATATAAGGGAGTTGAGAGAAAAATACATATGTATGAGATTGATTCAAACAAATACCACGTGAGTTGTTTGCAATATCATATTACATTTTTTACAAATAATTACATAGTGCTAGAGAAAGAGGAAGTAGACTTTATAAAGTCCTATTTTAGAAACGTCTCCACTCGTCATGAATTTAAAATCGTGGGAATGGAGATCTTTGGGTACAGCGTAAAACTAGTTATCAATTGCAAAACGACTCATTACATACCCAATATCATGAAAGCTTTAAAAGGTGGATCGGCAAGGTTTTTGTATAAGGAGTTTCCGGAAATTAAAATAAAAAACGGTGGAAGTCTGTGGGATCAAAAGTATTTTATCTCAACTGAGGATCAGCAACTAGATAACTTGGTACAGGACTACAAGGATGAAAAAAGACTTTCTTTAAAAGGAAGAATCCAATAAAAGGTGGGGTTAAACTTCAATAAGAACAGTATTGAATCATAACTTTATGAAGATCCTTTTTCAAACATGACCAATTTTTATAGACCCTTGATAGCATCAGTTTTGACCAGAAAGGGGATTATCTTTTGAGAAACGATTCTATCGAAAGATCCGTTAATGATTCCATGCTCACTATCGCCGATTACATTTTGCAAATGATCGAACAGACTAAAAGGCAACAAGAATTAGATATAAAAAGGCTCGCGGTTGGCGATGACTTTTCATTATTGAAGGAAGAGAGGGAAGAAGCTGAGTACGAACTGTATTACACTTTAATAGAAGAACGGCAACCAGATCTATTTGAAGTAAATGGAGATTTTGTAGAATCCTTTCCCGTCGAAAAAGATAAAAGCTTTCTTCAGGTTTTTCATAAAAATGGTCAATTTTATGGTGTTTATAAACATGAGTCCAAAGAAGCTCACAAAGTGACTCATGTTTTTCAATCCAAAGAGGAAGTGCTTAGGAGCACGTTGGGAACCTCCGAATTCGAAAAGTTCCGAGGGCAATCGTTCTTTCTTTCGAAAGACGGGAAGGTTTTTTCTCTTCAAGATAATAAGCAATTTCGACTCAATTTAGTAAAACCTTATAAAACCCTATCATTTTATGAAAGTATTGAACAAGCTCGAACCTTTGTTGTTAAAGAAGAACTGAAAATCGATCCGAAATTAAGGATACAATCTCTTCGTAGAACATTAGAGGAACACCATATTCCCTCTGATCTTATAGGTAAGACTGTCACGTTAAACAGTATATCCAAAGATCATGAAGACGTTAGAATCTCCTTTGAAGAGGATGAAAAAAAAAGGTACATCAGGTTACCTGACCTTTCTGAAAAATGGATGGAAAGAGTAAGAAACAATCAAAGAAGCAAAGTAGCGTTTGATGAACTTATCATGGATAGTCGTTCGATTGGAGAAGGTTTTCTTGCTTTTTATGGCATTGAGATAAATAAAGAGCTTCAAACAAGACAGCATGATTTTGAAGTGATTTCAATTGCAGAAGGTTCGTACATTGGGAAGTTAAGTGGGAATGGTAGGGTAAAGAAACTATCACCTTATTTTTCTGAAGAGGAGGCAAAGAAACAATTAGAAAATTTGACTAATTATATTCAATTAGAAAAACAGAATGAAAAATACATAGATAAAGAATCTGGTCCGACCATCAAATTCATGGGTAGAAGTGAGAAACAATGAAGGGGGAAGAGGAATAGTGAAAACACAAAAAAAATTACAACCAATACTTTTGTTTGCAGCTCTTATGGTAGGACTCTATCTCATACCGGAGCATGCTTTTGCTGCTGGGGAGGTGGAGGCGAAGGTGAAGGAAGGGCTAAAACAAATTCAAGCATTTTTAACTGGCATTGTGGTGATCGTTGGTATCTGCGTTGGAGTCTGGATTATCATTAAAAAATTACCTGGCGTAGACGATCCGCATACGAAAAATGAAATGTTCCGAGGGGTAGGAATGGCACTTGCAGGGGTCGGGTTAGCATCGGCTCTTGTATGGATTGTCCCGTGGGTATATGGGCTATTCGCTTAATCGAGGTGGTAAGTATGACTACAAAAGAAGATGTGAAAGAAGTACTTAAAGAATTACTAGGGCAAGAAGATAATCGGAAGGGGAAAACGTTTGTTTTCCCTGACAATGTAAACCGATCTTATAACATAGTGAAAGGTTTATCGATTGGAAACTTTTTTAAATTTATTTTGCCGGCAGTTGTCATTGCAGCAGGAATCCTTCTTATTCCACCCTACTCATTAGGGTTTATGATGGTCAAAATGTTCTTTGTAGCATTGTTGCTATTAGGCTCTTTTATTTTTGCAGTTTTACGTCCCATTACATCTCGTCCAAATATAACCTACAGTAACTATATGAAACTAATTTTTAATTACAACAGTAGACAGAAGTTGTTCTTTATGAAATCGAATAAAAGGGATGAATTCCATGGCTAGCCATAAAAAGAAAATAGATAGAACAGAGTTTGACTTTGAAGTGGAAACCCTTGTAAATAAGGGACAAAGAACGATTCAAGATCTAAGCGTGATAGAAGGTATATATAAGGATTATGTACTTCTGAAAAATGGGTACTTAGCATCCATTTTGCAAGTAAGTGGAATCAATATGGATTTATTAGCTGAGTATGAACAGAATCGCTTATTTGAAGACTATGGATCATTTTTAATGAGCCAAGTCCACGATCAATTACAAACCATCTCTATGACTGTACCTGTGGATTTGAGATCGTACAACTTAGGTTGGAAAAAACGATATCTTCAAGAACTTGAAAATAAAGAGAATGCCGGAAATGATTATAAGAGAAAATTAATCGCCTCATATATAGATCACTTCCAAGGTATCGGGGTTAAAGATGAAATGTCCACCAAACAACACTTTATTGTTATAAGGGAGAAAATGAACAAACGTACTTTTCAGGATTTAGAACGTGCGGAAAGTATTTTAACAAAAAAGGTGGAGGAAATATCAAACTCTTTACAATCTACTTTCGAGGCCTACGATATAGCGATAAGAAAATTATCTGAAAAAGATACGTTAACTCTGCTTTACCGATACTTTGATTTTGAAATGTCGAAACTTTACGTTTAACCATTCGGGAAGGAGAAAATCATGCCCTTTTCTTTAGCAACACTTTTTCCATTGAAAAAACGTGAAAATAAACAAGAAGAACAGATGCAACAAAGCCATCAAGACATGCTATATGGGGTTTTAGAGACAGAAGAGCTTAATTCTATCTATCCCTTTGTTTGGAAGGAAAATAAGAGTTTCATAGAAAGTGGAGGAAACTTCATTAAAGTGCTGGCCATTGTTTCTTATCCTAAAGAGCAAAAAGGAAACTGGCTTTCTGACTTGAAACGCTTGAAGGGAAACATTTCTTTTGTCCAATATTTAGAGCCTGCTAACTCTGAGGGAATGATTAGTTATTACAATGACTCTATTAAAAATAAGGATGCTGAACTATTAAAAACAAGAGATCCAGCTACGCGTATCAGATTACAATCAGAACTTGATAGTGCCAGATACCAACTTAATCAGGTTTTAACCAACCGTTCTAACTTTATGTATCTCTACACGTACATTTTCATTCAAGCGATATCCCTAGAAGATTTAAAGACCTTAGAGGACAATGTCCAGAGGATTTGCACAAAATTAAGAATGAAAGCTTTAAACCCTCATTATGCTGCACCAATGGCTTTCTGGTCAGCTTTACCATTAGGCGATAATCAATTAAAAGATTATACCTATCAGATGTGCAACAGTGAAACAGCCTCTTCTTTTTTTCCATTTGATGATTCGGAAATTTGTTACCTATCCCCAAGGGCTCAAGTGGAAGGGATTAATAAGACAACCAATTCATTAGTAGCGATTGATTATTTAGATACGCATCGTACATTAAACCAAAACATGGTCGTTATCGGAACATCCGGCGTTGGTAAATCAACATTTATGGTTCAGAAGATTCTTCGCTGCTTCGCAATGGGAATCAAAGTGTATATCATTGATCCAGAAAGTGAATACTCCCATATCGTGAAAAGTCTCGGTGGAGAAGTGGTACATCTTAGCAGTAATAGTGCAACAAAGATCAATCCTTTGGAGATATTTTCAACAGAAATTACAGACACCGAAGATTTTAATACGGATGCAGAATTCGTCAGAGACCTTGTGAAACAGAAGGTCCAACGTCTTAAGGCGTTTTTTAAAGTGTTAAAAGCCGATTTAACACAGGTTGAATCTAGTATTTTAGACAAGACACTAACCCATCTTTATAATCGCTTTTCAATCAATGAAGAGATTGATTTTAAAAATCTGAAAGCCACTGACTATCCTACTCTTCAAGATTTTTACAATGACTTAGGGGAACTAAAGGAAAATGATATCGAACGGTATGAAAAAATCCAAGATTTTTATTTTATATTAGAAAGTTATGTTCATGGTTCAAACTCATTATTTAATGGTCACACGAATGTGAATATCAATAATTCCTTATTCTCCTTTAATTTAAAATCACTTCAAAATGAAGTAGATGTACAGGCAGCCTGTTACTTTAACATTTTCGGTTTCTTATGGGACGAAGTAACAAAAACAAAAGATGAGTTAATTTATCTGTTTATTGATGAATTTCACTTCTTATCGAAAAATCCTGATTCTATGAGATTTTTCTATCAAGCGTATAAACGATTTAGGAAATACAATGCTGGAGCGATTGCAGGTACACAACAAATTATTGATGTTCTAGATACCACTGATAACCTGGGGGCAGCTATGATTGAAAACAGCCATACAAAAGTATTTTTTGGTCTAGACAATAAAGGGGTAGACGATGTAGTGAAAAAGATTAATCTATCCTTTTCTGATGAAGAGATTTCCTTATTACGTGCAAAACGACAAGGAGAAGCGTTGATTACATATGGATCTCAACGTGCTTTTATCAGGGTGGAGCTTACACAAGAAGAACTTCGTCTTTGGAATAAAAAACGATATTTTGAAAAGTATGGGTTGGATCCTGACGAAATCCCAGACTATGAAGCTAGGAACGAAATGACTCCGATTGAAAAAGAGGAAGTACGAAATTTTGTTCTGTAAAGGAAGGACATAATGGTGAAAATCCAATTATTCGAATTCGGAACGTTATTTATTCATCAAAATAACCACTATCGTTTGGAAATACCTGCAAATAAGGTGTTGGCCGAAAGATCAGAAGATGTAAAAGATCTTCAAGAAGATTCACCTTATTTCTTTACTCTACGTGATATAAAAAAAGAAAACGATCGATTTATTCTCAACTATGTGATGGAGGAAGATTACCAATCACTCATTACAGCAAAAGAATATTCAAGTGTACTGCGTCTGGCCTTAGTAAACGAGTTGTTGGAGATGGATCCGTTAAATAAAGTAAAAGAGATAGTATTGATTCATCCCAGAAACATTTTCTTTAAAGATATGAAAACACTAAAGTTCCTATATAGAAGCAATCAATGGTTACCCTATGATGACCATATAGAAAAGCTGGAACAGTACAAAATTTTAATTATCTCTATGTTCTCACGTTTCACCTATGAAAAATATAAACGAGAAAAAGGTAATCTCTTAAAAAAGGAAAAAGATGAATTTCTATTTAGAATTGACAATGCTGAATCTGTTGAGGATTTGAAAGGATTGATTTCCAAGAAACTGCAGAAGGAAGAAACCAATCATTTCATCGGATTGGAAACGGAACAACAAAAAACCAAGAAGCAAAAGAGGATCATGGCGGGTATATCGTTTGGGATTTGTGCGTCTGCCTTAGTTTTAGCCCTTTTTCTTAACAAATCAGCAGTAAATAGAATTCAATCGGTCCATGCGATGGAACTTAAAAAGGCTGAACAAGAATCTAAGTTTTATAAAATGCTAAGTGAAGAAAAATTCGATGAAGCCATTTCCTTTTTGAAAAAAAATAATGGCAGTAATAAGGAGATTGCGAAGGTGTACCTTGAAAAAGGTGAGTATCAAAAGGCAATTGATACCGATAAACGTTTAATTAAACCCACTGTGGAGGCCTTATATAAAGCGAATAAAAAGGATGAAATACCAGGGTTAAAAGCTGAAAGTGATTATTTGGAGATTGAAAAGAAAATACTAAGATATGATTATAGCACTTTGTTATCGATGCAAGCATTTGCAAAAGATAAAGACCAACAGCTTCGTATGGGCAAAGCCTTTACAGAACATGGAGATCTTGAAGATGCTAAAAGTTTAAATGAAAAGTTGAAAAGCAAAGAGTTAGAGATCACTATTAGAAAAAAAGAATTGGAAAATCAAGTTGCTACGTTAGAACAACAAATAAAAGAGATTAACGAAAACGTAAAACCAGAAGACAAACAAAAAGAGCTTGATTTCAAAAACAAGGAACTTAAAAACGCGATAGCCGAGATAGAGAAAATTAATAAAGAATTGTGGTGAAATAAGTGGCAGCATTAGCCGCTGTTAAGGGGACTGTTTTTGTTGTTAGGAACTGGAAGGAAATCACAGTAGGAGTCGTTTTCGCTTTCATACTCATGGCCGGTTTGCTGCTTGGAATGAATACCTCTGAACAACAGCCGATTGAGAACATTAATTCACCATTTGGCGCAGCTGATGTCCCACCAAATATTGCGCAATGGAGAGGATTAGTTAGTGAATATACGAGCAAATATGGAATAGCAGAATACACAGATTTCCTTCTAGCTCTTATGTATCAAGAATTAGGGAATTCTCAAACGTTAGATATTATGCAAAGTTCTGAATCTGCTGGGCTTCCACCGAACTCTATACAAGATCCCGTTATGTCCGTCAATTTTGGTGTTAAACATTTTAAATCAGTTTTACAACAAGGGCAAAAAGATGAAGTTGATTTTGCTACGATCGTTCAATCTTACAATTTCGGTACTGGATACATAAACTTTGTTGCTTCAAATGGTGGTAAACATTCAGTGGATTTAGCCCGAAAATTTTCTTTGAATGAAGCATCCAAACAAGAGTGGGTTTGTTCCGACTGGAGAGCACCTTACTGTTACGGAGACTATACGTATGTACAAAAAGTAATGAAAAACCTCATGCCTCTAGATATTGCTGTGGGGGGGAGGAATTATTCTCCGATGGGGGAGCAGGCATTTAAAGCGATTATTTCAGAAGCACAAAAATACGTAGGCTGGCCTTATATGTGGGCAGGTGCTAACCCTGGTACAGGATTTGACTGTTCTGGCTTTACACAATGGACATTTGCTAAGGCTGGTATAAAGTTGCCACGAACTGCTCAAGGACAATTCGAGGTTTCTTCTAAAATCCCACCAGCAGAAGCAAAGCCAGGTGACTTTATTTTTTATACGGGTACATATGAGACAGACAATTATATCACGCACGTTGGAATTTACATGGGGAACGGGAAAATGTTTGATTCAAATGGTTCAGGCATTGGAATGCATGATATCGATTCTCCTTATTGGAAATCCCATCTGGTTGGTTTTGGTAGAGTAGCAGATTAGGAGGGAAACACCTTGAATAAAGTATTGGCTGTCTTTTTAGGGATATCCATTCTGGCAAATGTAATCTTGGGTTTAATGTACGTTGGTCAAAGAGCAACGGTCTCCCAAGCAGAAGAAAAAACCGTAGATTCTAAAAAGCAGATCGTTCAGTTAAAAGACGAATCACATAAAAAGGAAAAAGCCCTTACCACCTTTCGACAGAATGAATCTTACTATGAAATTGAACATAGTGAAGAGGTTAAACGTTTTGTAGATGAAACCTTTAAAGAACTATTTAATTATGATAACAAAACTTATGCTGCACGTTTTGATCTGGTCCGCAACAAATTAGCAGAGTCAGTCATTTCAAAACTTATGGCTTCAGGAGAAATGGGTAGTACACAAATTGAATTTAGTAATAAAGTGAAGGCTTTAAATGTATATCTAAGTGCTGTAGAAAAAGACCAAGCAAAAGCTCTTGTAAACATGGAAACACAATACTCGGTGGGTGGCAGCGAGTTCCCAAGAAAAAATCAAATATATGAGGTTACACTTGTTCAAAATGGGGATAAATGGTTACTTGATAAATTAGAATTAATGGGATCTTTCGAACCCTTTGAACAGAACTAAGTAAGCGGTCATCAACGGTAATGCAAAAGGAGAGAAACCCATGAAAATGTTTGGTATTCGACTATTGTTAACGATCTTTTTATTGGTCCTTCTTGAACTGATCGTAATCAATTTAGCTGGAATCCTCCCATTTATTGCAGCACACAAGGCAAATATTTCTGGTGCCCCATACCAGGAATTCATAACAGAAAACCTGCTGCATCCGATTGAGAGTTCTACGCTTATGATTGAAGAGAAAAATCCGCTTTTCTTCTTAGGTAGTGTGGCAGTGCTCCTTTTATCCTTCTATGCTGCTTTTTTTATGAAAGGTGCTAAAGGTAAATATCAGTTAGCAGACAAATACGGTGTTCATGGATCAAGTAGATTCGCTCACAAGCATGAAATATTTAAACATGGCGAGACAGTTAGGGTTCCAATAAAACAACTTATGAAAGATCTTGAAGCAAGTATGCTAGATACGAAAGGGGAGAAGTAAAATGGCTGTAAATTATATGGACAATAACGGAATCATAGCTGGTATTTTGAATCATGCGGTTATTGTCCAGCCTACAAATTCAAACCTTCCCAACAGAAATCACTTTGTAGCCGGTGGTCCAGGATCCTCCAAAACACAAGGGTATGTGGTAACGAATGTGTTACACGAAAAAGAGTGTTCCTTAGTCGTTACAGATCCCAAAGGTGAGGTCTATGAAATGACGTCTGAGGTTAAACGAAGGCAAGGTTATGAAGTACACGTGGTGAATTTTTCAGAAATGGAGTACTCTGATCGCTATAATCCTTTTGATTATGTCAGGGAGGAAATCCAGGCATCCACGGTAGCCAATGCGATTGTTGCTTCTAAAAATGATCCAAAACGAAAAGATTTTTGGTACAATGCTCAATTTAGCTTGTTAAAAGCATTAATCTTGTATGCGGTTCACGAGATGCCGCCCAATCAACGGAACATGAAAGGTGTTTTGGATTTTTTACAAGAATTTGATCCAGAGGAAAGCAATGATGGTGCTAGTGAATTAGATGAGCAATTTTTAAGACTAGATAAATCGCATCCAGCAAGAAGAGCATATGAGTTAGGATTTAAAAAGTCCCAAGAAAAAACTCGCGCAAACATTATCATCTCTTTGCTGACAACAATTGGAGACTTTACTTCCAGTTCGGTTTCACGGTTTACGAGTTTCTCAGATTTCCTCTTAGGAGATGTGGGAAAAAGGAAAATAGCTTTATATGTTATTATTCCTGTAATGGATTCTACATGGGAAGGTTTAATTAATTTGTTTTTTAATCAAATGTTTCAGGAGTTGTATAAAGTAGGTGCTAAAAACAGGGCAAAACTCCCTCATCCAGTGGTTTTTATCTTAGACGAATTCCCGAACTTAGGGAAGTTTCCGGACTATGAAAGGTTCTTAGCAACCTGCCGGGGGTATGGAATTGGGGTTCTTACGATTGTTCAAAACATTACTCAATTGCAAGAAAAGTATGGGCGGGAACAAGCTGAATCTATTTTAGGTAACTGTGGAACAAAAATTTGCTTAGGAAATGTAAACGAAACAACTGCAAAATACTTTTCTCAGTTAATGGGGAAAACAACCGCCAAAGTAGAGACAGGATCATCTTCAGAATCAAAAGGGAAATCATCAAGTACTTCTTCATCATCAAGTTACTCATACACAGCACGGAATCTAATGAATGAAGATGAGATTCTAACCATGCATAAAGATGATTGCATCATTATCATTACTGGGAAACACCCCATAAGAGCGAAAAAAGCGTATCAATATCACTTGTTTCCCAATGTTACGAACTCATTTTATGCTAGTCAATTAGACTATCAAAATAGCCCTTCACAAGAGGTATTAGACTGGTTTGAAGATAAAAAAGAAGAATACGAAAAGTATATATATTCGAATGATCGGAAAGTTGCGTTACAAAAGGCTGAGGTTGAATTGCATGAAAACCAGGTAAAGAAAGCAAAAAAAGAGGCTGAATTGCAAGAAGAACTTGCAATGAGCTTTTTTTCTCAAAGGTATTCAACTCCCAGTGAAAATCCATCAAAAGAGGGGAGCACTTTAAAATGAAAAAAAAAGCTTTGCTTATATTTGTATTTGTATTAATGGTAAGTACCTTTCTTGCTGCATGTAATGGCAGTGGTAATCAATTTGATCCAAAGGTTGAGCAAGAAAAAGCAACAAAGGTAATGAACAGTGTTTTAAATTCCTTTGATGATGAAGAAAAGTTAGCTGAAGCAAAAACACGTGATGAAGCAAATCAAATTGCATGGGGGAAAATTAAAGAAAAAAATGCTAAGGCAATCTCTAAGGATCTAAGCAAAGATGGTCAAAAACTACTATTATATATATTGACTGTAAACAAAGCTGAAGACTTACCAAACGGGGAAACAAAATCAAACTTACTATTTAGTCAAGGTGCAAAAATTAAAAGTGTCAGTTTAAATGAAACTGAAAAAAGATTCACTTTTGATATGGAACGATACGAGATTGATCATAAATTAATCACCCTAGAAAAGCAGGAACATGTTTGGAAAATTGTAAGAGTTGAAGACCCTGAATAAGAGGTGAGTAAACTTGTTTAATTTTAAGGAAAAAATTGTTGAGGCTATCCAAGGTATGTTAGAAGATTTCATTGAATGGGCTCTTCTAATGTGTAATGATTTGTTATTAAAACAAAATCCTGAAATTCAGTTCTTTACTACAGTCAATAATTTCTTGCTAGCCTTAACCTCCACAATAGCTGTAACCATTATTTTATATAAGATTATAGAGGTTATGTCAAGGAATGCTGCAGGAGATGCCGTTTCATACGGACCTGTTATAGTAAATACCTTAAAAAGCGCCTTACTGTTACCTGCAATGCCTTTTATTCAAAAGATCTTGTTAGAACAAGTCGCTTATAATATGGGAAACTGGATGATTGGAGAAGGAAGTAAGGTTAGCAAGGAAAAAATCAATGATATGTTTGATCCAAATAACTTTGATACACTCCATTTTCAAGGTGCTGCACTTCTTATCTTATTAGCCGTATTTGCAGTAGCATTTATAGCATTCTTATTTTCAGTTGCTGTATTCCATGCAGATATTATGTTCCTGTATTTGCTATCTCCATTGGCTTGTGTATCAGTCATTGCTAATGATAATGAATACTTGGGTGTCTGGTGGAGAGAATTATTAAGTCAGATTGTAACTATTATTGCGAAAATCTTTTTATTCGTTGTAGCCCTAAGTATTTTAATCAATGAAAATATAACGTTTCTCAATTTCCTTTTACTTATGGGATGTTGTGTTCTCCTTATTAAGAGTCCGTCCGTACTTAGGAACATGTGGTATTCAACGGGTTCTGGAAGAGGAATGATGGGGGCAATGGGTGGTACAACAAAACTGGTAGCTAGGAGATTTCTATTAAAAAGGTAAAGAAAAGGCGACACCGAGTCCAATAATAGTTCAACAAGCAGTATAAAAGGATCTTCGACTGGAAGATCCTTTTGAGAACGATTACATAAAACAATTTTAAGAAACTTTCTTTAATTCCTCTGTTAATCGTAGGAATTCTGCTTTATTTTTGTCTCGTAAGGACAGGTCGATTTTCTTTTGAATTTTCTCTTTTCGGAAATCACGCAGGGCTTTGTCTAACACCATTTCAGCAAATAGAGAATCCATGACATTTACTTCAGGTTGTGGTGAATTAAGCAAGTTCTTTTCCATAAGAAATCAACTCCTTGACCTTTTTTCTATTATACTAATAATTTTCTGATTATTCAAATATTTGAAATTGGTAATTTGAGAGAGCAACAAAATGAAACATACTTTATCTGCATATTTGGTTACGAATCAATTCATGAGTATGGAGGAAAACATAATTGCACTGTCCATGCAGTAAGTAGGTATTCATAATTAATTATCACCTACTTACTACATTTAAAATCATTTATAACTACCGCCCATTAGTACTTTCTTCGAGATACCGGTGAACTTTTGCTTCAGGGGAAATCACAAGGAAAATAATGATGGATTTTAATCATCTTTGCGTACGATTATATCCAAACTTTCTAATTTATCTATGATCTCTTTTAGAGACTTTTGTCCTAAATTACGTAATTTTCTTATATCTTCTTCGGACTTATTAGCTAAGTCATGAATAGTATTAATCCCATTGCGTTTTAGACAGTTGAAAGAACGAACAGAAAGGTCTAAATCCTCAATAGTTAGGTTAAGCATTTCTTTTTCTTTTGAAACTTCTTCTCTTTCCAGCATAATTTGGCTATCTTGTGATTCAGGATTAAGTCCTACTAATATAGATAGATGTTCATTAAACATTTTTGCACTTTCAGAAAGGGCTTCGCTGGGCCCTAAACTCCCATCTGTCCAAAGTTCCAAAGATAACCTTTCAAAACTAACCAATTGACCGACACGAGTGTTTTCAACTATATAACTAGCGCGTGAAACCGGTGTATAGATTGAATCGATTGGTATGACTCCTACTTGAAGGCCTTCACGTTTGTTTTGCTCTGCTGGAACATAACCACGTCCACGTTTTGCAGTTAGGCGCATTCTAAAATGTACATATTCTTCAAGGGTAGCAAGATGTAAGTCGGGATTTAAGATCTCTACATCACTATCATGAGAAATATCAGCAGCTGTTATTGTACTGGTTCTATGTACATCAATCATCAATTCTTTCTCATCGTCAGAGAAAATATTCATAGATAATTTTTTTATGTTCAAAATGATGGTTGCTACATCTTCTTCTATCCCTTCAATAGTTGAATATTCATTCTGTACCCCATCTATTTGTATGGAAGTGACAGCGGCACCGGGGAGTGAAGATAAAAGGATGCGACGTAATGTGTTGCCAAGTGTCGTTCCAAATCCTCGCATGAGAGGTTGAACGACAAACTTTCCATAATTGTTATCCTTGCTAATCATAACCCTTTCAATTCTCGGCACTTCAATTTTTAACATCCGACTTATACACTCCTTTTAGTCATAAACTCAAAAAACAACCTATTATATTTAGTTAATATACTCCTAGTACTATAATGAATGCTAATTTTACGGGTAAAAAATGTATTTAACGATTGTTTTTCCTGTTCAGCTGTAGGGAAGTTAGAGAGAGATCGTGAGTTAAGAGTGGATGTGATGGTCGCTCTTCTTTTTATCCCTCAAATACTACTCTTTGAAGTCAAGTTATCGGAAAATCAAGTAAAAATAGTTAGATAGGGGATAAATGAGGAGTGACAAAATTATCGCTCTTTTTTAATTCTATAACACTCTGGACATTTGTAATGAACGAACATTGGTTGTTATAAACATCGGTCCTGACCCAGTACTCTGTACATTTTTTCCGATTCCTAAAATTAAACAATTATTTAAAATATAATTCAACATATATGTCAATTTTAACTTATGATAAATAATATAAGTTGTCTTTTATTTCATTGATAATAATATATGATTTTTTGAACAACCTTTTCTTTTAGTAACAGGATATGCGATATGCAATATGCACTTTTACTGGGAAAGAAGTCCTTTGAAAAGGGTCTCTTTACCTTTTATTGATTTAAAATGTAACATTGGTTTGTTACCAAATCATTTTTCATCATGACTTATTCATAGAGGATTAGTCATTCAGCGTAGTATGACAGAGTAACTTTAGGTGCTATGGGAGGCAGCAAACTAGTAACTCGAAGATTTTTATAAAAAGTTACATAAAGAGTACATTTTCATATTTGTGTACAAGACATTAAAGATATTAGTGATATATAAGAACCATCAGTTTTGTTCAAATTATTCAATGAACCCAAAGAAAAAGGCCATTCGTTTTAGAAGCAAATGGCTTTTTAAATAAAAATTGTATATTCCTTGATTTTGTGCCAATCGCTTTGGGAGGTATATTTTTGGAGAAGAGGCCCAAACAATTTATTTACTAAAATACATTGGACTTCCGTTATTGGGAGTCCACAGCATGTATTAATCTTTTTTGGAGAGCAAGAAAATAACGCCTTTTTATTTTAGCTTCTTTTATTGCTGCTAAAAAGAGGGAGTAGGACTAAATTACACCACACCTATTATCTAAACTGACTTAATAAAAGCAGTTTATAAATGCCTTTTAAAATAACTGGTCGAAGTACAAATTTTTTGTTTGATTTATATTATGTCGAAGGTGTGAAAGTTTCTTGGGTTAATGCCTCAGAAATAGAAATGTTTGGCTGGCGGCCTTACGGCTAATAAAACAACGACTTCTGGGCCAAGCCTCTCAATCAATTTGTAGATTATAACAATATTTATATAGGCTAGGAGAATTATTCGGAGATTACCATTCAGCATAATGGTCATTGTTATTAGGCACGCCACTCGAAAGATGATTGATCTTAATCCTTCCGTTTAAGATTCCTTGACTTTTTCCGAGGCATTTGGTTCCCAAAATGCATTCATTTTCAAATATGCTTCTATCTTCCTCTGTTCACATATTTGCTGTTAGAGCCGTTACGGTGAACCGTACCATAAGTAAATATAGGTTTCTGGTCGATTCTATTGGTTAGTTAGATTTGAGTATTTGTTTCCACACTCT